>NZ_BMQV01000007.1 GCF_014648295.1 Shewanella saliphila
TTGGGAGGCGTATTTTACGCTTTCCCGTGTTGGCGTCAAGTGTTTTTTCAAACTTTCTTTTCGCCGTTGAATTGTGTGTTTTGAAGCACTTAATTCAACCTAACTCGGTGACCGCTTTCGCTGTCTGCCGTGTCAGTGGATGCGCATTATAGGCACCATGAGATTTAGTGCAACCCCTTTTTTAATAGTTTTATCTCAAAACAGCTCAAGCGAACACTATTCGAACAGAACACATTAAAAACGGTTAAAAACACAACATAAAAGCAACTTTTGGGAGCTTTTAGGATTAGGTTGACTGTCACTTTCGGTTTTTTGCGATTTCTTAATGCAATTAACAAGCTTTGATAAGTCAGTTAGCGCAGGTAATCGTGATATCGATAATTGATTCAATGAACATAACAACGACTGATTCAGTCGTTACTCTCGCTACTTACTCCCTCATAGTGAAATAAGCTATGTAGGTAATCGTTACTATTACCTTATAGGAGTAGTCGCGACTGTTTTTAAAAATCGATATCTACAGTAAGCGATATCTAATGCAATCTATCTCTAAACAGATGTTAACTTTTTTCAAACAGACTTTAACTATAGTACAAATACAGTCTCTGGGTGAGAAAAGTGGTGCTTTTAAAAAAAATAACGCCATCGAATTAATGGCGCGATTTATGAGTGATACAACTCAGTAGTTATCTGGTTGATTTGGGAAGCGATACTATTGTGGATTATCCTTTGTTGGCATGGCTTGGGTTTTATCTTCGCCATGAGGTTCTGCCATGTCTTGCTGAGGTTCTGTTTCATTAGGATCTACTGGCTCATCCCCAACAATATGCTCAACCTTTAACTTTTTAATGGTCTTGATAGTGATGAATGGACCTGACAATGCATATATATAGAAACCTAAACATAAAATGATGGCCGGTTCGACTGAAACAACAACAAATACGCCGACCAATAATAACATAACGATGAAATTGACCCTACCGCGCCAATCGACTTCTTTAAATGAGTGATATCTGAAATTACTTACCATTAACAGCCCGGTTAAGGCGGTGACAAAGGCTACGATATAGCTAATGTTTGTTGGATCAATTTCATATTTGCTACCACTCCAGATGCTTCCGGCAATTAATGCAGCTGCAGCTGGACTTGCAAGCCCTTGAAAAAATCGTTTATCAGCAACACCCACTTGGGTATTAAACCGCGCGAGGCGTAATGCGGCACAAGCACAATAGATGAAAGAAGCCAACCAACCTATTTTGCCTAAATCTTGTAGTGCCCAGTTATATACTAATATTGCAGGGGCCATCCCAAACGACACCATATCGGCCATGCTATCGTATTCTGCACCAAAGTCGCTTTGTGTATTCGTGAGTCTTGCGACTCTTCCATCTAATCCATCGCAAATCATCGCAATAAAAATTGCAATTGCAGCGGATTCAAAGTGACCATTCATAGATGAAATCACGGCATAGAACCCAGAAAAGAGTCCTGCTGTGGTAAATAAGTTAGGTAATAAGTAAATACCTTTATTTTTTACTGTTTGATTTGATGAATTTTGCATACACTTTAAACAATATTGTTTTAGATGTTGGATTTATACTCAAGATAGCATATTTTGGAACAATCAAGCATAGCGTCATTTTAGCCTTGGGAACTCACATGGGAATTTTTCGTTTAGTTACTAGTTTAATCCTTATTACCTTTAGCTGTTTTTTGTATGCTGAGCCCATTTATACCTGGGTTGATAAAGCGGGCGTTGTGCATTACAGCCAGCAGCCGCCTAAAGGTGTAGATGCTACATTAATTTATAGCGAAGATATGGAGCCCGCCAAAATAGGGACTCGTGCTCCGCAAAGAAAAACGTCACCCACTAAAGAGATGACAGATTTAGAAAAGTCAGCACAGATCATCAATGCACAAGACCAAAAACAAGCTGTAGAGATTTGTGAAAGTGCTAAGCACAGCCTTAATGTATTAACCACTCACAGCCAGTTAAACCAGCAGAATAAAGAAACCGGTGAAACCGTTGCAATGACAGAAGAGCAAAGACAAGCAGCGATTGCTGAAAACACTGAACGAGTAAAGTTATTTTGCAAATAACACAAACACTTAAACAAAAAAAGGGAGCTTTCGCTCCCTTTTTGATTTTACACAGTTAGCTTATTGCTCAAACGTTAACACCCCATCAACCACATCGACATTAATCATCTTACCTGGCAATAATTGTCCGCGAAGTAGTTTCTGCGCCAATGGATTTTCAACTTCCTGCTGTAAGGCACGTTTTAATGGACGCGCACCATAAACGGGGTCGAAACCGGCTTCGGCAATTAGCGATAAAGCCGCATCAGTTAACTGAATATCAAACTCTTTCTCAACCAAACGTTTACGCAGTAACTCAAGCTGAATACTCGCAATATGTTTAATGTTTTCCGCATCCAATGGATGGAACACGACAGATTCATCGACACGGTTTAAAAACTCTGGACGGAAGTTTTGCATCACCACCTCCATCACGCTTTCTTTCATTTCGTCATAACTGGCACGACCAAAGCTTTCCTGGATCCGGTCTGACCCTAAGTTAGATGTCATGATGATAACGGTGTTTTTAAAATCAACCGTACGTCCTTGGCCATCGGTTAATCGTCCATCATCTAGCACTTGCAGTAAAATGTTAAACACATCTGGATGCGCTTTTTCAACTTCATCAAGCAAGATAACCGAATAAGGTTTACGTCGAACTGCTTCTGTTAGATAACCACCTTCTTCATATCCGACATATCCGGGAGGTGCACCGACTAGGCGTGACACGGTATGTTTTTCCATAAATTCTGACATATCGATGCGCACCAGTGCCGATTCGGTATCAAATAAAAACTTAGCCAGTGATTTACATAACTCGGTTTTACCGACCCCGGTTGGCCCAAGGAACAAAAATGAACCAATAGGGCGCTGTGGATCAGCAAGACCTGCACGACTACGACGAATGGCATTGGATACAGCATCAACGGCTTCATGTTGACCAATTACGCGCTCGTGTAATGCATCTTCCATGTGCAAGAGTTTTTCGCGCTCACCTTCAAGCATTTTTGATACCGGGATACCGGTTGCTTTTGACAATACTTCTGCAATTTCGATATCGGTAACCTTATTACGTAATAAAGTCATATCTTGCATTTCAGCTTGTGAAGCTAAATCGAGCTGTTTTTCAAGCTCAGGGATCCGTCCATACTGTAACTCAGACATTCGGGTTAAATCACCAGCACGTCTTGCCACCTCTAGATCTAGGCGAGCTTGTTCAAGATCAGCTTTGATATGCTGGGTTCCTGCTAATGCGGCTTTTTCAGTATGCCAAATCTCATTAAGCTCAGCGGCGTGGCTTTCAACTTCTTTCAACTCTTGTTGTAAAAAGTCTAAACGTTTGCGGCTGGCGTCATCGGTTTCTTTACTGAGCGCTTGCTCTTCTAGCTTCAACTGAATCGCACGACGTTCTAGCTTATCTAACGCCTCGGGTTTTGAATCGATTTGCATACGAATACTCGATGCAGCTTCGTCAATTAAGTCGATAGCTTTATCGGGTAACTTTCTGTCTGAAATATAGCGATGTGACATAGTTGCAGCGGCAACAATGGCAGGGTCGGTAATTTCAACATGATGATGCAACTCATAGCGCTCTTTTAAACCACGTAAGATTGCAATGGTGTCTTCTACACTTGGCTCATCAACAATCACTTTTTGGAAACGGCGCTCAAGTGCTGCATCTTTTTCAATGTATTGGCGATACTCATCTAACGTTGTGGCGCCAACACAATGTAAGTCACCACGGGCTAGAGCAGGCTTTAACATATTACCGGCATCCATGGCACCTTCGCCTTTGCCAGCGCCAACCATAGTATGCAATTCATCAATAAAGAGAATTACCTGCCCTTCTTCTTGCGACAACTCGTTTAATACTGCTTTGAGACGTTCTTCAAACTCACCGCGATATTTTGCGCCCGCAATAAGCGAGCCCATGTCGAGTGATAACACCCGCTTGTTTTTAATGCCTTCTGGCACCTCACCATTAATGATCCGTTGAGCTAAACCTTCAACAATGGCCGTTTTACCTACCCCAGGTTCACCAATTAATACGGGGTTGTTTTTACTCCGGCGTTGCAAAACCTGAATAGTACGGCGAATTTCGTCGTCGCGGCCAATCACGGGGTCCAGTTTGCCCTGCTCTGCGCGTTCGGTTAAATCGACAGTAAACTTTTTCAATGCTTGGCGTTGGTCTTCTGCATTTGGATCATCAACTTTTTGACCTCCACGCATGTCCTCAATGGTTTTTTCCATGAGTTCTTTGCTAGCACCCGATTCTTTTAACGCTTTTGACAATGAATCGTTGTTTTCTAAGGCAGCAAGCACAAACAATTCTGACGAAATGTATTTGTCTTTACGTTTTTGTGCCAGCTTGTCGCATAAATTCAGTAGACGGATTAATCCCTGAGACAATTGAACGTCGCCACCGGTACCATCGACTTGCGGTAAACGCTCTAACTCTTGGGTCACTGCAGAGCGAAGCGCGCTAACACGAATGCCAGCTTGGGTTAACAATGGATGAATAGAGCCAGAATCTTGATTTAATAGCGCCATCATTAAGTGAGTGGGTTCGATAAATTGATGATCGCGCCCCAAGGCTAATGATTGGGCATCAGAAATAGCAATTTGAAACTTATTAGTCATACGATCGAGTCTCATATAACCTCCTAGGATCTGATACTTATGTAATGGGAAATTAATTCAGAAATGAATAATTTGTTAACTTAAAGATGGGGGCAATTAATGTGATTTCAAGCTTAAAACTTAATCTAGATCAATAAATCGTCTATTTTTTGAACTTGAACGAATTATTATGATTTTAGCCAGATAAGCGACGCCATGCGGCCAGTTTGTTGATCGCGACGATACGAAAAATAGTCAGGGTCAGTAAAAGTACACACATTAGCATTGAATACTTGTGACACGCCCATTTGCGCTAAACATAAAGAAGCAAGACCGGGTAAATCGGCAAGATATTTGTTGTGATGAGAAATAAAGTATTGCGCGGCTTGAGGGTGTTTTTGCATAAAAGCATCGCGTACCTCAGCGCCGACTTCAAAAGCCTGCGGCCCAATTGCTGGACCTAAATAAGCCATGAGCTCAGTGGTAGCTGAGCCAAATAATTCAACCGCTTGTTCAATCACGCCAGCACACAACCCGCGCCAGCCTGCATGTACCGCTGCCACTTCTGTACCTTGTTGATTACATAACAATACAGGTAAACAGTCTGCTGTCATGACTGCTAACACATCACCAGCTTTATTACTGTAACTTGCATCGGCTTTTATCGGTGAAAGGCTTGTAGAATCCCTCACCGAATCACTCAGTTTTAGGTGCGCCATATTCACCACATCAACACCGTGCACTTGATCAAGCCATAATGGCTCAGCAGGTAAAGATAGCCGTTGGCGTAAAGCGGCACGATTAGCCAAAACATGTTGCTGATTATCGCCAACATGCAACCCTAAATTTAAACTGTCAAATGGCGCTAAACTGCATCCGCCATGTCGATCAGTCATCGCTATTGCGACATTATCAGGTAAAGGCCAATCGTGCTGGAGCATTATAAATACTCAATAGGGTTTAATTGCGTATCTTCACGTAACGCTTTGGTCAGCTCAACCATGTCATCAGGAATTGGCGCATGCCAAGTCATGATTTCGCAGGTAAACGGATGCGCTAATTCTAAACGCACCGCGTGTAATGCTTGGCGGTTAAAGCCTTTCAATAACTCAAAAAATTCAGGGCTAGCATTTTTTGGGGGTCTTGGGCGACCGCCATACACTGGATCGCCAACCAAAACATGGCCAATGTGCGCCATATGCACACGAATTTGGTGAGTACGACCGGTTTCAAGGCGTAAACGTAAACGCGTATGAGCACGGAACTTTTCAGCGACTCGATAGTGAGTTACAGATGGACGACCACCATGAATCACCGCCATTTGTGTCCGTCTTGTGGCATGACGCTCAATCGGCTCATCAACGGTGCCACCAGCAGTCATAGTACCAAGCACAATGGCCTCATATTCACGAACGATATCGCGCGCTTGCAATGCTGCAACCAAATGAGTTTGTGCTTCTACGGTTTTAGCCACAACCATCAACCCAGTCGTGTCTTTATCTAAACGATGCACAATACCGGCTCGTGGCACATGTTCAATGTCAGGGCAATGATGCAATAGCGCATTCATCAAGGTGCCGTCGGCATTACCCGCACCAGGGTGAACAACTAAACCCGCTTGTTTATTTACAACAATAATATGTTCGTCTTCATAAATAATATTTAAGTCGATATCTTGTGCCTTAGCACGCACTTCTTCTTCAAGTGTTGCTGTAACTTCTATCAACTGAGACTCGAAAACCTTTTCCCGTGGCTTGTCGACTGTGATACCGTCAATAGTAACTGCACCAGATAGGATCCATTCCTTGATGCGTGTGCGCGAGTAGTCAGGGAACAAACCAGCTAATGCTTGGTCTAATCTCAGACCGGTTTGTGTTGCTGTTATCTCGCTTTTTAGATTAATCTCTTGTGTCATAGGAACCGTACCCCAGTTTAGGGGTCCAAAGTGAATGTGCTATCTGTTACAATCGGATGTTTTCTATTTTACCGTGAAATGGAAAAATTCTTAACAACAACTTAAAAAGAATTGAATTCAAGTATGTATAAATTTGCCCAAGGTGCCGCCCTAGTAATACTTTCACTGGCTTTAACAGCCTGTAGTAGCAGTCCAGAAGAAGATGAATTTACAAGAAATGCATCTCCTGATCAGCTCTATACTCAAGCAAGAACATCAATGGAATTAGGGAATTACTCTAAAGCCGTACGTTCACTTGAAGCATTGGATTCTCGTTATCCATTTGGCCCGCACAAGACTCAAGTTCAATTAGATTTGATTTATGCGTATTACAAAATGGACGACGCGGCCTCTGGAATTGCTAACATTGATCGCTTTTTACGCCTCAATCCAACACATCCAAATATTGATTACGTGCATTATATGCGCGGTTTAACCAATATGCAGGCAGATAATTATTTATTTCACGATTTAATGAATATCGATCGTACTGATCGCGATCCTAAAAATGCTCAAGATGCATTTAAAGATTTTGACCGCTTAATTAAATCATACCCAAATAGTAAATATGCTGCCGATGCGCAACACCGCATGCAGTTTTTGAAAAACCGTTTAGCGCAGTATTCTATTAAGGTAGCCGAGTATTATATCAAAATGAACGCCTGGAGTGCAGCAGCAATTCGTGCGCAAACGGTTATGGAAAAATTCCCAGGTACTCCTGCAACCGAACGCGCTCTAGAAATCATGTCTGAAGCATACGAAGAATTAGGCCAAGAAAAGTTACAAGAGCACATTAAAATGGTGATGCGAGCTAACTTCCCGAACAATGAAACACTCACTAACTAAGTGAGTTCGCATCATTGAATGAATAAAACGCTCTTCGGAGCGTTTTTTATATGTGGGCAGTTACACAACCATATTTTTTGAGTCGTTTAATCAACTTTTGGGCTTTAGTGCACAAAATGGATAAATTAACGCCGATACGGATAAAATACGTCCAAACGCATCGATTTTTACGATAAAAAGTAAAAACAAGTTGACTCAACAGGCCAAAACCCTTTAAATTGCGTCCGTCGCCCGAATAGCTCAGTCGGTAGAGCAGAGGATTGAAAATCCTCGTGTCCCTGGTTCGATTCCGGGTTCGGGCACCATATTTAGATTGGTGGCTAACGCGACTAATAACAGATTAACAAAAAGGCCTCGCATTGCGGGGCCTTTTTGTGTTCAGTATTGATGAAGCTCAGTACATCCTTGTACTAATGCGGTCTCCCCCATTACAGCGGCTCGATGTAATCCACCATAAGCTGCACAGTTTGATTACCACGAAACTCATTCACATCTAGCTTATACACAATCCTTGCTTGTTGAATCGTTGCATCAGGCCAAATCGTTAAATCTATATTAAACGCGATACCATCGAGCATTAACGTACCACAAGGGGTTTCTACGAGTAATTTAAGATGTTTCTCTCCAACAATACGTTGCTGGACAACCCTAAACACCCCGTCAAATAATGGCTCCTCAAACGACTGCCCCCAAGGCCCTGCATTGCGTAAAGTCAATGCGGTATCAAGACTGATTAACTCAGTAGGTAGCTCCCCATCTGAAAGCAACTCTCCGGTCAATTGCTCATACTCAAGAATATCCCGCACGGCGTTATCATAAGCTTGTTTAAACGGCTCAAATGTATCTGCTTTAAGCGATAATCCGGCCGCCATAGCATGGCCACCAAATTTAGTGATCATGCCAGGGTGTAGGCTATTAATACGCTCAAGCAAGTCACGCATATGCAAGCCTTTAATTGAACGTGCAGAGCCTTTAATTTCGCCCTCTCCCGCATCGGCAAACGCAATCACTGGACGGTGATAACGGTCTTTAATCCGTGAGGCCAAAATACCAATTACACCTTGATGCCAATCTTCTTGAAAAATGGCAATGCCCCAGGGTAAATCATCTTCATTGAGCGACACTTGCTGCAAACTCTTAAGCGCCTCTTGTTGCATGCCGGTTTCAAGTTCACGACGTTCCTGATTTAAGCCATCGAGCTCGGCTGCCATTCTTCTTGCTCGCATCATGTCATCACACAAAAGGGTTTCGACACCTAGGGCCATTTCATCTAAGCGCCCTGCGGCATTTAAACGGGGACCAACAGCAAAACCAAAGTCAGCAGCCACCATTTTTTCAGGGCTGCGTTTGGCCACCTCGAGTAAAGCGGTAATACCGACTCGGCAACGGCCGCTTCTCACTCGCTGTAAACCCGCATTGACCAAGATACGATTATTGGCATCTAGCGACACCACGTCAGCCACGGTGCCCAGCGCAACAATATCTAATAGCGTGCCTAAATTGGGCTCTGCAATATGATATTGTTGATACCAATTGCGTTGCCGTAACTCTGCCCGTAATGCCGACATTAAGTAAAAAGCCACGCCAACGCCTGCAATCGATTTACTGGCAAACTCACATCCAGGTTGATTTGGATTCACAATCACATCGGCATTGGGCAAAGAGTGCCCTGGTAAATGATGGTCAGTGACCACAACTTGCATGCCTAATAACTTGGCAGCCGCGACCCCTTCAATTGATGAAATACCATTATCGACAGTGATCAATACATCTGCAGATTTAGAATAGGCAACCGCAACAATCTCAGGACTGAGGCCATAGCCATAGTCAAAGCGATTAGGGATTAAGTAATCCACCTTGTGTGCGCCCATCATCTTTAATGCCAACATACACACGCTGGTTGATGTCGCGCCATCGGCATCAAAGTCGCCAACGATTAATATCGACTTTTCAGCAGCCATTGCATCAGCGATTAACACTGCAGCTTCAGATAGGCCTTTCATGGTTTCGGGGCGAAGTAATTTGGTTAACACTAACTCGCAGTCTGTCTCGGTGACACCACGACGAGCGTAAAGCTGCTTTAAAAATGGTGGTAATGATGTCGGTAAGTGTGAATCATCGACTTGCGGACGACGGACTATTTTGTGTGACAAGAGACAACCTTATTCGAACAATGAGTAAACCTTTCAACTCAGGTATTAAATGATAATCAAATGACGGCTTAGTGTGTTTGACTCACTTGTAACGTGAATTGAGATGAAATAATACCTAACAAAAAGGTGAGCCTGAGCTCACCTTAGATATTACGCAATAACGACTTACTTGACGACAATCAATTATAGGTTTGACTCAATCGTACGCAGTAAATCAGCAGGCGGTTGATAACCTGGTACCATAACGCCGTTTTCTAACACGATTGCAGGTGTTCCGTTTACGCCAAATGCTTGGCCTAACTGAAACTGTTTCGCAATATCTATATCACAACTTGCCGATTTAACATTGCCACCCGTTTTGGCTTCTGTCATCGCTTTTAACGGATCTTTAGCACACCATACCGCTTGCATTTCATCGGCATTAGCAGAAGGTATACCGGCACGTGGATAAGCTAAATAGCGAATAGTAATGCCTAAATCGTTATAACCCTGCATTTGGTTATGCAACTTACGACAAAATCCACAATCAACATCTGTAAAAATGGTCACAACGTGCTTTTCGTTTTTGGCTTTATAAACCAACATATCTTGCTCAAATGGTTTAAGCATTTCTAAACGAGGAGCAGCCAACGCAAGCTCAGTAAGATTCTTCATACCCTGGTCTAAGTCATATAAATTACCATGAAATAATTTACTGCCATCTTGAGTGACATATAACACCCCACGATCAGTAAACACTTGGTACAAACCGTCAACAGGGGAAGGTTGAATCTGCGCAACATTAACGCCTAAAGTTTCTGTAAGCTTTTGTTTTAAAGCTGATTCATTTGACACATCCGTTGCAGTAGCTGCAGACACAATTGGCGCAATAACAAGACTAACAACAAGAGTAATTGCTTTAGTTAACTTCATGATAATTCCTAATTTACACGGGTTCAAAATGTATAGACCCGACTTCGTAAGCAAAACTTACAGATTTAATTAAATGAACGCAACAAATACTCAAACTCTTAAATGTAAGGATTTGAAACCTCACAAACACAACTAACCTCGAGGATGATGCTGGCTATGCAATTGTTGCAAGCGCACTTTTGCTACATGGGTATAGATTTGAGTTGTCGATAAGTCACTGTGGCCGAGTAATAATTGTACCACACGCAAATCCGCCCCATGATTGAGTAGATGAGTCGCAAAAGCATGGCGTAAAGTATGTGGAGACAAATGACACTGGATCCCTGCTCTTGCCGCATACAACTTAATCCGATGCCAAAACGTTTGCCGTGTCATCATTTGTCCGCGTCTTGATGGAAACACCACATCAGATTGTTTCATATTTAATAATTCGCCACGAGCAAAGCGCATGTATTGCTCAACCTCGGCCACCGCTAACTCGCCTAAAGGCACTAAACGCTCTTTACCGCCTTTACCTACCACCCTCACAAGCCCCTGGCGCAAGCTTATTTGTTCCATGGTTAAACTCACCAACTCAGTGACCCGCAGCCCAGTGGCATATAACAGTTCCAACATGGCTTTATCACGACATTCAATCGGATCGTCCTGATTGGGTTCAGCCAGTAAACTATCGATTTGTGCTTCAGACAATGAGTCGGGGAGTTGACGTGCTAGCTTTGGCGATTTAATTAAGGCGGTAGGATCTTCGCTAATCAATTGCTTTACCAACAAGTAGCCATAAAAGCGTCGTAAACTACTTAATAACCGGGCGGTACTGCTTTTAGCAAACTGCTGCTCAAAACGGGCATTCAAATAATTACGCAGCAAGCCTTGATCGACACGCAATAAATCACAGCCTTGCGATAACACATAACGCTCTACATGCTGCAAGTCAGTGCGATATGAAGCCAAGGTATTGTCACTTAACCCTTTTGTCGACCATAAATCATCCAAAAACTGGTTAATTAATGGGTTGGGCTGATATGCAGGTTTGACCAAAATAACATCTCTAATGGGATAAAAAAAACGACGTTAGATAAAATATCATAACGTCGTCTTATTGTTTGCCTTTATTCATTGATTAAGGTGAATGTTTACCCCTAAACCATTACGCGGCTGCAACACGGTTATTGGGTAGAAACAAGCACACAATTGCGGTCAGTGCTGTCGGCAACAACCACGCCATACCTTCTTTATGCAATGGCATGAAATCAAGGAAGCTCATGTCCATGCCCGCAGTTTGTAAACCGTCGAAAATACCAAAAAATAACGCCACGCTTAAAATCACTCGGTGTGAAAAGGCTGGTCGAGCAAAACGTTCGGTTAAGAATGTCACTAATACCAGGGCAATCGCCACTGGGTAAATTGTCATCAACACCGGAATACTAATACTGATTAATTGCGACAAGCCTACGTTAGCAACCGTGGCACAAATTATACTTAACAACACAACCAATAATTTATACGACAAACTTGGCATTAGCTCATTGAAAAACTCAGCACATGCCGTCACTAAACCAATCGCTGTCGTTAAACACGCTAGTGTTACCACGGTAGACAACATTAACATACCAATGCTGCCAAAATGATGGGTGACATAGTTTGTTAGAATTTGGCCGCCATTTTCAGCACCAATGGCAAAATCACCCGCCGATGCGCCAAGATAAAATAACGACACATAAACAAACGCTAATCCGCCTGCGGCGATAAAGGCAGCTCGCACCAAATACTTAGTTTGATCGGCTGTATCGTTAACGCCTTTTTTACGCAGCAAATCAATAATCAACATACCAAACATCAACGATGCTAGGGTATCCATGGTGTTGTAACCTTCAATAATCCCTTTGGTTAATGGGCTATTGATGTATTCACCAACCGGTTGATTAACTTCAAATCCCGGTAAAATAATCACTGAACTGGCTAAACTGACTAATAACAGAATCAAAATGGGTGTTAGCACCTTACCCACGTTATCCAGTAACTTACCTGGGTATAAAGACAAAAACATCACAATAGAGAAAAACACTAAGGTGTAGATCAGCTGTGCGATATTGAATTCTTTACCCGCTAACATCATCACAGTATCTGGGTTGCTAATAAAGGGTCTTGCGCCAATTTCAAATGCGACTAACCCAGTACGCGGTGCAGCAAATGCAGGGCCAATAATAATGTAAATAGCAATCGCCAATGCCGTAGCAGCAAACGCAGGTAATAGCGCCATGACCTTGCCATTCGCTTTAGCAACAGCAATTAACCCAATCAATGGCATACCCACCGCGGTAATCAAAAAGCCGAGCATCGCAAAAGACATATTTTCGCCAGCCAACATGCCAGCAAAAGGTGGGAAAATTAAGTTCCCTGCACCTAAAAAGAACGCGAAAGTCATAAAGCCTAACCCTAGCGTATCTGTCAAACTCATCTTGGTTGTTTGCACTACTTGCCTCTTTTTATTGTTATGTTTTTTAACAAACCTAATTGATTACGCCAAAATTAGCTACTGCTGAACTGAACGCACCCACTTTTTGTAAAGTTAAAAATACACTTTTAAATATTAAATTCTGCAGTGAAATGCGATTAAATGTACATCTAATCCTGTTTTTATCAGCTAAATCTTTATCAAAATAGCTGCAGTTAGACTTTTTACTCCATTTCACTGAACTAAAACGGCCAAACTAATACCAAACATCATTAATTGACACAAGCTTTGCTCAGCAAAATAACTAAAATAACGTTTTTGTCATGCGTTTCTGTCAATACTTGTGTACATACTCGCCAAGTTATCTTTTTTAGTTTAATTTTTGATAACAAAAACTCAACGATTTATCCCTGCACCAATTAACTCACGACATGCTCACTTAAAGCGATTATCATCTGCCGTAACTTTTATATTGACCCAATAACCACAAGCTTAATTATGCCTTTTACGTTTAAACAATTTCATATCGACGATGAACAATGTGGCATGGCTGTCAGTACCGATGCCGTAATTCTCGGTGCATGGGCACAACTCACCCAATCAAGTCATATTCTTGATATTGGCGCAGGAAGCGGATTATTGAGTTTAATGGCTGCACAACGCAGCCTAGAACACACAAACATTACCGCGGTTGAATTAGACTCCGCAGCAGCCAGTGCTTGTAAGCATAATATCAAGCAAAGCCCTTGGCCCAATAAAGTGCAATTATTTCATGGTGCCATTCAGGATTTTCAAAAACAATTTGATAAAAACATCACGCCTTTATTCGACCATATCATTTGTAATCCCCCGTTCTTTGAACAAGGTACTCAAGCCAAAAATAGCGCCCGCGCAGATGCAAGGCACACCAACACCTTGTCATTTGCCGAATTACAACACGCTATCAGCCAATTACTTGCGCCTCATGGTCATGCCAGTATTATTTTGCCGCAACAAAGTCTAGCCAGCTTTATTCAACAGCTTAAAGGGCAAACACTCTTTGTTGCCAAGCACCTTGAAATCATTAGCGCTGAAGGAAAATCACCTAACCGCTCGATACTGGTACTCAAACATGCCACAGACACTGCTGAACAAACTCAGTACCTTCAAATGGCAATTCGTAACAAACAAGGGGGATACAGCGAAACGATGATAGATTTATGCCGCCCTTTCTACTTAAAGCTTTAGCCTGCTCATTAGGTCAGCTATAATACTCAACTATTTTTCAGCGAGACCAGCGCATGCAATTTGAAGATTTCCAGCTCGACCCTAGCTTATTAGAGTCACTCAAGGCCATGGGACACAACACCCCTACCACTATTCAGCAACAAACCATTCCATTGGCCATGGATCAGCGGGATATTTTAGCGCGTGCGCCAACCGGCACCGGTAAAACAGCCAGTTTTTTACTGCCTGCTTTACAGCATCTTATCGACTTTCCTCGCCGCTTTGAGGGTCAAGCACGTATTTTGGTATTAACGCCAACACGCGAACTTGCTAGCCAAATTCATCGCTATGCTTGTCACTTAGCTACCGACCTTGATCTTAATATCGCCATCATTACTGGCGGTGTGCCTTACGGCCCGCAAGAAGAAGCCCTAGAAGATAACATTGACTTATTAATCGCTACACCAGGTCGATTAATGGAATACCTGGATAAAGATAAGTTTGATGCGACTGAAGTTGAAATTTTAATCATTGATGAAGCAGACCGCATGCTCGATATGGGCTTTTCATCTGTGGTGCAAACCATTGCGATTGAAGCTCAAGGGCGTAAGCAAAACATGTTGTTTTCGGCAACACTTGAAGGCAACGGGGTTAACCGTTTTGCGCGCGAGTTGTTAAACGATCCTGTCGTGGTCGATGTAGAATCACCTCGCAGCGAAAAAGCCAAAGTGCATCAGTGGCTCCACCTTGCTGATGACAACGCTCATAAGTTTGCTTTGCTGTGCCATATTTTGCGCCAAGAAAACGTTAAACGTGCCATTGTGTTTGTAAAAACCCGTGACATTGTTGCCAGTCTTGAAGGGCTATTACTAAAAGCCGAGATTCCCTGTGCTTTTATGCGCGGTGATATGGAGCAGAAAAAACGTTTCCAGGCGTTAGGTAAGTTCTCAAAAGGCGAAGTAAACGTATTGCTAGCAACCGACGTTGCTGCTCGTGGTATCGACATTGACGACATTACTCATGTGATTAACTATGATATGCCACGCTCTGCTGATGCTTACGTGCACCGTATTGGTCGTACCGCACGCGCAGGCGCAAAAGGAACCGCTATTTCGCTAGTTGAAGCACACGACATGCGTATTGTGTCTAAAATTGAGCGTTATATCGAGCTGCCACTGAAACGTCGTGTGATTGAAGAACTTCGTCCTAAGCATAAAGAAGCAAAAGTGCCTGGCAAGAAAAAAGCCAACGCAAAAGATGCCAAAGTGAAGTCGAAAAAGTACAAGAAAAAGTAATTTTTCACACTAGGGCCTGTATATGGTCTCCAATAAAAAAAAGCGAATTATTTAATAATTCGCTTTTTTTTATTGCCTAAGTAAGTTAAATCACAATTAACTAGATGCAATACGGCAAATAGTGTCAAGAAATGTCAATTTGCGCACAAAAAACACCCACCAACAAAACAAAGCCTAAGGCATTGATTTAAAATCACTAATAACAATATGACAAGATGGTTTTTCATTTATTAGTGCCATTAACCAGGGTTTATCCAGATTCAATCGTAAAATAGGCAGCAAACTCAAAATTAGAAACATTTTATTTACATAAAACTATTTAGCTAAGCCCAAGACTCTGTTAATTTATGAACTATGAGTAATAAAATGAATCTGAATGAACAGCTTAGCCAACGTAGTTAACTGTCGTTAGTCTTATTTAAGCATGGATACGCAATAAAAATGATAAAAAAAATTCTAAGAAGACTGTCACCACTCTTTATTATCGCAGTGTTTGCTGCCGCAGCCTGGTTATTAATTAATACCCAAGAAGCCCCAGAGCAAAAAGATGAGCCCATCAACATTCCTATTGTCGATGTACAAACCGTGACGCCACAAACCTTGTCACTGAACTTACCGTCATATGGTGTGGTAAATCCCAAATACAAAACGCAATTAGTCACCGAAGTTCAAGGGCGCATGCTAAGTATTTCAGCAAACTTTGTTGCCGGTGGCGTGGTCAAAAAAGGCGAGCAATTGGCCATCATCGAACCCTCCGACTACGAAGCCGATTTAATCCAGGCTGAAGCGACACTCGCACAAGCAACCGCTGCTCTCAACGAAGAAAAAGCCCGCGGTGAAGTCGCAAAAGTAGAATTTAAAGATTTTACCCAAGGCTTACCACCAGAACTTGGGTTACGCATTCCGCAATTGAAAAAAGAGCAAGCAAACGTCAAGTATGCCCAAGCAGCATTAGCACGAGCCCAACGTAATTTAGAGCGTACGGTTATCCGTGCACCTTTTGACGGCATCATTAAAGCGCGCAATGTCGATTTAGGCCAATATGTCACACTGGGCACTAACCTAGGCGAACTTTACGATACCAGTATTGCTGAAATTAGATTACCACTCACCAACGAAGAACTCGCCTACCTTGAGTCAGTTGAAAACCCAGACACCAGCGTCACACTCACAGCTCAACTTGCCGGTAAACCAGTCACCTGGCAAGGCACTATAGTGCGCAGCGAAAACGTGATTGATGAACAAACCCGCATGGTGTATTTGGTGGCCGAAATTCGCGACCCTTATCTTCGTAACACCAAAACTTCTGGCCAATTACCGCTTAAATACGGCAGCTTTGTTAACGCTGTGATCACTGGTCGCACCGTTAATGATGTTGTCACATTGCCTCGCCATGTTGTCCGTAATGGCCAGGTGGCAGTGGTAAATCAAGACAACATTATCGAAATGCGTCAGGTCAATATTATCCGCTCCGACGTTGATACGCTTTACATCAAAGGCAGTTTTAAAGCCAATGAGCGCGTATCAACCACCAGTGTCAACAGCTTAAGCTCAGGGCAAACAGTGAAAATATTGGGTGAAGAATCCAGCAGCACTGACACCCCCCCTGAAGCCGCTACGACAGCAGGTGAATAATCATGGATACCAATAAAGGAATTATTGCCTGGTTTGCCCGCAACAGTGTCGCGGCAAACTTACTCATGGCCGCACTGCTTATCGGCGGCTTATTTAGTACGTTTATCATTAATAAAGAAGTGTTTCCGACTTTTGAATTAAACCTAATCAATATCAATGTGGCCTATCCAGGTGCAGCGCCACAAGAAATTGAAGAAGGGATTAACATCAAAATAGAAGAAGCCATTCAAGACATCAACGGCATTGACAAAGTCACCTCTGTTGCCAGTGACAGCGTTGGCTCAGTGACCATTGAAGTTGAAGATGGTTACGATGTTCAGCAAGTTCTCGACGAAGCAAAACTGCGGGTCGATGCGATTGCCACCTTCCCGGACAACATCGAGAAACCCAATATTTACCAAATAAAACCAGAAAATAGTGTGATTTGGGTGTCTGTCTATGGAGACATGAATCTACATGACATGAAAGAAATGGCTAAAGCCATTCGTGATGATATTACCGATCTGCCTGCGGTCACACGTGCAACAGTCAATGGTGTGCGCGATTACGAAATTGGCATTGAATTGTCTGAAGATAAGCTGCGAGAATATGGCATCACCTTTACCCAAGTTGCGCTAGCCGTACAAAACTCATCTATCGACTTACCCGGTGGGTCGATCCGCGCCAAAGATGGCGATATTTTATTGCGCACCAAAGGCCAGGCCTACAATGCCGATGACTTTGCCAAAATAGTGGTCACTACTCGGGCTGATGGTAGCCGTATTATGCTGCCACAAGTTGCGACCATTAATGATGATTTTGAAGAACGTTTAGAGTACACCCGTTTTAATGGCAAGCCGGCAGCGGTGATAGAAATAGCCAGTATAGATGATCAAAATGCTTTAGATATCGCCTCTCAAGTTAAAGACTATGTCGCCGAGCGCAAACTCACCCTACCGAGTAATGTTGAACTGGATACCTGGGGCGACTTAACCCACTACCTGCAAGGCCGTTTAAACATGATGTTGTCGAACATGTTTTATGGCGCACTGCTGGTATTTATTATTTTGGCCTTGTTTTTAGACCTTAAACTGGCGTTTTGGGTCATGCTGGGGCTACCGGTATGCTTTTTAGGCACCATGCTATTAATGCCTATTGAGCCTTTCAATATGTCTATCAACATGTTGACCTTATTCGCCTTTATCCTGGTACTGGGGATAGTGGTCGACGATGCCATTGTCATCGGCGAAAGTGCCTACACTGAGCTGGAAGAAAATGGCCACTCATTAAACAATGTGATTAAAGGGGTGCAAAATGTGGCAATGCCGGCCACTTTTGGGGTATTAACCACCATTGCCGCCTTTATCCCAATGATTATGGTATCGGGCCCCATGGGGGTTATCTGGAAATCCATCGGCATGGTGGTGATTTTATGTTTAGCATTTTCGCTCGTGGAATCAAAACTGATTTTACCCGCGCATTTAGCCCACATGAAAATCAAAAAACGGACTGCCCCGACTCATCTATTTTCGAGAATAAAATTCGGATTAAACGAATGGTTACAGCATTTTATCCACAACAGGTACCGTTACTTTTTAGAACGCTGCATTAAAGTACGTTACAGTGTGGTTGCTGTGTTTATTGGGGTATTAATTTTATCACTGGCATTAGTGCAAAGTGGCAAAGTGCGCTGGGTATTTTTCCCTGATATTCCATCAGACTTTATTCAAGTTCAACTTGAAATGGAAGAAGGCAGCTCAGAAGAGAACACCTTAAAAGTGCTACAACAAGTTGAAGATGCGTTATACAAAATGAACGCCAAACTTGAAGAGCAATACGGTTATCCAATGGTGAAACACAGCTACATTGAGCTCAGCTCACGCAGCAGCGCCTTTGTATTTACCGAGCTAACAAAAGGTGAAGACCGCGAAGTCGACGGCGTTGCCATTGCAGAAGAGTGGCGTAAGCAACTGCCTGAACTGTTATCGGTTAAAAAATTAAATATCAATGCCAGCACTAACGATGCCGGCGGAGATTTATCGTTCCGCTTAACCTCTAGTGACTTAGCCCAGCTGTCTGAGGCATCCAAGGCGCTTAAATCAAAATTAGCGACTTACGAAGGTGTGTTTGATATTACCGATAACTTCTCATCGGGCTCACATGAGATACGGTTAAACATCCGCCCAGAAGCTGAAGCACAAGGGCTGACATTGTCAGACTTAGCACGCCAGGTACGCTACGGCTTTTATGGTTATGAAGCTCAACGGATCTTGCGTAATAAAGAAGAAGTTAAGGTGATGGTGCGCTACCCGCTTGATCAGCGCCGCACTGTGGGCGACCTTGAAAACATGTTAATCCGCACACCAGCTGGTGTCGCAGTTCCGTTTTCAACCGTGGCAGAAATCGAGCTAGGTGAGTCTTACGCCTCGATTACTCGTGTTGATGGCCGCAGAGCGATTACCATTAGCGCCAATGTAAATAAAAACAATGTTGAACCGTCAAAAGTGGTGGCAGAAATTCAACAAGACTTTTTACCCGAATTAACCGCGCAGTACCCTAAAGTAGCCTCTGCTTTAGATGGCGGCAGCTTAGACGAGCAAAATGCAATGCTAGGCTTGGCGCAAGGCTTTTTCTTTGCCATGTTCACCATCTACGCTTTAATGGCCATTCCGCTTAAGTCGTACACCCAGCCATTAATCATTATGTCGGTGATACCATTTGGCATGATTGGCGCCTTATTTGGTCATTTCATGCTGGGCTTATCAATGAGTATCTTGAGTTTATGCGGCATTGTGGCGTTAGCAGGAGTCGTGGTAAACGACTCTCTGATTTTAGTCGACTTTGTTAACCGCGCCCGCGAGCAAGGCAAGTCGTTAATGCAATCGGCCATTGACTCGGGCTGTTACCGATTTAGAGCCATTATCTTAACCTCGTTAACCACCTTTGTTGGCTTAGTACCGATTATTATGGAGCGCAGTTTACAGGCTAAAATTGTTATTCCAATGGCAACATCACTCGCGTTTGGTATTTTATTCTCAACCGTGGTCACCCTTATTTTAGTGCCGATTTTGTACATTATTTTAGATGATATAAAACGTGCATTAAGACGATTCTTTATCTGGTGGTGGCAACCTAAAACGGCTGCAGAGCCATTGGATTCAGCAGAACATCATTAACTCAACATAAGCCAATGAGTTAAAAAGCAGAGCAATATTCGCTCTGCTTTTTTTATGTTTTATGCGAGCCAAACAACAAAGCAACGGCGGTTATTTCGCTACAATATGCTCATGTTAATCTAATCATCATAACCATTATGAGTACAACAAAGCCTACTTTAATTTACGATATCGGTAATCACCGTTATCTCAACATTACTGCTAGATGTACGTTAAGATGCCAATTTTGCCCCAAACACAATGGTTCAAAACAGGTGCATGAATACGACTTATCATTAAGTAAGCCCATCACAGCAGAAGACATCATTCCGCTACTTGGCGATGTCACACAAATTGAAGAATACGTATTTTGTGGCTTTGGCGAATCAACTTTAAACTTGAGCTGTTTATTGCAAGTCGCAAAAGAAATTAAAGCCCGGGGCGGTAAAGTCAGAGTCAATACCGATGGGTTAGGCAATCATTTTCATCGTCGTAATATCCTGCCAGAATTAAGCCAGTATGTAGACAGTTTATCGATTTCACTCAATGCCGACACTCCAGAGGGGTATTTGCAGCACTGCCGACCTAAGTTGGCGAACTCGTACGAAGCGCTGCTTAAATTTATTGAGTTAGCTCCGCAATACATTTCGCAAGTGCAGGTCACAGCCATAAATGGCTTAGACAACGTGGATATTGAGCGTTGCCGCGCTATAGCTGAACAATACGGTACGCAATTTAAGCAACGAGAATTAGATAAGATTGGCTAAACTAGACATTCTTCCTAACGCACCTTCATGCTAATATTGCTGACAAGTGAATGCTAAAAAAGTAACTCAATGTTTAAACGCAAAGTGGTAAGCTCTTCTAATCCGTTATTAATTTCATCACAAGCAGCACGATGGTCACAGCAGCATATTTTATCGCTACTCAGCCAATTAATTATCTTGCTCATTGCGGTGTTTATTATCACCAACATGGTTGTAAATCTAGGCGAACGCCGTTTACAAGAAGACTGGGCAGATCAACGTTACAGTGAACTGCAAACTGTCGCCTCGTTGGCGTCGGATAAAGTCGCGTTTCTACAATTTAGAACTCAAACCTTTGCTAAAGCTGAGTTACTTAGACAATATTTGCAGCAGCCTTCAATAGCGCAACAACGTAAAGTCACCGACAGCTGGAGTTCGCTCACCCAGAACATTCCTGAGCTGCTAGGGTTGTCTCTGTACGACCCGCAAGGACATTTACGATTTTCAACCACCGACAGCTTTGACAACATGCAACTACCTGCCGCGCTGTTAGGTTCTGGCCGCAATATGGGTGGCAGCGACATTTACACGTCGCCAATGTCATTCACCCCCATAGATGGCCGGCTTGAGCCCTACTTTTATCAATTATCTTGGATAGAAAACCCCGACCAAAGCGTTAAAGGTTATTTAGTCACTTATAACTCAATCACCAAATTACTTGAGTCAATCAAGCCGGCATTTTTTAATCAAAACTCGCCTATGTTGTTACTCGACACTCAAGGCTTTTTATATGCTGGAGCAAATCAACCTGAACCTTTAAGCAATATGCCAGACTCATTAGGGTCAAGTCTCAAGCAAACCTATCCCGATTTGTGGAAAGACATGGCAATGAATAATTTTGGCCAGTTTTATAGTAACGATGCCACATTTGTTTATTTAAAAGTTGAGCTCACCAGCCAATACGAAACCAAGAGAGAATACTTTTTATTGTCGTATATCCGTCACGATGATATTGCTTCCCGCTATCTAGAATGGCGCATGGTGATTTTAATTGCAGGAGTATTAATAGCCCTACTTGCGTCGGCCTTAATCGTATTACGACACCTGTTTGTGCTTGAGCGCCGAGCTAAACTCAATAGCTTACAGTTAAGCCATGGGCTGTTTAACAGTGAAATGAGCTGCCTGATAGTCAATGATAGCGGCCGAATAAGCAGTGCCAACTTTAAAGCAGCCAAAGCGCTAGCCTTGTCGATCGACACCTTAACAGATCGTAATTTTCAACGTGTATTGCAACTCGATAACGAGCGCTTTGAGCAAATAAAAGAAGCCTTAGCGCATCACCAACAATGGCGCGGCGAAGTGAGTATTGAGAGTGTTAATAGCACTTTACAAACCCACATAAGAAGTGAGCTATGCCCCAATAGCAAAGAGTCATATTGGTTGGTTACCTTTGAAGATATTACCATTTTATATGACAGCCAACGTCAAGCCTATTTGTATCAACTGTTGAGCGACAGCGCCGTCGCCACTGCATTAACGGATTCGAGCGGCAAGTTGATTAAATGTAATAGTCAGTTCGATCACCTCATGGTACTCAATGGTGAAACCGATATCCCTATAACCGATTTATTGGGTAGTGAGCTTAAAAACCAGTGGCAAAACATTTGTGCCCAAATTAGCTTACAAGGTGAATGGACTGCGCAAATCATGCCGTTTACGCAAAGCCGTTATAACCAATGTCTAAAAACTACATTGGCTGGGCAACTTACATTTGATGGTGATATTGAATACTTAATTTGTACCTTTGAAGAAACAGTCCCCACGGTAGCCGTACACAATAGCAGTAACGTATTTGGCCATAGTAGCGCCATTGTTTTACGACTAACCGAACTTGAGCATCACTTCAATAATCTCAATGAGCAAACCAAAATTCAATCGAGCTTGTTAGTAATGGACATTAACCCTGAAGGCATTTTCAGTAGTATGGGCAACATGAGTCAACTAGAAAAACGCCAAAAAGACATTGAATTACAATTGTTAATCGAATTACCACTTAACTATCAAATAGCCCAGTGGCAACTCGGTAAGTTAGTGATCTTATTGCCAGAGACCAATGCCACTAGTGCACATCAATACGCAATGAATGTGATGCACTGCTTAGCTGAAAACCAGTTGGCTGAAGGGATTAACATTGGTATTGCAGGGTATATGTCTCCGCAAAGTTTAGAGCAATATCTGGCTAATGCTGAAATTGCTCTAAAGCGGGCTAAGCAGTCGGTTGACCAAAATATTTGCCAAGCGTTTACTCGCCCAACCTATGCCGACCACCTCAATTAACAATAAGCCGAACCTTGGCTTATTGTTTATTGGGTCAGGGTTCGACTTGGTGATGATCTACGACCTGAGTCTCTTCGTGTAAGTTACTGTCAGCTTCAGATGTAAAAGGTTGAATGTTATCAGGCAGTTTACTTTCGGTAATCTCAACAATATTTGAGCGATTCATCGTGACTTTAAAGCGAGCATACTCAGGCTGTTGCTTACCATCTCGTAACACAGCAACAAGATTCACTTGATAACGGCGCTCAACAGATTCATTACTGATATTACCGTCAGACTCTTTATAAATCTTGGCTTTACCGCGTTCTAAATGACGAGCAAACGGCACTAAGCTGAAGTTAACCTGCTCTTGAATTTCTGAATATCCGGCCTCAAAAGGTTTATTCGCCACTTTAGTGGCAATACGGTAATGCAACACAGTCGAGTCGACCTTATTTTGGCTATTTCGATGTTTCATGATTTCAGACACAGTATCTGGAATGTCTTGCGAGCGCATAAACTCAAGCCAAACTAGCTGCTTAGCGACAATCGCTTGAGTACTAGTGTCGCGCAAAATACGGCTCCAACGTGGACGACCGCGTTGAATAAAACGCCACATAGCATTACGAAAATCTTCTTTAAAGATTTCCCTAAACCCGTAAATTACCGCAAGCGTAAGGACTAGGGTTAAGGTTAAACCATTAAAAAAGCCCTGGGCTTTAATAATTAACGCCGACACGACTAACATCACCAAACCGGTAGCAAGGCCTGTGACAAACTTCTTTAACCCTATGCCAAGTGGTTTTAACTCTTCTTTTAATACCACGCCTTGCTGGATAAGACGTCGTAGCAACAGCATTTTATTCGATATCCGATTGGCATCTTGTTGGGTTTGCATCGAATTGTATTTACACACTTGTTCGCGATAATAGTTTTCGCTACGACATAAATCCAAAGCCTTATCTTTCACTTCGCTAAAGTCTGAACTACGAGGCGAATGAGCTAATATTTTAAGTAATTGCTGCTCACAAAACCACGAAAGGTAATTATCTGCGTGTTCAAAATATGATTTCCATTTGGGATCGCTCGGTTCATTACGACGAAATTTTTTGAGTAATTGACCCACCACATCACACAGCTCGTCTAATGCCAGATAGAAGTCACTGGCATCACTTTTTTGGCGCAGTTCTTTACCGTCAGTTTCGATAGCGACAGCAAATTGATAGGCAAATAAATTAAGGTATAAACGAAACTCTTCCATAGTCCGTTTGTTTAAACTAATAAAACGAGACTGAACGAGTGGCAGGTGTAAACCTTTGGAGTAATATGAACGACGGCCTAAAATACCACTATGATAATATTCTTCTTCATCGAGAGTGTGTGAACCGATCCCCATCTCTGTAGGCAAATAGAAGTACAAATCAAATGTACGCTGATCCCCGGGAGCCATTTGATGGCTAAATTTGATTGATAACGCTTCTTCTTGTTTTACTTTAACTTTTGCCACTGTTTTAAATTACATACCATTTAAAGTTTCGCCGATGTTATCGATATTAACCTAAAGATGAATTTATTCAATGTGGCTGAGGCAGAACTGCCGGTATTATCTCACAAGACCAAATACTATTACTGGGTATAAATGTTAAAGTTGCCCGCGATTGGTCATCGTTGATACTGTTGAGTTGCACCTCTAGCGGTAATGTTTCACCATTAATAAGTTGTGTTTCACTTACCGTTAACTCATTCAACAAATATCCAAGTAAGATACTGTCATCATTTATTTTTTTGTTTTTTAGCCTCATTTGTAATTCATAATTCAAGGCGTAAAAATCGACTTTAACCACATCACCTTGCAACACAATTGATTCCGCTGACGATAATTCATTACCCAAATGGTAACGCAAAACAGCATGTTGATTTTCAAGTGTGAAGGTTAACAATAATTCACTGACAACAGAGGAAGCTGCCTGGGTTTGTGGCGGGTCAAAATAACTATCAGCACGGCAAGACAAGTGCCATTCTTGATGCAGGGGAACAAAACGTTCAAGCGCGTGAGTAAAAGTAAATAAGACAAACACCCACGTTAATACAAACAACAACTTTCCTCGCTTTGATTGTAATAATCGCCGCGCTCTTTTTCGCCACTTAAATCCTATTCTGTTAACCACAAATCAGCACCTTATGCAGCCATTCTTGAGTGATAAATGGCGAGTGCATGTCATCTACAGATAATTTAATATTTTTAAACTGCAATGATTGCGACTCTGATTGACTCAAAATAAAGCTCACATAATGGCGATCTGTAGACATCGCGGCGCTGATTGAGTTCCAACGTACATCATGGCACTGCTGTAATTGAGTGGATAAACAATCAGCATGCAAAATGGCATCTTGTGGGGATTGATTATCAAATACCGATAATTGCACCACTTGCCCATCTGCAGTGAGTACCTGCCTTATGACATCTGCTTTTGCAAATAACGGCGGATGAAGATTAGACAACACAAACAGTAGCACTGCCAATAATGCCAAAATAATAATCCCGTACTGACCCCAGGTCAGTAACCGGTTAGGTAAGTCGAGTATTTTAGTATGTTTACCGTGAGTAGCAGGATAAAGAATGACACCTTGCTGTGGGATGTACTCTACAAGGTTAGAATGCTTAGCACATAAGTAATCAATAACATGATAAATAATGCTGATGAGTTCATTTTGAGATAATTGGTGGGCACCGCTGTCGAGCACTACGGTTTCGAGCATTGTTAATGGCACAACTTGACCCCGATGCAGAACTAATTGTTCTAGCACCCAATATTCATGATCGTTTAAATGCCACTGAGTCGATTTTGCCTGATCAGTTAACAAACGTCGCTCTTTATCAAACCAACAACATCCTATTTGCATGGTACTGTCTCAGCGTCGCTACTGATAAAAAAGTATACTCCTAAACCCAAGCTAATTTGAATAAATGCCATTAAAACAAGCTAATAAGATTGTTATTACGTGAACCGCCCCCCGAATATGACGGTTTTATGAGCTATGTATCACTGGGGTACAATAAAGCGAATAATACCAACAATATCCACTTTCTACGCTATGTCAGCAAGGAAAAACCCCTAATGACATCATCCACCCCCCTACTTGCTCGAAACGCAGGCATAAAAAAAGCTGGCTAAGCCAGCTTTTTCACGATGACATTGGCTTAAAATGAATAAAGCAATGTCATGTTAGTTTCAGTGTCAGTGCTTTTCTTGTCATCAAGCGGATCACTGTTATAACGAACAATTACAGCAAACTTCATCGCTAATGCGCCAATAATGTTCGCCGTTAGCGAGGTTTCTGAGCGTCCATCTAATTTTTCACCCCAGTCAGCAACAAATTTTTGCTGAAACTTAGATGACTCACCGACTTTAGTTTGAAAGTCGACCACGGCGTGAAGCACGATACTGTCATCACTGTCATAACCTTCAGCTAGTGAAGTTTCATCGTCAAGCTGCTGATAAATATAACCAGGACCAGCCTCAGCTTTTAAAGACATTCTTTCTGTATCAATAAATCGATAACCGTAACCCGCAGAGGTTGTAGAGGTAAAGTCGTAACCGGTGAATGGATCAACTTCATAGTTGGTGTTAGCAAACGCATAGCTAACATCATTTATTTGATAATCGCCTTGTATGCCAAAAAAGTAACGTTTTGCGGTGACTTCTTCGGTATCTTCTTTATATAACCCTTCTAACACATACTGGTTTTCCCAGTTGCCTAGCTCTTGCTTTAAAGCTAAACGTGCTTTTAATGAAGAAGTATCAGTGTTACCAGTGGTTAATGTCGCACCTAACTCAGCTTCACCAGCAAAAGTGGCATCGCCTTCAACAAAATCACTTCCAGCGTGTGCTGCAAATGGCATGGTCAGTGTAATAGCTGCGGTAAGTAGCAGTTTATTCATGTCATTACGTCCTTTATTTACGATTTACAAATCGTTTAGATGGCTATCTAGTCTAAATTTGCAGGCATATTACCACTTTCAATGCAGGATTGACAAAAATGTGACCGCAATCAACATGAAACAACTTACATTAACATCAAGCAACTAGGCTTTTGGACTGCCAGCGACCACTGCGCCAACGCCATAGCATCGCTAGCCCTCTGACCCACTCATCTAATGTTAATGCCGCCCAAATGCCTATCAAGCCAAATTCAAAATGAATCCCTAGTACGTAAGCGCCCGGCACCGCGATACACCACATAGAAAACACTCCCATAAAGAATGGGAACTTAGCATCACCACTCGCACGCAGTGCATTAATCACAATAAGATTAAATGTGCGGCCAGGCTCCATCAATAACGTGAGGATGAATAACTGACCCACTAACAGGGCTATGTCGGTTTCATCAGTAAACAAAGCCACCAGATTGGGTCCTAAAACCGCAGCAACTAACGCAACGACAGTGGTCACCATTAAGCCTAACTTTAACGCGCGGTACATTTGATGCTCTGCCGCTTTAAGCTTTTTAGCGCCCACCATATGGCCGATAATAATCTCGTTACCAATGCCAATAGAGAGACCAAACAACAAGATAAACATACAAATTTGAAAATATAATGATTGCGCAGCCAACGCCTTATCGCCCATTAACCCCACAAACGATGTCACTACCATAAATTGCAGCATCCACGACAAGTTTTCACCCGCCGCAGGTAAACCAATATGAAACACCTTTTTAAGCATCTTTGTGTCTGGACGTAATATACTTGGTATATGTAATTTTATGCCGGTATAACGCACAAACAATACCACCATAATGGTAACACCCACGAGACGCCCCGCAACCGTACTTATCGCAACGCCAGCGACGCCCATTTGCGGTATGCCAAACCAACCGTAAAGCAGCAATAAGTTACCCACAAAAGTAATAATATTCATCGACAAAGTGACCCACATGGCTTGTTGAGTAAACCCATGAGCACGCATGCCTGCCGCTAAGCACATTGCCATGGCTTCAGGAATCAGACAAAAGCCGACAATGTGTAGATACAACTTACCATCGGCCATTAACTCTGCGGGTAAATTCATTAAATTCAAAATAGTGGTAGAGCCTAATAAAATAGCGGCTGCGGCTACCAGACCCACTAAAAAGTTAAAACCAATAGACGAGTACACCACCGCGCTGGCTGCGGATTTATTTTTTGAGCCTAAGTATTGGGTGATCACTACACTTGCGCCAATACTGACGAAACTAAATAACGTAATCGCCAGCTCAAACACCATATTACCGACAGATAACGCCGCGACGCCTTGGTAAGACACATGGCTGATCATAAAGGTGTTAATCGCCGCCGTTAAAAAGTGCAAAGCAAAGTCAACGAACAAGGGCCAAGTTAATGAAAATAAGGATAAAGGCTTATCTGAATTGGAGTGCATGAGCTGTTCTACTGTGAGTGTAAAATGAAATCTTGGTGGGGTTATAGCAATTAACTATGACATTTTAAGGGCGCAGATCATGGGTGATGACGCTTAAAATATCAACATTTTTCGTCATTACATTACAAAAAAATGGCCCACTGAATTCAGTGGGCTATTTAATAACAATATTCGTTAATTTGGTTTACATGATTTTTGGATCAAGTTCACCAGATTGATACGCTTTATACATTGCTTGTAAAGACTTAGGCTTAATTTTAGACCCCATACCAGCACAACCAAATGCATCATAACGAGTGGTACAAATGTCTGCCATCGCTTCCATCGATGCTTTTAAGAATTTACGAGGATCAAATTCAGCAGGGTTTTCAGCTAAGAATTTACGCACAGCGCCTGTTGAGGCTAAACGTAAATCGGTATCGATATTCACTTTACGCACACCGTGCTTAATGCCTTCGACAATTTCTTCTAATGGTACACCGTAAGTTTCTGGGATCTCACCGCCGTATTGGTTAATGATTTCTAACCACTCTTGCGGTACCGACGAAGAACCGTGCATAACCAAATGGGTGTTTGGAATACGTGCATGAATTTCTTTAATGCGGTCAATACGTAACACATCGCCGGTAGGCTTACGGCTAAACTTGTAAGCACCATGGCTAGTACCAATTGCAATCGCTAATGCATCAACATGAGTGTCAGCAACAAAACGAGCCGCTTCTTCTGGAGTGGTAAGCATTTGGTCCATGCTCAAAGTGCCAACTGCACCAATGCCATCTTCTTCACCTGCTTGGCCAGTTTCTAAACTGCCTAAGCAACCAATTTCACCTTCAACTGACACACCACATGCATGAGCAAATGCAACAGTACGACGAGTGACGTCGACGTTGTATTCATACGATGCAGGAGTTTTACCGTCAGCCATTAAAGAGCCATCCATCATTACAGATGACATACCTAACTGAATTGAACGCTGACAAATATCAGGATCAGTACCGTGGTCCTGGTGAATACACACAGGAATATCAGGATACTGCTCAAGAGCCGCTGCCATAAGGTATTTTAAAAATTGTGGGCGAGCATATTTACGTGCACCAGCAGATGCTTGCACAATCACAGGGCTGTCTGTTGCTTCAGCCGCTTGCATAATCGCACGCATTTGCTCAAGGTTGTTTACGTTAAATGCAGGGACGCCATAATCATGCTCAGCAGCATGATCAAGTAGTTGTCGTAGAGAGATAAGAGCCATTTTGTTCTCCATTAATAGGGTGATTGCTCACCTAGGTCGCTATCGTTTGGACGGATTTTTAACGCTGCTACAACCTCATTCCGTTAAGTTGTAACAGCGCATTTTCTTATAATAATTATATTTTTATTTACAATAACTTAAGACGTGAACTTATGCGCCACGTTTTTCAAGCATTGCCACTGCAGGTAATTCTTTGCCTTCTAAAAACTCAAGGAAAGCACCACCACCAGTAGAGATATAAGACACTTTGTCAGCAATGTTATATTTATCTACCGCGGCTAGCGTGTCACCGCCGCCCGCAATAGAAAATGCTTTTGACTCTGCAATCGCTTGCGCGATGCGTTTAGTGCCTTCACCAAATTGATCAAACTCAAATACACCGACAGGGCCATTCCAGACGATGGTACCGGCTTGTTCAATAATTTTTGCCAGTGCTTCTGCACTATCAGGGCCGATATCAAAAATCATATCGCCGTCGGTTACATCCGCAACTGATTTAAGCGTTGCCGCGGCTGTTGGGCTAAATTCACTGGCCACAACCACATCGGTTGGCACAGGAATATCACCACCACGGCTTTGGGCGTTAGCCACAAGGCGCTTAGCTTCTTCAACTAAATCGGCTTCATATAGTGACTTGCCCACTTTATAACCGGCAGCTGCGATAAAGGTATTGGCAATACCACCGCCCACTACAAGCTGGTCAACTTTGCTTGATAGGCTTTCAAGTACCGTTAACTTAGTTGATACTTTTGAACCACCCACAATGGCCACCATTGGGCGCGCTGGGTTATCAAGCGCTTTGCCTAATGCATCGAGCTCTTGTGCTAATAACGGACCAGCACACGCCACCGGGGCATAGACACCAACACCATGGGTAGATGCTTGAGCACGATGCGCCGTACCAAAGGCATCCATAACGTAAACATCACACAATGCTGCCATTTTCTTGGCCAATGTGTCATCGTTTTTACCTTCACCTACGTTAAAACGTACGTTTTCAAAAACCACTACTTCACCCACTTTAACCTCAACACCGTCAAGGTAATCGCTCACGAGGCGCACTGGGCAATCTAATGCTTTTGCTAAATAGTCAACAACAGGCTGCATTGAGTATTCAGCATTAAATTCCCCCTCTGTTGGGCGACCTAAATGCGACATCACCATCACGGCGGCGCCTTTTTGCAATGCTAGTTGAATGGTTGGCAACGACGCACGTAAACGCGCATCACTGGTCACCACACCGTCACTGACAGGCACATTTAAATCTTCACGAATAAGCACGCGCTTATTTTGTAGATCTAAATCTGTCATATTAATAATTGCCATAATTAGCCTTTCCTTTTTAAGTTAAAAACAAAACTTGGACGTAACCGGCTTAATACCCATTACTGATAAATTGATTGATGTCTATTGCACTTGTTTAGCTTGGATCATAGCTAAGCTCGTATCGAGCATACGATTAGCAAAACCCCATTCGTTGTCGCACCACAATAATAATTTGACCAGGTGGCCGGCGCTAACACGGGTCTGAGTGCCATCGACAATACTTGAGCGCGGATCGTGGTTAAAGTCACACGACACTAACGGCTCGTCAGTATAGCCTAAAATACCATTAAAACTGCCGTTTGACGCAAGTTCTAACACTTTGTTGATTTGTTCAATATCGACTTTTTTATCGAGGGTGACAGATAAGTCGATCGCGGTCACATTAATAGTGGGAACCCTTACCGAAATCGCTTCAAACTTATCTTGCATGTGAGGCAAGATACGTTCAATACCCCGGGCTAATTTGGTGTCTACCGGGATAATAGATTGCCCAGCAGCACGCGTACGGCGCAAGTCATCGTGGTAAGCGTCAATCACCTGCTGATCATTCATGGCCGAATGGATAGTCGTTATTGCGCCACTTTTAACCTCAAAATGCCTATCTAGCACATCAATAACCGGCACAATACAATTAGTTGTGCATGACGCATTTGAAATTACTGTGTGTTCAGGACGCAATAAATCATGATTAACACCATAAACAATAGTGCCATCAACATCGGCAGACGATGGGTGACTGATCAACACTTGCTTAGCACCCGCTTGAATGTGCGCCTCGCAAGCTTGACGGTCGATTAAACTACCAGTGGCTTCATATACAATATCAATATCAAGCTCGCTCCAGGGTAATAAACTGGCATCAGCTTGATTAAACAATTGAATATTGTCATCACCAATCAACAGCTTGTCGCCATCGAGGCGGACTGTGTGCTTAAAACGTCCGTGGGTAGTATCGTATTGTGTAAGATGACAAATGGCTTCAGGTTTGGCGAGTTCATTAATCGCGACAATCTGAATTTGCTGGCGTTTACCCGACTCGTACAATGCACGAAGAATTGAGCGGCCAATTCGACCATATCCATTAATTGCAACTCGAATCATTTAGGGTCCAGAGTAATTAACCTAAGCACATGTTATTAAGTCAGTTATATAAAAAGCCGAAACATGAGTGACTTAGCATATTATTTTTGTGAAATTGCAGCCATAAAAAAACGACCTACAATTGCATTGCAGGTCGTTATTATACAGATTAAACACTTAATAGATAAGTGTTTAATGGCAAGCGATTATCCTAAAGACTGGACAGTTTTTACGACATTATCAACAGTGAAGCCGAAATGCTTAAGTAAGTCACCGCCTGGCGCAGATTCACCAAAGGTGGTCATGCCTACTACGCCGCCTTCAAAACCAATGTACTTGTACCAAAAATCAGCATGTGCAGCTTCAATGGCCACGCGCTTAGTAACAGCTTTTGGTAGTACTGATTCTTTATATGCTGCATCTTGCTTGTCAAATTCAGTGGTTGATGGCATAGAAACCACACGCACTTTTTGACCTAGCTTAGTTAACTCTGCAGCAGAATCCATGGCTAATTGCACTTCACTACCGGTAGCAATCAAAATAACTTCTGCAGTGCCTTCGCAATCAGACAATACATAGCCACCTTTAGCCACGTTAGCTAATTGCTCAGCAGTACGCGCTTGGGCTTTAAGACCTTGGCGGCTAAAGATTAATGATGTTGGTGCATTACGACGTTCAATCGCAGCCTTCCAAGATACTGCGGTTTCAGCCGCATCACATGGACGCCATACTGCCATATTTGGGGTTAAACGTAAGTTTGCAAGTTGCTCAACCGGCTGGTGAGTAGGACCATCTTCACCTTGACCGATAGAGTCATGGGTATAAACGAAAATGTTTTGAATGCCCATTAATGCAGACATACGGACTGCGTTACGTGCGTATTCCATAAACATCATGAACGTCGCACCGTAGTTGATAAAACCACCGTGTAATGATGCGCCGTTCATAATGCCACTCATACCGAACTCACGTACACCGTAATAGATGTAGTTACCGGCTGGGTCGTCTTGAATACCTTTTGAACCAGACCAAAGCGTTAGGTTTGAACCCGCTAAGTCGGCGCTGCCGCCTAATAGCTCTGGCAACATTGCACCAAAGAAACCAATAGCATTTTGTGAAGCTTTACGGCTGGCAATGCCTTCCGCTTTTTCTTGGCATTCTTGGATATAAGCTTGTGCTTTTGCTTCAAAATCAGCTGGTAAATCACCATTTAATACACGACGTTCGTATTCAGCAGCTAATTCAGGAAATGCAGCCTGGTATGCAGCAAACTTGTCATTCCATAATGCTTCACTCGCCACACCTTTTTGCTTAGCATCCCAACCTGAATATACGTCAGATGGAATATCAAACGGTGCATGTGGCCAATTTAAGAATTCACGTGCAGCTGTAATTTCAGCATCACCTAATGGTGCGCCGTGACAGTCGTGGCTGCCAGATTTGTTTGGCGAACCAAACCCAATAATGGTTTTGCAGCAAATCATAGATGGCTTATCTGTTACTGATTTAGCTTCTTCAATTGCAGCACGGATTGCATCTGGGTCATGACCATCAACACCAGCAATAACATGCCAGCCGTATGATTCAAAACGCTTAGGTGTGTCGTCTGTAAACCAACCTTCAACATGACCATCGATAGAAATACCGTTGTCATCCCAAAATGCCACTAACTTACCTAGGCCTAAGGTTCCTGCTAATGAACTGGCTTCGTGAGAAATACCTTCCATTAAGCAGCCATCACCTAAGAAACAATAAGTGTAGTGGTCAACAATGTCGTGACCTGGGCGGTTGAACTGGGCTGCTAAAGTTTTTTCAGCAATGGCCATACCCACAGCGTTACTGATACCCGCGCCTAAAGGACCCGTTGTGGTTTCAACACCAGGCGTATAACCAAACTCTGGGTGACCCGGCGTTTTAGAGTGTAACTGACGGAATTGCTTTAGCTCTTCAATAGGTAATTCATAACCCGATAAATGCAGTAAAGAGTAAATAAGCATTGAACCGTGACCGTTTGATAAAATGAAACGATCGCGATCAGCCCAGTTTGGGTTAGTCGGGTTATGCTTTAGAAAATCGTTCCATAGCACTTCTGCGATATCAGCCATCCCCATTGGTGCACCTGGGTGACCAGAGTTAGCTTTTTGAACCGCGTCCATACTTAGGGCGCGAATGGCATTAGCGAGTACTTTACGAGAAGACATGCTCTCTCCTGCTTGTTTGTGAGATCTAACGGCAATTGTGGATAGGCATTTTCCCCTACTAGGCGGTGGGACGCAAATTAAAATTTTTCGGGTTGTTTTTATTGGTCCTAACGATGATGTTTATTGCACGCGGCTTTGTATTCCCCTACAGGTTTAACTCAAGTTAGCAATAAAGCCGCTGTCGATATCTGGTGCAATTAGCAGTAATGATTTGTTGACACTGGCACGATTAATTAAAGAAACGTGATGTATTAAGCCGTCTATTTCCACTACTAAAATCACATTATTAGCAAAAAAATTGTCCAACATTTACCATCCCACTGACAGAAAAAACTATAAGGATACTCATTTAGTCACTGCAATTCAGATAGTTAACCTATTTTCATTCAAACCAAAAATCCAAGATGTAAAATAGATTGCTGATGTAATGCACAATTCTTAGGTTAAATTCGTATTAGGGGGGTGTTATCAATTTCGATTTCGATTAAAATAGACGTCTAGACGTATATTCAAATGCAACCAACGAGATTTTCCAATTATGGCAAAGCACTTGTTTACCTCTGAGTCGGTCTCAGAAGGTCATCCAGATAAAATCGCCGATCAGATTTCTGATGCGGTATTAGACGCAATTCTTGAGCAAGATCCAAAAGCTCGTGTTGCGTGCGAAACATATGTCAAAACAGGCATGGTATTAGTGGGCGGCGAAGTCACCACTTCTGCTTGGGTCGATATTGAAGAAATTACCCGTAAAACTGTACGTGAAATTGGTTACACCCATTCAGATATGGGTTTTGATGCTGATTCATGTGCCGTATTAAACGCCATTGGTAAGCAGTCTCCGGACATTAACCAAGGCGTTGACCGCAGCGATCCTGCAGAACAAGGCGCAGGCGATCAGGGCTTAATGTTTGGTTATGCCAGCAATGAAACTGACGTATTAATGCCAGCACCGATTACTTATGCGCACAAATTAGTGAAGCGTCAGTCTGAAGTGCGTAAAGACGGCACATTACCTTGGTTACGCCCAGATGCAAAAAGCCAAGTTACTTTTGCATACGATGAAGGCAAAATTATCGGTATTGATGCCATTGTGTTATCAACACAACACCGTGAAGACGTGACTCAATCTGATTTGATTGAAGCCGTAATGGAAACCATCATCAAGCCAGTATTACCTTCACAGTGGTTAAATAAAGACACTAAATACTTTATTAACCCTACCGGTCGCTTTGTCATTGGTGGTCCTGTTGGCGATTGCGGTCTAACGGGTCGCAAAATCATCGTAGACACTTACGGCGGCATGGCGCGTCATGGTGGTGGTGCTTTCTCTGGTAAAGACCCATCAAAAGTTGACCGTAGTGCAGCTTATGCAGCACGTTATGTTGCTAAGAATATTGTCGCTGCCGGTCTTGCTGATCGTTGTGAGCTTCAGGTGTCTTACGCTATTGGTGTTGCTGAGCCAACATCTATCAGCATCGAAACTTTCGGTACTGGTAAAGTGTCTGAAGAAGTATTGATTAAGTTAGTGCGTCAACACTTCGAACTACGTCCATATGGCTTAACTGCCATGTTAGATTTGGCGCGTCCTATCTATCAACAAACTGCAGCTTACGGTCACTTTGGCCGCGATATCTTCCCTTGGGAAGCGACAGACAAAGCTGAAATATTACGTACAGATGCCGGTTTATAATTAATCTTGCATGGCTATAAAAAAACCGCCTTATGGCAGTTTTTTGTTACTAGGGCCTGTTTATCTTTGCTGATTGAATTTTGTTCGAGTTAAAAACGTTTTAATCGAGGCGAATGGATTGATGCCTAGTCATCTAAGCAAAATCCATTCAACAAAGAGTAAAACGTTTTTAGCCGAACCCTTCGGGCAGCGTTTGTTGGCCATTTTTACTGCGTTATCGACTTTTTATGTAGAATAACTACACCTCGAAGTCTCTGCCGCGCAGTTGTATATGTGAGTAATGGCCAACAATTCGCTGCAAAAACAACCTTGAAAGATCAACAGGTCCTATAAATAAAGTCAAAACTAATGATTAAAGCAGACTGGATAAATACTGACCTACTGAGTGGAAGTCAGGATTGTGCTGATAGCCTAACTCAAATAAAACAATGGTCAGCGCTAAAGCTTTTTTACCGCCAGTATATGCCCTATGCTAGGGTATCCGCGAAAGAGTCTGTTGCAGTAATTTGCCAACATCACACCCCTGCTCTGGCTGATGATAAACCTCCGTCAATGGCGCAAGCTATCACGACACAAACCTTAACGGGTTCAAACAAAGCATTCAGCTCACCAGCCAACATTATTGCGGCTGTCAGAATAAAACCCGTGGAGCAGTTTCAACTAATTAACGGCGTATTAGTTAAACCCGACTCCCGCGGCAAAGGTGTCGCGAGCGATTTACTCAACTTCATAAACCCGCATTTAATCGATAAAAAATGCTTTTTATTTACTGAGGCAATACTGCAGCCTTTGTATCAAAAACAACAATTTAATTTAGTGACACCACAACAAACCAATCAAATTCCCGCAGATATTCTCCAGCTGTATCAGCGTTACCATAGCGATCAGCGCCCCCTCGTCATAATGCAACTATGCCGAACGCTCTAAAGTGTGAATTTAACAGTGATCAAAGTGGGCACTTTCAATACACATAAAATCCACTTGCTGCATAGACATCACAGGCACACTAACAACATCCACTGATGCGACATCAATCTGCTCAAGTTCAATTTTCGTCATTAATACAATCGGATCGGCATAAGAGTTACAAAGCCCGCAATATAACCAGCAATCCCCCCATTGCACAAAATAGCCACGATTAACCTGCTCATTGGCAGCAGATGCTAACAGATTTGCCTCTACACATTGATACGCTTCACCAGCCTCAGTTAGCACGGCTGCAATTAATTTCATATTATCAAAAGCCGCCAACCGCAATGCTAAATAGGGGCTAAACAGGGTTTCAAAATTCGTCGTCATTAGTTTGCCTCAGTAGATTGATGAGTATGAGTTACCAGTAACTGATAATCGCGTTGCTCAAACCTAAAATTCTCGAGCACTTGCATAGCGGCTTTATTTTTGTGCGCCGCAAGTGAGCGTAAGTTTTCTGCTGAGATAAAGGTCACCAAAAATGGATAAATGTCTTTTACCTGATTTTTAAGCTCATTAACTAACTCCTCAAAGATTCCTTGGCCTCGATAAGATGGGTTAATCCAAACAGGTCCATATTGGCAAGTGTTTGTGGTTGATAATGCACAACCGTCTGCATCAGCAAATTTAATCCGTTGAATAATGTGGCGATACAGTGGTTGAGATGAAAAAAAAGCCCACTTAGCCGCCACGACATAACCGATAATTTGACCTTGATCCTCAGCAACCACCAGCCAGTGGTGATTGATTAACGTTTTTACCTCATTAAGAGTAAACGAGTGCGCGAGCAATGCTGCAACAGGCTGGGTGAGCTCGTCATTAATATGCTCGCGTTCTAATTGCACAATGGCTGCTGCGTCCTTTAATACGCCTTTGCGAATAGTGAATAGCATGACTACTCCTTTGGTTTGTCTGACGTCGGTTGATTTCGTGCCCACTCAAACACAAGTGCCACAGGTAATGGTGACATAATTAATGTACCAACGCCTATCAGTGATGCAACGACTAACATGCCACTCACAAGTTGGGCTACATCTGTCTGCCAATACAAGAAAATCCCAACTAATAACATAACGATGCCAATAAAATGCAGTGCTTTTAGCAGTTTGATCATATACGTACTCATTACAGGTTAAATTGTGTTAATTAAACCAACAAAAGATGACCATTATCAGCCTAAATGTATTCTCGCAGTAGCAGAATAACCGCTACTTTTTATTATAGGAGCATTCGTCGCATGATAAAGCCTACTCTTTGTGCCATAGGATTACTTTTTGGCCTTAGCGCTTGTCAAACTCAACCGCAAATGGCCACACCACAACAATTACTTGGCACATGGAATGTTGAGGTTGTAGTCAATACACCTGCCATTGACTACAGTCCCGCTAATATTGCCTTTTCTCGAGATGGCCAATTAAGCGGCCATAATAGCTGTAATCAATTTTTTGGGCATTATATTCAACAAGGCCATCAATTACAGATTGCCACGCAAGGTGCCACCATGAAAGCTTGTATTGATGATCTGATAGCGCAAGAAGCAAAATTAATGCAGGCGATATCATTGGTAAAACACGTCAATATTTCAAATGGTAAGCTTAACTTAATGGCTGCCAACGGTGACACTTTACTGGTATTAACTAAACACTCTGGCTAACAACACACATCATCTAAATCATGAGGCATACCTGCCAATCAGCTTTGCCTTACGTTCACGGCTCGGCGTAAAGTGTCAGCATAAAGTTCCACTTTGCAAATGAATTTTTATTCAACAAATCTGATTCGTTCTTGACTTAATCAGGCAATCTATTCAAAATGAGCTAGTTTTTTTGAATAACAATTATAAAATTTTTTATATAACAACTATAAGATGAATTTTCACTATGCCAGCGACAAAAAATCAGGATGAGCTCGTAAAAACCTTTAAAGCGATTCTAAAAGAAGAGCGCTTTGGAAGCCAAAGCGAGATTGTTAATGCGCTACAAACCGAAGGATTCGGTAATATTAATCAATCTAAAGTGTCGCGCATGCTTAGTAAATTTGGCGCGGTTCGTACCCGCAATGCCAAACAAGAGATGGTATATTGCCTTCCAGCTGAACTCGGGGTGCCCACTGCTGGTAGCCCATTGAAAAACCTCGTGCTAGACGTAGATCATAACCAAGCTATGATTGTGGTACGCACCAGCCCAGGAGCAGCACAATTGATTGCCCGTTTACTCGACTCAATAGGTAAACCAGAAGGTATTTTAGGTACGATTGCAGGTGACGATACTATCTTTATCTGCCCAGCCAGCATCAAAACAATTGATGACACGCTTGAGACCGTTAAATCACTGTTTAATTACACCGAATAAAAATGTGATTTAAGTGACTAAATATTCGACGTTGTATTTTGCAACGTGATCGTTATCCAAAATACAAAAAGCAATGCTATCGCATTGCTTTTTTTTATTCTTTTATCAAGCGCTAAGCATCATCAAATTGAGTTAAAAAATCAAGTGATGGTACAAAGAATGAAGAGCCTGTAAGTGCTTTTGTGAATAGCATTAAATGGTCGTGATTACCGTGAGCATCACCATGCACCATACTGCGTAACATTTTCTCAAAATGCTCAGGTGTACGACACACAGAAATAAACACTAATCCCTGCTCTTTTACCGAACCATAAGGCATGCTTTGGCGTAAAATTTCAAGCGACTTACCTTGATCATCTTTTAAATTAACCCGCTTAGTATGACTGGTTAGAGGCTTATCTTCCGATTCATATTCAATATCGTCAACCTTGGTACGCCCGTAAATATCTTCTTGCTTTTTAAGGGGTAAACGATGCCACTTACTTAAATTATGCTTGTACTTTTGTACGTGGACATAACTGCCTGAAGTAAATTCTGCGTCTTCATTACCCACTAATGCCACTTCTTGGCGATGACGACCTTTCGGGTTTTCGGTGCCATCAACAAAACCGGTTAAATCGCGGCTGTCCATAAAACGGAAACCACGCTCTTCATCAACAAGCTCAACCAAGTCTTCAAACATTTGGTTAATCTCATTAGCAACTAAATGCAAAATATCGTAACGGTCACAGCGGATATGCACAAAAATATCATATTCCATCGCTGGTGCATCACGGTTACCTTCATTCATAGCCGGAAATGGCTTTAATAATGCTGGGCGAGCTTGAGGATAAAAGGTGTCCCAAAAATTAGCGCCAATACCCACAAAGCCATTAAAAGCACTGTCAGCATATTGGTCCGTGAGTTCATAAATGTATTGCGCCACATTGGCAATTGAAGGACGTAATTGTTCTTCTACGCCGTCGATGGCGTTAAACATTAAATACACACTGTGTAAATTACCTTCAGCGCAAATCCCTAATTGTTCACGAGGCATAACTTGGTTACCCATATTTACTCATCCACCTTAATACTTTATGTCGGCCTAAATGCTTATAACTTAACAATTTGATCATATTTGATTTGATATCATTAAGCCAAAACACTTTAGCTTAAATACAAACAAATTACTTGATGTACTCTCACATTTAAATCAATAACTGCCTTAGTTGGATAATTTTTATCAGTAAAAACTAATAAACTTTAGCATTATTCACTAAACACCACTAACTGATGCTCTGGAATAACTAATTGCACTCGCTGTCCAATGTTAAAATTCATCATTGGGCTGTTAATTTCTAAAAACACCCCATGTTGTAAAACATGATAATGGCAAACAGAGCCTAAAAAGCGCCTTTCGATAATTTCAGCGTCGCCTTTGTCATTGGCTTGTAGCAAGATTTGCTGCGGTCTTAATAATAGCTTCCCTTTAGAACCGATAGCATGAGGTAGAGCTGTCGTACTAATGACACTCCCTAAAGGTGAATCAACTTGTTGTTCAGCGGTTACCGTCACATCGAGATAATTTGTGGTCCCTAAAAAGTCGGCAACGTAGTGACTGTTTGGGTTTGAATATAAGGTTTCTGCAGCGCCATGTTGCACTATCCGCCCTTGTTCAAACAACGCTAATTGATCGGCAAAAACAAAAGCTTCGTCTTTACTGTGAGTGACAAACACAGCACTGACATTACGCTGTTTTAAAATAGCACGGATTTCTAGCATCATCTCATGGCGCACCTGAGCATCGATATTAGAAAAAGGCTCATCAAGTAGCATAAGTTCTGGCTCATATGCCAGTGCCCGCGCAATGGATACTCGTTGCTGTTGCCCACCCGAAAGCTCATGAGGATAACGCTCACCTAGCCCGGTTAACTTAACCAGTTCAAGCATGTCTTCTAATCTTGTTTGGCGCTCAAGCTTATTTAAGCCTTTTACTCCAAATAAAATATTGTCAGCAACCGTTAAATGAGGAAATAAGGCATAATCTTGAAAAATCATCCCCACGCCTCGTTGTTCACTGGCAACAAAAACGCCATCACCACTGAGCACCTGCCCATTAATGCTAATGCTACCTTCACTGATAGCCTGTAACCCCGCTATCGCTTTTAACAATGTGGTTTTACCGCAGCCACTGGGACCCAATAACGCGACGATTTCGCCTTGTTGTAGGGTTAAATCTAACTGCTTTAATATCACCTGCCCCTGGTAATCACTGGTGACATTATGAATAGATAACGTAGACATATTAGCGTGATTGCTCCAACGAACGATTCAAATAAATCAATGGTACTAGCCCGACCAACACAATTACAATTGCGGCTAAAGCCCCATGCTCTAACTTCTCATCTGAGACAAATTGAAAGACATACGTGGCTAGGTTTTCAAACCCAATAGGGCGAAGTAACAATGCTGCAGGTAATTCTTTCATGCTTTCAATAAACACTAATAATGCACCCGCAAACATGCCTTTACGTAATAACGGAAGGTGAACACTGCGCAATAATTGCCGAGGTGATTGGCCTAACGTGATGCTCGCCATATCAAGCGACGGGGAAATACGCTTATAACTGCTCTCTAGGCTGCCAATCGCAATCGCAACAAAACGCACGCAAAATGCAAAAATTAACGCAAATACGCTACCCGTAAATAACAGTCCGGGGCCTTTGGCACCAAACCATGTCATTAAGTCATTAATGGCAAAGTCAGCATAGGTCAACGGAACCAATACACCAATTGCTAATACCGTGCCGGGTAAGGCATAGCCAGTACTGCTCAAGCGCGACGCAAGCTTATCGCTTGGGCGCGGGCTCACGCGCCGAACAAACATTAACACCACCGCAAAAGCCACACAGATAAAACTCACAATAGCCGCTATATATAAACTATTAATGCTGTACTGCCAAAAACGGTCATCCCAACTTTCGCTAAAGTAGTCAACAGCGTATGCGCACAGCACAGCAAAAGGCAGTATAAATGATACCACCAATAAGCCCATACAATAGCTCCACGCCGCCCATGCTTTGGTTGGTGCTAAATGATATCTATCAGCTTCATTTAATCTTGACTGTTTTTGAAATAATTGCTGTTTACGCCGAGCAAAACGCTCAACTCCCACCATGCTAAATACCACCAATAACATAATGGCCGACAACTTAGCCGCTGCGGTTAAACTGCCATAACCTAGCCAGGTGTCGTAAACCGCAGTGGTTAATGTTGGCACAGCAAAATAACTTACCGTGGCAAAATCGGCAGCGGTTTCCATTGCCACTAAGGCTACACCCACGGCTAGAGCTGGGCGTGCCATAGGTAAGGCTAATCGCCAAAAGCTGCGCCAAGGCCCACACCCCATCACTCTAGAGGCATGTAATAAGTGAGACGATTGCTCCATAAATGCAGTGCGAGCCAACAGGTATATATAAGGAAACAATACCAACGACAACATAATTGCTGCGCCGCCAATACTGCGAATAGCGGGGAAGTAATAATCTTGAGGCGTTTGCCACTCAAACCATGTCCGCATTGCCCGCTGCACAGGGCCTGCATAGTCGAGCATATCGGTATAAACATAAGCGACAATATAAGCAGGCATGGCCAGAGGTAATAACAATAACCATTGAAAATAACGTCGTCCAGGAAACTCACAACGAGCCACAAACCAAGCGGCAGGTATAGCGATGACGAGTGAGCCAAACCCAACAAGTAACATTAGCAGTAAGCTATTGTAAATATAGGTAGGCAATACCGTGTCAAACAGATGGGTGAATACCGCTTCGTCTGGCTGAGTAGCCTGGACAATAAGCGCAAGTAGCGGTAACAATAATACTGCAGTAATCAAATAACCAATAAGCGACCAGCTTCTGGTTAACCCTAAGATCATAAAGTCTACCGAATTAATTCAGCGCGTTATTATTTTTTAACAACGCGCTGATACTGAAAAAACCGCACTTAATTACAGATCAAATTTTACTTCATCTAATAACTTAATTGCTGCTTGATGATTTTCTGCTAATTTATAAATAGGCAGTGAATCCGCTTTAAAGTCGCCCCACGATGCAACCAGTTCAGATGGCGCAACATCCGCCTTAACGGGATATTCCATATTCACTTCAGCATACATGCCTTGAGCAACATTTGAAGTTAAAAACTCCATCAATTTGATCGCATTATCTTTGTTAGGTGAATGTTTTGCTAAAGCCATACCTGATACGTTGATATGCGCGCCACGGTTTTGTTGATTTGGAAAGTTAATATAAACCGCTTCAGCCCAGCTCTTTTGGTTTTCATCCATCATCATTTTACCGTAATAGTAGCTATTACCAATGGCGATATCACATAAACCTTCTTTAATTGCTAACACTTGGGCACGGTCATTACCCTGTGGCTTACGAGCCAAATTAGCTTTAACACCTTCAAGCCATACTTTAGTTTTAGCTTCACCGTCGTGGGCGATCATTGAGGCAACAAGGGCTACATTGTAAGGATGCTTACCACTGCGGGTACAAATTTTGCCTTTATATTGCTCTGACGCTAAATCTTGATAATCAATGTCAATTTTGCCGGTACGCTCTTTTGAAGAGTATACATTACGTACACGCATGGTGAGTGCATACCAATCGTGATTAGGCGAGCGATATTGTGCAGGGATATTTTCATCAATAGCAGGACTATTAACTGGACTAACTAAGTCTTTTTCAACTAATTCCATTAAACGCGAAAAATCAGAAGTTAATACTACATCAGCAGGAGATAAACGACCTTCACGTGCTATACGCTCTGCAATACCATCTTTAGCGAAGACCACATTCACATCTACGCCGGTTTGTTCAGTAAATTTTTCTAGGATTGGCTCAACTAAAAATGCTTGGCGATAAGAATAAACAGTCAGTGGATCTGCTGCAGTAGCAGAAAATGTCATACCGGCTAACCCTAACAATACGACGTTATTGAGCAATTTCATTGTGGCACTCTCCTGTGATCAAACTTTGTAAAAGCCTTTTAAAATATAAGTGATAATAATTATCAATTGCATACATGATAGATAAACGTCACATATTGAGCAAGCACTGTTTAATTTTTTCGTATTTTAAGTCAACAGAATGTAAACACCCTCTCCTCTACAGAAATTCAATTAGTTAAAAATGCAAGTTACCAATATTTTTCAACGGTAATTTGTCCAGGTGTACGGCGTAAGTTTTTATTGAGTCCCTTTTCGATTAACGCGGCTTGCGCGTCACTAATCATTCCGGGGTTACCACAAATCATCACTTGTGAATGTTCAGCGTTAATGCCCAAACCGGCTTTTTGTTCAATTAAACCACTGCTTATTCCATCAGGGATCCGACAAGAAAGTGCATCAGGAAAATCTTCACGGGTCACGATAGGAATAAAAACAAATTGCTGGGGATATTTTTGTTGAAACTGCTTAATGGTATCAAGATAAGCTAAATCTTCAGCCAGCCTGACACCATAAACCAGCACTACTTTTTCAAACCTTTGCCAAGGTTCATCGGTTGCCAACATAGAAATAAACGGCCCAACAGCGGTTCCGGTCGCTAAAAACCATAAATGTTTACCTTGTAAGGCGCCTTGTGGGATCTCATCTAAAGTCATAAACCCGGTGGCTTTAGGGGTAATTTCGATTGTGTCACCTGGGGTTAGGCTTTGCAGATCGGGAGAGAGTTGCCCCTCCTCTACCGCCACAGCAAGCACTTCAACATAATCAGTGCCAGGCGGGTTAACAAGTGAATAAGCTCGGGCTACGCGCTTATCGTCGCGTTTTTGGCTTAGCTTAATAAATTGCCCAGCTATAAAGGGCTCAATATCAGCTTTGATACGCAAAGAAAACAATTTGTCATTCCAGTCAATGCGCTTGAGTACAGTACCGTTAATCCACATGGCGAATATCCTTCTAGATTTGGCGATAAATAATAATACCAATCTATACAGATATTTGCTTAATTAACAGTCTAAGTTTATTTATAATATTTATCGCAACCTCTCGATGAAGTCGTAATGCCATAGCGTAAAATTAAGCCTCTTTGGTTTCTGTATTAGCCGTATTAGCATCTAGTCTGTCTTGCGCAAACTGAGCTAGTTTTTGCTGAATTAATTCATAGGTTTGGTCAACCCCCTCGGCAATGTCGCCTTCTAATACTTTCAATCCTGACAAAATATCACTGGCTTCTTTAAAACCTTGGTCAATAGCCTCACCAATCTTAACCATAAAGCTACTGACCTGCTCATCAAAACCCATCGATTGATTTTGCTGCTGATGAACCGAAAAAAAGTTGGTGGCAAAGCTCACAATACGATCGGCTGTTGCTTCAGGCGAGTAATCAATGCCCTCCTCAGCATTTTTTTGTACCGCATTTTCGCCCATGGTGGGGGCCAGCTCCTCATTGATGGCCTCTATGGCGGCACGATAAAGCAGCGCCATCGATTTATCGCCCGCAGCAATACTCACTTCTTCTTGGGCAGCTAAAATCGAGTTATTCATCATTTGGCGACTAAGTTGATTGCTGGTCAATTTAGGTTCTGTATCGCTGGTTGTTGCTTGTTGATTGGCTGTGTTTTGAGTACTGTTCTGCGTGTTTACACTGGCGCTATTGGTTGACTTAATATCCATAATCTTGGCTCACATACAATGACCGACAGCTTAATTATCGACCAATACACCGATTTCTAAAGCGCTGTAGCGAATTTTTTAAGCTATGTAGTGGCAAGCTGCTTTAGTCTACTGATTAATATCATCAATTTAACTTGCCCTAATTCATCGCGGCTAATATGGTAACCAATATACGCGATCATTAAGGACTGTAGCATGGAACAACATTGGTTTATGTGGGGAATAGACTTGTTCTCAGGTTTATTTTTGGTGCTGTTTTGGCTACTGCTTATCGCAGTGGTTTACATGTATATTGCTGACAAACTGCAAACTAAGCAGGCCGTACGCCACAACTACCCAGTAATTGGCCGCTTTCGATATTTATTTGAAAAACAGGGCGAATTTTTTAGACAATATTTTTTCTCCCAAGACCGCGAAGAGCTGCCTTTCAACCGTGCAGAGCGAAGCTGGGTATATCGTGCTGCCAAAAATGTTGATCGCACTATCGCTTTTGGCTCAACCCAGGTTTTAGACAAACCTGGCACAGTCATGTTTATGAACTCGGCCTTCCCTATTAGTGATCATGAGCAACATCAACGTATTGCGGTAACCGTGGGCGCCAACTGCAAGCAACCCTATCGCACTGAGAAAATTTGTCATATTTCTGCCATGAGCTTTGGTGCATTATCTCGCCCAGCAATAACGGCATTGTCGCATGGCGCCGCGCAAGCTGGTTGTTGGTTAAATACAGGAGAAGGTGGGCTGAGCCCACACCATTTAAAAGGCCATTGTGATTTAGTGTTTCAAATCGGCACGGCAAAATACGGGGTGCACAATGAACAAGGGCATTTAGACCCGCAAAAATTAACTGACATCGCCGCCCACCCTGAAGTCAAAATGTTCGAAATAAAATTGAGCCAAGGCGCAAAACCCGGTAAAGGCGGAATTTTACCTGCGATTAAAGTCACTGAAGAAATTGCCGCCATTAGAGGTATCCCTCTCGGGCAGGACTCTATTAGCCCAAATGGTCATGTTGAATTTAAAGGCATAAGTGACATTCTCGATATGATTAACCAGGTGCGCGATATCACCGGTAAACCCACAGGCATTAAAGCCGTTTTAGGCGACATGACTTGGGTAAGTGAGTTATGTGATGAAATTGAACGGCGTGGTATCGAGTCTGCTCCGGACTTTTTTACCCTCGACAGTTCTGACGGTGGAACAGGTGCAGCACCACAGGCGTTAATGGATAATGTGGGATTGCCTTTAAAACAAAGCTTGCCATTGTTAGTAGATTTATTGAATGAGCGCGGACTAAAGCAGCGGATCAAAATCATCGCAACGGGTAAATTAGTTATGCCATCTTATGTTGCCTGGGCATTGGCTACCGGCGCAGATTTTATTGCTTCAGCCAGAGGTAACATGTTTGCTTTAGGTTGTATTCAATCTCTGCAGTGCAATAAAGATACTTGCCCTACAGGCATAACAACCCATAATACTCGCTTACAACATGGCTTAGACCCCAAAGACAAATCCGCTCGAGTGGCGAATTATAACCATTTTTTACATTACGATTTAACCATGATTGCTCATTCATGCGGGGTTGCCGATCCAAGGCATCTAACACGTCATCACGCCCGCATAGTCCAAAATACCGGGGTGGCGGTGACATTAGATAAACATTATCGACATATGCAATAAAACATGAGTGTCGATAAAAGCGTATACCTATTAATGACAATGCTATAAATAGGGCTTATTAATCCGATAAGCCCTATTATGATAAACGGGTCGATGTACGCTAATGCGAACAAAGCTGTTGAAAAGATTAATATTTACAATTCTTTACTTATTATTTATTGAATACCCGCAGAAACCTCTCAACACTTTATGCACTGCCACCATCCAAAGAACTTATACGAAAGAGATACAGAATATAGTACCGAATTGTATCAGTATCGCTTTGCTGAAATGCGGAATAAGGTGTAGAATAGAGTATGACATTCGTCACATTATATTGCTTTGATGTGATTTAGGAACAAATGTGGATTAAGGGTTATATGTTAAAGATTCAAGCGGATAACATCCCCGTTAACGAAAAAAGCTTAAGTGTTAGCTGTCAAAACTGCGATCGCATGATTGAGATCGAAGGCGAACTAGTCTGTTTTGAGCATGGTAAAATCAAACGCTTAACTCTTGATCCATCGCCAGCAGCGTTGATCAAAATGGTATGTATTGGCTGGAGAAAAAAATAGCCCCAAACATAAGCAATACCTACTTTAGCTTTCGACGCATGGCTACATTTCAACTTGTCTATAAATCACTCTTTAGTTGTCCCTTACTCAAACTCGTTTTACCCAACTCAAAGATTATTGAATGCGTTGTTATTTGATAAGTTATTGAATGATCGTGGTGTTAACTGCTGCGTATAAACTCACCTCAAAAAGGCAAACCTATGATGATGTGGCTACTTTAAGATGGTTTGATCTTTAAGTTCTTCAGTCATTTTGGCCAATGTTAAGCCACGAGTCGTTACCCTTAACCCCGCACATAAATCGTTATAAACAATACTAATAGCATCATCGGACATATTACGCTGTTTTAACATGGCCATAATAGCAAACCAATCTGTCGTCACCTGATGTCGGGTGCCTTCTAACGCCGCTATCAACGCAATATTATGCATAAGTCACCTCCATACATCATTTAGTACCTTAACGATTAATAAAAAATTAAAATCAGATGCTTAATAAGCATCTACAAGAATCTCAGCTTGGATTTAAGCGGTGGGATAACCAACTAGATCAGATTTAAGCCTAGATGTTGAGTAAAACGTCGTATAAATGCACATGTTCTACTCAACAACTTGCAGCGATATAGATTAGCGACCTTATTATAGATCGTCAAAATAATCATTCGTTATAATTGTAACAATAAACATATAAAACACATCAAAACTAGCTTGTTCAGAAGGAGGTTATTGACTAATTGGTTCGCTATGCTCATGTTGAATATGCCACAAGCGAGCGTATAAGCCTTGCTGGGCCAACAAACTGCTGTGAGTGCCATGCTCAACAATACAGCCTTTACTGAGCACCACAATTTGGTCGGCATCGATAATGGTTGATAACCTATGCGCAACAACCAAACTTGTATGACCTTTTGCTGCGTCGCGCAAGGCACTTAAAATCGCTTGTTCGGAGCGAGAGTCTAATGATGATGTTGCTTCATCGAACACTAAAATCGGTGCGCCTTTTAACACAGCACGTGCAATTGCGACCCGTTGTTTTTCACCGCCAGAAAGTTTGAGCCCACGCTCACCCACTTTGGTATTGCCTTTATCTGGTAATGAATGAATAAAATCACTCAAATGTGCTAATTCAGTGGCTTGTTTAATTTCATCTTCTGTTGCATCAGGGCGGCCATAGCGAATATTTTCATAGATTGAATCGTTAAATAGCACGGTATCTTGCGGCACAACAGCAATCGCTTGGCGTAACGCTAATTGGGTCAATTGTCGAATATCGATACCATCAATGTTTATTGAACCACTTTTGACATCATAAAAACGAAACAGTAGTTTAATGATGGTTGATTTACCAGCACCACTGTCACCAACTACTGCTATTTTTTTACCCGCAGGGACATCAAAACTCACCTGTTTTAGAATCGATCGTTGATCATATTGAAAACTGACATTATTAAACTTTATCGCACCTATACTGGGGCGAATGGTTGAAGCCCCCTCTTGGTCTTCAACCTGTGGCACATTAGCCATAATGTCGAACATACGTTCAATGTTGGCCAAGGCACCTCGGATTTCACGGTAAACAAACCCTAAAAAATTAAGTGGTATAAATAATTGCATCATAAAGGCGTTGATCAAGACAAAATCACCAATGGTCATCATGCCTAATGATACTTGATGGGCCGCTAAAGCCATCATCGCAGTCATGGCGATAGCAATGATAAACGCCTGCCCTCCATTAAGAGCTAGGAGTGATAAACGGTTTTTACGTTTAGCGACTTCCCACTGATCCAGCGCGTTATCGTAACGTTGTGACTCATAAGATTCGTTATTAAAGTATTTTACTGTTTCATAATTTAATAGGCTGTCTATTGCTCGAGTATTGGCTAATGAATCTGCTTTTGCCGCATCACGTACATAGCCTGTGCGCCATTCAGTTGCTCTGATTGAATATCCGATATAAGCAATCACAGAAATAAATGTAATGAGGGCAAATTGAATACCGTAGTTAAAAAAGAAAATGCCGATAACCAAGGTGATTTCAAGCAGGGTGGGAACAATATTAAACACCATAAAACGCATTAAAAAGCTCACACCACTGGTACCACGCTCAATATCTCGCGACAAGCCACCGGTTCTGCGGTCAAGATGAAAATCAAGATCTAAGCGATGTAAATGCTCAAACACAGCCAACCCAAGACGACGAATAGCACGTTCAGTTACGCGGCCAAACAACGTGTCGCGTACTTCACCTATAATGACATTGAGAAAGCGAATTGCACCATAAGCAATCACCAATCCAAATGGAACCGCAAGCGCCTGTTCAACACTTAACGTGTCTAAGGTATCAACGAGATCTTTTAGAATAAAGGGTAAGCCGACGCTGGCTAATTTAGCGATGACTAAGCACAGCATCGCCAACAACACTCGACCTTTAAACTCTATTAAATAGGGCCACAATAATCGTAAAACATGCCAATTCAGCTTCCCTACAGGGCCTTCAAAATACGCAGAAGGTCTCATCGCTACTCCAATGTTAGGCCGCTTAACGTGGCAAGTTGATCATGAGGTTTATCAATATTGTCTTATTATAAAGCATTTTCTTATCAGACTTACATCACACTCTGCTGTAATAAGCCCTGAATTATCTCAATATTTTCATTATTCAACCTAAGCACAAGTACAACTTAAGACTTACAGAATAAATAAAAACACACACCTTTATACTACTTTTAATTTTTTTTTGACCATTTTTGGCTTTTAACGCCTAAATAGAGTTATTTCTACAGATATTATTTGATACTCTTCAGGAATAAATAAACGACTGTTTGGGTAATTCACAAACAACGATTTACCCGTTTAAAGGATGCTTTATGTTGGATAGCACGAAAGTTCAATACCCACCATTACAACTAATACAAACTTGGGTATGGATGATGATTGAATCAGGGAACCCTGAATTACAAGATAAAGGCCGCAACAATCTCATATCTGCATTTGGCAGTTTAGCAAAAGCAAACGAATATTTAGTACAGCAGGAAAAAAAATAAGGCGCATTGAGCGCCTTATTTTTGTCTGCACAGTTCAATTAACCTTGTCGACGATTAACCACACTTTGATTTAACGTCGCCAGTAATTGCTCTGTATCATCCCAGCCAATACAGGCATCAGTGATACTTTGGCCGTAACATAATTCAACACCATCAACTAAGTCTTGACGACCTTCTGTTAAATGGCTTTCAACCATCACACCAAAAATGGCTTGGTTACCAGCTGAAATTTGTTGTGCAACATTTTTGGCCACCAGCATCTGTTTTTTATAGTCCTTGCTGCTATTAGCGTGGCTAAAATCAATCATAATGTTATCAGCAAGGCCTGACTTTTTCAGTTGCGCTGAAATATCTTCAACATGCGCAGCACTGTAATTTGGCTCACGTCCACCGCGTAAAATGATATGGCAATCTGGATTACCTTTGGTTGACACAATCGCTGAATGACCAAACTTAGTGACCGACAGAAAATGATGTGGAGCATTAGCCGCACCAATCGCATCAATAGCCACTTTAATGGTGCCATCAGTGCCATTTTTAAAACCGACTGGGCAAGAAAGTCCTGATGACAGTTCACGATGCACCTGAGATTCTGTTGTACGCGCACCAATGGCGCCCCAGCACATCATATCGGCAACATATTGTGGTGTGATCATATCTAAAAACTCACCCGCCGTTGGCATGCCACACTCGTTTAAGTCGACCAATAATTTACGTGCTGTGCGTAAACCATCATTTAATTTATAGCTATTGTCCATGTAAGGATCGTTAATTAATCCTTTCCAGCCCACGGTTGTCCGCGGCTTTTCAAAATAGACACGCATAACAATTTCAAGCTGGTCTTTATACTGCTCACGTAAAATGCATAAGCGCTCACCATACTCTAGTGCAGCCACAGGGTCATGAATTGAACAAGGACCAATGATGACTAATAAACGGTCATCTTTACCCGCTAAAATATTATGGATATTATTACGGGCGTTATATACGGTCGCAGATGCATTTTCGTTAGCCGGAAATCGCTCAAGAATCGCAATAGGTGGTAGCAATTCTTTTATTTCATCGATACGAATATCGTCGTTTTGATAATTCATAGTGGTTACAACTCCGGCAAAATCTATAATATCTCTTATTCAATAGATTGAAAGAGATGAGTTAATTCATAAAAGTGATATAAAAATGAGTAGAGTACATCAGGAAAATGAACACGAAAGTTCAATTTAACCAGTATTAATCGACAAATCAATCAAGTATTACTCAACTATGCCGATATTAAATGAGAGGTTATCACCTAAAGTAAAAGTGAGCTTGATGCAAGAGATTTGATGAACCATACTGATGTTAGCAATAATGCGGTTTTGTACTAAATAGTGAACAGTTTTGCACCATATCAAATGCTGTGATGATCTATACAAGCAACTATTATTGACTTGGTTAACATCGACGAAAATAGACAAGGACATCACAATAGGAAGTTTAACGTTTGAAATACAGCATCATTTTTTTGCTAGTTACGCTTAACTTATTTATCTGTCTAACCGCTACGGCAGATGACATCGCTAGCGATCCGTCTGAATTCCCTCACATCTTAGTCGAACATCACGCCCAAACCATACAGCAAGCCTTACTGCCCGATATCACCCAAATCAGCTTTTCTACCAGCAATAGTATTGCACCGTATTTTTTTGCGAATAAACCTCAAGGCGTACAATATGATCTATTAGTCACCGCCCTTAAACTTAGTGGTATTTCGATGACAGAGCTTGTTCACGCGCCTAACCTGCGAGCTCAACGCCTGGTAGATACCAAGAGAATAGATTGCATGATAAATACACCAAATCATGTTGATGGGATGTTTTACACTCAGAGCTTAATCGAATATCAAAATAGCGTGTTTTACCTAAGCAAAAACAAGTTAAATATTAATAAAATTGAAGATCTTAAATCCATTTCGATTTTAGGATTTCAAAATGCAACGAAGTACCTTGGCGAAGAGTTTAGTGAGGTAACAAAACAAAACCCGCTTTATAGCGAAATATCAAATCAAAAAAGCCAGGTTGTAATGTTATTTAATGGCCATATTCAATCTGTAGTACTCGAGCGACGTATTTTTGAGTATTACCGTCACCAACTAAGACATAAACTTGACACGAGCTTAGCGGTGACCGAAGTAGCCTTATTTGCGCCAGCCGAAAGAAAGATTGCCTGTCACAACAAAGACACTGCAGCAGTGTTAGACAATGCCATAACGACCCTAAAGCAATCGTATCAATATCAAGAAATTCTCAGCTTAGCTGAACAAAACAGCTATCAACCTGCACAACACGCTAACCGCTTAACCAAATAAGCCCTCCCTCGACTCAACAAACAACACCTCAAGATAAATCTTTCCTCAGTTGCAGTAATGTAAGTGTCTGTTTGTCATGTTAATGAAGCTTCACATATAGACTATGGTTTGTAGCTTGATACTAGGTGCTAGGTGCTAGGTGCTAGGTGCTAGGTGCTAGGTGCTAGGTGCTAGGTGCTAGGCAAGGATAATCACTGTACATATTATACTCAACGTAAAAGAGCCACCGATTGTATACATACACATAAAGCTGCTTAAGCCACTGATAGCCTTAATTAGTATTGACGCATGGCTTGTAACTTACTTTGATATCGTTGTTTATTATCCACATCGCTCAATGCTAACGCTCGCTTAAGGTTTTTTTCTGCAAGCCTTTGTTCACCCGTTGCCCAATACGCTCTCGATAAACCAAAGTAAAACTCATGGCGATAATCTGCTTTTTCAACGGCACGCTTATACCACACAAGTGCGTCTTGATATTGGCGATCAAAATACGCTTGTTGCGCCATATCAAAATAATAAAAAGGATTATTAATTCTGGCTAGCTCTAGTACTTTATGTACTTCAGCCCACTCGGTTAACCTATCTTGCTCACCTAAAATTAACGCTAAATTATACAAGGTCGATAAATCTTGTGGCTTTATCTGCAATGCTGCTCGATAGACTTGTTCAGCTTCAGCTTGATAACCCTTATGACGATATATCACCGCCAAAGTGTTGATCGCTCCAACAAATTGAGGATTTAGCACAATCGCTTTTTTAACTAAAGCATACGCTTGGTCATAGTCGTTTTTGACCAAGGCTTCTGCGGCAATATTGTTGTAATACATTGCCGATAATTGCCGTTTATTGACTCGCTTACTTTGGTAAGCCCTCACTGAACGTTCAGGTAAAAAGTCCACCAGCATTTTTGAGCCCCTAAGCAATACGGTTTTATTATCTTCAGGAGGCATCAAGTTTAAATTGACATGACCATTAACCAAAAAAAAGCCACCACGGCGATCCCAAATGGGTTCAACGTCAATGTCATAAAACTCAACCGGTACATCTAATACCTCAGCTAAAGCCGCAGACAGAACCACTAAAGACATACAATTACCTTGGCGATTTAGTACCGTTTCCCCCGCCGGTCGAGTGTAATGATCACGATATTCAAACCCACCATTGGTGGCACCTATGTATTGCGCCAACCATTCATTGGACAATATGTTTTTGCTTCGTAGTGTATGTTCAGCCTGATATTGACGTCTAAACTTGGTAACAAAAGCTTCCGGCAGTTGATATATATCATCGGTATCAATGGTAGATACAGGGGTAAAGTATTCATCGTAAAACAAGGTATTAGTATCAATTTCTTGCACATTAGATTGTGTAGATTGACAACCACCAAGGCAGATTAATACGCTAATGAATAATAACTTAACCGTTAATTGAAGTCCTTTTGGGGATAGGCGTAATACCTTACTTGCGCTCCTGCTTGGGTGATAAGCCAACATGATTCAACCCTCAGATAGAAATAAGCTACCTTAAAGCGTAGTCAATAGACTGGCATTCAGCCACAAACGCACCGCTTTGGGACACGCCAAATAGCATCTGACATATACCTAATGTTCTTGAGTAGGGTCGATCTCAATAAATAACTGCTGGTCCTGATATTGATAAGGGCGATAATGATGTTGACCGCAATTGAAGTACAAAAAAGCCCTTTTGACTGCAATACAGGTAAGAGGTAAAGATTGCAAAATGGATAATTGCTGCTGTTGTCGCAGTAATTCTTGCCATTCATGTTGTTGCTGTAATTCATCACGCACAGCAAACGCATCAAACGGTTGTGATGATTTTCGTACAATAACGGTGCCAGCTTCAGCTATAAAACTCATCAAAAGTGCCATAATCAAAATGATCAATCCCAAACGATGTGTCATGTCCCCTCCAAGCGCCAAATAAAACTTTATCACATTATACCAATCAGCACTGTAATGCGCGTTTGCCAAAATACTCTTCAAGCTACACAGACTTTGCTTGAGATGACAACTGCGGATCTATACCCACAGCACTTAGCGCAAAAAAAAGAGTTAACTTAAACAGAGTACAGTTTCAAAACAGCAAAAAAAAACAGAACCCAAAGGTTCTGTTTTTAAGCGTATCGCAAGGATAAGATTATCCAGCAGATTTAACACTCACAAACTCAGGATAAGCATCAACACCACAATCAGACACATCCATACCGTTGTATTCTTCTTCTTCTGTTACACGAATACCCATGGTCATTTTCAATACAAACCATACAAGTAATGATGCAGCAAATACCCAGATGAAGATAACCGCAGCACCATATAACTGGCTACCAAAGCTAGCGTCAGCATTTGATAAAGGCACTAACATTAACCCTAGGAAACCCGCAACACCATGCACTGAAATCGCGCCCACAGGGTCATCAATTTTAACACGGTCAAAGGCAATAATTGAGAAGATAACCACGCCACCAGCAATTAAGCCAATCACAGCAGCCATTAAGAATGAAGGTGATAATGGGTCAGCAGTAATAGCAACAAGACCTGCTAATGCACCGTTTAAAATCATAGTTAAGTCAGCTTTACCCCATACAACCTTACATACGATGAGTGCAGAGATAGCACCAAAGGCCGCTGCAGAGTTAGTGTTTACAAAGATTTTAGCCACTGCTGTTGCATTTTCAGCATCTGACACTAATAACTGAGAACCACCGTTAAAGCCGAACCAGCCCATCCATAAAATGAACATACCTAATGTTGCCATTGGTAAGTTTGAACCTGGAATTGGTTGTACTTGACCGTTTGCGCCATATTTACCTTTACGAGCACCCAACAATAATACACCAGAGATTGCTGCCGCTGCACCAGCCATGTGCACAATACCGCTACCAGCAAAGTCAAAGAAACCAGCTTCTGATAAGAATCCGCCGCCCCAAGTCCAGTAACCTTCAACTGGGTAAATTACCGCAGTCATCACAACAGAAAACGCTAAGAAAGCCCAAAGCTTCATACGCTCAGCGACCGCACCAGAAACAATTGACATCGCCGTTGCAACAAACACAACCTGGAAGAAGAAGTCAGATTCTAATGCATGGTCAGCACCATCAGCTTGTGAGCCAATTAACGAACCAAACGAAGGAATGAAGCCACCTTCAGCATTGTCTACATACATAATGTTGTAGCCAACTAATAAAAACATCGCACAAGCAATTGAATATAAACACACGTTTTTAGTTAAAATTTCTGTCGTGTTTTTTGAACGCACAAGTCCTGCTTCTAACATTGCAAAACCTGCTGCCATCCACATCACCAATGCGCCTGAAATTAGAAAATAAAATGTATCTAATGCAAAGCGTAATTCAGTTACTGTAAGCCCTAATTTTGTTAACTCTTCCATAATCGCCCCCTTATAATGCTTCGTTATCAAGCTCACCCGTACGGATGCGGACTGCTTGTTCTAAATCTGTCACAAAGATTTTGCCATCACCAATTTTGCCGGTGTGTGCGGCTTTGGTAATCGCTTCAAGAAGCATTTCCAAGTTTTCTGCTTTGGTGGCAATTTCAAGTTTTACTTTAGGTAAAAAGTCGACCTGGTACTCTGCTCCGCGATAAAGCTCTGTGTGTCCTTTTTGACGACCAAAGCCTTTAACTTCAGTAACAGTCATACCTTCAATGCCCATGCCTGCTATGGCTTCACGGACATCATCCAATTTAAATGGCTTGATGATAGCGCTGACGAGTTTCATCCCGACCTCCAAAAGTGTGAAAAAATGTAGTTGTTATTGATTTGTTGAACTAACTAATTCAATCATCAGGCCAGTTTTTTAACTTGTTGTTTAATTTAACTTTTAAATAATTACTGCATTGTCCCCTGCTTATAAAAGCACCAATAAAGTGCAGCCAAAAAATCGCGACGCCCCTTTTTGGTGCGCAGGTTCAACGAAGGGAAACAGCCGTTATAGACATTTTAACAAGGAGTAACAGAAGAAGGCTTGCGCAAAAATAGAATAAAAAACCGCCCTTACAAAAGGACGGTTTCTTGAGAGAACAGCTTATGATTCACGCATAGGCTGTTTAATGTAGCAAGTTACTTAGTAAGTCGCTTCACGCTTTTTAGCTTCTTCTTTCCACTGAGGAACCAGTGTTTTCTTGAATTCAGCTTTTTCAGCATTCATTTTTTTCATGTCCATGCCTAATGCCGCTTGCGCTTTAGCTTTAGTTGATGTGTCTGGGTAAGCGATTGGTTGCTTAACACCTTTAACAGCTAATAACTGAGCTAATTTAATACGAGCATCAGCAGCTTTGTCCACTGCAGTACCTAAAATACGTAGAACTTCAGCTGGAGCATGAGTTGATGCGCCATGTGAAGCAGTCGCATAATCCCAACGCCATTGTGAATGACGAATATCCATAAGGATAGGCTTCATTTCAGTTTCAGTTGCACCCGCATCCCAAGCAGCTTTTGCTTCAAAGTGAGCTTTAACTAATTGCGCTTCAGCACGTGCTTTTAAGTCTGCTGCTTTGTGCTTGCTTTCTTCAACTTGCTTAACCATAAACTCTTTGCTTTGAGTGTGACAAGTTGCACAGGTTTCTTCAAAGCGATCAAATGGGTTACCCACTTTATGGTCAGTGTATTTACGGCCTTTGTCATTTTTCACTTTAGGCATATGACAATCAACACAACTTACATTGTTTTGACCGTGAGTACCCATTTTCCAAGTTTCATAACCAGGATGTTGTGCTTTTAACATAGGTGTTTTAGACACTGCGTGAGTCCAATCAGAGAACTCCATGCTGTCATAGTACACTTCCATTTGTTCAACGGTAGTACCCATATCCCAAGGGAATTTAACAAAACCTTTACGGTCAGCAGTTTTCTCGAAGTAGTATTCAACGTGACATTGTGCACAAACCATTGACTGCTTATCTTTACGAGAAGCTTCATCAAATGGGGTATTTAATGCATCCATTGCGCGGTCAACATAAGGGCGTGACATACGTAACTTCGATGAACCTTTTACGTGACAATCGCTACAGCCTAGAACATTAGCGATTTCTGGACCGCCTTTAGCCCATTTGCCTGTAAAGTAGCCGTCTTCACCTTGCTCTTCAATAACACGAGGTACGTCAGGGCTTTTACAGCTCCAACATGCCATTGGCATTGGGCCATCTTCAGCATTCTTTGGTGCGCCTGTACGTAATGTATTGGTTACGTCTGTAACAGCATACATGTGGCCACGAGGTGCGTTATAGTCTTTTGCGAAACCGTAACCCGCCCACAACACAACTAGACTTGGTACTTGTTCCAACATATCAACAATTTCTTCGCTTTCTGCAGTTGCATGCCAGCTGTTGTATTGATTTGAAAATTTATCTTTATAAACCTCATTACGAGGCTCAGTTTTATCACTCGCCATTGCGCCTGCAGCCATAAAGCTTGCAGCAATAACAGCACTGAGTGCAATTGATTTTGCGTTCATCTTCATCACCCTTTATCTCCGTGTTACATTATATTTAATTTATTAACCACGACATCTCCAATATCAAAAGTAGCCATTAACCTGATACTTAGACATACCTCCAATGAGGTATAGCGAGAAAAGTTTGCGCCAGATCAACATGTAAACAGGATGTATCTCACAGTTCCGTTAACTCGTTAATGTAATGCAGATATACCTAATGTAGAACACACTATTGGATAAGAAGTGAAACCATACTTTTGCCTTATCCTAATTCTTTTATTAAATCTCATTCAAAGTAGGGTTTTATGTTTACTCGAGGCAGTCTTACCTCAACGATTTTAGCCTTAATGTTGTTTCTCATTTTGCTATCATCAAGCTTAGCCGTTTTTTCTATCGTCAATTTAACTTTTAGCCTAGATGATGCCAAAGGCATTAATGCTTCAGGCTCAATGCGTATGCAAAGTTATCGCTTACTGCTATTTACCAATGCTGGCAGTATTAATGCTCAAGAAAAAATCGCTGAATTTGAAAATACCCTAAATTCTGAACCACTTAAGCGCGCACTGGCCTGGTACAGCCCTCAAGAGTTAACTGACCAATATCTGCTGGTAATTGATAAATGGCAAGTGATGAGAGCCTATGTCGAAGCGGGCGATGCTCGCCTGTATTCTGCATCATTAAAAGACTTTGTTGATACCATCGACACCCTAGTATTAAAAATGGAGCTCTTTGCAGCATTTAAGCTTAAGTTATTAGTTATAGGACAAATTATAGGTTTAGCCATTTTATTAGCAGTTGCCATTATGGCCGTTGTGTTTACCCGAAAGCGCGTTGTAAGACCGCTGCAATCATTAATGGACAGCGCAGCCACCATTTCAAAAGGTAACTTTAAAGTTAAGATGCCTAAAACAGATTATATTGAGCTCACCGCGCTGGGCAACGCATTACAAAAAACCGCCGCTGAATTGGCTGATTTATATGAAGATTTAGAAGGTCAAGTAAACGATAAAACCCTTGCGTTAACGCGCGCCAACAATGAGCTTAAGTTTTTATACGATAATTTGGTGATGCTGCATGCAGACAAATTGGATTACAAAGCATTACAGTCTGCGATTAACCAGTTGAAATACTATGAAGATTTAGACTTTCTTAGGCTGGTTATCAAGCATGAAGATGATTCAGCTGATGTCATCAAAGCTGAAGGAGGCTGGCCTGATGAAAACAATATCATCTCTGTTCAGTTCCCACTCAACCTTGAGCAGACTCAGTTAGGGTATTTGGATGTTATTTCCGATAAACAATTGAATCGACAATTATTTGAAAATTTTGCCATGATGCTGACCCGTTCAATTACAATTCATAATGCCACAGAGCAACGTCAACAATTGGCATTAATGGAAGAACGCGCAGTCATCGCCCGGGAATTACATGATTCGATAGGCCAATTATTATCATTTTTAAAAATTCAGGTCAGTTTACTCAAAAAAAGTTTACACGAAAGTTGTCGTAGCCCTGAGGTCGAAGGACAATTAGTTGAGATTAATGAAGGGGTAAGTACTGCCTATGTGCAATTACGCGAATTATTATCTACGTTCAGATTAACTATTAAAGAACCCAATTTAAATCAAGCGATTGAAGTCATGCTTGATCAGCTTCGTCAGCAAAGTAATGTTGATATTAAACTCAATTACAAGTTGTCAGCACACTTGTTAGAAGCGAAACAACATATTCACATTTTACAATTGATCCGCGAAGCAACGCTTAACGCAATCAAACACGCTAAGCCTGCCCATATAGTGGTAGATTGTCAGTTAACAAATAGTGCTATGATAACCATAGCAATATGTGATGACGGTATTGGTGTGTCACACTTACAAGAACGCGATCAACATTTTGGCATCGGCATCATGCATGAACGAGCCAATAAATTACATGGCGTTGTAACATTTGACAGTAACCCGCATGGCGGCACCACCGTTACACTTAGTTTTCCACCTCAACAGGAGCCTTTAAATGGGTAAGCCGTACTCCGTACTTGTTGTAGATGATCACCCCTTGTTACGTCGAGGTATTTGCCAGCTGATCACCTCTGACAGTGATTTTTTACTTTTTGGTGAAACTGGAACAGGACTAGAAGCTCTCACAGCCGTGGCTGATAACGAGCCAGACATCATCCTGCTCGATTTAAACATGAAAGGCATGTCAGGCTTAGATACGCTTAATGCGATGCGCCAAGAAGGGGTCACCGCGAGAATTGTTATTTTAACCGTATCCGATGCCAAGCAAGATGTCGTTAGGTTATTGCGTGCAGGCGCTGACGGTTATTTACTCAAAGACACTGAGCCAGATTTGTTACTCGAACAACTTAAAAAAGCCATGTTAGGTCACCGTGTCATCAGCAACGAAGTTGAGGCGTATCTTTACGAGTTAAAAAATGCCACCGATGACAATACCTGGATTGAAAACCTTACTCCGCGCGAACTGCAAATTTTACAGGAGTTGGCTGAAGGTAAAAGTAATCGAATGATTTCAGATGACTTACATATCAGTGAAGGCACAGTCAAAGTACACGTTAAAAACTTACTGCGTAAAGCCAATGCGAAGTCGCGTACCGAAATGGCCGTTCGTTATTTAAACCAATAACGCTTACAAGATGCATTTAACGTGAGTTGATGCCCCACACCAATGAGTGTGGGGTATTATTATTTCTGATTAATAAAGGCAAGCCAGCTTTGTAATACCGCTTCAAAATCTTCTAAACCGCAGTATGACTCTGACTCCGCGTCATACAAGCTCATTGCATCATCTAATTCATGCTCTTCTTCAAAATCGATAACGTTGGCGAAAACTCGCACCTGCTCAGTGTCGATATCAATGGTTAAGTCTGCACCAATATGACGCCAGTGATTTTTACTACCGCTTTTGATTAAGATGATTTGTGTAAGGATATGGTTAGCACGGCTGTTATCATCGCCAAGCTCTTCAGCAAACCAGCGGCCGAGTACTTCATGATCCATACTAAACTCTGCAAATACCGTCCCTTCTAGACGATTACGACGAAATTGGTATTCCATAATATTGCTCTTTTATTAGCGTTAGCTCTATTTTAACCCATGAAACTCAAACCTGCAGCTAAGGATTAAATAATAGAAAACGATACGCTTTATTGGCCATAAACGTTATAAACTTAGTTCAGCACTCAACAGTAGCGTAATTGCTGACACAGCGATCACTTGGAATAATAAATAATGAACAATAGTTTTATTTATAGCTTACTACTCACAGGGCCAAATGTTGGCCAGTCGCTCAGCGAAGAGCAAGTTGCGCAGTGGCAACCACAAGATGGTTTACTGTGGCTTCACCTTCGCTATCGTGAACCTAAAGCCCGTAAATGGATCCTGAATTCTGGGTTAGCGCGTGTTGAAACAGACACCCTTTTAGCCACAGATACGCGTCCACGCGTCGTCAACTCAACTAAAGGGATGCTATTAGCCTTGCGTGGCGTCAATCTCAACCCTAACTCAGACCCTGAAGACATGGTTGCGGTGCGCATATACGCAGAAGAAGATAAAATCATTTCAACCTGCGGGCGCCAATTACAGTCGGTCATCGATCTCGCAGACGCCATTAGCCAAGGTAAAGGTCCTATTGATTCCGCGGCATTTATCATGGCCATTTGTGAACGCTTAACCCAACGTAAAGTTGAATTTATTGACAAACTAGAAGAACAGCTCGATGAGTTAGAAGAGCGCGTAGTCACCCAAGTGAACAAAAGCTTACGCACTGAAATTGCCGAGCTACGTAGACAAACCGTGGTATTGCGTCGTTACCTCGCGCCGCAACGCGAAGCTTTTTCGCGGATGTTGCATGAAACCAGTGAGCTATTTGATGATAACGATAAACTGCGTTTACGCGAAATTCATGAAACCTTAATTCGCGTTATTGAAGATTTAGATGCCATTCGCGACCGAGCCAGTGTGACCCAAGAAGAGCTGCAATCTCAACAGTCTGAACAGGTGAACCAAAGGCTGTATTTTTTATCATTAATCTCAGCGGTATTTTTACCGCTTGGTTTTTTAACAGGGTTACTTGGCGTCAATATTGGCGGTATTCCCGGTGCAGAAACCAACTGGGCATTTGCCGCATTCTGTGGTGGCCTTATTGCCCTTATCGCATTGCAGATGTATCTATTTTATCGCTTAAAGTGGTTGTAATGAGTTGATATTGATAGACTACCGTTAATAGCGCTTTGCTTAACGGTATCTACAGCCTCAAATGAGCAATAAAAAAGGACGCGATGCGTCCTTTTTTGCCATTAACTCTGCATCTCGGGCGTTTACACCGAAAGCTCGCTAATTATTTTGTTTCTGCTTCAGCTGCCTCTGCGGCTTTTTCAACAGACACAAGTTCTACTTCAAAAACCAATGTTGAATTAGCAGGAATAGTCCCAGTATCACGCTCGCCATATGCAAGTTCTGAAGGGATAACAAACTTGTACTTAGCACCTACAGGCATAAGCTGTACGCCTTCAGTCCAACCAGGAATAACGCGATTTAGTGGAAACTTAGCCGTTTCGCCACGAGCATATGAGCTGTCAAACTCGGTACCGTCGATTAATGTGCCACGGTAATGAACTTCAACAGTATCTTCTGCAGCGGGCTTTTCACCTTCACCGGCTTCAAGTACTTCGTACTGTAGGCCAGACTCAGTCGTGGTTACACCTTCTTTGGCTTTGTTTTCTTCTAAGAATTTTTTGCCTTCTTCAACCGATTTAGCAGCTAACACTTCTGCTTGCTCTAAACGCTTGTCGTTTAATTTTTTATCTAGGTTTTGTAATACAGTTTGCATTTCTTCTTCGGTCAACTGCATTTCTTCGCCTAAGCCATCGCTAAAGCCTTTGATAACCATAGTACGGTCAACAGCAAAACCTAACTCTTCTTGCTCTTTAATGTGACCAGACATGTACTTACCAATTGAACCACCCACGCTGTATGCTTCTTTTTGAGCGTCTGTTGTTAGCTCGACTTTCTTTGGTGCTACGTCTTGTTCTTGGTTACATGCAGTCAATCCAACAACAGCTAATGCAACTAACGATAATTTGTAAATAGATTTCATTAAAGCTTCCTCAGCATCCTTTAGTGGTTACAATAACCTAATACATTCAAACTATGAGATGTTTTAGTGGTCATGTTCGCTTGCCACTTTATACTAGTTAATGGGGTTATACCATTGGGTCGACCTTATATCACAAGGTTTACGACAATAATTCAAGGGGCAAGTTCATGACACAGGTTCCAATGCTGCTTTTTTGGTCAACTTGGCTTTGTGTTGCGCTATTATCTGCATGTCAGCCGAGCGCTGATAAGATGATGGTGCTCACCACTGACGCCAGTTACAGCGCCAGCTTGTCTAACGATGGCAACATCGCTCTGGTCAGTACAGCCAACAATGGTGTGCAAGTATGGGATTTAACCGGCCCGAGCATCTCCTACCAATGGCTTCAAGGTAAACAAGATAACACCAGTAATGTTATTGATACGGCTATATCGGCTAACAATACTTTTGCCGCGACGATGAGCAGTGACTCATTAGCGATTTGGCGTTTAGATGACGGCAGCTCTGTCGGTTGGTGGTCTCTGCCCTCTTATGCTCAAAGTGTTGCTATCGCCAATAATGGCCAAACATTAGTGGGCCTTGTTGATGGCTCAGTGGTGTCATTATCGCCACAAAAAAATCGCTTAATTCAATTTTTAGGTCATCAAGAAAAGGTGAATAATGTGTCGATTAGCGCCGACGGTGAAACCGCTCTCAGTGGGGGAAATGATGGCAAAGTCATGTTGTGGAATAGCCAAACGGGTCAGCCAATGCAACAGTGGCAAATGGACTCAAGGATCACCAAAGTATTAATTAACGACAGCGGTAGCTTAAGTTTTGCCGCTGACATTACCGGTAATGCAAACCTATGGCACTCAAACTCGGGTGACTCGCTTAGCCAGCTCGATATTAAACGTCGTCAAATGAACTTTTCTGCGGCTCGTTTTGTCAAAAATGATACACAGCTACTCACAGGGACGCCGTCAAAAGAGATCTTTTTATGGCAAGTCGACTCAGGAAAAAAAACAGGACACTGGCAAGTTCAACTCAGTAAAAACACCCAAAACAGGGGCGCTGTAGTATACTCTGTCGCAATGACAACCCAAGGCTCTATCGTCAGTATAAGTAGCCAGGGGTTAATTGAATATTGGCAGTAATAACAGAGACAAATAGAGGCCCAAATGGAGCAGGTGTTGCAAAAGCTAGACGACCTTGAAATGAAGCTTTCGTTCCAAGAAATCACTATTGAAGAACTTAACCAAGAAGTGATAAAGCTCAATGCTTTAGTTGCCAGACAACAACAGCAAATGATATTAATGGTCAATAAATTACAGGCGATGGAGCCAAGTAATATGGCTTCGCAAGCAGAAGAAACACCACCTCCGCACTACTAGGCCCTACTTAGCTGTGTTGCAATAAAGGTTGGTTAACAAATGAGTTTGCAATATTGGCCATTATTTTATTTTTAACATAGCAGGTGCACATGCAATCGACTCAACACCTCACAATAGCCACAACAGGCGATGATATTCTCACGTTGACAGCTGAGCCTGTGACGGTGTTTGACGATAAATTGCGTGCATTGGCCGATAGCATGCTTAGCACAATGCTCAATGCTAACGGTGTCGGCATTGCTGCAACACAAGTGTTTAGCCGTGCATCCATGTTTATTATGGCTTCTAACCCAAATGAACGATACCCAGACGCCCCATCAATGGCGCCAACGGTAGTCATTAACCCCCAAATTTTGTCAGTATCTAGCACTACAGAAGCCGGGATTGAAGGCTGCTTATCGATTCCAGGACAACGCTTATCGATTTTGCGCCATCAACAAATTAAAGTGCAATACCAATCACTAAATGGCGAACTGCAGCAGCACACCTTAACAGGTTTCGTGGCGCGGATATTTCAGCATGAATATGACCACCTTCAGGGTATTACCTTACTTGAACGGGTTAAGCTTATGGCGCCACAGATTGAGGCGATGCCATGTTAAAAATACTTGGGCTGTCGCTGCTGTTCATGGCTGGTTTAAGCGGTTGCGCTTACAACAGCGTATTCGTTAATTATCCATCGCAAATAGCCCCTTATAAACAACAATTAGCCAGCAACTCGCCTACGACTAATATTACTGCATTAGCCGACAACATCAGCGGTAATGACGGCTTACTCTACGCCCAAGAGTCTGGACGAATTATGCAAGTGGCGGGTGATTTTGAACAAAGCAAAACTTACTACCAACAAGCAATAGCCGCATACCAAGCCTTTGACGACAAAGCCACCATCAGCGCCAGTCAGCTCGGCGCAGGTGCATCCAGCATACTGCTTAACGACAATGCCATTCCATATCGCGGCCCAGGTTATGAGCGCATTATGTTGCACCAATACCAGGCGTTGAATTATTTGTTTAGTGGTGACGCGCAGGGAGCACTAGTTGAAGTGCGCCGCAGTAATGAGCTGCAAAGTATGGAACAAGCGCGTTATCAACAATCACAAGAGTCGGTTCAGGCAATGGCTAATGGCACAATTGATGCCCAAATGGCGCAGCTAGGACAAGCTGCTGGTAGCGTAACCAGTTCGTTTTTAAATGCATACAGTTACTACATAACAGGCTTACTGCACGAACTGGCTAACGAACCTAATGATGCTTTTATCGATTACCGTAAAGCGGCGCAAATCACTCCCGACAACCGCTATTTACAACAAGACTTAGTCCGTTTAGCCAAACAATTAGCCATGCCACAATATGATGAGTTTGCAAAACGATGGGGCGATGCTGTGTTAGCAACGGCAAATCAAGGCCAGGTTGTATTTATTGTTGAACGAAGCTTTGTACCAGAAAAACAAAGCATTACCGTCCCTTTTTCAATAGGTGGTAACTGGCAAACCGCGTCATTAGCCACTTACCAGAGGCAAATACCATTAGCTGAACAGAGTCAAATAGGCGGCTTAGGCCAAACACTCTACGCCGACAGTATTGCTCATATCGACGCCCTAGCCATTAATGCGCTAAAAGAAGACTTACCTGCTGCGCTCATTCGCCAAGCTGCACGTATTTATGCCAAGTACGAACTTAATCAAAGCGTTCAGAGCAGCAGTCGCCGCGCCAGTAATCAAGTTGATGCCGCTGCCATGGTGATGCAAATTTTTAACGTCATAAGTGAACAAGCAGATCGTCGCAGCTGGTTAACCTTGCCGCGTCAGGCTCAAATAGCCAAACAATTTATCGACGCAGGTGACTACGACATTCGTTTAAATAACAGCCAAAATGTAAAAATTGAAGTGAAACCAAACCGTACAACATTAATTTGGGCAATAGAGACTGGCAATCGTACCCGTTTTTATTCGATAATCATCTGATAGACGATAACCCCTTATCAACTGTCACTCATCACCAATGGAATTTATTATGAAAAATTTAAAACTGATATTTGTGTTAGCTGCAGTAATGGGGCTGAGCGCCTGTCAATCTAAAGTTGAGTACGGCGATGCCACCGAAGTCGAAACCGTTAACGAAAACTTTGGCTCAACTGATCTGCAAGATATTGCCGCCAAAATGGTCGACAGCATGATGACCTTCCCGCCAGTGGTGGTAATGACACAAACCAATCGTCCGATTATATTTGTTGATAAAATTAAAAATAAGACCTCAGAGCATATCGATACTGAGTCAGTTACCGACACGATCAGCAACAAGTTACTCCGTTCTGGTAAGTTCCGTTTTATCGACATGACCAAAGTGGATGCCGTACGTAAGCAGCTAGATTATCAAAACAATGCCGGCATGGTAGACCCAACAACCGCCATTAAGTTTGGTCGTCAAATTGGCGCGCAGTACATGTTATACGGCAACCTTTCGAGCATTGTTAAGCAAGATGGCAGCACCAAAGATGTGTACTACAAAATGACCATGCGTTTAATGGATCTTGAAACCGGTTTAATTGAATGGTCTGATGAAAAAGAAATTCGTAAGGTTAAATCTAAGTCATTCTTAGGCTTGTAATACGCAAGCATATAGTAATAAAGCCGACATTGATGTCGGCTTTTTCATACACCCAATAATAAGTTAGGAACACTAACGTGAAATTGTTATCCACTGAATTGTTTAGTCCACAGGTTATCAAAACCAGTTTTGTTGCATTATGTTGTGCCAGCGTCATAAGTTGCAGTAGCTCAGTATCGACCTCAACGTTACAACGTGATGGGTCGGCTTACATTAGCCAACAGCAAGCACAAGCACGCGCTAACGTAGTCTCAAATGTACAATACGATCTTACTTTCTTTTTAAGTGAAAATAGCCAATTCAGTGCCAAGTCGACCGTCAACTTTGACCTTAGCAGTGTGCCTAAATCACTGACACTTGACTTAAACAAAGCCAATATTAAACAATTTATCATTAACGGTACCAAGGTTTATCCTAACTACAACGACGCATATATCGTAATTAACCAAAGCCTATTAGCGAGTGGAAGCAACACCATTACAGTTGAGTTTACCCGCGAACACAGTACCAACGGTGAAGGCTTACATCGCTTTGTTGACCCAGTAGACAATAAAGTTTACTTGTACTCGCATTTTGAGCCTGCTGCCGCGCAGCAAATGTTCGCCGTGTTTGATCAACCCGACTTAAAAGCCACCTACCAGATTAATGTTCACGCCCCAAAAGACTGGCAAGTGATCAGCGCGATGCGTGAAACTAACGTGGTAGACCAAGGCGAAACCAACTTATGGACCTTCCCTACTACGCCTAAATTAAGCCCTTATAACTTCTCGATGCATGCTGGCCCCTATAAAGTCTGGGAAGACAATTCAGGCCGCTATCCGATGCGCTTATTCTCGCGCCAATCGGTTGCCGAGCAAGTGACACCACAAGATTGGTTTACCTACACCAAACAAGGTTTAGACTTTTTTGACCGCTACTTTGGGATTGATTACCCATTTAAAAAGTATGACCAGGTGTTAGTGCCAGACTTTTTATACGGCGCCATGGAAAATGCGGGCGCGATTACCTTTTCAGAAGATCGCTTCTTATTTAATGCCCAAATGACCGCCGAACAAAAACAGCGTTTGGCCGGGGTTATCATGCATGAAATGGCTCACCAATGGTTTGGTGATTTAGTCACCATGAAATGGTGGAACGGCTTATGGTTAAACGAAAGTTTTGCCTCATTTATGGGGACATTGGCCACCAGCGAAGCCACCGAGTTTAGCCATGCCTGGCGCACCTTTTACGCCTCTGGTAAACAAGCGGCTTATCATCAAGACAGTTTAGTCACCACTCACCCTATTGAAGTGCCGGTAGCCACCAGCCAAAATGCATTTGATAATATTGACGCCATCACCTATCAAAAAGGGGCATCGACCATTAAACAACTGCGCCATCTGTTAGGTGAAGAAACTTTTCGTCGTGGTGTTAGCCAATATTTAACACAATACAGCTATCAAAATGCCGAGCTCGATGATTTTATTGATAGTTTAGCCAAAGCCAGTGGCCGTGATTTGTCACAATGGACTCAAGAATGGTTATATGCCGCTGGCGTCAATACCATTAAGGCACAATACACTTGCCAGGGTAACCAAATCGACTCTTTTGCATTAGTGCAAACCGCTGAAGATAGCCAACACCCAACACTGCGTGAACAGCGTGTGCAAATAGGCTTATTCGACCATCACCGACACGGGCTCGATAAGCTGCAAGCAATTGCTGTGACCTACAAAGGCGCTTATACCGAAGTGAACCAACTGGTTGGCGAGATCTGTCCTGATTTAGTGTATCCAAACTATGATGATTGGGGATTTGTGAAAGTTGAATTAGACCAAAAGTCATTCGATACTGCCAAACAGCAACTCAGCCACGTGAGCGACCCATTATTGCGATCAATGTTGTGGCAAAGTATGTGGGACAGTGTGGTTGATGGTAACGCGTCGTTAGAACAGTTCTTAAATATTGCCTTAATCAATGCGCCGCTGGAAAAAGACTACACCATTTTAGGCCAAGTACTTAATAACTTGCAGCGAGCCAAAAACTACCTCGACTTAATGGCGCCAACTCATGCCAGTTATAACAGCAAAATATCAAAAGCATTAAGCCAAATGAGCCTACGCATGAGCATGGAAAGCTACCGTAACCGAGATTTCCAACGTCGTTGGTTCGATGCCTACATTAGCTTATCAAGCCATGGTGATGCGCTTGAACATATTCAGTCGTTACTGCAAAGTAAAAGCCATATTAAAGGGTTAACCATAGATCAAGACCTGCGCTGGAACATGATCCGTCAACTAAACCGTTATGACTACGGCGATGCTCATGCATTATTGGCTAAAGAAAAGCATCTTGATCAATCTGACTCTGGTGAAAAAGCCGCTATCGCAGCTGAAGTTATCCGTCCAGAATCAGCACTTAAACGCCAATGGCTAAATACCATTGAACATAACGACAGCATAGCATTTTCAAAAATTCGTGTGGCGATGAACAACCTCTACCCTGCAGAACAAAAATTACTTAGCGCAGCAACCGCCGAGCAACGCTTTGAAAATTTGCAACTCATGGACGATAAAGGGCCGGTGTTTATGCGCAGCTTTGCTTCGCAATTAATCCCTACCGATTGTAGTTCAAGCAATATTGATGCGATTAGTCAGGTGTTAAATAGCGAAACAGGTTTATCAAAACTGGCCAGACGCGCCCTGCTTGAAACTCGCCAACAAGAACAACGTTGTGTCAGCATTAAGCAAAAGCTGAATTAATATCAATCGTGTTGTGAAATGCAAAAGCCGGAGTAATCCGGCTTTTTTATCGGTGAAGATCAGTCATTAGCCTGTGCGTAATGCTAATATTTTACCGATGTCCAATGGTGGCTTAAATTGACTAAAAGCGCTGTGCTGTTGATCAATGGCATAGATTGACATTCTGTCGGCGAGCTCATTACCTTCGATGCCTATATGAGCAGCAACATGCTGAATGGTGAGTTTATCTTTAATCGCATCATAAAGTTCATGCGCTTGTTTAATAATGTCTAGGTTAGCGATTTCCCCCCCTTTACGGGTCCAGCCTTTTGACTTCCAACCGTAAGCCCACTCGCTAATACACTTAATTGAATATTGCGAGTCACTCATAATCTGCACGCTATGCCCGGCATCTAATGCCGTTTTAGCCATCAATAAGGCTTGATGTAACGCATTAAGCTCAGCGGTATTGTTGGTGCCATTAGGGTTAAATAAGCCATACCATAACTCGGCAAGTTGAGCTTGACGATATACCGCAATACCTGAACCCGCTTTACCCGGATTAGGCTCACAACCGCCATCGGTGTAAATCACTACATCAAACTGCGACAGTACCGCATTATTAGACGCCTCGGTTGCAGTACTGCTGCTCGCTTTCGTCTTAGTGCTTGTCGTTTTTGTGCCCGATGCTTTAGCGGAAGCCTTGCCAATACTGCTGTGCGGCGACTTGGCAAAAGCCGCTTTTGCTTCAGCTTCAGTGGCAAATGATTTGTATTTAGCTTGCGGAAACTTATCAACGGATCGTTTAGTCACATCCCAGCTGGTAAAGATACCCGTTTCGCGCCCTGCCCAAACTACATAATACTTTTTTGCCATTGTGGTTTATCCTTGCTAAATCAATGTCGCATCATGCCACGATTAATTTAGGCTTTAAAACAAAACCTGCAAGATAGGCAGGTTTTGTTGTCGATAAGGGATAAAAGATTAATTAACGATTACAGGGCCATCTATATCCTGATGATTCACGCCACCCGAGCCTGCGCTGACAATCTCAAGTCCTTTAGTATTGCTGACATTAATGCCACCAGAACCATCACTAATGGTGACTTTACCGTTAACCTGGTCGATATTAATCGAGCCCGAACCATCGCTCACCTCAATATCACCGGTCACTTGTGAAATGTTGATAGAGCCTGAGCCATCTTGCAAAGTCACATCACCATTGACATCTTTCATGTTAATCGAACCTGATCCATCAGCTAACTTCACCGCGCCAACATGGTCCATCACAATGCTACCAGAGCCATCTTTGAGTGTAATGGCGGCCGCTACATCAGATATCTTAATCGAACCAGAACCGTCGGTAATATCTAGCGCTAGAGCCGCTGGTACAGTAATTAACACATCGATAAAAGGCGATTGCTCCATAAAACCATCAGACTCAATATCGGCCACAAACTTGGCATTGTCGCCTTGTTTGTTTAAGGTTAATTCAATCTCAACATCGTCACTGTCTTTATCGGTATAAATATCGGCCGTGACTTCAATATTTGTTTGCCCCTCAACCCCTTTAACGGTTAATTTACCCGCGCCAGTATTGGCGACTAATTGGTTTAGTGATTGACTGTCTAAGGTCATTTTTTGTTGAGTATGTGTTAGCTCCGCATTCACGTCGGCAGAATCTGTTAACGAGAATATCGATTCCGCTTCAGTATATGACGCGCCAAAAATTGTCGCACCTAATACTAAACCTACAGTTAGGCTAATGGTCGCAATACGAATAGACATAGGTTAAATTCCTTTTAAAAGAGGTTCGAAATAGAATAGGCTGATACGTAAGCTTAGTCGCAAACTGACTAATACATATCTTCACCTGATAGCTATCACTAAGCAGATTTCATACCAAAATCGTAAGGTGTTGTTTTATAGTTATTTATAATGATTATGTAAAAATATTATGTGAGCTAAAAAATTAAAACATCACCTAAAACAGCACAAAGTGGTGAATATCACTACCCAATAAATTCAATATTGAATAACAAATAACGAACAACGACAACTTATGACAACAACTCAACACGATAACCTTCACTGCATCGATATTATTGTCGGCTCTAACAATCCGGTAAAAATTAATGCTGCTAAAAACGCCATTGCGCAGTATTACCCTAACAGCACTGTGCGCTGCCAAGGTATGCATGCCCCCTCGCAAGTGGCAGAACAACCGATGACCGAAGCCGAAACTAAACTAGGCGCCATTAATCGTGCTCGCTATTGTCAACAGCAGGCACAAGTTGCAGACTTTTATGTGGCAATGGAAGGCGGCGTTGACCATTTTGACAATGGCCCTGCCACGTTTGCTTATATGGCGATTATCAGTAATGGCACTTTATCGGTCGGCCGTAGCGCCAACTTACCCTTACCGCCGAGCGTATATAATGCTCTAGCCGCTGGCGAAGAACTCGGCCATGTGATGGACCGAATGTTTAGCACCCAAAATATTAAACAAAAAGGCGGCGCGATAGGCCTACTGACTCAAGGTTTAGCCACTCGAGAAAGCATTTATACTCAGGCGCTGTTACTGGCCATGACTCCCTTTATTAATGCGGAATTATTTAATGACTCAACACTCTAGTACTTTAAGCCACAGCGTCGATGCCATAATCCGTCCACTCACAGCACAAGATGATGCCGCGATAGCTGCTGTTATCCGTGAAGTGTCGGCAGAATACGGCTTAACCCCAGACAAAGGCTTTAGCGTGGCTGATAAAACCCTCGACTGCTTAAGTGAGGTGTATCAAGCACAAGGCTCACAATATTGGGTGATTGAATACCAAGGTAAGGTCGTTGGCGGCGCCGGCGTTGCAGCGCTTGCGGAGAATATCGGCGTGTGCGAACTGCAAAAAATGTATTTTAGCCGCGCTATCCGCGGCCAAGGCATGGCCAAAAAGCTTACCCAGCAATGCATTGAGTTTGCTAAAAACCAGCAATATCAATCGATGTATTTAGAAACCACAGCAGTGTTAGTTGAAGCCTTAGCGCTCTATGAAAAACTGGGCTTTAACCACTGTCAGCATTTAGGTGAAACCGGTCACGATGCCTGCGAAATCGCCATGATAATGGACTTATAGCTTAAAAAGCATTCCATTAATCTCCTGCACGCGTTGCTTTAGAGTATTTTTTAAGCAGTCCTCTCCTAACAGTTTGATAGCGCTTTGCAAGGATGCAAAAGCTTGGTAGCCTCAAATTAAGTACATTCCATAGGAGGAAGATAATGGAATATCAACGTATTGGACATTCAACCCTTGAGGTCAGTAAAATTTGCCTCGGGACAATGACTTGGGGCGAACAAAATACCCAAGAGCAAGCTTTCGCACAACTTGACTATGCCATTGGCCAGGGCGTTAACTTTATTGATACCGCCGAAATGTATCCTGTGCCACCTCAAGCCAGCACCCAGGGTGAAACAGAACGTATTTTAGGTCGTTACCTGAAAGCCCAGGGGAATCGTGATGAACTGATCATTGCCAGTAAAATTGCCGCCCCAGGTATTAAAGGTGACTATATTCGTGACAATATGGCCCTAGACTGGCGTAATGTACATCAAGCCGTGGATGACTCGCTAAGCCGTTTGCAAATCGACACTATCGATTTATACCAGGTGCATTGGCCAGACCGAAATACCAATTTCTTTGGCGAGATGATGTATGAGCACGATGAAGACGAACATTACACGCCTATTTTAGACACCCTTGAAGCCCTCGCTGAAGTGATAAAACAAGGTAAAGTCCGCTATATCGGTATTTCGAACGAAACCCCTTGGGGCTTTATGAAATACCTCAAGCTGGCTGAAAAACACGATTTACCCCGAATTGTGAGTGTGCAAAATCCTTATAATTTGCTCAATCGCAGTTACGAAATTGCCATGTCTGAAATCAGTCACCGTGAAGACGTGCCACTGCTGGCTTATTCGCCATTGGCATTTGGTATGTTGACGGGTAAATATGAAAATGATCAATGGCCGGAAGGCGCGCGCTTAACGGTATACAAACGCTTTGCTCGATACAACAGCACACCGGTAGCATTACAGGCGACTCAGGCCTATATCGACCTGGCACGCGAGTTTAACTTAACCCCTACAGAAATGGCCTTAGCATTTGTTAATAGCCGCAAATTTGTGGCAGCCAACATTATTGGCGCAACAGGTCTGCACCAGCTCAAGCAAAATATCGACAGCCATAAAGTGACTTTATCGACTGAGTTGATGGTTAGGATTAATGAACTATCAACACTGTATCGTTTTCCTTGTCCGTAAACTCGCTGCATTAAGCTAATTGCCGACAAAACCTTGCATTAGGCATCAAGATCACTGAAGATCTTGATGCCTTTTATTTTGATAAAGAACCCCATATTCATGAAGTCGATATCCCCATTGCCGTCTCAAGCGCCATTTGATCACCCAGCCATTCGCGATCAATTTCCGGCATTAAAGCAGACCCTAGGCGATCATCCTTTATGTTATTTAGACACCGCTGCAACCAGCCAAAAACCTCAGGCTGTGATTGATGCAATGAATGAGTATTATCAGCTCAACAATGCCAATGTTCATCGCGCCGCGCACCAGTTATCGGCTCGGGCCACCAGCCAGTATGAAGCGGTTAGGCAGCAGGTTGGCCACTTTATTAATGCCGCAAAGCCGCAAGAAATTATCTTTACTCACGGCACGACAGAATCAATCAATATGGTGGCATACGGCTTAACTGCGCAGCTACAAGCTAATGATATTATTTTAATTGATACTGCAGCCCATCATGCCAATATCGTACCCTGGCAAGAACTTGCTAAACGCACCGGCGCCATCATTAAACCTATCCCGTTAACAGCCAATGCGCAGCTTGATCTCTCTGCATATGAGCAATTACTGCAAAGCAAACCAAAGCTGGTTGCCTTATGTCACGTGTCTAATGCGTTAGGCACCGTAAACCCCATTAACGACTTAATAGCCAAGGCAAAAAATGCCGGGGCATTAACCTTAGTCGATGGCGCCCAAGCTATTGCCCACCTTGATATCGATGTACAACACATTGATTGCGACTTTTATGTGTTTTCAGGCCACAAAATGTATGGCCCTACTGGTATAGGTATTTTATACGGCCGCTTTGAACAACTAGATGCATTAACCCCCATGCTCACTGGCGGCGAGATGATCAAAACCGTTAGCTTTGATCGTACTGAATATGGTGAGTTGCCAAACAGGCTCGAGGCTGGCACACCCGCCATTGCCGAAGTGATCGGATTGGGCGCTGCAATCACATTTTTACAGGGCCTACCGCGCCAAGATATCGCAGCCCACGAGCAACAGTTAATGGGTTATTTACAACAGCAACTGCTTAGTTTGGGTGACATAACTCTGTACGGCATTGCAGATAATCCACTGCAGAATAATATTGGCTCTGTGGCGTTTAACGTAGCGAATGAGCATCACCAAGATGTTGGCATATTACTAGACCAACAAGCGGTTGCCGTTCGCTGCGGCCATCACTGCGCCATGCCATTAATGAGCGAACTTAATTTAGCTGGTTGCTGTAGAGCCTCAATTGGCATCTATACTAATAAGCAAGATATTGATCAATTTATTCATGCGCTAAATACGGTAAAAGAGTTATTGTTATAACTTACCCCTCTATGCGCTTTATGAGACAGCATTGTTAATGACCCAAATGAGCCCAAGTAAAATACCAGAAAGTCAATTATTTACAGCGTTACCTGCAGAGTTAACCTCAGCAGTAACACAAATAGAGCAAGCTAAAAACTGGCAAGACAAATATCGTCACATCATGCTACTCGGTAAACAATTACCCACATTAGCCGATGAGTTCAAGCAAGCTGATGCTCAAGTGAAAGGTTGTGAAAGCCAGGCCTGGTTATATCATCATCAACACAACGGCCAACACTTTTACCTCGCTGACAGCGATGCGCGGATAGTCAAAGGATTAATCGCCATTTTACTCGTGGCAACCCAGGGCAAAACCACTGAACAAATCAGCCAATTTGAGGTGACGCAGTACTTCGATACATTAGGCCTCAGTGGTCAGTTAAGTCCGTCACGAACCAATGGCCTCAGTGCATTAGCCGAAGCAATAAAACGTTACGCCAAAGAGAGTGTCACCTAAAAAAGTGCCGCTAATATCGGCCTCAACTAAGGAATAATAATGACCTTAAAAGTCTGCAACCCAACACGCCGCCACATCATAAAAGGCCTTGGAGCAGCCACATTATTAAGCCCACTCTATTCAATGCCCACCTGGGCTGCCAAATCCCCACGCTTGTATGTCGACGGTTTATCGTTTTTACCCAATGACATTAATGATGTTAAAGCATCGAAACTTGATGCCTTTATCGCTGACATTTCTGCCATAGAAACTATCGAGCAAAGCGATGGCACTAAAAATTATAAACGCACCTATCAAGCCTGTATTAACAGCATAAAACAAGCAGCCAAAACCGTTAACGAAAATCCAGAGATATACTTGCAAGGCCTCACGAGCGCCGATATTGACAAGGCTCGCGCGCAACAACGCACTGCCGTGTACTTTCAAATCCAAGGGGCAGACTGTGTCGAAGCCGATGGCATTTCAGCTAATGGTAATCCTCCACTTTGGCCACAACTAGAGTCACTGCAACAGCAGGGCTTACGTGTATTACAACTTACTCATCACTACGGCAATCGTTTCGCAGGTGGCGCATTAGACAATAATGGCAAACAGGGCCTTAATAAGCCTCTTACGACCGCAGGTCATGCGCTAATTACCGAGCTTAACAAAAGAAACATGCTTATCGATGTTAGCCATTCAAGTGAACAAACCGCACTTGATACCGCCAAGGCGAGTCAATCGCCCATCGTGCTCAGTCATGGCGCAGCCAGGCACTTTGTCAATCATGCGCGCTGCTCATCTGATGAAGTCATCCGATCGGTAGCCGACACGGGTGGGGTGTTTGGAGTGTTTATGATGAGTTTTTGGCTAACAAACAACCCCACTCCAACCATAGAAGACTACATCGACCAGCTTGAATATGTCGCCAAGATCGGTGGTGTTGATTGTGTGGCGATAGCCAACGATTTTCCGCTGCGGGGCCAAGAAAACTTATTAACGTTAAATAACAATAACAGCGAAGGGGTAAAAGAGTATCTCGACTGGTGGCACAGCTTACAGAGTAAAAACGTACTCGGTTTTGACGTAGAACCTAAGCATGTGGTGATCCCCGAGTTTAATCATATCGATCGCATGAGCCGCATTGATGACGCGCTGAAAAAAGCCCGTTTTAAATCATCTGATCGCGATCGTTTTATGGGCGGTAACTGGCAACGAGTGTTAAAAAAGGTGTTAATTTAACCTCTGGTAAAAGTAAAAAAGGGCTGAATATTACTATTCTGCCCTTTTTTAATTATAAATAAACGAACCTAAAACGGGAAAAAATACGGTACTGCCATTAACACTATGGCCGAATACAAAATCGATAACGGTAAACCCAAACGCACAAAATCACTCAGCCTATAGTTACCCGCGTTGTACACCATCAGGTTAGTTTGATAACCGTAAGGAGAAATAAAACTCGCGCTAGCGCCAAACACTACCGCCATAATAAATGGGCGAGGATCAACACCAAAGCTTATGGCTATCGCATAAGCGACCGGGAATGCTAACGCCGCAGCAGCATTGTTGGTGATCAGTTCAGTGACAATCAAAGTGATAAAATACACCCCAACAAAAGCAGCAAACACACCATAACCACTAAACACACTGAGCAAGCCCTGAGCCATTTGATCTGCGAGACCTGTGGTGACCATTAGGTTGGCTAAACCCAAAGCACTGCCGACAATAACCACCAACTCGAGCGGAAAACGTCGTTTAAGTTCTGTTAGGGTAACCGCGCCAATCGCCACATAACTGAGTAGCAATAACACTAACCCTTTGGCTAAAGGGAGTACTTCAAAAATGCTCGCTAAGATGGTTAAGGCAAAACCGGCTAACACCCAGTTGCCACGCTTTTCATCTAATCGGACACTGAGATCTAAACCACTAATGGCCGCAAAATCTGTGGTTAAATTGGGGCATTTTGAAAAACGATCACCTGGGGTTAATAGCAATACATCTCCAGGTTGTAATACGATGTCGCCCAGACCACCCTTTAACGGCATATTGCCACGACGAATCGCCATGACCGCAGCGTCAAACTCTTCACGAAATCGAGAGTCTTTTAAGCTCGTACCCACTAAACTTGATGATGGTGCTAACACCGCTTCCACCAAATTTTGGCCTTTAGCATGTTGCTTACCAAACCATTCTAAGCCATCAAATTGATGCAATAATTCAACCGACTCCACCGCGCCACTAAATCGCAATACATCATCTGCTTGCAACACCATTTGTGGTGGCACAGGACAAATGCGAATACCACTGCGCTCTAACTCAACTAGGTAAAGTTTTTTAAGTGCACGTAAGCAGTTATCGGTAACACTTTTACCCACCAGGGTGGAGGTTTTAGCTACGTGAGCTTCAAGTAAATAAGGTAAAGCCTCATGCTCTGACTCTTCACGTCTGTCGGGTAAAAAGTTAGCGAGAATGGTCAGTAAAGTTAATCCACCCACCACCAACAGTGCACCCACTTGTGAAAACTCGAAAAAACCTAGCGGTTCTAAACCTGCGTTTTCAACAAAAGAGTTAACAATTAAATTAGTTGAGGTACCAATTAAGGTTAATGTACCGCCAAGAATGGCTGCATAATTGAGCGGAAGTAATAGTTTGGTAGGGGCATGTGTCGGATTGCGACGAACGACACTAATCATTGAAGCGACTACTGCGGTGTTGTTGGTAAATGAAGATAGTAATGCTGTTGATAACCCTAATTTGACCAAAGTCGAAAATAAAGAACTTCGGCCAATAACATGGCTTAATCTACCTAACAAAGAAGTCTTTTCTAAAGCAGTGGCAGCAAGTACTAACAACACTAATGTTATTAAACCAATATTTGTAAAACTACTTAAAATAACGCTTAAATCTGCAAGTCCAAATAAATAACACGCTAGTGATGCAAAAAAAAATAACGCGGCAGGAACACTTAAACCTGCGATTAATCCAGTAACTAACCCTAATAATATAATCGACAACAACCAAATTTCGCTCATGTCTTATACCTAAGCAAACTGATATCAAATGTATAAAATACATCATGTTTTCACGCATCAAGTAATACATGTATGTCGATCAGCCAGTATCAGAAGTCTCGCTATTTATTGATATAAAAAGCATTAAAACGGCCTGCTTCTATTGTTCTCCATTACCTATTATGCTGCATGCACAGCGGGTTAAATTGTGTGACTACAGCGCGTGGGCAGTAGTATCTAAATCGATTGCTGCTGTTTCTGTGTTAGGTTCAAACCAGTTTAAGCTGTCTGCAAGCTCAACCACTTCGCCGATAATCATTAATGCTGGCATTTGTAATGCGGGATCTGCCGCTAACTGTGCTAGCTCACCTAATTGGCCAATAAAACGCTGTTGCGATGATGTGGTGGCTTTTGACACGATTGCCACGGGGGTGTCAGCGCTTCTACCTGCACCAATGAGCCCTTCGCTAATAATGTTGGCATTTAAAATACCCATATAAACCACTAGCGTATTGTTAGGGTTGGCATAACCTTGCCAATCCATAGGGCGGCTGGCTAACTGGCAATGTCCGGTAATAAAAGTTACCCCTTGGGCATAATCGCGATGTGTTAACGGGATACCGGCGTAAGCAGAGGTACCGCTGGCTGCGGTAATGCCCGGTACCACTTCAAATGCAATCCCAGCGGTGGCTAAGGTTTGTAGCTCTTCGCCGCCACGGCCAAAAATAAACGGGTCGCCACCTTTTAAACGCACCACATTTTTGCGGGTAAACGCTTTAGTGACGAGCAGCTGATTAATTTCGTCTTGAGCGGCACTGTGCTTACCCGCGCGTTTGCCTACGGCAATTTTTTCAGCGCTGTTAGGAATAAGGTCTAGAATATCCTGGCTCACTAATGCGTCATATAGCACTGCATCAGCATTTTTAAGAATGCGATAGGCTTTTAGGGTTAATAGCTCAACGTCACCAGGACCTGCGCCAACTAACCATACTTTGCCTTTGGCTTTTTGCCCTGGCATCGATACTAATTCCATCACACTCACCTCAAGATAATTTACTATGCTCGAATATAGCGTTTTACATATTCCATATACAATAGTAAAAAGTTAGTTTTTATAACCAAAAAGTATATGCAGTATTTTAATCTCGTTATCACTCAACCCCGTATCAATAGATTAACCTGAACTTAATTCGACAAAAGCAACACAATTGATAACAATGTGTATCAAATAATTACAATTACAACTTTGCTAATGGATAATGCAATGATAAAAAACACATACTACCTAGCGATACCACTGTTGTTACTCGGCAGTATCAGTTCAAGCTTTGCTGAAGATTCATTAGTAGAAGAACGTGTTAAAGATGAATTAGCAACCTCAGAAAAACCTTTTGTGCTCACCCCACATAAAGCGAACTATTTACTCCCAGTAACCTACCAAACTAGCACCAACCCGTCATCGTTCGAAGCGAAATATCCCGACGATGACATTAATATTGATAAGCTCGAGGCTAAGTTTCAAATTAGTTTTAAGTTTCCGGTGTGGTACAACGTGTTTGGCGATAACGGCCATTTATTTTTTGCATATACCAACCAATCGTACTGGCAAGTCTACAACCAAGACGCTTCGTCGCCGTTTCGTGAAACCAACCACGAACCTGAAGTCTTTATGCTATTTAACAACAACTGGAAAATTGGCGGTTTTACTAACTCATTTTTAGGCTTTGGTCTTGTACATCAATCTAATGGGCAATCCACAGATTTATCCCGTAGTTGGAACCGCATTTATGGTAGTGCTGTATTCGATAAAGGCCCTTTTGCATTAGGATTAAAAGCGTGGTGGCGCATTCCTGAAGATGAAAAAGAAACCCCCACCGCTGCTGATGGCGACGATAACCCAGATATTGACGAGTACATGGGTAACTTTGAGTTAACCGGTGTATATGGTCTTGATGAACATCGCTTTACGGTGCTATGGCGTAATAACTTACAGTCACCTAATCGCGGCGCGGTTGAATTCACTTGGAGCTATCCAGTTATTGGTAACTTGCGGATCTACACCCAATATTTTAATGGTTACGGTGAAAGCCTTATTGATTACAACCACCACAATCAACGTTTTGGCATTGGTATTGCGTTGAACGATATTTTGTAACTCATGTGTGTTAATCCAGGATAAAACAAAAAAGGTGACCTAATTAGTCACCTTTTTTATTTGCTATTAAGACTAGATGAGCACTACTCAGCACTGGCTTTACTGTTCACTTTAGAGCCAATCACAATACCTTTATCGGTAAAGTCGACAGACATTTTTAATCGCATATTGTAGTCTTTTAATGCTTCGAGCTCTTCTGGCATTGGCTCGCCGCTCATTTCAATCACATCCACTAATGGCGTAAACATTTTTTGATAATCAACAGCAAAATCAAAAAAGCCATTGGCTGATAATGTTTGTTTAAATAAGCCATCAGCAAGTTCTGTACCTCTGTCGCCAGTATAAACCACTAGATGATTTCCTTTGACAGCCATTTTAGCACTCACACCAAATTCAGGTGGCAGCATCAATAAAGGCGTAATATCAACTGGGTCACCATTATCTTTCAAATCAATGTTAGCTAAAGGCGGGAAGAATGGCTTCACCATATCAATTAACATAATTGGGTTTTCAGCCGACACCGTCACTAACGCATCTAATTTTTCAAAGCTCGGCTCACCATTAACCTCGGTTAATTTATAATCGGCTAAGGTCACGCTCATGCCTTTAACGCCATTGGCCATGCCTGTCATCATCCCAAGCATTGCAGGGTTTAATTCATCTAGCTCGCCTTGCAATTCGGCTAACGCTTCACATTGGTAACTTGGCGTTTGCAGATCTTTCCACACTTCAGTTAACGCTGGAGCAAGTTGGTTTACATCCATCCCCAGGGCCATCGATAGAATATTATCGTGGTCACTGTTGTCAAACGCAGGAATAAAGCCACGCATTTTAGCCAGGGCAGACAAAATAACTTGGTTTTTGCTTTCTACAACCACGGCTGCATCGATATCGCTTTCTTCACGACTAATCGAATAGCTATTTAGGCCCATCACGGTACGAGGCCAATTAGCCGCCATTGCCGCAAACTCGGTTTGGCAAGTCGGTATTTTCAGCTCAGCAAAAGGATCTTCACCTTGAGTTTCGACCATTTTGTTAATTTGTTTTGCGAGCATATTGCCATCAGTTGTGGTTAACCCTTTCACCAATTCAACATGGTTAACAAAGCTGATGCTGTCTTGCATAAACCCATGACTTTTAGCAATGTCTTGCAGCATTGTTGTGCCGCTTAATGGCTGCTCAACAGGTTTTTCGCCAAGCGCCATTTCAAGTAGTTCAACTTGGTTAAATGAGGTATTTAACGTCACAGTTAACCAGCCTTGCTTTTCAGCAAACACTAAATTGATTTGTTCTTGCTCATTGGCGTCTGTTAATGCATAAGCACGGTATTGTGTCTCGCCAACGCTACCTATTGTATGTGCTAAACCACTGTCTTGTTCAGCACGGTCCAGTTCAGCCCAAAATGCATCTGGGTGACTTAACTGTATTTTCATCACTGGCAGCGCGCCCAGAGTATAGAAATAACTCTTAACCGAGTCAGGTAACCCGTAGGTGGCTAACAACACATCAGGGGTTGGTAATACGTTCATGTACTGCTTATATAAGGAGACAAAAAATCTCTCTTGTTCTGATGAGCTGGCATCAAGTTGCAGGATTTCATCCATGGCATAATTTTGGTAATTACCCGCAATACTGTACAAATAATCTTTTAATGGAAATGGTGCTAGCTGGCCTGAAAACACCACGGTGTCTGCAGGAATGTAATCTAGCATAGGGTCATTTTTAACAACCGATGAGCCCTGTTGTGACAGGAAATATCCACCTGCACCGACAGCCAATACTACAGCCGCAATTGCCATTTTGTTCATCTATAAACTCCAATTTATATTTGTTGTTAACTCTTCCATGAAGTGAGTTAGCGTTAAAATTATGTTGTACATCTAAAACTAATTATCGATCACACCGATAAACTACGGATTAATCTAGCATTAAATGAAGCATTACGCATCTGTAGTGGCGATTCAACATAGGCAGTCAGCGGATAACAAACTCATGATAAAAAAATAAAGAACAGACAGAAAGGATGGAAAAAGGAGGAAAATAACACCCGATAACCCATATACATCAGGGTTACCGGGTTTACATAGTTGATTGCTTATACGCTAACAAGTCAATCAAAGTGCTCGAGGATGCGAGCGAAGCTTTTGAAGGTACGTGGGTTGCAAAAACAACCCCAAAACGTCAACAAAAACCCTCTACGGGAACGTCTAAATTTAGACTAATATCGGCAGGCTTGCATGAAAATTTAAATAAAATTTAATCGTTTTCTTCATACAGCCAATCATAACACTATGATTTATTGGCATGATAAAGCGATTAAGCGTTGATGACACATGAATAATTCAACCTTTTGGAGGAGTGCCTGCAACTAAAACGTTGATGGTATAGCGAATCGACACATCAATAGTATTTCTATTGTTGGTTTTTTATGTAGACAATAATCCAGTTTGCAGGGCAAAGGACCGTGTGAAAAAATTATTATACACAGTTAAGGATAGTTAACATTCACCTGTTTTATTACCTGACGAATGTTAACTAAATACAGACAAGGTCTAGACACCCCAAACCCAGAATCAGATATAAAACGCTTAATATCAGAACACAAGGGCTGTTTGAAAGCCTTTTACTATCCGAATTACGGCTAAATATCGAAGTGCAAACCACATTCGCGTTTTAAACCATTAAAACGGGTTTCTTCTTCTGTCATACCTAACTCTAGCGGCTTGCTAGAATGAGTATCACCCACTGACACATATCCCAGCTCCCAAAGAGGGTGGTATGGCAGATTATGCTCAGTTAAATACATGTGTACGTCTTTATTGCTCCACTCAATGATGGGCAGCAACTTAAACCTTTTGCCACTAATGGCTAAAATCGGCAATGCCTCACGCGTACTCGATTGGCTGCGACGTAAACCCGCAAACCAGGTATTCACATTCAGCTCGGCTAATGCACGCTGCATAGGCTCAACTTTATTGATGCGGTTATACTTTTCTAGGCCATCAATCCCCTGCTCCCAAAGCTTACCAAAACGCGCTTCTTGCCACGCTTGAGTTTGCTCAGCCTGGTACACTTTAAGGTTGAGGTTTAAGCGCTCGGTTAACTGGTCAATAAACTGGTATGTCTCAGGAAACAAATAGCCAGTATCGGTTAAAATCACCGGGATATCACTTTGCGCTTGAGTGACCATATGCAACATTACCGCGCCTTGAATACCAAAGCTTGACGATAACGCATGCTCGCCCGGTAAATACGCTAAACCCCAAGCAACGCGCTCTTGAGCCGTTAACCCTGCTAAAAACTGGTTAATGCTTTCCAGCGCGGCCACTTGCTCAGCTTTAGGCGCTGATAACAACGCCTGCAGTTGAGCGGGAGTGACACTATGATCGACGCCTGCATCTTTCGATGCAGTCGTTACCACTTCATTAGGCATGAAAATCCTTAGCGGCGTCATTAACCGCCTTCACAACGCCAATGCGCACTGTGAAGTTACCAAAGGTTTCGCCAGCATCACGCTCTGTGGCGTAGCGGCCAAACAAGTCATCCAATTCAGCTAAAATTTCAGCCTCTTGAATGTTTTCTTTATGCATTTTGTTTAAACGCGTGCCTTCAAAGCTGGCGCCTAAATACAAGTTATAGCGACCAGGCGCTTTACCCACTAAGCCAATTTCAGCAGCAAATGGACGGGCACAGCCGTTTGGACAACCTGTCATGCGCACCACAATTGATTGCTCGCTAATGCCGTGCTTAGCCTGCAGCGCATCAATGTGATCGATAAACTCTGGGAAGTAACGTTCAGCTTCAGCCATGGCTAATGGACAAGTGGGTAATGCCACACAAGCAATTGAATGCCCGCGAGTGCCACTTAACACCTGGCCTAATAGGCCGTGCTTACGTGCTAAACCTTCGATTTCAGCTTTATCTTCTGCTGCAACACCGGCAATAATCATGTTCTGATTAGATGTCATGCGGAAATCGCCTTTGTGAATTTTGGCTATTTCACGTAAACCGGTTTGCAAGGTTTGACCTGGCATATCTTTAATACGACCACTTTCAATAAATAACGTTAAGTGGAATTTATTGTCGATACCTTCAACCCAGCCATAACGATCGCCGCGATCGCCAATGATCACATCACGCTTTGGCTCAAATTTAACCCCGGCACGTTTTTCTACTTCGGCTTTAAACGCATCATAGCCATGGTCAACAATGGTGTACTTTAAACGCGCACGTTTACGCACAACACGGTTACCCCAGTCGCGCTGAACGGTCATGACCGCTTCAGCAAACTTAGTGACATCGTCGGTTTTAATAAAACCAAAGTCATCCGCTAAACGTGGGAAGGTTTCAACTTCACCGTGGGTAGAGCCCATACCGCCGCCAGCAACTAAGTTAAAGCCGACTAATTCACCGTCTTCAGCAACTGCAATAAAGCCAAGGTCATTAGTGTAAACATCTACATCATTATCTGGTGGAACCGCAACTGCCATTTTGAATTTACGTGGCAAATAGGTTTTGCCATAAACTGGCTCTACCGTTTCAGTGCCTAATAGCTTTTCTTCATCTAACCAAATCTCGGCATAGGCACGAGTGTGCGGTAATAAATGATCAGATAAATGCTTAGCAACGGCATAGGCTTGCTCATGTAGTTTTGACTCAACCGGGTTTGGGTTACACATTACGTTACGGTTAACATCACCACAGGCGGCAATAGAGTCTAGCGCAGCGCGATCTAATCCCTGAATTAGCGTCTTAAGATTACGCTTTGGAATACCGTGGTACTGAAACGTTTGACGCGTGGTTAAACGAATACTGTTAGAGGTGGTTAATGTTGATGAAATTTTATCAACTTCCAACCATTGCTCAGGAGTACAAATACCACCAGGTACACGAGCACGTAGCATAAAGCTATGTAATGGCTCTAGCTTTTGCTCTTTACGTTCATTACGTAAATCACGGTCGTCTTGCTGATAAAATCCGTGGAATTTAATTAGCTGCTGATCGCCATCGCTAAATGATCCCGTCACTTGGGTATCTAACCCTTCTTGGATGTCGCCACGTAAATAATCGCTGTCGATTTTTAAGTATTCGTTTACTGCTAACTTTTGCTCACTCATGGCCTGGCCTCTCTTAATTCTGTTCAATTCATTAGTGCGATTGGGTATTGAAAACTGACCTAGACCGAGTTTAATACACGTCTTTTTGGTAACGTTTTTCGCTACGCAGTGTTTCAAAGTATGCTTCGGCGTCATCAGCGCTTAAGCCACCTTGTTCAACCGCAATATTCACTAATGCTTGATGTACGTCTTTGGCCATGCGCTCTGCATCACCACAAATATACACATGGGCGCCGTCTTGCAGCCACTGCCACAATGTTTGGGCTTGCTCGGTTATGCGGTGCTGCACATACACTTTATGAGCCTGGTCACGCGAGAAAGCCACATCTAAACGCGATAAATCACCGTTTTTAAGATACTGCTGCCACTCAACTTGGTATAAAAAGTCTTGCTCAAAGTGTGGGTTGCCAAAGAATAACCAGCTGTTGCCCGACACACCGTCTGCGGCGCGTTGTTGCATAAAGGCGCGGAATGGCGCAACACCAGTACCAGGGCCAACCATAATCACTGGAGTCTCTGGGTTTTCTGGTAAACGGAAGTGGTTGTTAGGCTCAACATAAACGTTAACCTGTTGGCCTTCTTCTGCTGAGGCTAAAAAGTGCGATGCGCCGCCAAAACGAGCATGGCCTTGACGTTCATCTTCAACCAGTGCCACGGTTAAATGCACTTCTGATTCAACTTCTGCCTGACTTGAGGCAATGGAATACAGGCGTGGCGTTAATGGACGCAACATATCAACCAGTTGCGTCGCGCTGACTTTGGCAGGGTAAGCTGCAATTAAGTCGGCTAACTGATGCTTAAGAATAAACTGTCTGGTTTGCTCTTTGTCTTCACAAATTGAAGCAAGTTCTGCATTACCACTCAATTCAGCCCAAGACTTAACAAGGCCTGGGTATAACTGAGTGAGTTCTTTCTTGTCGGTTAATGCCGCTTTTAATGAATACGATTCTTTAGATACAGTAACGTTTTCGTCAGCGTCTAAACCAAGGCCGTTGATCACTTCATCGACTAAGGCTTCGTTGTTACTAAACCACACGCCTAACGCGTCACCTACTTGATAGGTTAGCCCTGACTCGCCTAAATCAATTTCAACATGGCGTACGTCACGGTCTGAATCACGGCCAGTAATTTTTTGGCTTACAAGCACTTCAGCGCTATATGGGTTTTGCTTGGTGTATTGGCTTTCACCGACTACAGCCGTTGCACCGATAGCGGTTACGCTAGCCCCTGAGGTTTGAATATGTGGCTTAGCCGCTTCGACGACACTGTCTTGCCATTGCGCTGCGGCATCTTCGTAATCAACGTCACATTCAACGATAGGCAGTAATGCTTTAGCACCAAGTGCGCTCAGACGCGCATCAAAGTCTTTACCGGTTTGGCAGAAAAACTCGTAGCTTGAATCGCCTAATGCTAAAACCGAGTAATGTAGGTTATCTAATTTAGGCGCACGCTTTGAGGCTAAAAACTTATGCAGTTCAATGGCATCGTCTGGCGCTTCACCTTCACCGTGAGTACTCACAACCAGCAGTAACAGCGTTTCTTGCTTTAATTGGCGAACCTTGTATTCCCCCATGGAACTCAGGTTAACAGCATAACCTTGAGCCTGAGCTTTAGCGGCTAATGCCTGAGCGACTCCACGGCCATTGCCGGTTTGGCTGCCATATAAAATGGTCACTGTTTGTGCGGCAGAAGTCTCTGCTGCTGGTACGCCTGCAGTTGGGCTTTGATTCGCCGTTGCTGCTAAATAACCACTAACCCATGCAAGTTGCACAGACGATAATTCTGATGTGAATTGTTTTAGCTTATCGACTTGTCCTTGAGACAATGGCGACGCTAACGCTGAAAGTTCTTTTAACAACATAAGACGGCCTTATAACAGTGTAATGTGATTAGCTTACTACTAGGTTTGAAAACCAAAAAAGAATAAAAGATAATTTTTTATACCATTTAGGAATATGCAAAGACGTTTTTTTAGGCTACAAAAGTGTGGCGGAGTTAAAAGTTTTTAAATTACCTCGATTTAAATCGAGGTAATTTACTCAAAGGCACTTGTACCGAACACACCTCATGTCGCAAGCTAGGGGGTCCAATTAACTAATGAAAAACTATCATGTTGATTGTTCTCTGAGTAAAACGGGATGCGGTTATAATATCGTTATGTCATCGCAATGCCATTGATTAAATAGTTTATCCAACTTCAATGGCCATATGCTGCACTTTTTCTACCCGCTAAGTGCCCATGTGGAAAAGTAATACTCAAACAGAATAGTCTATTGATGGGGCAAGCAATAGACAGTCTTTTATTAACCATCAGGAAACAGTCATGCAGATTGGAATACCGAGAGAAAGTATCGAAGGTGAAACTCGAGTCGCGGCGACTCCAGCCACTGTGGTACAGCTAAAAAAGCTCGGCTTTAGTGTGGCAGTCGAGGCACAGGCAGGTGTGAAGTCGAGCTTTGATAATGCTGCATTCGAAGCTGCTGGAGCAGATGTAGTCGACAACGTGTATCAGGCAGACTTTATTTTTAAAGTTAATGCACCGACCGATGAAGAAATTGCAAAAATGAAATCGGGTACCACGTTAGTCAGTTTTATCTGGCCAGCGCAAAACCCAGAGCTCGTTGAAAAACTGTCAAGCCAAAACATTACCGTGATGGCAATGGACATGGTGCCACGTATTTCACGGGCACAATCACTTGACGCATTATCATCAATGGCCAACATTGGTGGTTATCGTGCAGTGGTAGAAGCCGCTCACGAATTTGGTCGATTTTTTACCGGGCAAATTACCGCAGCAGGTAAGGTTCCTCCCGCTAAAGTCCTAGTCATTGGAGCAGGTGTAGCAGGTCTTGCTGCTATCGGTACTGCAGGTTCTCTAGGCGCAATCGTTCGCGCATTTGACACTCGTTTAGAAGTGGCAGAACAAATTGAATCAATGGGCGGCAGTTTCTTAAAGCTTGAGTTTGAAAACAAAGAAGGCGGTTCATCTGACGGTTATGCCAAAGTCATGTCAGAAGAGTTTATTGCTGCTGAAATGGCGTTATTTGCCGAGCAAGCTAAAGAAGTCGACATTATTATTACCACCGCACTTATCCCTGGTCGCCCTGCGCCAAAACTGATCACCAAAGACATGGTAGACACCATGAAACCAGGTTCAGTGATTGTCGATTTAGCGGCTGCTACGGGTGGTAACTGTGAGTACACAGTCAGTGGCGAGCGCTTCATTACTGATAATGGCGTAAAAGTACTAGGTTACACCGACCTTCCTGGTCGTTTACCCGCGCAATCATCACAACTTTATGGCACTAACCTAGTCAACTTGATGAAGTTAATGTGTAAAGAAAAAGACGGCAATGCAGTACTCGACTTTGATGATGTGGTGATGCGCAATATGACCGTGACTCGTGGCGGCGAAATTACTTTCCCACCACCAGCCATTTCAGTCTCTGCAGCGCCAGCAAAACCTGCAGCAAGTGCTGAACCTAAAGCCGAGAAAGTCGAAAAAGCACCGTCAAAGCTTAAATACATCTTAGGGGCGCTGGGGATTGCCGGCTTTGCCGCTGTAGCCTCTGTTGCACCTGCAGAGTTTTTATCACATTTTACCGTGTTTATTTTGTCGTGCGTTGTAGGTTACTACGTGGTGTGGAACGTGTCTCATGCGTTACATACACCGCTAATGTCGGTCACTAATGCGATTTCAGGCATTATTGTGGTAGGTGCGCTATTGCAGATAGGTCAAGGCTCAGCCCTTGTCACTGCACTTGCGTTTGTCGCGGTGCTTATCGCCAGTATTAACATCTTTGGCGGCTTTACCGTCACTCAGCGTATGCTGAAGATGTTCCGTAAAGATTAAGGGGTAATATCGTGTCTCAAGGACTGGTTACAGCATCTTATATCGTTGCCGCGGTATTTTTTATTCTCAGCCTAGCTGGGTTGTCAAAACAAGAAACGGCTAAAAATGGTAATTTATTTGGCATTATTGGTATGGCGATTGCGCTTGCAGCCACCATACTCAATCCTGCAACAAGCGGCGTAGAATGGATCATTCTTGCCATGGTGATTGGTGGTGCAATAGGTATCCGCTTAGCATTGAAAGTTGAAATGACTGAAATGCCAGAGCTGGTCGCCATATTGCACAGTTTTGTGGGTTTAGCTGCGGTATTAGTGGGCTTTAATAGCTTTATTGATATTCAGCCTCACGAAGTATCAGAAGTCGTCTTGGTATTAGGTCAAGACTTACATACAACCTTAGAATCTGCCAAAGCCGCTTTTGTTGAAGCAAGCCAAGTTCAGCAAGCTGAACACTTAACTGGCGCCATGCTAAACATTCACTTAGTTGAAGTATTCTTAGGGGTATTTATTGGTGCAGTGACCTTTACCGGTTCTATTGTGGCCTTTGCTAAGTTACGCGGACTTATATCATCAAAAGCATTAATGTTACCGCATCGCCATAAGCTTAACTTGCTTGCGGTAGTGGTTTCATTCATTTTGATGGTGATGTTCGTACAAGCTGGCGGCGCTGTCACTCCGTTAATTTTAATGACCTTAATTGCCTTTGCATTTGGCTGGCATTTAGTGGCATCAATTGGCGGTGCAGACATGCCTGTAGTGGTATCAATGCTGAACTCATATTCAGGTTGGGCTGCTGCAGCAGCGGGCTTCATGCTATCAAATGACTTACTGATTGTTGTAGGCGCACTAGTGGGCTCGTCAGGTGCGATTCTGTCTTACATTATGTGTAAAGCCATGAACCGCTCGTTTATTTCAGTGATTGCCGGTGGCTTTGGTAACGACAGCACTGCAGCATCTGGTGATGAAACCGTTGGTGAGTATCGTGAAACCAGCGCAGAAGATGTGGCTGATATGCTTAAAGCATCTGAGTCAGTCATCATCACCCCAGGTTATGGTATGGCGGTTGCGCAAGCGCAATATCCGGTAGCAGAAATCACTAAAAAGCTGCGTGCATTAGGCATTAAGGTTCGCTTTGGTATTCACCCTGTAGCAGGGCGCTTACCTGGCCACATGAACGTACTACTAGCAGAAGCAAAAGTACCTTACGATATCGTGCTCGAAATGGACGAAATCAATGAAGACTTTAGCGACACTGACACAGTATTAGTGATTGGTGCTAACGATACGGTTAACCCTGCTGCGATGGAAGATCCAAATAGCCCCATCGCCGGTATGCCAGTATTAGAAGTGTGGAAAGCACAAAATGTGATTGGCTTTAAACGTTCAATGAACACAGGTTATGCCGGTGTGCAAAACCCATTGTTCTTTAAAGACAATACCCAAATGCTGTTTGGTGATGCTAAAGACAGTGTAGAAGCGATTCTAAAAGCACTTTAACGTTTAATCAGCGTCTAAAAATACCAGCTTAATAGCTGGTATTTTTTTATTTAATAATTAGCTAAACTACTCTATATCTAATTAAAAGGATTATCGCTTAGCAATGGCAGTGCAGGACAACATAACCCAGCTTCAGCTTGAAATTGAGCAATACAAGCTCAAAATTAAGCAGCTAGAGCGCGAGAATAGCCACCTCACCCTAGTGAACAAACGGGTTAACGAGCAACTCAATGCTGCGCTAGATGGCACAGGCCTATGTTTATGGGAACAGCATATCCCAAGCGGTAATCTGACTATTTTTAATCAACAGTGGGGTCAGCTTCTCGGCTTTACCCGTCAAGAACTGCCCGCACATATCGACAGCTGGAAAGGCAACTTACACCCCGATGATAAAGACTGGGTCATCGAAGCATTCGAGAGTCACGTTGCCGGTAAAGCTGAAACCTACCAAGCCGTGCACCGAATGATCCACAAAGATGGTACTGTCGCCTGGGTGTCTGATCGAGGCCGAATTATTGAACATGACATCAATGGCCAGCCCCTGCGGATCATGGGGGCCCATGTTGATATCACTAAAGAAAAACGTTACGAAGAAGAATTAGCTAAACTGGCTCATCGGGATCCACTCACTAACCTGCTTAACCGCACCGCGCTAGTCAAAGCATTTAAAAAGCAAAAACAACAAAACCGCCAACATAATTGTGGTGCGTTATGTTTCATTGATCTGGATGGATTTAAAGTCGTTAATGACCATTTAGGCCATCGCTATGGCGATAACTTGTTAATTCATATTGCACATCAGCTATTACACACTTGCCAACAGTTATTTAACCCTGGCAACTCCAAAGCCAAACAAGATCACTTTCATGTGGCGCGTTTTGGCGGTGATGAATTTGTGATTTTAACTCAATGCAATGACGTTGAGTTACTCTCAGAAATGGCCAATACTTTGTTAGATTTATACCGCCCACCACTGGAGCTCGATGGTGAAACCATCAACATAGGCTTAAGTATTGGCATTAGTTTATTCGATGAACTCGATGAGTTTACTAATGTTTGCGAGCAAGCAGACAAAGCCATGTACAGCGTCAAAAAACACGGTAAACATAACGTCATGTTCTGGTAGCTGTGTATCTTTTTATCAATGAATTATTTAAAGCAAAGTGCAATACCCCGCCCACGATAATGAAATCAAAATTTTGTGAAATCGAACACGGCAATCACTCAGTAGGCCCTAGTCATCGGGTGAGTTTATTTGACTTTTTAAAGTAAACTCTCGCTCAATTAACCATGTTATTAAAAATATTAATGCACCAAATTATGTTTTTTACTGCATAATCAGATACAAACCGCTGTGGTGCATTAGCAGACAACTGACCAATAAGAATAATTCTATATGTTTTTATCACCTTACTTTACAAAACAAGATCAAAGTGTGTTTATTTCAGCTCAACAAGCCAGTGACTTTGCCAAAAAGGTCGCCGAAGACTTCAACCCCATTCACGATGTCGGTGCAAAGCGTTTTTGTGTACCGGGTGATTTGTTATTTGCTTTAGTGCTCACTGAATATGGCTTAAGCCAAAATATGCAATTTAAGTTTGCAGGTATGGTCGGTGATAATGTAGAACTGCATCTCGATAAAAACGTCACTGATCAATTCAGTATTTGCGACACCAAAGGCAAAGAATATCTGCACATTGAACGCCAAGGCGAAGTGTGCAAATGCGACGTGCAAACCGCCGCCTTTATTAAAAGTTACGTCGCGTTTTCAGGTTTAAACTTCATCCATGTGTTAATGCCGATGATGAAACAACATCAGGTAATGATTAACCCTGATCGCCCATTAGTTATTTACGAAAGCATGTCATTCCATCTTGATCATTTTGACTTCAGCACCATGAGTTTACATTTGGCTGAGCAATCATTGGTGATTAATGGCAAGCGTGGTGATGTGACCTTAACCTTTGAATTACACAGCGAAGGAAAAGTGATTGGCAGTGGGGTAAAAACCTTGGTACTCAGTGGTCTGCGTGAATACGATGCCGAAAAGGCTCAGCAAATGTGTGACCGTTACGAAAATCGTAAAAAGAGCTAGTGTCTAATCAAGCTGACTATGCATATTCAGGTTAGTTGTGGGTATAAAGTAAAACGCGAGCAACACCGTTAAGTGCTGCTCGCGTGATATACCATAATGCTATTGCTTGCTGTGTAAGCTAAAGGTTTACGTCAACCACTCACTCAACTCAACACTCAACTCAATATTGGTATGTCGATATTTTATTGATCATACGCCAATTTAAATACCGATGCGTTACTTTCAGGATAAAACAAATTTTTGCCAAACTTACACTTCATTCAATCGTTTATTACGTAGCTTGCCCATGGTTAAACAGCGCTAAAACACTGTGTCCAATGAGCTGCTCAATGCATTGACCTCCCGCCTCTGCAAATTGCGCTACGGCAGTGTCTCTCACAATATTTAACGATTTAAGCGTTTTAATATTGTCGTCAGTACTGCTACTTAAACTTAAAAACAGTTTTAATACCGCTTTGCGCTCTGGGTGTTGCATTAATGCGCCCCAAGATTGCTTTAATCGCGCTATTGAAGAAAAATCTAATCCTTCAATAAAAAACTGCCCTATGCGTTCATCTAAACGCACTAAAAATTCCGTTTTACGTGGAAAGTGGTGGCTAATACCAGTTCGGCTTATCCCAGTCGCTGCAGATAAGGTGGTATAAGACATAGCCTCAAAACCAATCGTGAGGATTTGTTTAAAGGCTTCATCTAAAATTTGGTTAACGGTTAACTCAGTTTCAACTCGTGAACGCTTGGCCATAAACATGGGTCTCTCTAATTATTTTGGTGCCAGAGCTTACCAGACCACACTAGAAAATTCTGCTAAGAATCAGCAAATTTACAACATATTTAACCGTACAATATTCAGAAAGTGAGTATAAATCAGAACATTATCGCGATAACGATTGATTTACCCCTTTAAAATCAATGGATATAGAATACGCCTGACAAACAAGCGTCATACGGTAAAAAAACAGATTAATGGACGTGAATCACAAAGAGTTACAAATTAGTTAACAGTGCTGAATTGTTGCTGCAGCCAAAGTTGTGCATTGCCTTTGCCCATTAACTGTTCAAGGGTTGGCGATAAGACTTCAACAAGCTTGGGTTGGCGCCAAAACATATAGCCAGGTAACGGTTGCACGACCCCTGCGCCAAAGGTGCGTTGTATTAAGCTTGAAAACTCGGCCATATCACGCTCAGACCACAACGGCATTAATGGATAAACGGCGGCAATAAAATCCTCATACCGAACAAACTTCTGTAACTGTTCAATACTGTAGTGAGTCAACGCAATTTGCAGTTGCGGGGCGCTCCAATGAGATAAATTGGCACTGTCATTAATTAACGCTAAATTTCGGCGATGAAACTGCTGCCAAGCTAAATCGAGCTGCGGATAATGATGAGCAATGCGCCAGAGTAGATAGATATCGGCTAACCATTCATGCTGATACTCTGATAGCGAACCAGGCAGTAAGGTTTGTTGCAGATCGATATTGTACAAATGCCCTAGCTCATGCCACAAGGTAAGCTGCGCCTGTTGCTTTAAAGGCAATTGGTAAGTCGTGAGCCCTATTGAGCCACTTTGCTCAGCAATGTCTTTATTAGGATTAAGCACTATCACCCCAGCAATGGCTTTATCGTGAGCTGACAGCACCATGGCACTTTTATAACCTATGGCGTTACGTATCGCAGCGCGAGAAAATACCGTTTGCTGGCGTAAATGCGTCGGTAACATTTGCAAGCAGTCGCTTAACGTCGTCACATAACACACTAACGCGCGTTTGTTAGCGATATCGGTAAAATAACCTTGCTGAAAACGTTGCGACTGAGTCGCTGAACCAGGGTTTGTTAAATAAGCCGAAGTATCAGGCGATATACTAATGGATGAGGGTTGATCTGAGAGGGGCTCACTGGCAACAGCAACACTGAAACCGATAAGGCTAACGAATAACCATTGCCAGTGAAAAGTCATAACTACTTTTTAGACATGATGTTTTGAATAATCGCAGTGGTCGACACGCCATCTTCAAAACCAAGCACTTCTACTTTACCGCCAGCGGCAATCACTTCAGCCCCGCCTGCGATGTCTTCAACTTTATAATCGCCACCTTTGACTAAGGCATCCGGTAATAAACGGGCAATCACGCGTTGTGGGGTATCTTCACTAAAGGGAACAACCCAATCAACTGCAGCTAAGCCTGCAAGCACCGCCATGCGGCGATCAACCGGGTTAACTGGGCGACCAGGGCCTTTTAAACGGGTCACCGAATCATCGTTGTTTACCGCCACAATTAAGCGATCGCCTAACGCTTTAGCCTGCTGTAAATAGCTCACATGGCCTGCATGTAAAATATCAAAACAACCGTTAGTCATCACAATACGTTCACCACGTAAACGCGCTTGTTCCATTGCATACGCGAGTTGATCTTCTGTCATCACACCAAAGCCAGACTCGCCATGGCTTTGTGCCAATGCTTGTATCAGCTCAATGCGACTCACTGTTGAGGTGCCTAATTTGCCCACAACCACACCGGCTGCGGTATTCGCTATCGCACATGCTTGCGCCAAGGTTGCCCCTGCAGCAATCGATGTCGCTAACGCTGAAATCACCGTATCACCCGCGCCTGTTACGTCATACACTTCACGGGCAACGGTGGGGATATGCAGTTCAGGCTGGTCTTTAGACACTAAAGTCATGCCTTTTTCAGAACGTGTCACCAAAATGGCTTTAAAGTCATGTAACTTAATTAACGTCTGCGCTTTTTCAATCAAATCGCTTTCACTGGTCACCGTACCGACTACAGCTTCAAACTCGCTCATATTAGGAGTGATAAGTGATGCACCATGGTAACGGGCAAAGTCATGGCCTTTAGGGTCGACCAATACAGTCACGCCTTTTGCGCGGGCTTTGGCGATAAAATCTTTAGGTTCGTTAATCGCGCCTTTGGCATAATCTGACAGCACTAACACATCAACGTTATCTAAAATCGTTTCACTTTGATCAAACAAGGCCTGACTGCTGGCTTTGTCGAACGATTCTTCAAAATCTAAACGGATTAATTGCTGATTACGAGATAAAACCCGCAATTTAGTAATCGTTGGCTTATCGGCAACACTTAACCATTGCGGCTCAACCCCAAACACTTTAACCCCTTGGGTCAGTGCTTCGGCTGTTTCGTCTTGTCCCACAAGGCCAGCCAACTGCACCTGGCCGCCCAATGCGGCAATATTTAACGCCACGTTGGCCGCACCGCCAGGTCTATCTTCAATTTGGTTAATTTTAACAACAGGCACAGGCGCTTCGGGAGAAATGCGTCCAGTTGGACCCACCCAATAGCGATCCAACATTACATCCCCAATCACTAAAATACGCGCGTTTTCAAACGCTGGGAGAGAAACCTTCATAGTGTATTCACTGTGTTGCAAAAATTTAACCGCAATTGTACCTAATTTTCATCAGAATAATGAGTTAGAATAACAAATAATTTTTGAGAACAAGACGAGTCATCTGTGGTCGAAAAAGCCGAATTTTCTTCTGATTTATATCATCCTAAACATTGGCCTATGTGGTTTGGCGTATTATTAATGCGCACCACGTTATTACTGCCCTTGCGTTGGCAAATGAAAATGGGTAGCGCCATTGGTCACTTAGTCAAAAAACTCGCTAAAGGTCGTGTGCACACAGCGCGTCGCAATATTGATTTATGTTTCCCAGACATGAGCGAAACAGACAAGCAGCAACTTCTTGATAGCACTTTTGAAGAAACCGGCAAAGCATTATTCGACACCATTAATGCTTGGTGGTGGTCAAATGATCGTGTTCAACAGCACATGACCATTAAAGGCACTGAGCATGTCAGTAACAGCTTAGACAATGGTAAAGGGGTCATTTTATTTGCGGTGCATTGCTTACCACTTGAAATGGGCGCACGTATCTTTGGTCAATTTGCTCCCGGGATAGGCGTATATCGCCCGCATAACAATCCCGTTATGGAGTATTTACAGGTTAAAGGCCGTTTACGCTCAAATAAAGGCTTAGTGCCTAAGCGTGATGTACGCCAAATGATCCGCAGTTTACGCGCACCTGATGTTATCTGGTATACCGCCGATCAAGACTTTGGTCGCTCAAGCGCAGTCTTTATCCCATTTTTTGCCGTGCCAGACGCGGCAACGATTACCGGAGCGACTTCACTGGCAAGGCTAGGTAAAGCTAATGTGTTGCCTTTCTTTGTTGAACGAAACGCCGACGACACCGGTTATAATCTCGAAATTATGCCCGCACTGGAGAACTTTCCTGGCGGCAATGAAACCGACGATGCCATTCGCGGTAATCAAATTGTAGAACAATTGATTAACCGCAACAGAAGCCAGTATATGTGGCTACATCGACGCTTTAAAACCAGGCCAGTTAAAGGCTCACCATCGTTATACAAAGAATAAAAAAGCGCCATAGCGGCGCTTTTTTATTCAATTTTCTACAATGTTTTAGGTTTTTTTAGGTATAAACTCAAACTCTTGAGAAATATGTGCCGCCTTAAAACTGGCCGGATTTTGCATCAAATTAGTGGCAATAAAGTCGGCGGCCATGCCGAAAGGTTTTTCATTCACTTGGCGTTGAAACGCCATACCTTCAGCAGATTTTGCTAATAAGTATTCATAGGCCAATCGATTACACTCAACCACCCAATCTGCATTTATGCTGGCCGCTTGGGTTTTCGGTAAACAATTTAGGGCAATAGAATGCTCACTAAGTGTTATCGACAATTCGACCAATTCGCCCTGGGTAGATTGAGTCTGTTGATTGTCAGCTTCAGCGAGCATTGACACCATGCCGCCTAATGCAAATATCAGCAGAGAGCTTGTTAGATTCATATTAACTCCATTTAATACGGTTATTCGTACACCCAAAAGTCTAGCATTAATCCTTATAGATAATAAGTTACTTTAGCAAATCACGATATGCTTTAACAAGGTTAAAAAACAGCTAAGCATATTGCTTCAACTTAGATAAAGTCACACATTTCAGCGAGGGACTTTTTATTCACGGCATGCTGTGGGATGGTCGCATCCTCAGCGGGATAGCCTGCAATAATTAACATATAAGGCCGTTCATTATCGTAGTCGCGGCCACACACCTTACTTAAAAAGCTCATTGGTTTGGGCGTATGGGTTAACGTACCTAACCCAGCATGGTGCAAGGCCTGAATTAAAAAACCAGTCGCAATCCCCACAGACTCATGCACATAATAATTTGTCTTTTGCGCGCCCTCATCTTCGCTACGTTTCTGACTAAACACCGCAATCAACCAGGGTGCATGCTCTAAATAAGGTTTGTTCGCATCGGTGCCTAATGGTTTTAACGCATCTAACCACTCTTCGCCTGCTCTGCCAGCATAAAAAGCTTGCTCAAGAGCTTCTGCTTGCTGTCGAATTTGTGCTTTTATCTCAGGGCTACTAATGGCCACAAAATGCCAAGGTTGGTGGTTAGCGCCGTTAGGTGCGGTGCCAGCGGCCAAGATACATTGTTCTATAATAGCTTGAGGGACAGCGCGATCAGAAAAGGCCCGTATGGAGTGACGACGCTTAACATGTTGGTAATTGTCTTGCGCGCGCTTGAGCATTTCATCTTGGGGATATTCTATAAAATCGGTGAGCGGCAAATGCGCGGTCATAACAAGTCCTTATAAATGAGACGATTGAAAACATCGCTCTAAGCTAACAAACATAACAAAAAATGCTACACAAATATTCTTATTGAAACCGACACAATGACAGATTACATTCAATACCATCAATTCAATATTTAGCTTAATAAAGGATTATATGATTGCAGCGATAATGGGTGCGACTGGCTTAGTGGGTAATGCGTTACTCAGCCAATTAATAGAAAGTGAACACTACAGCAAAGTTATCGTTATCGGTCGCTCAACACCGGCTTTAGTTGAGCATCAGTTTGGCGCCGAAAAAGTCCAATTTATTGCCTGCCAACTTGATGAGTTACACGAGCTCACATTGACCGACAAAATTGATCATGCGTTTTGTTGCTTAGGGACAACGATCAAACAAGCTGGCAGTGAAGAGGTGTTTATTCAGGTCGACAAACTAGCAGTACTAGCATTTGCAAAATTAGTTCAGGCCCAAGCAAACCCAGCGCTTAAATTTTTAGTGGTTACCGCCCACGGTGCCAGTGCTAAGTCATCCGTCTTTTATAACCGGGTTAAAGGTGAATTAGAGCAGTCACTCATGACTCTCGCCCTCCCTGTATTGAATATTTTTCAACCCAGTTTATTGCTTGGCAAACGTGAGGAGAGCCGCTTTTTAGAAGGTATTGGCCAGGTGCTTTTAGGGGGTTTGTCGTGGTTATTTGTGGGGCCTTTACGACAATATCAACCAATCCAAGCTGAAACAGTAGCAGAGGCAATGTATCAAGTCGCTTTGGCGCCACAAGCAGCCCCAACAACGAGAACCATCAGCAATATGATGATGCATGACCGTCATCATGAATAAAAAACCTAACCGCTTTTAACATTGCTATAGGGACAGATGAAAGGCAAAAGGTGACATCGAGTTAATTAACTAACTAGCAAACCATAAAATGGAGGTGAATATGATTGACAATGATTATTTAACTTTAGATGAAGTCTGCAAAATACTGGACAAAACACCGACAACAATTAGGCGTTACGCTCGTGAAAGCTTATTAACTAGCGAGCAACATGGTGAAGAGCTCAGTTTTAATAAAGATGAGGTTATGCGCTGTTTGAGGTTTTCTGATCGCTTAAGTTAAACTCTAAATGTCTACTGCATAAAAAAATCCCCAACGCTTATCACGTTGGGGATTGTTATTTGTAACCTAGATTAATCACCAAAGTCATCTAACAAGATGTTTTCAGATTCAACACCTAGACTTTCTAGCATACTAATTACAGAGGCGTTCATGATTGGAGGGCCACACATATAAAACTCACAATCTTCTGGCGCTTTATGCTGCTTTAAGTAGTTCTCATACAGCACATTATGAATAAAGCCGGTGTAACCCGTCCAGTTATCTTCTGGCAGCGGATCAGACAGTGCCACATGCCACACAAAGTTATCATTTTCGGCAGCCAGCTGATCAAAGTCTTGTTGATAAAACACTTCACGAGTTGAGCGAGCGCCATACCAAAAGCTCATTTTACGCTTGGTTTTAACACTTTTTAATTGATTAAAAATGTGCGAACGCATTGGCGCCATACCCGCACCACCGCCAACAAACACCATCTCAGCATCGGTCTCTTTAACAAAGAACTCACCAAATGGCCCTGAAATAGTCACCTTGTCACCGGCTTTTAAATTAAAGATGTACGACGACATTTTACCTGGTGGTAAGCCTTCTTTTGGCGGAGTAGCAATACGCACGTTAAGCATAATGCGGCCCTTTTCATCTGGGTAGTTTGCCATTGAGTATGCACGTAATACGTCTTCATCTACCTTTGACACTAAGTCGAATAAACCGTATTTAACCCAGTCACCACGATATTCTTCAGGGATATCAAAATCGGCATAACGCACTTCATGCGCAGGGGCTTCAATTTGAATATAACCACCGGCTTTAAATAGCACTTCTTCGCCATCAGGAATTTTTAACAACAATTCTTTAATAAAGGTTGCCTGGTTATCATTTGAAATAACCTCACATTGCCATTTTTTAACCCCAAAGATTTCTTCGTCAACTTCAAGCTCCATGTCGGTACGCACGGCAACCTGACACGCTAAACGACAACCTTCTTTGGCTTCTTTTTTAGTAATATGGTCCAGCTCAGTAGCCAAAATATCACCACCGCCTGACTTCACTTTAACGCGACATTGACCACAAGTACCACCGCCACCACATGCAGACGGAATAAAAATTTGATGTCCTGCTAACGCGCCAAGTAACTTGTCGCCCGCTGGCGTTCTAACTGTTTTTTCAGCATCACCGTTAATACTAATTGTGACATCTTCGGTGCTGACTAACTTACGCTTGGCGAGTAAAATCACCATTACTAAGATGCATACCACAATGGTAAACATGCCTATACCTATTGCCATTTCCATTACATAGCCCTTCTTATCAATGCGTTATAACGTGATGCCAGCAAAAGACATAAATCCAAGTGCCATTAATCCGGTGGTAATAAAGGTAATACCGATACCTTGTAACCCATCGGGAATGGCATGAAACTTCATCCGCTCACGTAAACCTGCAAGTAATACAATCGCCATAGCCCAACCCACAGCCGAACCTGACGCAAATACCACTGATTCAGTTAAGTTGTAGTCACGGTTAGCCATAAAAATTACTCCAGCAAAAATGGCGCAGTTTACGGTTAATAGCGGTAAAAAGATCCCCAATGACTGATACAAAGTAGGAATGTAACGGTCTAAAAACATTTCTAAAATTTGCACTAATGCGGCAATAACCCCAATAAAGGTAATGAGCTGCAAGTAGCTTAAATTCAGTTCAGCATAACCTGCCCAGGCTAATGCGCCTGGTGCAAGAATATTGACGTAAATGATTTGATTTAATGGCACTGCCAACATCATCACCACAATGACGGCAATCCCTAAACCAAAGGCGGTAGACACCTTTTTAGATACCGCAAGAAACGTACACATGCCCAAGAAAAAAGACAGGGCCATGTTGTCGATAAATGCAGCCTGGATAAATAAATTAATATAGTGTTCCATGATGCCTCCTTAACTGCGCTTACGCTGAACGACTTTAATGGCCCAAATCATCACGCCAATTAAAAAGAATGCGCTAGGCGGTAATGTAAACATTTCATTTGCAAGGTACCAACCACCGTTTTCGATGGTGGTTAATATCTCATGGCCAAACAAACTGCCACGACCTAATAACTCACGTACAAATGCCACGCCTAACAAAATCAAGCCATAACCTATAGAGTTGCCTAATGCGTCAACCAGCGCTAAATGCGGTGGATGCTTCATGGCAAAGGCTTCTGCACGGCCCATAATGATGCAGTTAGTAATGATTAAACTCACAAACACAGATAACTGTTTTGATAGTTCATACGCTACATCTTGCAACACCATATCAACGATAATCACCAATGAAGCAATCACGGTCATTTGCGCAATAATACGGACACTGTTGGGAATAAAGTGACGAATACTAGAAATAATTACGTTTGAAAATACCAGTACAAAGGTCACGGCTAGGGTCATCACTAATGCGGTTTGCATTGAGTTACTGACCGCCAATGCCGAACACACACCGAGCACCTGCATAGCAACAGGGTTATTGGTAAAAATTGGCGATGTTAAAATCTCGCGAGTCGAACTGACTTGGCTCATTTATTTACCCTCCGCAGCAATAGCGTGTAAATAGGTTTGATACCCTTCAACGCCAAACCAAAACTCAACTAAACGTTGAATCCCCACACCGGTACGTGTTGCACCACTGACACCATCGATACCGTGAATATCACCTTCTTTAGCACCGCCCTTGATAACTTTAATGGCCATTTTGCCTTTGTCATCAAACAGCTTTTTACCCTGCCACAAGGCTAACCATTCTGGGTCGGTAACAAAATCGGCAATACCTGGAGTTTCACCGTGCTCATAAAATACAATATTTTCAATGGTATTAAGGTCAGGCTTAATTGCCATGTAACCGTAAATAATCGACCATAAACCTTTACCGTAGATTGGCATCACAATGCTAGATAGCTGGTTATTAGCATCGTAAACTTCAAAAATACGGATATCAGTCGCCATGCTTTTAATCTTGGCGATGTCTTTTTTAGGCTTAGTTGACGTCTCAGGATTAATGGCCGCCATACGCTCGTCAAAGTCGAGCAAGTTGTCTTTTTCGGTGACTTGACCACTGGCTAGGTTCACCATTTTAGGCTTAACACGTTGTTCAAACAGGGCATTAAAATCACCTTGGCTAATATCTATGCCAGCGGCTTTTAATACAAACTGTTGTACTTCATCACGTTTTTTAGCCAGCTTACGTTCTTTTAAAATCTCAGCAGTACCTGTGATCATAAATGAGCAAACCAAACTTAAAACGATAATAAAAATCATAGTTCCAGTAACGGTATCTTTTTTAAAGGCCATGACGTTTTAGTCTCCGTTTGATATTGGCTTGAGCGACTAGGTAGTCGAATAACGGTGCCCATAAATTGGTAAACAAAATGGCTAACATAATGCCTTCAGGCATTTTTGCATTGAGTAAACGGATAATAATGGTCATCAAACCAATCATAAAACCATAAGCGAACTTAGCTTTGCGGGTGTATGAAGCAGTCACCGGATCGGTCGCCATAAACATCATCCCTAAGGCAAAGCCACCAGTCACTAAATGCCATGTCCACGGCATTGCTGACATTGGGTTTCTGCTTGACCCAAAGTAGTTAAACAACACTACTGTTAAGATCATCCCAACCATCACGCCAGCCACAACACGCCAATCGGCCACACGAGTCAGCAGTAAAATACCGCCACCAATTAAAATCGCTAAGGTGCTCGTTTCGCCAACAGAGCCTGGGGTAAACCCTAAAAACGCATCCCACCAAGTGCTGTCGCTAAACACACTAAACCAGCTTGCATCGACAAAACTGAGCTTTTTAGCCACTGTTAGGGTTAACGTTGTTGCGCCAGAATAGCCATCAACCGCCACAAATTGGCTTAATGCAGCCACTTCAGTTGGGTAAGCAAAATAGATAAATGCATAACCGGCCAGTGCAGGGTTTAAAAAGTTATACCCCATGCCGCCAAACATCTCTTTTGCCACAATCACACCAAAACTGAGGCCAAGTGCCACAATCCATAACGGTGTTGAAATGGGTAAAATTAGCGAGAACAATAACGCTGTGACAAAGAAGCCTTCGTGTAACTCTTGGCGGCGGACTTTGGCAAATACCACCTCCCACACGAGGCTTACTACTAATGCAGTGAGGTAAAATGGCACATAAAAACTGGCGCCATAGGCAAATAAACTGATTAAGCCTGAGCTTTCAGTTAACGGCCCAAACAACAAGTTATAAATAGCCAGTTGCCATACTTCTGGTTGCGCAGCACCGGCCATAATGGCCACCTGGGCTTGCAGCCCCAAGTTGTACATACCAAATAACATGGCAGGGAATAAACACATGCCCACAATGTGCATGGTGCGTTTAACATCAATTGCATCACGGATATGCACATGGCCTTTAGTGCTACGGCCATTGGCAATCCATAATGAACGTAAGAAGCTACGCATCGAGTCGCCATGAGCGTAATAGCTATCTTGGCTGGGCTTTTTTTGTTGCTGACTCATTAACCTTCCCTCTCGATAATATCTAGGCAAGCACGAAGTTCTTTACCAAAGTCATACTTTCCTGGGCACACAAATGTACATAAGGCTAAATCTTCTTCATCTAGCTCTAATGCGCCAAGCAGCTGTGCTTCGTCGGTATCACGTACCACTAAATCACGTACAAGTAAGATAGGTAAAATATCCAAAGGCATCACATGGTCTAGGCGACCAAACGCCATCATGGCGCGAGGTGAGCCACCAGCATGAGTGGTAAAATCAAATAATTTTTTGGTGCGGCTAAAGCCAGACATCATGATACCGGTGAGCGAAAACTTATTACTGTCATGACGCACCCAAGGTAATACTTCCTGGCGATCGTTTTCAGTTAATACACTCACCTGATTGTGGAATCGTCCAAGATAATCATAAACGCCAGCTGCAGTATGGCCTGACAATAACGATCCAGACACTATGCGTGATTGGCGCTGATCAATTTCAGGCGCGACCCATTCGCTCAACTTAGCACCCAATTGAGTGCGCACTAAGCGAGGTTTTAATACATTAGGGCCAGCCAACGCGACGATGCGGTCGGTGTAAAGCTCACCTGTTAAAAACAATTTGCCAAACGCTATCACGTCTTGATAACCCAAGTGCCACACTTGACGTTCAATACTGACTGGCAATAAAGAATGAATATGAGTACCGACTAAACCTGCTGGGTGTACACCGTTGAAACCTTGTACATTTACACGAGATAAGTCGTATTTGGATGTTGCAGACAGTAGCGATTCGCCGTCATCCTGACACAAGTACACTTTGCCAGAAGTTAGTAGGCTTAATACATATAAGCCCGCCTCAAAAGCCTGTGGCTGAGTTGCAATCACCACCCGAGGGTCTGCCGCTAATGGATTAGTATCAACTGCGGTGACAAATATGCCAGCAGGGGTCGCATCAAGTTGGGGGACCCGTGAAAACGGACGCGTTCTAAACGCAGTCCACAAGCCACTTTTAACAAGAGCTTGCTTTACGCTTTCATGGTTTAAGCTTGTTAATTCAGTTGGCTCTATCACGTTTGCCGTCGTTTGCTCTGCATCACAGTCAATCACAACTGACTGTAATACACGGCGTTCGCCACGATTAATCGCAGAAACCACGCCGCTAGCAGGTGCGGTAAATAGCACGCCAGGCGTTTTCTTATCTTCAAATAAAACCTGGCCTTTTGTCACGCGGTCGCCAACTTCAACCATCATGGTTGGTTTTAGGCCGACGTACTCTTCACCTATCAGTGCCACTTGCGTGGTTTTAGGCGCGCCGTCTATTTGCTGTAGTGGTTCACCAGCAATCGGGATATCTAGTCCCCGCTTAATGGTTATCACTGGATTTGTCACACCAGTCATGTCATTCACCATCTTAAAAAAATTTCGATAGCTTATAGTATATGTTTGCAACTGCTAATATATGAACAAAGATCACACTCCCAGCGCGGCTTGTAATTTTGAAACATAACCTAATCACAAATTTGTGAGGCAGATCAATTTATCTCAGCCAGCGAAAACACTTTATGTAATTTTTGTATCAGAAAGGTTGTTACGTTTCTGAGTCTTTATGCCTGCTTGCTAATAAAGCAAGTAAGCATAAACCTCAGTATTTGAAAAGGATCTAAGAAGCGAAAACCATTTTTTAACACTACTTATGTCAATAATGAGCTTGTGAGCGTTGTAAGCTCCCTTGTTGAAAAGTATAAACCGCATCCATCTTGTCGAGGGCGGTACTACGATGGCTAATCATCAATAACGTTTTATTTTCTGCAAAGTTCAACAACAGTGAAAGTATCTCGCGTTCGGTGCGTTTATCAAGCCCTTCGGTAGGTTCATCGAGCAATAATAATGGCGCAGCGCGTAATAACGCTCTAGCTACACCAATACGGCGCTGTTCGCCACCCGATAATTGTCGGCCACCCTCACCAATCCACATGTCTAGCGGTTTGTCGCCTTGCAACAACGCCCCTAAGCCGACTTGTTGTAATACCGAGATAAAGCGTTCATCGTGAGCTTTTTTAGGCTCACCTTGTTGATAAGGTAAAGCCAGCGTTAAATTTTCGCGCAGCGTGCCGGCAAACAAATAAATACGTTGACTCACAACGGTCATTGACGCCCTAAGCTCTGCTTCACTGTAATCGCAAAGGGGTTGACCATCGAGGGTAATATCACCTTGTTGGGCTGACCATTCACGCGTCACTAGCCCCAACAAACTCGACTTACCACACCCGGTTGGGCCTAGTATTGCCACTTTTTGCCCTGCGTTAAGGGTTAAACTCAGCCCTTGTAAAATAGGGGTGTGTGGTTGATAAGCAAAATGAACATTGTGTAATGTCAGCGCGCCCGAGTTTGCTTTTAAGGGGCTGTGCGGATCAAAGCTTATCGCGGGTGTTTGTTCGGTTATGTCTGTGACACGCTGCGCGGCTAACAGGGTACTGGATAAATGTTGAAATGCCCCTGCGATGGGCATCATCATCTCTAGGCTCGCCATAGTGGCAAATACCATTAACGCCATTAACGGCCCTGGTGGCGTTGCATCGCCCACGCCATGACTGGCCAAATACAACATCACCAGCACGGCGGTGCCATTAACTAAAATCAGCATGGCCTGGCTTAAGCCGGTAATATTGGCCATCGCTGTTTGTTGGCTAAATAATCGCGCTTGGGCTTGCTCAAGTTTGGCTAAATAACGCGTGTTTGCTGCAAACAGGCTTAATTCGGCTTGGCCTTGAATCACATCAAGCAGCATCACTCGGTACTGCTGTTTCGCATCGATTAATGCTCGACCAGGCGTTTTACCGAGAGCATAAAACACCACGGGTAATACACACCAAGCAAGCAATAAAATACTGCATAAACTCAAGGCTAAGTTAAGGTCAAACCAGGCTAAAAAAACAAACAGTCCTGCAATCATCAATAATGACGCCACTAAAGGCGTTAGCAAGCGTAAATACAAATGATCTAAGGTGTCGATATCGGCCACTAAACGATTAAGCAAATCACCACGACGCAGCCCTTGTAAGTTAGCGGCGCTCAACGGTAAGAGCTTTTGCCACGCCCAAATGCGTAACTGAGTTAACAATTTAAATGTGGCTTCGTGGGTGGCTAAACGCTCACCGTAGCGGCTTGCTGTTCGGGCAATAGAGAAAAATCGCACGCCGCCAGCTGGGGTGAAAAAGTTAAACATTTGCGCTGTAGCAACTGATAACCCCGCGATTGCTGTGGCCGACAAAAACCAGCCCGATAATGACAACAAACCAATGCCGGTTAATAAGGTGATAAAGGTTAATATTAAGCCGGTCAGCATCATCAGCCATTGGCGGCGAAACAAGGCTAAAAACGGCACTAATACTCGCAATGATGTGCTCCGCGTTGATATCGATTGTGCTGCTGTTTGAGGCGAGTCAGTTTGCAGTGAGGTTTGCTCAGTTGAGTGATTCATTAGTAACCCTCCTGCTGTTGATTAAGCATTTGCGCTAACAAGCCTTCACTGCCAAGTAACTCACTCACCTCACCTTGCTGCACAATAAGGCCTTTATCCATCACCAACACCTTATCCATTGCGCTTAAGTCATCTAACCGATGGGTAACGGTTAACCCACTCACGCCTTGCATGGCAGTTTGCAATGACGCCAACACAAACTGCTCGCTTTGAGCATCTAAACTGGCAGTTGGCTCATCGAGTAAAAACAGCTTGGCGGGTTGCGCGAGTGCCCGCGCTAAAGCAAAACGTTGCGCCTGGCCAACAGAGACTCCCGCGCTTTGATCGCTGATCATCAGGTCGAGCCCCTGGGCATGCTGAGTGACAAAGTCGCTAATATTGGCTTGCTCAAGTAGCGTCATAATTTGCGAGTCGGTTAATTGTGGATTTGCCAGTGCGACATTATCGCGCACCGTGCCATGAAACAATTGCGGGTCTTGACCAAGCCAGGCTAAATGCCGGCGCCAGTCGCTAGGCGCAATACTCGACAGTGATTGTTGATTCACCATTAGTTGGCCTTTGTAGGGTAAAAAACCTAACAAAGCATTAAGTAAACTGGTTTTCCCCGCGCCACTTGGGCCAACTATCGCCCAATGTTCGCCCGCAGGCAGCGTAAATGAAATTGGTCCTAATAAACGCTGACCATCAACACTAAACACCTCAAGATTAACAGCTTCAATACTGATGGCATCGACCGAAAATGACGCTTTATCTGGACTGTGAGCATCTGTTTTAGCGCCTTCAACCTGGTAGTCGAGTAATTCAACTAAGGTTTCTGCAGCGCCAATGGCTTGCGCTTTAGCATGGTAATGGGTGCCTAAATCGCGCAGTGGCTGAAAAAACTCTGGCGCTAAAATGAGTACAAACATGCCGGTAAATAAGCTAATACTGACGCCGTAATGGCCAAAATCTAAATGGTCTAAATAACTAAAGCCAAAATACACCGCAAGCACGGCAATCGACACGGCAGCAAAAAACTCTAATACCGCAGAACTTAAAAAAGCTAAACGCAGCACCGACATGGTGCGGCTACGAAAATCTTCTGATGCGCTTTCTATATTACTAAGCTCAGCATCACCGCGATGAAATAACTTAACGGTTTGTAAGCCTTTTAAGCGGTCCATAAAGTGGCCGCTTAAACGTGCTAACGCTTTAACATTTTTACGGTTAGCATCGGCCGCGCCCATACCCACTAAAATCATAAACATTGGGATTAAGGGGGCTGTGACTAATAAAATAACCCCTGCCGCCCAGTTAAGCGGAAATACACACACCAAAATAAGCAAAGGGATAAAGCCGGCTAACATCATTTGCGGCACGTATTTAGCGTAATAGTCGTGTAAGTCTTCAACCTGTTCAAATACTAAACTCGCCCAAGCACCTGACGGTTTGCCTTTAATAAACACAGGCCCTAACTCAACCAACTTATTCAACACAGCTTGGCGAATGTCGCTGCGTAAACGTTTACCCGCCTCAAAACTCACTCGCTCACGCACTTGCGCTAATGCAGCACGCAAGAGTAACAGACCAATGAGACCAATAAATTCAAGATTAGATGCGTGCAGTGACATATTTTGCATAATCACTTGCTGCAAAATGCGCGCGATACAATAAGCCTGACCCACAATAGCAACGCCATTGAGCCAGCCACATAAAATAGATAATTTAAGGAAAATACCACAGGCAGGCTGTTGGCTTTTAAGCCACTGAGTTAATGACTTTTCTAACGACTTATCCATGACGCTCCGGCAGTGTTTATTTTCACCCTAAATTCGCCCTGCAGTATCGCAGCACTGGACGTGAGATAACACCTTAAATAGTGTAAATGTTAACTGATTCACATTTTGCTAATGGACTATCAGTAATGGATATCTGTTATAGGTAATCGCGCTTAAATCAAGCTTAAACTACAACAGAAAAGGTTCATTTGAGGGAGTATGGCCGTATTTGACTAACACATGCCATAACAGTTTTAAGTCTTGCAGCTTTTTGGTGTGCGCGCCGCGCTCACTCCAGGAGGTGGGTTGCTTTTGCAGTTGATAAGCGGCTCGGCCAATAATTTCAGCATTGATTATCTGATCTTCAGCAATACTGTGTGCCAACGTCGGCATTGCCGCACCACGAAAATCATCGGGTACATCTGTCACCCGCATTTGTCTGCCATTGTGCCAAAGCAGTTCAATGTCATATTCATCGCACAGTGCCACTAAAGAATCACCAATTTGACTGCCAATAAATGAGGGGTCGGCGACTAACACGGCAACATCTTTATCTAACGATACATCACCGTGAATTTGCGCCTCAATGTAATGATCCAAATTACCGCAAGGTTCATTGTCAAAGCGTTTTTCTGTCGGGGCGGTTAAATGCTGACTAAAGTAATTAATCAACTTACTGGGTTTAAGCCCTACGCAACCTAAGGCATATTGGCGCTCAAAACTTTCGCTCAATAGCGCCGCTAAAATCACATCAAAGCACTTTATGGTGCCTTTCTCTTTTGGCAGCCGGTACGAGTCCATATAGCTGAAAGTACAACGCGGTAATATTTGCGAATGAGTCACTAAGTAACAACTGCCAAAACGCGGTGCAGGGCCTAACGGACAGAGGCCAAAATCAAGCGCGCCGTATTTGGGGCGATGCTTAATGCCAGAATAACAATTGCCAAATAATTGGTTTTCCCAATGGTCGCGGGAGCCACCAAGCTCAGGCGACAAATGACCATTCGACACATGAGTTTCAAACTGGCTTTTATACACACCGTCGCGCAATAAGCCGTCGACCACACAGAGACCACGGCTATCAATTCGGTCGGGGTGAAAATGCAAGGCCACTCGACTGTGGCTAGAAAGTTGGCGCATCGCCATTTGTAACGCTAAGGTAGAAATGTTCGACATTAACAACACATTCTTAATCACAGCATGAGCGTGATCTCGCAGCTCATATGCCGTTTTCTCGATGTGTGTGTGTGCCGTTAATTTCATCAGTTGATATCACCTTAACAGTAAATAACCTCAGCTAAGTCGCTGAATATAGGTTGTCATTTTATTGTATGTAATAAGTTGAGCTTTAGCACTGATCGTAGCCTCAAGATTAACACTATTTCATTCTAAATCATTATATTCATAAGCATTGATAGCTAAATGTGTCTCAAAGACACCACAACAAGGGCAAACAGCACCGCATAGCTTGCAATTATCAAGAGTTTATTAGCACTTATAGCGGTTTTCAGGTAAGCTTCACGGCCGCCGTTTCTGGCTACCTTTTATTCAAAGCAACAATGCGTTGCCCAAAGAGATTTTTCTATGAGTTTTGCCTCACTTGGTCTGAATGCTGCTATTTTAAAAGCGGTTGAAAAACAAGGTTATGACACCCCCTCTCCTATTCAAGCACAAGCCATTCCAGCCGTATTAGCCGGACAAGATGTGATGGCAGCAGCCCAAACCGGGACTGGAAAAACCGCAGGCTTTACCCTGCCAATCCTAGAATTATTGTCAAAAGGCAGCCGTGCTCAACGCGGTCAAGTGCGTGCATTAGTATTGACACCAACGCGAGAATTAGCCGCCCAGGTACAAGAAAGTGTGGCCACATACGGCGTTAACTTACCGCTTAAGTCGGCCGTAGTATTTGGCGGAGTATCCATTATCCCGCAACTTGCCGCGCTGCGTAACGGCGTAGATATTTTAGTGGCAACCCCAGGTCGATTACTCGATTTGTGCCAACAAAAAGCCATTAGTTTTAGTAAATTAGAAATCCTGGTGTTAGACGAAGCTGACCGCATGTTAGACATGGGCTTTATTCGCGACATTAAAAAGGTGTTAGCGTTACTGCCGCCTAAACGTCAAAACTTGATGTTTTCGGCGACCTTCTCGGACGACATCCGTGAATTAGCTAAAGGCTTAGTCAATAACCCTGTCGAGATTTCGGTTACGCCACGTAATGCCACCGCCAATACCGTTACCCAATGTGTTTACCCATTGGATAAAACCCGTAAATCTATGGCGTTAATCGAATTGATTAAAACCAATGATTGGAAACAAGTATTGGTGTTTTCGCGCACTAAACATGGCGCTAACCGTTTGGCCAAAAACCTAGACGCTGCAGGCATTAAAGCTGCTGCTATCCATGGTAATAAAAGCCAAACTGCCCGCACTAAAGCATTAGCTGATTTTAAAGCTGGCACAGTGCAAGTTATGGTGGCAACTGACATCGCCGCGCGCGGTATCGACATTGACCAACTACCATTTGTTGTTAACTTTGACCTGCCTAACGTACCTGAAGATTATGTTCATCGTATTGGCCGTACTGGCCGTGCGGGTTCAACAGGCCAAGCAGTATCGTTAGTCGGCCTTGAAGAAGTTAAATTGTTGCACGATATTGAGCGCTTAATTAATCGCACCATTGAACGCAAACAACTTGCCGGTTTTGAAGCACCATTCACTATTCCTGAAGCAAGTAGCCGCTCAGGTCATAAAGCCAATAGTGTTAAAAAGCCCAACCCGAATCGCAGCAAGCATGCTCAGCAGCAAGCTAATGGGGCACAAGGTGATAAGCCTGCGCGTAAATATGACTCGCGTCAGCAATCTCGCAGCAATAAAGAAGGTCAGTCGCAAGGTGCTAACAAGCCAAAAGCCGCCGGCAACAGAGCTGAAGCGATTGCCAATGGTAACAAACCACCACAGCGTAACCGTCCACCGCGTCGCAGCGGTGGTGGTGCAACTGGTGGCGCTGCAGCGAGTAGCAATAGCAACACGGGTTCTGCGTCAAAGGGCAGCGTTAATCCATACGCCAATGCCAAAGTAAAAAACTAAGATTGAATTTAAGCGATACGATTTATGTTTTATCGCGTAGTGAATAGCTGCTAAGCCAATCGTTACTTAGCCAATAAAAAACCGCTGAACATTGTTCAGCGGTTTTTTGTTTAAACATCTATTACGATTACATAAACCAGGCTCGGTAGTTACGACCCTTCAACTTACCTTTATTGAGTTTATTTAGCGCTTGCTTTGACGCCTTACTGCTTACGGCAACATAAGCACGGAACTCAGTGACTTTAATTTTACCAATATCATTAAAATCTAAGCCGTTATCACCAGTTAATGCGCCAACAATGTCACCTGGACGAATCTTTTGCTTTTTGCCCGCATCTATTTGAATGGTGATCATCTCAGCCGCTTGAGGCTGCTTGTTGAGTGCACTCATCGCTGGCAGTGTTTCACCGATGATATCTTTGTTCATGGCTTCTTCAATCATCGCCATTTTGTAACCGTCATCTTCACCAAAGAAGGTATATGCTGCACCCGAGCTACCCGCACGGCCTGTACGGCCAATACGGTGAATGTGGACTTCTGTATCGTAAGCAATGTGGTAGTTAAATACCGCATCAAGCTCATCAATGTCTAGGCCACGGGCAGCCACATCTGTCGCCACCAAAATACGCGCACTGCGGTTAGCAAACTGTAATAGCATTTGATCGCGATCGCGTTGTTCTAAATCACCGTGCAGTGCTAACACACTAAAACCAAACTCAGCTAATGCATCTGCCACTTGCTGGGTTTCGCGCTTAGTATTACAAAACACTACCGAGCTACGCGGTTGCTTATCAAGCAACAACAAACGCAACGCCTCAAGGCGACCTTTGTTGTCATCAACACGGTAAAAGTGCTGTTCAATGGTTAAGTTGTCATGCTTTTGCTCAACTTTTACCATCACAGGGTTATACATAATTTGATCGGCAATCGATTTGATTTGCTCAGGGAAAGTCGCGCTAAATAATAACGTTTGGCGCTCACGCGGCGCAGCAGCAATAATCTGGTCGATATGCTGCTGAAAGCCCATTTCTAACATGCGATCTGCTTCATCTAAAATCAACATGTTCATGTTGCTTAAATCTAAGCGGTTACGATCTAAATGATCGACAATACGACCCGGCGTGCCAACAATAATATGTGCGCCGTGCTCAAGCGAACCCACTTGTGGTCCCATTGGCACACCACCACATAAGGTTAATACCTTAATGTTATGAATACCGCGGGCAAGTGTGCGGATTTCTTCAGCGACCTGGTCGGCAAGCTCACGGGTTGGGCACAACACCATGGTTTGAATACGAAAACGTTTTACTTCGAGTTTGTTTAACAGGCCTAAACCAAACGCAGCCGTTTTACCTGAACCTGTTTTTGCTTGGCCTATGACATCTTCACCGGCCAAAATTGGCGGTAAGCTTTCGGCCTGGATTTGAGTCATTGATTCAAAACCCATAGTTTGTAGGTTTTCAAGCAATTCAGTTTTTAAATTAAGTGATGCGAAAGCCATGTTAACGGCCGGTTCAGTAGACTGACTCAAGGCGAATATCCTCTGATATCGAAAGCAAAAAAGCGCACAAGTGCTGCACAAACAAATTAGCCAAGGTGATTATTGTCAGTATAGCGAATGCTACACATCAAATTGTCCTTGGCCATATATACCCAATCAACCTGAAGATGCTCGATTTCAGCAAGAATTTACACGCGTTTAGACAAGGCATTGATTGCTGGTAATGGTTATTCCCTTTCCAAAATCAATAACGCAGCATAAACGCGTGTAAAACTTGCCCTTTGGGAGTTTCACCGTGCTTCCACTACGTTGTTACGTTAACTTATAAGGTACCTACATTACTGCATTAACGCGCCTAGTATTGAAAACACGGTGAAGCTCTGAAACACGTCTCTTCAAGTTGATTGGGTATACACGCTATTGTAGCAATTTTCTTCAGCTTTCGCTGACAAATCTTTCTCTCAAACAGGGATAATTTATGATTAGCTGACTATTCTATCTGGCCAAAAAGCCCTTGCTGATAATCACGCACCGCTTGGTCTATTTCGGCTTGGGTATTCATCACAAACGGGCCCATTTGCACTATTAATTCATTAATGGGATTGCCTGCAAAAATCAATAGGCCAGCCCCGCAAGCTTCTGCTTGAAAATGACATAGTTCAACGGCATCTAGCAGTAACAACTGCCCTTCGCCTGAGGTTTCACGCAGTCCCTGCTCATCCACGTAATGGATTTCACCTTGGTAAATATATACAAACGCGGTGTGATAACGTTCAAGGTTAAGTGTGCCGTAGCCGTGTTCATTTAAGGTTAACTCGGCTATCGCACCCTCCCCAGCGAGTCCTTGAATAGGCCCATCGATGAACTCCAGACTATGATTAAAGCCCCAATGGCCAGCCAGTGCTGTCAAGGTCGCGCCGTGTTCGTTACTTTGTTGTGGTTTAATGCATTGAGTACTGTCTTGATAAATTGGCGGGCGCATTTTGTCTTTAGCTGGCATGTTTAGCCAAATTTGAAATCCATGCAGACCATCATTGGCATCGGCTAGCGGCATTTCAGAATGCACAACGCCACGGCCGGTACTCATCCACTGTACATCACCTGCGCGGATTGGTTTAACATTACCCATTTGGTCGCGATGTTCAAATCCACCCTTACGGATATAGGTAAAGGTTTCGACACCACGGTGAGGGTGTGGCGGAAAGCCACCGATAAAATCTTGCTCGTCATTTGATTTGATCTCATCGATCATTAAAAAAGGATCAAAACGAAGTTGCTCAAAGTCAGACACTCGACTGATGTTCACACCATCACCGTCCATTGCCGCTAAGGCACTAAAACGCTGTATCACTCTCATGCAAACCTCAATCTATAAACCTATTTGTAACAGAATAGCAGGCCTCTAGCCGAATAAAAATGGCATAATAGTGTGATTTACTGTCGATAAAATCGATACTTTTCTAGCAGTTCAAAGGGCTAACACTGCAAGCGACTCAAGCCAGCTGAATCAGGTTAGTTAAACTGCGCCACCAGCTCAGTTTGCCGGTAGCCCTGAGCACTAATATCTTGGCTGTGTAGCGACGCATTTTGGCAATTTTGCTCAAACTGTTTAATACCACTTTGCAAGGTCATCGCATTAGTATGAATTTGATTAACCACAACAGCTTGTTGTTCAGCAGCTACCGATATTTGTTCACCGTTATTTTCTATAATGGCCATCACATTACTGACTGAGGTTAAACTTTCATCCAGCATTTTACTTGAATCAATACTCTTACTCGTCAGTACATGACTTTGGTCCATTTGGGCAACAGCCTGAGCGGTAGTTTTGCTAAGTGTATTGATAATGGTATGAATTTCATTGGCTGATGTTGCCGAGCGACTGGCTAAATTACGCACTTCATCAGCGACAACAGCAAAGCCTCTGCCCGTTTCACCTGCACGAGCGGCCTCAATGGCGGCATTAAGCGCCAATAAGTTAGTTTGCTTGGCTATCTCCTCGATGACCTCAACCACTTTATTTACATTTTGGCACTGCTGGTTTAATGACGAAATCGCCACACGCGATTCAGCAAGCAAGTTATTAATTTCTGATGTTGCGGTTTGGCTATGTGTCAGCGCCTCTTTAGTGGCTTGGATTTGAGACACTAACTGAAGGATTTCTGTTGTTGAGTTTGCCGTGTTTTGAGCAATATCAGTTACAGATGAACTCATTTGCCCAATAGCAGTAACCACTTGTTCAAGGTTTTGCGATTGCTCAACGAGTTGACTTTGGTTGGCATTATTTTGTTGTTGATGTTCATCCAATCCTTGCTGAAGGTGCTCACCACTGTCTTTAATGCGCCCTACAACCGCAAGCGTTTCTGCTTTTTGCATTCGCAAACTTAACTCTAAATGAGATAACTCATCGACATGACCTGTATAAACAAATTGGTTCAGTGGATTATTATGTATTGACTTACTCACGGCGATCACGGTTGCAAAACGGTGTTTCAGAAAATAAAGTGGCATGCAAAAGCACATAACAGCAGCAACAAACCCAAAAACTGCAAATGTTGAACTTAAATAAGGTAGACAGACAAACAGGATGACAGAACACAACCAAGTGAAAAATAACTTAGTGATAATACTGGCACCCAATTTAGGTTTGGCCTTTTTACCAGCATTTATCGCATCGTAACAAGCCTGAGCACGCTGGGTGAGTTCAGGATCTGCTTGTGTTCTTACTGATTGATATTCGCAAATACTGCCATTACGTTTTATTGGTGTAACGTAGGCGTTGACCCAATAATATTTACCGTTTTTACACCGATTTTTTACCAGTCCCATCCAGCTTTGTCCTTGCTTGATGGTATTCCATAAATCAGCAAAAGCAGCTTTGGGCATATCAGGGTGGCGTACAATGTTATGTGGTTGATTAATTAACTCATCTTTGCTGTAACCGCACACATTAATAAAGTCTTCATTCACATGAGTAATAATGCTGTCTAAATCGGTAGTGGAGAGTATTTTATAATCGGACGGATAGGTGACTTCCTCATCGATAATTTCTTTTATAGCCATATTGATGTCGTTAATTTTTTTGTGTAGGACAAGAATATGATTATTAATCAATCAATATGACTTTTATGTGATTTCCCGCGACTTTAATCAGAAAAGCACCAACATTTTTAAAATTCACGAAATAAGTCACATTATAATAATAACGAAACTGAGTCAGTTCATACTTTAGACAACACAGTTTACTGCTTTTGCCTCAATGTTAAAGACTAACCCAGTATGTTGAAGCACTAACCGATAACATTGCTCTGTTGAGTATTGAGCAAAACCTCAACAAGACAGGTATCAGCCCTAAGCAATCATAATGGCTTACTCATGATGTGTACTAGATAACGGTAAAGGGTGTAAAACACCGTATAATCAAGGTTAATTTACGATTTAGGGAAAATGACGTGCTAACAAAAATCCTTATTACAGTGTTAGTTATTCTGGGTGCCGTAGTGTATTTACGACGTGGACGAAATCGCAACGTCAAGTACACCAGAACGATAGAGATTGAAAAACCACCCGTGCTCAGCAAGATAGCTATCTATTCGATGATCGCCGTGTCAATGCTGGCAACAGCAGGATATTGGGGCTGGGGTTGGTATGATGATAACACGATTGTAGAAGTCACGATTTCATCTCCCATTGAAGCGATGACAGCCAGTTACCAGGTGCGTAAAAAAGATATTGAAGATCAGCGGATAACCACCATTGATGGCATACAAATCAGACTCTCCAATCAAGAGCGACTCACCGTTAAGGCGCTGAAAACAGATTAACGTGATCGGTTTGCTTTTCGATAACCTCACACTTATAAATCATGTAATATGTCAGTTTGGTGTGCTTGTTTTAGGGCGGGCAAATCTTAACGCAGCTTACACAAACGCATTTTTACCTCACTAATTTTACCTCACTAATAGATTGACATAACAACCCACTCTCCCCTTTCCTTTTACAACAAATTGAACTTTACTTTCTATTAACAATCAAACCTAACACCCATAAAATAAACGATATTTAAGTGACATGGATAGCATCACAGCAACGCGAGAAGGCAGCAACAGACAAGCTAATTCGGTTAATCCACAACGCCTAGCTACGCCTTTGTTTTACGCAATTGTGATGCACAGCATATTAATATTGCTAATAGCTTGGTTTTGGCAACAAGACACCAAACGCAGAATGGCCGAAATCAAAACGCCAATAAAACACAGCGCGATTAAAAGCTACCTCATTACCTCGCAGCAATATCAGTCGATGCTAAACGAAAGTCATTCTGACCCCATCAGTCAGCCTCAGCCACCAGCACAACTCATTCAAGCTAAATCCGATGCTCACAAGCCCCTGCTCAAAGTTAACAATGAAGCAACTCAAATAGCGCCAGTTGTCACCAACACTGCAAGTTCACCTGCGCCGAATAAGCCCAATAAAACGAATGCACCCACCCCCCCTGCTGCAGAGGTATCAACTCATGCGATTCATGCTGCAATCTCAATGAAACAGGCTACAAGCCAATATCTACAGCAACAAAATCAACTTGATTTTGAGCAGCTTGTTGGCGAGCAAACCGCAGCGCAACATCAACCAAGAGGCAGTTTGAGTGAAATGGATGCCACATTGGATTTTATTGAGTTAGCCCCCACGCCAACGGATACAAGCCAACCCCATACCTTAAATCACAAATTAGATCCAAATAGAATCGTCAAACAAGGTGATTATTGTTACACAGTGGTCAATCTGGCGACCCAGGTGAATCCTCATGGCTGGGGGTTAGGTTTTGCAGAATTTTGTGGCGAAGATAAGCAAAAGCAGCAGCTGACAGAAGCCATCAATAATAGAGTCAATAAAGTCAAAAAAACGGATTAACATTCACCGATATTATCAACTAGGCAACAGTGTAATCCGTTTAAGTTGATTGTGATATTACTCCGAAACCACCTGATTTCGCCCTTGGGCTTTGGCTTTATAAAGCCTTTCGTCAGCAGCTTTATATATCTGAGGTAAATGGCTACCATCATCAGGCCAACGCGCTACCCCAATACTAATGGTAATATTAAGTGGGCAGCCGTCAATAACCGTAATTTTATCAATCGCCAGCCTTAACCGTTCAGCAATTTTTTCAGCCTGTCGCATGTTTGTATTAGGGATTAACATACAAAACTCTTCGCCGCCAAAACGAAACGCCCAATCATTACGACGTCGCATATCGCTGATTATTGTTGATACCTCCATTAATACTTTGTCACCGACATCGTGACCAAATTCATCATTAATTTTTTTAAAGTGGTCCAGGTCAAGTAACAGCATAGAGACAGATGATTGCTCCTCCGTCAGGCTTTGACACAACATCTCAAAAATAGAATCTAACAATAAACGGTTATTTAACCCTGTTAGTGGGTCAAGCGAAGCCATTTGTTGCAAGCGCTCTACCGCCTCGGCTCGTTTATATTCATAACTATAAGACAACGCCCAAATGGCCGCTAAACACAGCATAATATTGGCAATGGTAATGGGGTAAATATCGGCAATATGATAGATCAAGTCGTAAATCAAAATCGCAATACCAGCCACCATATACACGCTGGTAAAAATGGTACCTAACCTAATGCCCAATAACAGGTACGACAGAACAGGAATAATAAATAACCAGGTAAACAGCCCCGAATTAAACGAGGCGCTATAAATACCAATAAGAATGACGGTATAGAGGGCAAATAAAAATACGCAGCTCCACAGGGTCAAATTAGTGGTGCGCTTATGAATCGCGAGGATACCAATACACAAAAACACTACAGCTAACTCAACCATGGCGTACACTTGAAAACCATTAAACCAATTATTAACGACAAAAATACTGCCCGCAATAATGATTACAATTAACACAGCTTTTAGCACTGTACGTCGATACTCAAGTTCAGTTGCCCATAATTTGGGGATGATCATTAATCTAGTATTCCTGTATTGAGTCACAGCAGCCTAAGTGGCTATATTGATGATGGCCATGAATTTAATGCGTTTTATTAGATAGCCAAAGACTAGTCTAGGGATTGCAGACGCGCTAGAGATCTTACCCAATTTTATCTAAACGCTGTTAAGGACAGTTGTTTTAATGGAAATGTGTATTGTGTTAAGGGCTTTTTATATTGCTTTACGGCCACATAACCTAAATAATTTGCTGTCCCTAGCATGACATATCAGTTAATTCTAGTTCAATTTTGAACAGGTATTCATCATACTATAATAACAACTCATTTAGCCAAGTTGCTAACCATAAAAAACCAAAAAAATGGCAAAACCCAATAAAAAAGGCCCAACACGCACAGTCGATATTTTTTGCGCTAAATGTAAAGTCCAACTTTATAAGTACCGTAAAGGTGGCAAGGGCGCCCTCATAAAATGCTTTAAAGAGCGTATTACAGAAGATTTCACTAAAGTCGCTTGCACCTGCCCAGCATGCGGGCAAACTTTTGCCCGAGAATGTCTAATTCGTGGCGCACCGGCTCTCAAAATGATTGGAGGCAAAGTTACTTTTAAATAACCTCGTCATCACCGGTCTGCACCGGCACACTTTAATTCTGTCTTATACCGCCTGGCTCACTTATTAATGTTAAATAACCAATTGGCTATCACAGCGATACGACCACAACATCAAGCGCCTAATATCGTTACAAAAAAAGCTACACAGCCCTAAAAATGGGCGTTTAGCATTAATTAGCAGTTACGATTATTTGCGAACGGGATCGCTTTTTATAAAACTAAAACTGCAAAAAATTCATTTATTGTGCTAAATTTAAAACTCACCGTTCTAAATTTAACATTGAGAGGCGACTATGGCGCATCGTTGGCAAATTGCAATTTCTGCAGGTTTATTAGCAGCTGTTTGGGCTGGTCTTGCTGATGTGCTTCATCTGGTCACATGGGTCGGCTTTCTAGGTTGCAGCACGTTTTTTGCGCAAACTGAAGCAGGCGTAAAAGGTATGATGATGGCAATGATGACTAATCTTTCAGGTGTTTTTTGGGGATGGTTAATTATTGCAGGCAGCGGTGTATTGGGCTCACCTATCATTAGCTATGCATTAACCGGTATTGTGACTGCGTTTATGTGCCTACAAGCCAGCAATAAAAACTTTGCGTTTATTCCTGGTACATTTATTGGCTGTTGTATCACATTCGCATTAAATGCCGATATTGCAGCAATTGTTCCGCCACTTATGATTGGGGCAATGCTTGGCTACAGCATGAGTCTGTTAACTGGCGTACTTATCACGCTAACAGATAAAACAGCTGATTCATTTAAAGATAAACCTGTAGAAGAAGCCTAAATAACTACAACCCGCATAATGACGCCTTCACATTTTTAGCTGATCACATCCATTCATATGTGGTCAGCAATAACGATAAGATACCAACCTCTGCGGTTTGCAACCCACTTTTCCTCTCGGTTCAATGTAGTGCAATCATCACTTTATTATCAGTAATCAGGCACTACTCGCTGAGTCTAAGCTAGCACATCGATAATTAACTGACTGAGTAATAAAACGCCGAAAAACCAAACGCGAGCTCTATGAGTAAATGGAAGGTTAATGCAGGCCATAAACTGCGGGTTTTGAGGGTTAAATAAGACAATAAAGGCGAGGCAAAAATCATCCCTACGGCTTCATATATTGGCTTTTTGATGTGAAATAACACTTCGAATATACAAACGATAATCGTCATAATCACCGCTGCAGCGGCAGGGTTAACCTTATAGTGCTTGGTTAAGCAATATTGCCCGCCACCCAGTAAAAAACCACGATGAATGACCTCCCAACCAATAATGGTCGACGCGGTAAAAATTAAAAAGCGTTGAAATGCACCTGACTCTCTGAGCCCTTCGAGCGAACGACCATGTCGGTAGTGAGATAAGTAATCTGCAGCAAAAAATTGCAAATAAACAAACAAACACAACAAAAGCCCAAAAAGCACACCCATAAATATCAGGGTTTCACGATTAATCGTGGGCCGAGAAAAATACAGATGCTTTAACGGTATTGCCAGCAAAAACACCACAATAAAAGGTAATACTAACCGACTTAAAATCCAATAACCTTTAAATCCGCCCGATGCTAAAAAGCTGTTGCTGACATACACACCCACCACCTGAGACAGCAATACCACCAACAGTAATATACAAAAAGGGGCCGCCATTTTGACGCTAAGAGGTTGGTCCTGGTGTGGCATGTTTGTGATTTCCGTTTACGCTGTACAGCTTTAAAAGACAATTGCCACACAGTCTGTTATGTCAGCACTATTATTGTCAACAAGATAAAGCGCTGAAAAATAGCGTGTACTCACAAAGTGCTTAGCTAAGCTGCTTAGGAAAAGCATTTAATCAATATTGGCATTGGTCACACTCGAATAAGCACCAGTGATTGTTGATTAAACCGAGCTTTCATATGCTTTAGCCAACCATTCAATCAGTTCATTATCAACATCGGTTAAATGTTGTAACTGTATTCTATGAGTACACATAGTGCCAAATGGCCCGGAGTTTTCTAGGCGCCCTTGTACTGCTACCCCTTTCAGTTTCAAGCCTAAATCTATTCTTTTTTTAGTGGCTGGTTTAATTAACGCAAATTGGTTTTTTCTAATGATACTGACACTTGCTTTTTTAGGGGTAATGACAATATCGTCACCCAATTTTTGTAGGGTTGAAATCAATAAGTCATAAATGGGTTTAAGTGACTCTTTGCCGCTATATTGATTTGATACTAACTCTTCAGGAGAATCCTTTGTGTCTTTTGACAAGGTCACAATGGTATTAGCAAATCCATGTGTTACACCGTGCTCTGTTTTCAAAAACGTTACAGCCTCTGAGTGTTTAACAAAATTTTCTTGTTTTAATATTTCAAACCACTCTGTTAATTTTTTACCTGTTTTTTCAGGCATATTATCAATCATCGTTTGCAGTGCTTGATCCATACTCTTCTCCTTTTGCTTCAAAACATAACACCGACCATGTAGAAAACACATTGTTATGCTGCCTTTGCATACTATCAGAGCTTAGCACTCCTAAAGCTTTCCCGTAATGAGCCACCCATTTTCCTTTTAATGGGCCATCCATTGTTAATGAACTTTTTCATATTAAGCGACTCCCGTAATGAGCCACCCATTCTTCGACAGGCAAAAGGCGAATGTAGAGTTCCTCAGCTCAGCACAACTCTGTTATTCCAGGGTAATAACTTGATTTTTGGCTCATCTGTAGCATTCTTTAGTTATGCCCACTGCCTGATGAAAACAATGACATTGATTAAACGACTCAGCACGCTAGCACTGTCGATATCACTCATAGCACCTTTATGTCTCACCGTGGAAAAAACCTCGCAAGAGCAGCCTAACTATATAGCTGACAATTGGGGTATTGCTATCGGCATTCGTCGGGGGCGATATTCCTTATGCAGTGGAAAAAGATGAAGTTTACGATGTACTGCCACTATTGAAGTTTGAAAATGAATACATTTTTATCAATGGCATGGAGGGCGGCGTACATTTGTGGCAACAAGGCGATCACCAGATTAATGCCTATACCCGCTTTCGCTTCGTCGATATCCCAAAAGAGTTACAGAACCAATCTCAAGCTCAAGCCTTCGATTTTGGTTTGCAATATAAATTCAATCACGGGGCATGGGAGGCTGATGTCGCATTATTATCAGACTCTTACAAGCGCGGCTATGTGTATACGCGCACGAAATATCATTGGCAGCAAGGAGATTGGAAACTCACACCTTACGCAGAATTTCAATGGAAAAGCGATGATTTTAACCAGTATTATTATGGGTTAGAACAATATGACGTGGGCGGCGGTATTCAAGTTAACGCAGGACTAGAAGCGCGTTACCATTTGATCAGTAATCTGTATCTACTTGGTCAATTTGGCGTTGGACGTTTAGAAGATAATGTATCGAATCTACCAACCATAGATAACGCTTATCAGTATGAATCATTTTTAGGTATCGCTTTCTTCCCTGAGCCTAATAAACAACACTATCACTCGGTGCCCTTTAGTGATGACAGCGATGAATTTTTACGACTTTCACACGGCTGGGCAACACCGTCTAATCTTAACGAGATTTTAAGCTGGAACACGCGTTCTGACCGATACAATAATCAAATGAGTTCGTTGTTTTATGGTACTCAATTAACCAAAACTCTGTTTACCTTACCTATTGAGCTTTACTTTACTCCTGGCGTGGTATGGCATCACAGCTCTGCGGTGCAAAATGATTTAGCCGAGGGCGTCGTCGCGATTAAAGCATTTTATACATTCGAGCTAGGGCCGAGATTTAGACTCGGTGTAGCAGAAGGACTCTCGTATGTCAGCAGCCTGACTTATATTGAAGGCTCTGAGATTGAAGAAAAAGGTTATACGCCATCAAAGTTACTGAACTATCTTGATTTTTCTCTCGACGTTAACATGGGCGATCTATTGGATAACTCGAATTTGCACAACATGTGGTTAGGTTATGCCATCCATCATCGTTCCGGGATTTTTGAAACAAGCTCTGCATTTGGTCGCATTAAAGGCGGTAGCAATTACCAAACGGTTTATGTTCAATGGCACTTCTAAACAGCATACACCCTCATTTTAAGTCATTACATCTAAGTACATAAGGCAACATTGTGAGTGAGCACTGCTTAAAGGGTAAGCCAGCCTTTTATTTAAGCAAGCAAATCGTAACAAGCCGTCTGCTTCTTAAATAAGCCATATATGGAAGTCCCAGTGAATCGAGATAATAATCGCGCACCAAAGGCTTTTGGGACATGTCATTATTTGAAGCTGGTAATTATTTGAATTTGGTAGAGTTAAAGATGTTTACAACTCCACACTCTTGGTACAGGTATCAAGGTTGTCTGGCGTGCAAATTGTAATTGGCGTGTAAATTATTTTCTCATATTTTTGTTCTGTAACAATCTTATGCAATGTCAAAATGGCTTGCCTGCCCATTTCGTATGGATTTTGACCAATATTGATATGAGCAAGATTATCTCCCAACATCGTTAATTGTTCAGCGGATGTATCTGTGATAACAATAATGACCTTGTTGTCATTAATTTTTGCCTGATACGGAGCAATCATTTGACGGTAAAGCACTTGGTCATTTTGCGGCCAACCACCGACTGCAATAAAGGAGTTTGCTTTTACAGGCTTACCTTTCAAAGCAGACTCCATTTGCTTAACAGAAAGATCAAGTTGATCAAAATTAAAAAAAGGTTCCCTAACTTCAGTCCAGCCCGAATCGTTATTGAGCAATTCTCCAGGCGGTGCATCGTATATTTTCCCAGATAATGCCGAACGAACTCCCATCAGTCTTAAATTTAAATTGGGAGAATCTGGTCGTCCAGATTGCATTATTAGTGTCCCCCCATTGGGCCGAAGTTTTTTTAACTCTTCACCTAATGATTTACCCAATTCAAAATTGTTAGTGCCTATATAGGCCAGGCGTAAATTATTAGGGTCTTCGTTGATTGAAGCATCAAAATCAGAGTCATAGGTAATAATTGGTACGCCTAATTCTTTCGCTCTCTTCAGACTATTTTTAGCAAGATATTTAGATTGTGTAATGGCGACAGCAATACCATCTACACCTTCATCAATCAGTTGATTTATTACCTGGTCTTGCACCCTAACGTTACTTATATGGGGCCCCCGATATAAACACTCCACGCCTTTTATTTGAGCTGCAGCATCTATACAGCCTACTTTGCTTTGGTCAAAAAAAGCACTGTTAAATTTAGGTACCACTGCAAACTTCAACTCTTTTCCATAGACAGAAGATATGGGGATGACACTAAAGACAATCAACAATACGAGCAATCTCGCCACATAACCTCCTGAAATAAAACAGAGCGCGACTCTGCTTTACAATAGAAGATAGCAAAGGGATTCAGTTAAAGATATGAGATGAAACAATATTACTGAACATAGACGAATTCTTCTTAAAGATGCCACCCAAGGTTATGCCGATAAATATAACGACTTTTAATCCTCTGAACGGTAATCTATGTATTCTGTATTGCTCAAATCGACAAATTCAATCTAAAAATATGACCACTTAAAATTATACGAAGGCTACAGGGGAAAACGCTAAACGTAGCGCACGTCTGGGGACCTGATATCAATCAAGCAGTGGATAAACAATATTTTTTAGTCTGTTTTACTTAAGCTTGCAGCCAACGTTGACAATTTGATGCGCCTTGTCGTCGTTTTCGCTCCAGGTGCTCACAGTATTCGGTTAATGCAGGTAAGGCACCGACAGCACCTTTAAATAATGCACCAAACTCTGTTGTGATTTTAAGCCAATTCTCTGCGGGGATGTTGAGTCTATTCAGAACGTCCTGACTGCTTGAGCTAATGGCGCCACGCTTATCTTCTCGAATAATACGACCGGTATCTTCAACCAGTACAATGTAGTCTTTCACGCTGAACATGAGCCCGTTAGGCATATTGAGTCGTTCATTACCCACAAACGGTAATAGCTCAGCTGGTTGCTCGCCTTTCATTGCTGAATTTATACGTCGTTGAATACTGGTGTAATCTGAGGTTTCCGGGGTTACGGCCATCTTGGCACGAATTGGGTTTAAATCAACATAAGCCATACAGGCGAGTACTGCGGCTTCATCAAGTAATGCTTGAGACTTAAACCTCCCTTCCCAGAATCGGCCTGTGCACTTATCTTCTTTGTTGGCCATTCTGGCTATAGGCTCACTGAGTGAACGCATAAACCAACTGATATCAATTAAGCGTTTACGGTATTCGGTAATGCATTCATTAACCGTTTGAAGCTCAAATGAGTTAAGGTCTTCCTCTTTAAGGTATTTGTGAGTGAGTAACGTGCCTTTAAAGCCCTTGTGCCATTGAGTGAGCACTTCTTTATCTGACCACTGTTTTGCCTTATCAGCATCAACCTTTAACACCACATGCAAATGGTTACTCATCACGACATAAGCACAGATATCAATAGCAAAGATGGTCGCTAACTCAAGAATGCGTGAATCGACCCACTCACGCCGATGCTCAAAATTCTCACCTGTAGAGTTATCAATTCCACAAAGAAATGCCTTACGCACCACACGCGAACAACAGTGATAGTAAGGTGTATCTTCTAGGCTCACGATTGTCTGTCTTGGTCTGGCCATCTTTAAATACCATTTAGCTGGGGTAAATAAAGCCTAGTTCACTGTTTGTTATTTCGCCAACTATTTTGGGTGGCCATGTTAATTTGCCATGTTAATTTATTTTGGGTGGCCATGTTAATTATTGCAAGATAGCACATTAAACACTCACCAAGGTTGTTGTTAACGATGAAGAAATGGCTCAGTCCAACCAGTGCTAGCCCGAATAGGCCAAGGATAGGGTAATCCTAATCCGCATGGGTGTTTCATATTTTTAGGCGCAGTGGTACGGATTTCATTAGGGGCGCAGCTTGGCTGTTAAGCCCGTATATATGGCAGTACAACCGCTTCTAGCGGTAAATGAGCACATCGAAAGCAACGATAAGAGTGAGAATGTTGTACAGAAAACTAAGGCCAAAAAGCCTTCGGTGAGCAGAGTATTGTCTTGACTCACCGGGAGCGTCCATATATGGCCATGTTAATTTATTTTGGGTTAATTTATTTTGGGTGATGAGATGGACGCTCCCTAATACGGCGTCAATGCGCCAAACTGATGTTGAACCATACAGTTACTTAAGGAGCGTCCACCATGAAAGTTACCACTATTGCGATTGATTTGGCAAAAAATGT
>NZ_BMQV01000008.1 GCF_014648295.1 Shewanella saliphila
TTCCTTCAGACCCTGCCGTTGGCCAGCAACGCCCTTGCCATTCGGATTATCTTCCCCTCAGTCGGGGTGATTCAGGTTTCTTTCAACCTGACGGGTTTGCCAGCTTCGCTGGGCAAACAAAAAAATGGGCCAGCAATGCTGACCCATTTGATGTGCTATTGATTTACTTTTTAGCAGTTTGTTTTTTATCGTCTTTTAGCCCAATACTGTCCATCCAGTATTCAAAGTTGACCAGGTTACCTGGCAACACAATACGGCTGTCTTTTTTACTTAAGCCATCAAGCTGACGCATATATTGCTCGCCAAGCTGCATACGCAGTGCACTTTGGCCACCTTCAGCTGAAATCACCACGGCTAAACGCTCAATCGACTCAGAGGTGGCTTTTGCCAAGGTTAAAATCTCTTGCGCCTTACCTTCTGCTTCATTAATACGACGCTGCATTTCACCTTCTGAGCGGTTAATGGTTTCTGCCATCACACCTTCAGAGCGATTGATTTTACTTTGCTTGTCACCTTCGCTCTTAGCGAGTAATGCTCGGCGTTCACGCTCTGCATTCACCTGCATTTCCATGGCGTTTTTTACCGTTTCTGGCGGGGTAATATTTTTAATTTCATAACGGTGCACTCTCATGCCCCACATAGAGCCAGCTTCATCGAGCACTTCTACGACTTTGGCTGAAATTAAATCACGCTCTTCAAAAGTACGGTCTAAATCTAAGGTACCGATAACCGAGCGCGTCGTGGTTTGAGCCAACTGAATCGCTGCATAACGGTAGTCGGTAATACCATAACTGGCTTTAACCGGATCGGTAACCGAAATATAAATCACCCCATCAACTTCAACGTTAACCTCATCACTTGAAAAACATTCTTGTGGTGGTACGTCGATGGTTTCTTCCTTTAAATCGTGAATATAGGCCACTTTATCAATAAATGGGATAAGTGCATGAAAGCCCGCGTCTAAGGTGCTGTGGTATTTACCTAAACGTTCAACAATATAAGCCGACTTGGTCGGTACAAGGCGAATTGATTGAAACAACTTAAGCACAAAAATAGCAAAAATTACGCCCCAAATAATCATGACTGCAAAGTCAGTATCTATTCCATTAATTGACATTAGCGCGCTCCTTTTGCTGATGGACTGCTTACCGCGTGAGTCACTTGTTCCATGCCTTCAAAAAAACCTTCAAGCTTGGCCATTTCAGCCGGCACCACCGACACTTGGGCCTCAGTTAAAATCTTGCCCACTTGACCAATAAATTGCTCTTTAAGCAACATGTTCATCGCGTCATTACCGCCGTTGATGGCTAATGCCTTACAAATCATCTCCATGCCTTCTGCTTTTGCATTGGCGACAATTGAAATTTCTTGTCCGGTACCAAGTGCTTCATTGATGCGTCGCTGTTTTTGCCCCTCAGATAAATTAATGGCTTCTTGACGCTCACCTTGCGACATATTAATCATCGCGGCTTTTTCAGCGTTAGCTAGGGTGATTTCGGCACGTTTGCTACGCTCTGCTTCCATTTGCTTTTCAAGAGTATGAATAACATGACGTGAAGGGGTAATGTTTTTAATCTCGTAGCGTAAGACTTTAATCCCCCACGGGTCCGAGGCCTTATCGATTTCGCGTACAATCGATTCATTCAAACTGTCTCGCTCAGAGAAAGTTTGCGACAACGTCAGCTTACCGATTTCTGAACGCATCGTGGTTTGCGCCAAGTTAACAGCCGCGCGGCGATAGTTTTCAATCCCATAACTGGCAAGCTTACCGTCCATGACTTTGAGGTAAACCAGGCCATCAACTTCAAGCTGGGTATTGTCTTTTGAAATACAGCTTTGAGGTGGCACATCTAATACCTCTTCACGGGTATCATGACGATAAGCCACCCGATCAACAAACGGCACTAAAAAGTGAAACCCGGGCTCTAATACGGTGCGAAACTTACCTAAACGTTCAATTACATGCACTTCGCGCATAGGCACGATGAGCATCAACTTGTATAAAATGAACAAAATGAATAAAAACGCGATGGTTAACACAAACATACTCACTCCTTTATTAAAATGTGGTTTACGCTTCCCTAAACCCTGTAAACCTATATTGAGTCGATAATGGGCTCAACCACAAAACCGATGTTATCGCGGCATATAATTCTCACTTTAGCACCGACTTTAATTTCTGTTCCATCACCCAAAGCGACCCAATCAGACCCTAAACAATGGATTCTGCCTGTTTGCTGCCCAGGGCCAATGGCTTCTTTTACGGTGGCGACTTGATTGTATAAATCGACTTCTTCATCGGTATTAGCGACATGAGCATCACCGCCAACCAAGCGCTGCGTGACATGCCTAAAGCTCAGTAACAACACCATTGAAGCCATAAACCAAAGCGTCATGCTTTGCACAAACCCTTCGATGATCCCAAGCGCTAACGCTGAAGCAACAATTACACAGGCGGCGCCAAGTAAAATGACGATGCCTCCCGGAACAATAATTTCCGACAGCATTAATAACAGCCCTAGCACGAGCCAAACCGCAATCGGATTAGAAAGCTCCATAAATCCTCCTCATAAAATGAGCATGCCTTGTATTCACTATATCAGCTGGTTTTTATTATTGCGACATATTATGTCAAATAATCATTGTATATAATGTAAATGGCTATCATTATTCGATAACATAACAGTATCAATCAGTTATCCCAAGGTTTGATATCACATCATGATAAGTAGAATTTCAAAAGAGACTTTTCGGCACACAAAACGCTGAAACTTCACGATTTATCATTGTTTTTATTGTGCTCATTATCAATTTTGAATATATTGCGCCTCATTGTGCACAATTGAGAATAATACCCGCTAAATTTAGTTCTTGATTGATGTAAAATTTGCCATACAGATGCATAACAACTGACTTATAAACCGGACTTAAAATGAAAAAAATCTGCTTTTTAGCTGCATTAATGGTCTCACCGACCGTTTTAGCCAATGATGTAATCCAATGGTGGGATGCCAGTGCGACCGTATTACACGGTGATGACTATGACTTGGCACCATCAGACAGACAAACCACCATCACATTAGAGGTTGCCGGCGGTTGGACTTACGGTGATGGATTTATTTTTCATGATTTTATTAACTTTAATGGCAATAACGGTGGTGACGATAACAGCCATTATGGTGAAATTTCACCGCGTTTTAGCGCCAGTAAAATACTTGGTCAGCCAGTTGAGTTTGGTGCAATTAAGGATATGTCTGTTGCCTTAACTTACGAGCACGGTGATGGCCCTGTAGAAAGCATGCTGTACGGTGTCGGTGTAGATTTTGACATTCCATTTTTCAGTTACTTACAACTGAACACTTATCGTCGTGATGCAATTAGCAATGGCAACATCAGCGATGGTTGGCAGTTTACCCCTGTCTTTAGAATCGACATGCCTATCGGCAATGCCAATATTATTATTGACGGTTATATTGATTGGGTATTTATTGCCGACAACAACGGCTACGATGAAAACCTGCACTTTAATCCACAGATTAAATACGATTTAGGCAAAAGCTTATTTGGCGAGCACAAACAAAATAAGTTACTGGTAGGTTTTGAATACGATTACTGGCAGAGCAAGTACGGTGTTAATGGTGTTGACCAAAATACTTACTCAATTATTGCTCAATATCATTTCTAGTTAGCAAAAATGAACCAACAAAAAAGGTGCCGAGGCACCTTTTTTTATTGATTTACGATAACACCAACAAAGGTTATTAAAGTAGTTTTTTCGCTGCTGCAACAACAATAGATACCGCACTCACTTCGGTTTTCTTCATTGTGGCTTCATCAGGAATCTCTTGCTGTGTACGGTTTACAATTACACCCGCAACACATGCTGCGCGCCAACCTTGAGTTGCACACATAGTGAATAACGTTGCTGATTCCATTTCATAGTTCAGTACGCCCATTGACTGCCACTCTTTCATCGAACCGACATAGCGCTGAGTCACACGGCCAGATACCGTGTCATAACGCTCCTGACCAGGATAGAAAGTATCAGAAGATGCGGTAATACCGATATGTGGTTCTAAACCTGCGTCACGACAAGCTGCAACCATCGCAGTTGTACAATCAAAGTTTGCTGCTGCAGGAAACTCAAGTGGAGCAAAATGCAAGCTAGCACCATCTAAACGGACTGACGCTTGAGTCACAATCACATCACCAACATTAACATGCGGTTGAATTGCGCCTGTAGTACCAACACGTAAGAAAGTTGTCACACCCAGCTGTGCTAACTCTTCTACTGCGATAGAGGTTGAAGGACCACCAATACCAGTTGAACACACAACCACTGGCTTACCATCGATGTAAGCTAAGTAACTAGTGTATTCACGATGGCTAGCAAGGAACGTTGCGTTGTCCATTAGCTCTGCAATACGCTTAACACGTTCTGGATCACCAGGAACGATTGCCAAGGTTGCACCATCTAACATTTTTTTGGTTAATCCTAAGTGAAATACATCGGACATTTTGAAAACCCCTTTCATTTTTGAATATTAAATTCTTATAACCCAGACTTTAACCTAGTCTTTAGGGGGATAAGGTTAACTTGATCACATATAAATTCATAATAGTTAATATTGTTTCGTTAAAATATTACCAATATATGACCAATTCCCACCAAATACATGTACTTGAGCATAGTTGAAAGCCGCTAAAAACAACAAACGATTTATCTATTTTAAAAAGCATTAACGTGATTTACATCAAGTTAACGCCAACTTGCTAAAACCGAAAAACAAAAAAGGACGCTAAGCGTCCTTTTTGACTCAATATAATCTGATTACAGATAATAGTCTTTTAACGGTGGGAAGCCATTAAAACACACTGCAGAATAAGTGGTGGTATAAGCTCCAGCGGTTAACCAATACATGCGATCGCCAATGGCTAAATCGGTTGGTAAACCATAGCTGTAATGCTCATACATAATGTCAGCACTGTCACAGGTTGGACCGGCAATAACACACTTATCTAACTCACCTTTACGATCGGTATAGATAGGAAATTTAATTGCTTCGTCCATGGTTTCAATTAACCCTGAAAACTTACCAACATCGGTAAATACCCAACGCTCGAGTGCGGTATGTGATTTACGCGAAATCAACACCACCTCAGACACCAATACTCCGGCATTAGAAATTAATGAACGCCCAGGTTCGAGAATAATTTCTGGTAATTCATCACCAAAATCTTCTTCTAAAAAGTGCTTGATTTGTTGTGCATAAACACCAAGCTCATTGGTTTTATCCATGTAGTTGGCAGGAAAACCACCACCTAAGTTGATCATCTTCAGTACTATGCCGTGTTCTTCTTTTAAACGGTCATAAATACTTTTTACTTTACCAATGGCTGAGTCCCACGCGCCAATATCACGCTGCTGTGAACCGACATGGAACGAAATACCATGTGGCTGTAAGCCAAGCTCTTTTGCCAATACCAGTAAGTCGTAAGCCATTTCATTTTGGCAACCAAACTTACGTGATAAAGGCCAATCTGCCGTGTGTGTGCCTTCAGTTAAAATACGCACATACACTTTTGCACCCGGAGCTTCTTCAGCAATCATACGTAAATCGGCTTCTGAGTCAGAAGCAAACATGCGTACCCCTTGCTCATAAAAAGATCGTACATCAACGCGCTTTTTAATGGTGTTACCGTAACTGACGCGATCGGTTGATACGCCAATAGAAGTCACCATTTCAAGTTCATAGATTGATGCGATATCAAAGTTCGAGCCTTTGTCACGCAGCAAAGTCAAAATCTCTTTGGCCGGATTTGCCTTAACCGCATAATAAACGTTTGCAAAAGGAAAATTCTTAACCATGTCATCGTATTGTTTCGCAATGATTTGGGTGTCAATAACTACAAATGGCGTTGGCTTATCTTTAGCAAATGCCTCAATGCGGTCAAACGTGTCCTTGTCATAATAATCTGCAACATCAATCGATTGAAATTGGCTCATTAGGCCAGTGCCTCCTGTTAGTTGGGCAATATATAGTGCGTTTTGGGGTTTGTAAAAACATGCGCAGTAAACGATATTTTCACCCAATACGCAACGAATTTTTATGCAAAAATTACACTTTTTTATTCCTAAATAAATATCATTAAAACTCAATGACCTATTTAACCCTTGTGTAATTTGTATACAGGGTTAAATCACGTTAAAAGTATAGACGTTGTTCAATAAAAAGAGCCTAAAACTCGCTGTGTTTTGCCATATCACTCTTAGCCGTTTACCCATCAGCCACTTTAGCGGCATAGCCACCAGCAAGAGTGTGAGTCATTAACACCTTAAATAGTCTAGACACGGAGGTCGATCAATTGATTTTGTTTCATTGAAGTTTGATGAGGTGAGAACTTCGTTTACTGTAATAAAACGGCAACGCTCAAACTCAGTGGTAGGTTATATACTCAATGGAAAAATACTTAAAATAGAATATTTAACCGCTCAAAAAGCCGATCGGCTAAATGCATTTGCAACCTCAATCGTTGAAATTAGCATTTAGCAGGATCTGAAGCATAAATGCTTAAAACCTCTAAAAATATCATTACTTATGAGAGATTAAGCATATTTTTAGCAAAAAGTGCGATTTTTTATGCAAAAAGAGCTTAAAAAACTATCATTCGAAAGTTTTATTGCTATAGTAGCTTTTGTGAATTTATAAATTAACTTTTGTAAATCCTCAACCTTGGGCTCGTTAAGCTAAAATCTAATGAGGTAAATAGCTTAGCTACAATTTTCAGCAATCCAGATAACTTAGGTGAAAAGGATTATGACTCAGGTCGCATACCAGATAAACGATCGTCGTAACAAGGAAGTACTAAAAAATGATGAACACTGGGATTTAACGACAGCAGATCAAAAACTCGCATTGTATGATTTGCATCGATTTGGATATCGCCTACTGTTTGTTCGCAACATGCTCACAGGGCCTGTAGCCGTGATTAGTCAACAAGATGATATCGCTGCGATTTATGCTGATGGTGAAGTAGACCTTCGCCCCAAAATCACCCTGCGCGAATACCACTAAGCAGTTGCAACAAATAAAAAACCTACGTAATTTATCGTAGGTTTTTTTGTGTCTTGCTGTTTGTCATCGTTACGCTTTACGCGTCAGCTTATATACCGCTTCATTTAACCAAGGCACCTGCTTATTAACAAAGCGAGGATTGTCGGCAAGCACATCGGTACACTCGAGTAATTCGACGGTAAAATAAGGGGCTAAATGAGTTTCAACCCAATCTGGGCTGACAGCAAACGGGGGGCCCTTTAAGGTATCTTGTGGGTAGTCTAGAGTAATCAGCAAACCACTCACATTCGCGGGGATCAGTCTTGCTAAGGCAACCGCATATTGTTGGCGCATCGCTTCTGGCCATGCAATCAATGCGGCGCGATCATAAAAACCACCAATATCAGTGGTTAACGATTCTGGTAATGTAAAAATATCGCCTTGATAAACTCTCACTTCGTCTGCACAAAAAACATTATGTTCTGCGATTTGCTCGACCTGGCAAGGTAAGTCGTTTTCGTTAAAAAACTGCTCAACCGCTAATGGATTTAATTCACAACCCAATACGCCATGGCGTAGTTCAGCCAAATAACACATGTCTAGCGATTTACCGCACAATGGTACAAACACATTGCTGGTTTCTGCTATTGCCAAACCTGGCCAGTATTTAACAAGAAATGGGTTCACCTGTTGTTGATGAAAACCAATTTGTTGTAATTGCCATTTTTGATGCCAAAAGCTCGGTTCCATGATGCTCTCTTTAGTCTATTAACCAATATTGCAGGCTACTTTAAAGACTAAAAAAAACAGATGCAACTTATGCTTTGCCATCCAAGGTCGATTGCACTTGTCTTAACCAGCGGCAATTTTCACACTGACATTTACGGCGCGACATATGATGAGGGCTCAAATTAGAATCAATAAAATCTACGGCTATCAACAATTGCTGTTTAAGCTCTTCAACAGATTTCATTTCTAATGCGACCATTTCATCATTATGATTAATCCATAGGCACTCTTCACCTTGATGGCAGGTAATGCATTCTTCATCACTGTGATTAAAAAACACAGCATGAGGGCAATGAGTCACTTCCATCGATTGTAAAATTCGAGAGCGCGGAAAATGAAATAGCGGAATAAGTTGTGCTTTATCAATATTAGGCATAGCAACCTCTGCTAAAAGCGTTAAGTGATCTTATTGTTAATACTACCGAGTGTTGATTGATTTTGATTTGACGTAGGTCAAGGTTTACATATCGTATTTTTTTAGATAGGAAGCACTTGCCGCACGAGGGGTAATCAAGGTTTAATGGAGAGATAATTAAAAAGGGGTTACCTTGCAAACACCAGAGCTACAGCACTTTTACATTAACGAAGAGCAGTCTATTTACTTACTGAGTGCCAATGATGCGCGCAAGCATAAAGCGTGGGTTCGCTTGTGTAAGCAGCAGCTCAGTAAGCTGGGATATCAGCAAATCGAATTTATTGGTAAAGGGGCTTATGGGTTTGTATTTGCCGGCATTAACGAATACGGTCAGTCTCATGTGTTTAAGTTTTCACGAGTTAACTTACCGCAAAGTGTTCAAGATAGACTCGAAGAAGAAGCCTATATGCTCAGCCAGGTTAAACACCCCAATGTGCCCAGCGCCATCAAGTTTGAGCGTGTCGGCAAGCAAGGTATTCTCGTTATGGAGCGAGCGCACGGTGAAGATTTAGATAAAATCTGCCTGCGTATAGGCGCATTACCGCCGGTGATGGTGGTGAGCATTGCAAGGCAATTAGCCAATATTTTGTATTATTTACGCAAAGGCAAACCGCTGGTACACGGCGATATTAAGCCATCAAATTTAGTGTATGACATCGAAACAGACAAACTGTCGTTAATCGATTGGGGCTCGGCAGTTTTTGCCCAGCGCGATGAACATAACCGTGCGGTAGATGATAATGTCATGTCATTGTTATCCAGCGACCAACAACACACCAATGCACGCATGGGCGATGTGTATTTTATTGGTGAAGAACAACTCAGTGGCGCATTATCAACCCCAAGGTTTGACGAGCAAGGTGCCGCTGCAACCTTATATGCATTAGCCTCAGGGCAAATCAGTCGTTTTGGCACTAAAGTGATTCCGGCCACCAGCATAGGTTTACCCATCGAACTTGCCAAAACTCTGGATGCAATGCTGGGCGATGACGAAGCGCTGCGTAAACTGGCTGGAGACTACTTTTTAACAAGCTTTCGTCACAGCTATCGCATGCATCTGCCTATTTTACCTGAACCGCCATTGGTTCCCGACATACCACTGTGGGCGCAACCTCGTTCAAAAACAGTTGAGACAGTCAGTTACAGCTCACGTAAATCATTTTTAAAAGAGCACAATAGCCAAGACCCTGTTGCCAAAATGGACGACGTACAACTCGAAAAGTATTATCGCAACTTTATGGTGGGCATGGCAGATACCGAAAAGGGCTTTATTGCCGCACTCAGTCGGCTGGCACAATACCCAATTGTGGGCGGCCTGGTGATCCACTGGCAAGAAACCGGGGTGTTTATCGACTCAAACCTGGCCTTTTACGACCCAGATTGTAAAGCACCATTAACCCTAGCGGTGAATAACATGGTGACAATGGCTCGGGGAATTAAACGCATTGGGGTATTTAAAGCCTGTTTTTTTAACGCCAAAGACACCTTGCATTTAGAGCGGAAAAGTACCGAACATGAATACACCATCACCGGGGAGTTACAGTTACCATTTGAAGTCGGCGATGTGCCAACCTTAGAAGATAAATCTAGGCTTCATTCATATTTTGAAGATGGTAAAGATCCTGAAGAAAACCTCGAATTACCGCCGGAGATTATGACCGAATTGGCCGGCCTTAACCAAATTCACCACACGGGTTGTATTATTTTTGAAGCACTGCCTAACCATCTAAAAATTCACAGTTATTTACGACTATTAAACCCACGAAAACAAGCGGCGTTTCGTGCATGCCTAGACCGAATTATTGCCCATGTGAATAAGATTCAGGGACACGGCATTGCAGGCTTTATGAAGCTACCTTATCGAAATACCCGTCAATTTAGCCATTTAGATCGCAAAGCCGATCGCTTTTACCCTAAAAACCCCAAAGCCTTTGATCAACACCAGCAATCACAACCATAAAAAACGCGACCATTAGGATCGCGTTTTATCTCTATTTTTAACTTAAGACTATCGCTACAGACTAAATCGGCGACCCCGGTGGCATGGCCACAGGCTTGCTAATCAAGGTAAACTCTGGCTGCTCTAAGCCTTTGACAATGCCTTTGTATAGCCAGTCGTAATGGGCTGATTGATAGTCACTACCGCGGTTACTGCGTCGTTTTAACTGTTTCACAATATAGTCAAAACGGGCGACTAACTGGGCTTTGACTTCAGGGGCAGTCTTTTCATCATGATATGCCGCTAACATGGCATCAACCACCACAGTATTGACACGCATTTGGATTGCCAGCTCAGAACCATTAGGCAAATCTTGATATAAACTGGCCGCCGCAAGTTTATCGATAAGTTTAACCACCGACAGCTGCGTGCTATCTTCCATATAAGCCTGATTAACACGATTTAGACGCTCGGGCGTTAATATTACACTGACAATATGGCGACTTAACATTTCGGCCATGGTGGCCGGGTCGCTCACCACGCCAAGGTTTGAGCCAAAGCTTTCGCGGGTTTTGCGGTAATTACCAGCTTTGGGCACCAACGCCTGCACCACGTTGGTGGGGATAACCAAACTACGGCTTTGCAAGCTGTTAAGCAGTGTATCTAAAGCGGCAAGTTGCATTTTAGGAGGTACATAACTCCAACGCACTCCTGAGCCCACTTGTTGATAGCTATAATCAGCACCACCAATCCATTTTGCTGCGGCTTCTATTTGATAACGCGTCAGTAAATAAATAGGCACAAATACATCAGCAAGCTCCCCTTTAGGATCACCGGCCAATAACGCATCTGAATTAAACTCAGTAATGGCTTTAAGACGCACGGTTTCTAGGCGCTGTAATTCAGCAACGGCATCGTTACCTCTATCCCATAAACTTGCGTAAGCATGGCTTGCACTTGCTTGACGCGAGTCTGCCTCGCCAATATAACGAAAACCACTCTCTAAAGTGGATGCTAATAAACTGTCCATTTGGGAAGGCGAGCCATAACCATAGGCAATGGTGTATTTGTCCCATTCGCCAATGCCTTCACGGTAAGGCTGGCTAATATCAATCTGGTCACCTTCAATGCTGGCGTAAGGATGAGGATAATCCATTACAGAAGCGTTGCTATTGGTTGATGCGGCAAAGTTATGATCTAAGCCAAGCGTGTGGCCAATCTCATGTGCTGCCAGCTGCCGAATGCGAGCCAGCGATAATGCCATTGCGGCCTCACTGGCGGCTTGACGGTCAGGCCAACCTGCGGTTAATCCTCGGGCTATAAGATGATCTTGGCGCACTCGTAAGCTGCCTAGCGTCACATTGCCTTTAATGATTTCTCCAGTGCGAGGATCGGTCACAGCTGCGCCATATGACCAGCCCCGAGTTGCACGATGCACCCATTGGATCATGTTATAACGCACATCTTGCGGATCTGCGCCTTCTGGCAATAATTCCACTTTAAAACCATCAATAAAACCAGCTGCAGTAAATGCATCTTGCCACCAACGTGCTCCCGCTAATAACGCACCACGGATAGGCTCAGGTACGCCTGGGTCGACGTAGTACACAATCGGTTCAACAACTTGGCTAGGTGCATCTCCAGGGGTGACTTTTTGTAAACGGTGTTTACGTAAGTGACGTTGTACGTGAGGTTGGTCAACTGCGGCAGAATAATCGATATATTGATCCGACAGATAACCGCTCATTGGGTGATAGTTACGAGGTTCAAACCCCTCATCTGGAAGTTGCACAAATGAATAACGTAAACGCACAGATAAAAACTTTGCATCGGGAGTCACTTCGGCAACCTGTTTGCCTGCCTTGCTGGTGTTAAAGGTTAAATTAACGTCGACATCGGCATTGCGCTCAAACGATTTAATCCCTTCAGGTAAAATAACTGAGCGCTCTGGATCTAAATGATATTGGCCTTGTTTTCTGGCTTCAAGCACGTCGGCAACACCGTGTAAATCATTAATCACTAGGTCATTAATGGCTACGATGGCTTTTTTGCCTTCAACTAACTTGCCGCGCCATAAAATGGACTCAGCAAAGGCTTGAGTAACGGCTTGTTGTTCAGCAAAATTATCGCTTGAGGCACGATAATCGGTATTAAGCTGTTTGAGGATTAAATAAGGCCCATGTTGCTCAAACTGCACCATGCGTGTCCGTCCTAATTGGCCTCGGTCTAACCCAATATCATTAGAACCCACACCATGGGGTAAGCTGGTAAGCATTAAAAAAGGCTGATTGAGTTTGTTGGCCTCAAGATACAACTGACCCGCTTTGGCATCATAAAACAGGTTAATAAAACCTTCGGCGGTTTGTGCCTGCTTGATAATTTTTTGCGCTGGATCGCTAGCGGCAACCGCAACGTCTGAAAGGAATGTTGCTGGCGCGATAGCCAGCAAAAGTGCCAATGGAATACTGCGGCGGATCATAAATTATCTCCCTGTCGTGTTTATCCTGCTTTCATTAATATCAGTGTTTTTAATCGTTTTTATGACTATTTTTGTAAGCTATCCAATGCGATAACGTTTCAAACAACTCTGTTAATACAATAGGTTTAGTAATGTGTGCATTCATACCTGCACCAAGGCTTTTTTCGCGGTCACCCGACATAGCATGGGCGGTCATCGCGATAATAGGCATTTGCTCTTTGGTATAACGTTTACGCAGCTCTATTGAAGCGGTTAACCCGTCCATCACCGGCATTTGAATATCCATCAATACCGCATCAAACGACTGAGAATCTATCACATCAAGCGCAACCTGACCGTTATCGGCAATCACCACCTCATAACCTGCGCTTTTAAGCAGTTCAGAGGCTACTTGTTGGTTAATAAAGTTATCTTCAACTAATAAAATTAATCCAGACTCTTTACTAGGCTCGTCTGCTTCAGCCACTGGCATAGCATTGAGTTTAGGCTCTTTAGCAAAGGCACTGATAATTTCATCAAATAAATCAGAGGCTTTAAATGGTTTTTGTAACACTGCATACACAGTATCTTTAGCCAGTTCTGCATCTAAAGGTTCAGCAGAATACGCCGTCATCAAGATAATAATCGGACGCTTGGCTATTTCACCTTTACTGACCATATCATCTAATGCGCTAATCACCTCGCTGCCATTCATTTCTGGCATCATCCAGTCAAGCAGCAACAAATCAATGGGCTTTTTACGTAAAATATCTAAGGCTTTTTGCCCACTGTTTGCGGTATCAACACCAAAGCTAAAATCTTTCATTAACGCAGAATACATCTGTAATGCACTTGGATTGTCATCCACCACCAAGGTCATAAGATTATTTAATTGCTCTGGCACCACTAATGGTTCGATAACCTGCTCTTCAGCAATTTCAAAACTGATGTTAAAGCTAAAGGTACTGCCGACATTCATTTCTGACTCGACCTGCATGGTGCCACCCATCATTGACACCAAATGCTTACTGATTGATAACCCTAACCCTGTGCCGCCATATTTACGAGTGGTGGAACCGTCGGCTTGTGAAAATGCATCAAATAACATGGCTTGCTGATCTTTACTGATCCCAATACCGGTATCACGCACCCAAAACTTCATGGTAATACGGTTATCACGCTTGGCGATGTCTTCGCAGCCCAGTTCAACTTCACCGTTTTGAGTAAATTTAACGGCATTAGACAATAAGTTAACCAATACCTGACCTAAACGCAGTGGGTCGCCATTTAAAATAAGCCCTGCCGTTACTGGAGCATAAAGTAATAGTTCGACGCCCTTTTCTTGTGCTTTTATCGCATTGATATCAATAACATGGTCGAGAACTTCATCAAGTGGGAACGCCACACGTTCTAACTCTAATTTACCGGCTTCAATCTTCGAGAAGTCTAAAATGTCGTTAATAATCCGCAGCAATGACTGCGCCGAGAATCCAGCTTTATTAAGATAGTCTTGTTGTTGAGGGGTCAAATTTGTACGCTGCGCTAATTGCACCATACCAATAATGGCATTCATTGGCGTACGAATTTCATGGCTCATATTCGCCAAAAATTCACTCTTATACATATTGGCTAATTCAGCATCTTGCTTGGCTTCTAACAAGGCAACTTCGTTACTTTTTTGTTTGGTAATATCTTTGTGAGTACCCAACATACGCTTACTGCGGCCGCTATCTGTAAATTCGACCGCACGCCCACGTGATAACACCCAATAATATTGCTTATTTTTACCCAGTATTCTGAATTCAATTTCATATGTGCCTTTTGGGTTTTCCACATAGTTATTACGGTATTGTTGTACTCGCTCACGATCGTCGGGATGACAAAGCTGATCAATCGAAGCTAATAATGGCGGAAACTCATGTGCTTGGTAGCCAAGCATCGAGTAAAACGCTGGGTTACAAATAATTTGTTCTGAATCGATATACCAATCCCACAATCCATCTTCTACCGCGTCCATCGCCAAATGATAGCGTTGCTCTGACATACGCAGTTGCTCTGCGGCATCGTATTCTTTGGTAATGTCACGCCATACTGAAATTAACCCGAGCAAATCGCCACGGCGGTTGTAAAACGGTAACTTAAAGGTGTCGAGTAATACCGGTTTGCCTTCAATATTAACCCGCTCTTGGTAACGTAATGAGTGCTGCTGTGCGAGCACTTTTTTGTCTTCTTCACCAATACGTTCCCCCTGTTCTGGGCTCACCACTTCAGAAGACGTTAAACCAATAATTTCGTTTTCACTGTAACCAAGCATGCGCTCTGCTGATTTATTACAGCCTAAGTATTTACCTTCTTTGTCTTTAAACACAATGGCTTCTGGGATCGAGTCAATGAGCGATCGCAGTAAAGCATATTCACGTTCACGCCGCTCGGTGGTTTCGCGTAAACGTTGAGTACGCCGAGCAACTAAGTTATCTAAGCGTTTATTTTGCTCAGCTAGGTGATGCGTATATTGGCGGTTTTCTTCAAAAATACGGCTTACCAGGGCAAACCAAGGCTCCCAACCGTGAGTGATTTTTTCAGGCGGGCGAATAGGCTCTTGCGAACAGGCTTCAAGGTGAGTTAATAATCGCGATGCTGGGCTCACAAACGCCCGGCGAGTTTGCCAATGCACAATGGTTACCAGCAACGACAATGCTAATACCACCAGTAAAAAGCTCAGTTGCAACTTGTCCCATGAGTCTTTAAATAAATCATCTTCATCTTGTAAATACAGCAAGCGCCATGGCGCATTATGTAAGGCGACAGAGTGAATGTAGTAACCATTACGAATGATCCCTTCGTGGGCATCAAACAATTCAGATTCAGATAAAGAGTGCAGCGCCGCCGGAATACGTTGGCTGATGTGGAACACCTTGTTCATTTCATTGGAATCAAAATCACTGTGCGACAAAATATTGTTTTGTTGGTCCAGCAAAATAACTGTACCAGGCATTTTAAAATAGGTGCGAATTTGCTTATCTAATGACGACAAGGTCATGTCGAGGTTAATTGAACCTAAAAAATCATCCTGTAAATATACCGGTAAGCCTAAGGTGGTAATTAACCCTTGATGGGCCGAATCGATGTAAGCTTCGCTCCAAAACACGCTGCGCTGTGGGTTCATCGAAGGTGTAGAAAGTTGGAATTGTTTTTTGTTGAGTAGCTCATCTCTAAAGCGCAGGTCATTATTTTCCCAAGGGTAAAATGACATCATCCGCCGTTTTGAAATATAGTAAATTGACGAGGCTTTTGGCGCGGCTTCTTTCGCTACCGGAAACGATAACGACAGTTCAAACAGCATTTCAAGTTCTTGATAAAAGCTCTCAGAGCGCTCATTAAGCGACCCTGCACCGGTAATTCGGCCCATATTGGTAAAAGGCACATCACTTTTTCCGTAATTGGGCTCTAGGGTAAAAAATTGGCCATCTGCGTTGAACTTTTCATATTGTGGCAGCCTGTCTTTACGTACAAACTCACCAAGGCGTAGATGATCAACCGCCACATCTCGCAAACTCTTAACCGCTCGAATACTCGACTCAAGCAATAAGTCGATTTGCAACACATGCCGAGCAACTTGTTCTTCTCGTTGATAAATTTGTTGTTCTTTTTGGCGTTCAAACATCATTCCGGCCGACAACAAGGCCATGACAATCACCCCAATATAAGTGTAAAACACCGCTTGGTTATAATTGCGTTGAATGGGAGATTTTAGTTGTAAATCTGGCTCAGTCGGTTTCATTAACAACCCTTGATACAGCGGAAAATAACGCGCTGGCAAACGAATAACACCAAAAAATAGGCAATAAAAAAACGAATGATTATGATATCAGGAAGATAAGCTCAAGCACATGTAATAATGATCGATTAGCGACTTGTCCAACCTCAAAAACAGCTCTGTAATCAGAGAATAAAATACAGATATAAAAAATAAGGTCACCTAGGCAACCTTATTTGTTTACTGCTCAATGAATAAACCAAGGCGAAGCAGACTACAAATGCTCTTCCGCAAACTCCGCTAAGCGCGAACGAACCACGCCATTTAAGTAAATATTAGCACTGCCCTCAAAGTCTTTAAAACGCTCTACCATGTAAGTTAATCCCGAGGTCACAGCGGTTAGATAGGTCGAGTCAATTTGCGCTAAGTTACCGCTACAAATCAGCTTAGTCCCCTCACCCATTCGGGTTATCATGGTTTTAATTTGTGAGGCCGTCAGGTTTTGACACTCATCTAAAATCACCACGGAGTTTTGAATCGAACGCCCGCGCATAAAGTTTATCGACTTAAACTGAATGTTGGCTTTTTCCATAATGTAATTAACGCTGCCAGTGGGATTAACATCGTTTTTATGGAGCACTTCAAGCGTGTCAGTAATCGCCGCTAACCAAGGTGCCATTTTCTCTTCTTCTGTACCGGGTAAAAAACCAATGGACTCGGCAATCTCTGGGGTATTACGCGTAACAATCACCTTGTCGTACATTTTGCGCTCAACCACTAATTCTAATGCGGCCGCCATGGCGAGTAAGGTTTTGCCACAGCCCGCAGGCCCGGTGAGAATAATCAACTCAATATCGGGGTCGAGCAGCGCATCAAGTGCCATTCCCTGATATATGTTTTTAGGTTTAACGCCCCATGCCTCATGGTGCATTAAACGATCACGGCCACGGTCAATGATCTCAAGATGCTTGGTGGTTTTGCTGGCCACTCTGGCGCAAAAATCTGAACCGTCATCAATTAAATACTCATTAAGGTAAAAGTTTTCACCACCTAAGTGATCAATCGGCACCTGATGCACAGTATGCCTGCCCTTACGGTCTGTCGACACTTTGTCGACATTTTGCCAAAAGTCACCCGGAAACTGATAAAAACCTTTGGTTAAAAAACGAATATCATCAATAAGTTGATCAGTGCGATAATCTTCAACGAGCTCAATACCGGCTCCTTTAGCCTTTAAGCGCATATTAATGTCTTTAGTGACAAGGACTACGGTGCGTGGAGAGTGAATTTTTTGTAAATGCAGTGCGGTATTGATGATGCGGTTATCGTTATTGTCACCGGGAAGTGAGCCGATAATAAATTCAATTTGATGGTCAGGAAATATGGATAAATGGCCAGAGACTTCTGTGTGTTCTTCGCGGGTGGGTAATGCAACGCCTTTTAAAATTTGCTCCGGGGTCGTCGGGCCGCCAAGAATATCCTCCAATGCTCGTATGGCGACTCGAGCATCGCGACTCACATCGCGCTTTCGATCCTTAATACTGTCAAGTTCCTCTAACACAGTCATCGGGATAATTACGTCATGTTCTTTAAACGAATATATCGCTAAAGGTTCATGCAGTAACACGTTGGTATCCAGTACAAACAACTTTTTGTCGTTTAGTTCCATGGCGCCTCCAGTGTGCTCTCAATCAATTGATTTCAATGTATCGACTTAAACGCTTAACATAAAAGGATAATTTACTTCATTATTGAAAACAGGCAGTCATCTTTAGCATCCGACTCACCTAAAATCACTATGACATTGGCTGCCCAATAACTCAATAAAATATTCACGCCTTATTACTCGTAAAAGGTTAACAGCCCCTAAACACTATGACGTCAATGTGACACTGAAATGTCAACTTGCACTAAAAACAACCAACTGGTAGATAAATCAATGCTAGAATTTCAATCTGGATGGGATTGGTTTAACATACGCCCCCTTTTTGTTTCCCCCGCTTCAAATAGAGAATAAAAGATGCCTTTTGCTTTAGGTCAACGCTGGATTAGTGATACCGAGTCGGAGCTCGGATTAGGAACCGTCGTTCAAATTGAAGGCCGCATGGTTACGCTGCTGTTCCCTGCCACTGGAGAAAACCGGATGTTTTCTCGCAGTGAAGCTCCCCTAACTCGGGTTATTTTTAATCCTGGTGACACCGTTGAAAGTGGTGAAGGCTGGAGTATCACCATTAACGAGGTTGAAGAAAAAAACCAACTGGTGATTTACCACGGTATTCACAGTGACACTCAAGAAAACGTTAGCCTGCGCGAAACAATGCTCAGCCATAATATTCGTTTTAACAAGCCTCAAGACCGCTTGTTTGCTGGGCAAATTGATCGCTTAGAACGCTTTGGTGTACGTTACCAATGCCAGTTATTGCGCCATAAATTAGCCACATCAGATTTATTGGGACAACAAGGCCCACGTGTTGGTCTTATTGCCCACCAGCAGTGGATTGCCCACGAAGTCGGTCGTCGTTATGCGCCGCGGGTTTTACTTGCCGATGAAGTCGGTTTAGGTAAAACCATTGAAGCTGGCCTGATTATTCATCAGCAGTTACTCACCGGTCGCGCTGAGCGTATTTTAGTGATTGTGCCAGACACCCTGCGCCATCAGTGGTTAGTTGAAATGCTGCGTCGTTTTAACCTGCGCTTTTCAGTATTTGACGAAGACCGCTGTGTTGAAGCCTATGCCGACAATGACAACCCATTTTATACCGAACAGTTAATCATTTGCTCACTTGACCTACTGCGCAAGAAAAAGCGCCTAGAGCAAGCTTTAGACGCTGACTGGGACTTAATGGTTGTCGACGAAGCCCATCACTTAGAATGGTCTGAAGACGCGCCAAGCCGTGCTTATCAAATCGTAGAAGCATTAAGTGAAGTGGTACCTGGCGTATTGTTATTAACCGCAACGCCAGATCAGCTCGGCCATCAAAGCCACTTTGCACGTTTGCGCTTGCTCGATCCCGATCGTTTTTATGATTACGACGCATTTTTAGCAGAAGAATCAAGCTACAAAGATGTAGCCGAAGCGGCCGAAGCATTAAGCAAAGACAGCAAATTACCCGACAGTGCCATCAACAGCTTAACCGAATTGCTCAGCGAAAAAGACATTGAGCCAAGCATTCGCTTAATCCAGGCAAAAGACGTTGATAGCGAGCTACAGCAAGCGGCGCGCCAAGACTTATTACAAGAATTGTTAGACCGTCACGGTACAGGCCGCGTGCTTTACCGTAACAGCCGCGCTTCGGTAAAGGGTTTCCCTACGCGTTTCTTTAATGCTTATCCGCAAAAGATGCCTGAACAATATATTACCGCTGAGCGGGTCAATGCCATGATGGGCAGCGCCAAAACCGCCCAGGCTAAAGCGGTACAGGCATTAAGCCCAGAAAAGCTTTATCAAGCCTTTGAAAACGACAGCGCCAGTTGGTGGAAGTTTGATCCTCGCGTGGATTGGCTCATCGATTTCTTAAAAAATCATCGCAGCAAAAAAGTGCTGATTATTGCCAGCCAAGCAGAAACAGCATTAAGCCTTGAAGAAGCGCTGCGTACCCGCGAAGGGATCCAGGCCACCGTATTCCACGAAGGCATGTCAATCATCGAGCGTGATAAAGCCGGTGCTTACTTTGCCCAAGAAGAAGGCGGTGCACAGGCATTAATTTGCTCTGAAATCGGCTCTGAAGGACGTAACTTCCAGTTTGCCAGCCACCTTGTGTTGTTCGACTTGCCGCTCAACCCTGACTTACTTGAGCAACGTATCGGCCGTTTAGACCGTATCGGCCAGCTTAATGATATTCAAATACATTTGCCGTACTTAAGTGACACAGCACAAGAGCGTTTAATGCGTTGGTATCACGAAGGCCTTAATGCATTTGAGTTAACTTGCCCAAGTGGTCATGTGCTATTTGGTGAGTTTGCAGACGAACTCATTGACGTACTTAGCAACGATGACGAAGATGCCATGGTGCAATTACTTAACCATACTCAGCATCGCTATAAAGAACTCAAGCATGCCATGGAACAAGGCCGCGATAAGCTGCTAGAAATCAACTCACATGGTGGCGAGCGTGCTAATGCGTTAATTCAACGTTTGTCAGACAGCGACAACGACACCCACTTAATTGGTTCGGTTATTCGCTTATGGGACATTATTGGTGTTGATCAAGAAGATCGCGGTGAAAACTCGATTATTTTGCGCCCAAGCGAGCACATGATGTTCCCGACATATCCTGGTTTATATGAAGACGGTGTCACCGTGACGTTTGACCGTAACACCGCCTTGTCGCGTGATGATATTGCGTTTATTTCGCAAGAACATCCGTTAGTGCAAACCGGCTTAGATTTAATCACAGGCTCAGAAACTGGTACCACTAGCGTCGCCATTCTTAAAAACAAAGCGCTACCAGCAGGCACATTGTTTTTAGAATTGATTTACATGGCAGATGCATCAGCCCCTAAATCTACTCAGCTTTACCGTTATTTACCGCCTACGCCTATCCGTATATTGCTAGACAAAAATGGCTTAAATATGTCCGATAAAGTCGACTATGCTAGCTTTGATAAGCAACTTAGCGCGGTTAACCGACACATTGCCAGTAAGTTGGTCAATGCATCACAGCCTATTTTGCACCCGTTATTTGCTAAAGGTGAAGAACACGCCAAGCAAGCGCTTAACGATTTAGTCTCGGATGCAAGGGCTAAAATGACCCAGCAATTAACCGGTGAGCTTGAACGACTTGAAGCCCTAAAAGCCGTTAACCCGAACATTCGCGAAGATGAGCTCGACTATATTCGCAATCAAATGGTCGAGTTAACTGACTACATGGACAATAGCCAGTTACAGCTTGATGCCATCCGTATGGTGTTAGTGAGCCATGTGTAACCCCTATTACAATAGGGAATACATTTAGTACTTTGATAATGCCCTGTTTTCAGGGCATTATTGTTTTTATTTCACAGTGAGGTTTTAGTGCGCACAATACAATTTTGCCAATTAATGCTTATCGCAATCGGGTTGTGGGTTGTTGCACCCGCGGTAACGGCGCAGCAAAAGTATGCCCACTTAAACGCCAATGAAATTAAATTTGTCACTATCGACGGCAAAAAAATCGAAATATTAGTCCGTTCGTGGGAGAGCAAAAAGCAATTTGGCTCAATGGTTATTATTGGCCCGTCAGATACCGATGCCGATGCCAACGGCCTGGTCAATTACTTGCGCACCCACATCAATACTCGCGGCTGGGCAAGTATTACTCTAACCCCAGCTAAAGGGCTTTATCGTCCTAATTATGCCACCAAACCTGAAGATATTAGCGAAGCCGGAGAGGAGCAAATTACTCTAGGCACCAATAAAAGCATCCCAAAATATACGTCAGAGCAATTACTCGAGCTGCGTAATTTTCAACAAGCGGCACTCAGCGAAACCATTAATCAGCTTGGCTCAACGTTAGGTTTATTTCCCGGTGCCAATATTTTAATTGCCATTGATGACAGTGCTGGCATGGTGACTAATTTGTTGTATGACAAAAAGATCCCCAATCCAGATGTGTTTGTAGTCGTTAATCCATATCGTGAATTTGAATATTTGATTGACTCGCAAAGCCAGCGAAAATCGATAGCAGAACAATTAGTGACCATGTCATTACCCATTCTAGACTTGCAATCAGGAGACGGGCATCCAATTTCTATTGCAGATGCTTCAACTAGGCTCAACTACAATCAGGTCAAACCGCCACGTTATTACCGTCAATATCAAATGAGCTTAGATTTTAGCAACCAAAGCGGCTGGGAAGAGGCCCTTAATCAAATTGAGGGCTTTTCAAGAAGCGCTATCGGCCGCTAACTCGGGCTTAATAAACCTATGCCATCACGGCCAAAGCGTTACCACCAAGATTGTCTTGATTGATAGTTTTTGTCTGGCTTTTTGGTTTGCCTTATCGCAGCAATAACGCGATTTTTACCCATTAATAAGCGAATTTGGCTCAAAGATTCTCGCGCTAATAAGCTCCTCACTGTGCCAGTCCAATTTTGGTTAATACTGCGCTTAATGGCAGCATTAGCATCCGGAGAGGTCTGCATTATTTTTTGCGCTAAAGCGAGTGCGGTTTCATATGGCGTATCGCTGATTTCACTAACCAGCCCAAGTTCAAGTGCTTGTGGCGCGGTCAAAATATCTGCGCTGTAAGTGAGCATTAATGCTTTATCTTTGGCGATGATTTGTCTTAATGCCACCAGTCCAGCCATATCAGGTACTAAGCCCCACTTAGCCTCCATAATCGACAACTTACATTCAGGGCTGGCAATACGAACATCTGCACCTAAGGCTATTTGGGTGCCACCGCCATAACAACAGCCCTGTAAAACGGCAATCACGGGGATGGGTAAACGCTGCCAACCAAGAGACACTCTCTGAGCTAAATTGGCGTTACCAGGTAACCATTTAAACAACAACTTTGCCGCTTTACTTGGCGAGCTTGCCACACTCTTAACATCGAGTCCAGAACAGAAATTACCTTCAGCACCCGACAAAATAACGGCATTGATGCGTTTATCTTTTGCCAATTGTTTAATGACCTTATCTATCGCTTTAAACATCTCGTAACTGAGTGCATTAATTTTACTGGGGCGGTTTAAGCAGACATGGGCAATGCCTTGCTCAATATTAAGTGTGACTAAATCCGTTTCCATAAATAATTTCCGTTTATCTGGTCTGTCCAGTCTTTAGGTTACCATATAAGACATTGCGCCTAGTAGGAATAATATTTATTGTCAAAATAGTTACATTGGTCAAATTATTGCCACAGTTTTACAGTGAAATGATATTGTTTGGGCAGAAATGATTTAGAATGAATTTCCGTGCAAGCTGTTGTTGCGGTTGTTAATCAGCTTTTTGATAAACCAGAATGAGAGCAAATACACATTTTATGTTACAGAATTGTTTTTAATTATCCTTGTTCGTCATTTTTGTTAACAATTGCGTATAATAAACAATTAAACACAAAGTACTGTAAAACAGTCTTATAATAAAGATACGTCTCGTGTCGCTCACAGTTGATTTGATGAGTGTTTCCAAAAGACGAATTAAGGAACCCTTGGCACAATGACCATACCGATATTGATATGTGATGATTCAGCATTAGCCAGAAAACAAATGGCACGCACCCTTCCCAAAGATTGGGATGTAGAAATCAGCTACGCTGCAAATGGTGCCGAAGGCCTCGAAGTTATCCGCGCGGGCAAAGGTGAAATCGTCTTTCTCGACCTTAACATGCCCGTCATGGACGGTTATGAAGTACTGCAAGCGGTTCAACAACAAGACTTACCCGCATTAATTATTGTCGTCTCGGGCGACATTCAAATTAAAGCCCACGAGCGAGTCAAAGCCTTAGGTGCACTCGACTTTATTCAAAAGCCCGTCAGTGCTGATGCAATCAGCAATATTCTCCAAGAGTACGGCATTCTCACCCTGACTCAAGGCCAGCAAGCCGAAGACACCCCTATGGTAAAAGTTGATATGCGCGATGCATGTCAAGAAATTGCCAACGTTGCCATGGGGCGCGCAGCAGACTTACTTGCCAAGCTGCTTGATGTGTTTGTATTACTCCCCATACCTAATGTCAACGTGTTAGAAGTCAGTGAGCTCACCATGGCATTAAAAGCCACCGAGCGCAGCTCTACAGTCTCAGGCTTATGCCAGGGCTTTATTGGCGCGGGCATTGCCGGTGAAGCGTTATTACTGTTTCATGATTCGAGTTTTGAAGACATGGCCAAGCTCATGGGGTTAGAAAACCCAGATGACATTAATACCGAAATTGAAGTCATGATGGACACGGGTAACGTGCTAATTGGCGCTTTTTTAAATGGCATTTCAGAACAGCTTGATATGAAGTTTAGTCAGGCGCATCCAGTGGTGCTTGGCAGACATTGTAGTGTCAATGAGTTGATCCACGACAATTCAGAAAAGTGGCAGCGCACACTGGCTATGGAAATTAACTATCGCATTGAAGATTACAACATTCAGTGCGACTTGCTACTGCTGTTTACTGAAGACTCAATCCCTACGCTTAACTACAAGCTTGGCTACCTACTCGACTAACGCCGGATAATAATTATGTCTAATGACCAAAGTGCGATGAATGAACTTCACTGGCTAATTGATATGGTACAAACCATTGAAGTGGGCCTAGTAGTGCTTGATCGCGATTATAATATTCAGCTGTGGAACGGGTTTATGGAAAACCACAGTGGCGTGTCGCCTAACTCTATTAAAGGTGGCAACCTGTTCGAAAAGTTTCCAGATTTACCGAGCGACTGGCTTAAACAAAAAATGGAATCGGTATTTTTATTAAAAAACCGTACTTTTATTAGTTGGGAGCAACGGCCATACGTGTTTAAATTTAAAAACTATCGTCCGGTGACGGGTCGTGCTGATTTTATGTTTCAAAACGTCACGCTATTGCCGTTGGCATCGTTAACCGGTGAAATTACCCATATCAGTATTATTGTTTATGACGTAACAGACATTGCAGTCAATAAGCTGCAATTAAAGTCTGCCAATGAGCAATTAGAAGAGCTGAGCCAAACAGACGGTTTAACCCAACTGCACAACCGCCGTTACTGGCAAATTTGCATGGAAAAAGAGTTTGAACGTCATTCGCGCTATGGCGACACTTCAACCTTGGTAATGATTGATATTGACCACTTTAAGCAGGTCAACGACAAATATGGCCACCCTGCTGGCGACAAAGTCATTCAGCACATTGCTTATTTGTTAAAACAGTCGCTACGTGAAACCGATTGCGCCGGGCGCTATGGTGGTGAAGAGTTTGCCGTGGTGCTGTCTAAAACCACAGCAGAAGAAGCCTTGCACTTTACTGAACGGTTAAGAAAACGCATTGAAGAGTCAGAAATTGCTTTTGAAAACCGTCTAATCAAAGTCACGGTGAGCTTAGGCATTAACGATTTAAGCGAACAACTCGACAACAGTTCAAACTGGTTATCGGGAGCCGATAAAGCACTTTATATCGCCAAGCAACAAGGGCGAAATAAGAGCATTGTATTCAAATAGTGTTAATCGTTGTAAACAAAAAAACGCTCATCATCGATGAGCGTTTTTTTGTAACGGTGCATTAACGGTATCGATTAATGAAATGAATCAGCGCTCTCTTCATCATCTTCTTCGTCATCATCCATATCAGCGTCGTCACCAACAAAGTAAGTGCCCCACCCGTCATAATCCACTTTTTGCTTCACGGCGAGCTGTATCAACTGTTCGCAGGCTTTATCAAGTAATGGCGCTTCCAGTTTATGATAAGCAATCGCATCAAAACAGAAAATAACTGAACCATCTTCAAGTTCCATTTCTTCAGCATCGTTAACTTCAAAACCAAGCTTAAATGCATCAACAGCGGCTTTTTCTAAACGATCAAAATTGGTCGCAGAAAAATGATGTTCAATTGTATATTCCGCATCAGGCTCTGAACCATCAGCAAGTAAGGCATCAACAATTTCGCGGTTTTCAGCAAATTGCTCTTTTAACTGACGCTCGACAGACATGGATTACTCCGTTAATAAACACAAAAATTTTAGCCAATTATACTCAAACTCAAATAAGTTGCGAACTTATCACTCAGGTTTAGTCGTTACTTTTTGATTTAACGCTAGTGCTTCTTGGTTTATCTCAGCCAACTTAGCCGACATGGCTTGATGCACTTTCGCACTAAACGCTTTTACATCACTTTTAGTTAAACCTTCTGTCGGTATTGGCTCTATCATTTCAACAATCACCACGCCGTTATTCCAGCGGTTTAAATTAATGTGATTTTGACAAGACGCCAATACGGGTACCACAGGCACCTGTGCACTAATGGCTGTATGAAACGCTCCCACTTTAAAAGGCAATAAACCACGCCCACGCGAGCGAGTCCCCTCAGGGAAAATCCATACAGACAACAGCTTGGTTTTCATTTTCTCAACGGTTTTGGCCATAGTATCAAACGCACTATGACGGTTTTTGCGGTCAATCAGAATATTACCTGACAACCAATAAATTTGGCCAAACAATGGCATCCACGCCAGACTTTTCTTACCTAAACTCACCGTACCCTTTGGCACTGCAGAAGTATGAGTAAATAAATCAAAGTTATTTTGGTGATTAGCTAAATATATACACGGCTGTTGTTTGTCACTCACCGGATTGGTTCGAGTGATCACTTTAATGCCAAGCACAGGAGCTACAGAGGAAAAAATCTTAGCGATGACATGTACGTTGTCGCGATGCATTGGTCTAATAAGACAAAATACAATTGCAAATACAAAGGCTAAAAACAATAACACGGCGAGGATAATTGAACGAGCGATAAGCAGCACAGCATACTCCTGCAAAATAATTGGCGACAGTATAACGATGCAGGTCTAGGGACTCAAATATTTTGTTTACATATGTACGCTGAAATATTCTGCCCTGCTATACAGGGCAGAATAACACGATTTATGTGATAGCCATGCGGCACCCCAAACGCAATCAATCTCACGTTAATCGATGATGCCACATCAAACTGACAGATTAAGCAGTGGTCGAGCGAAGTTTGACTAACTGCCTAAAGACTAAAGCACTAATCGCTAAGGTGGCCACAATAGCGGCGCCACTGGGCAAATCGTATGTTGCTGACAACAACAGCCCTGCAATATAACCTACTATTCCGACAGCATATGCCCAGGCTAGCTTAGACTTACCGGTAAATTTATTTAACGCCAATGCCGGTAATATCAACGTGCTGAACACTAAGTACACTCCAACAAGTTCTACCGACAAGGTAATCACTATGGCAAATAAAAAGTAAAAACCAGCACCATCAAGGAGCTGTGGCCTAAGCGCGATTAACACTAAAATAGCAGCAGACACCACAGCAGGTAACACAAGTTGCGACCAACTTACCCACAAAATCTGCCCAGACATTAATTGCTTTAGCAGCTCAGCACCATGGGGATCATTCGCCAGCAATAGCATGGCGGCCACAGCACTCAGTACATAAAAGCAGCCAATCATTGCTTCCAACTCACTGGTTAGCTTTTTAGCCATCCATGCAATCACGCCAGCACCTGCAAGCGCAAATAATGCCGGCATCCACACATGCACAAAAGGCATATCCTCAATATTATGATCCATGTGCGAGACTATTGCCCCTAATGCTGCCACTTGAGCAATGGCTAAGTCGATAAAAATAATACCGCGCTTAAGCACCTGCTGGCCTAACAACACATGAGTCGATAACACCAGTAAACCGGCGACTAACGCTGGCAGCAATATAGACAATAGCTCAGCATCAAACATAAGGTTATTTCACCCCGTTAAGCAGTGCTAATAAGCTGTCGTATAGGCTGAATAAGTCCTGGCTTTGCTCATTGCCACCCACAGACATAGGTAGCATCAATACCGGCAAGTTAGCACGTTCACCTAACCATTTTGCACCACGTTCATCTTGATAAGACGCCACAATCACCGCCATCACATCACCTTGTTCTGCACGGGTCAGTAAGCTCGCTAGGTGGCTACTTGTTGGCGCTAAACCAGGTTTTGGCTCAAGGTCAGCCACTTGTTCAATCCCAGTCCAGTTAAATAAATAACGGAAACTCGAATGATAAGCGATGACCTTTTTACCGGCTAACCCTTTAGCTTGCTCTTGCCACTGAGGGATTTTGGCCTGCCAGCGTTGGCTAAAATCAGCAAGTGATTGCTGATACTCGCTGCTATTTTGCGGGTCGAGTTTAATCATCTTTGCACTAAGAGCCTGAGCAATGCTCAGCATACGCTCTGGATCTAAATGTAAGTGGGGATTGCCTTTGGCATGTACATCACCCATTGAACGATCAACGCTCGCCAGTTTATCTAAGGTGTCGACTTGATCCGCAGCAAAAAATAGCCCTTTATCGGTTGATTTAACCTTAGGGTTAGATGCTTTCATTTGCAGCATCGGCAACCAACCGATTTCTAAATCGGCACCCGCACACACCACCAAATCAGCCTGGCGCATTTTAGCAATTAAGCTCGGGCGCGCCTGCACTTGATGGGGATCTTGCATGGCTGTCGTTGCCGAATAGATGTCGGCCGACGGGGCTAAAGCTTTGGCTAAAGCCGCATACTCAGCCTCACAAGCAAACACATTAAGCTCCGCTTTTGCTGTCGCGGTAAACAGCAGTGGCATTACTGCCACTGCTAAAAGCAATTTAGAATTGATGCGCACCGTGAGCTCCTAATGACATTACATATTGTAAAGTAACGATATTATCGTCTTCTACCCCATCAAAATTGGTTCCTTTTTGATGAGTAAACTGTAAGCGCACAGTCGAAAAATGGCTGCTGTGCCAAGCAAGGCTGACTTCGGTTTCTTCTAATTTTTGTGGATCTAGGTGGTCTTCATGGATCTCATAAGTATCAATTTCGCCATAACGCACACCAGCAGACCAGCTTGGAGAGAACTGATAAACGCTACTTAAATACCAACCTTCATGGTAATCATCATCACTGATTTCATGATCATCCATGTCATCGATATCTTCAACGTGTCCAGGCTCTTCACCAAAAATGTCTGTCACTCGAAAATATTCACCACTGAGAGTCAGATTTTGATATTTATAGTTACCATTTGGTGCCCATTTATAAACAAAATCAACTATGTAAGTATTTTCACCAGTGTAAGAAGCGCTGTGACTATGCTCTTCCTCTTCTTCAACTTCCTCTTCTTCATGCTCTTCAGCATAGGCTAAACCATTTTCATTGCGTAAGTAGCTCAGCCCTAGTTGCCAAGAACTCTCTACCCCAATATCACCACCAATTTTGGTTAGCGCAGTAAACACACCTACATCGTCAAAGTCACGATCGCCATGTTCATCAGCAGCGCGCAAGCTATCCCCTCCAAAGGCTTCAACACCCATGGTCCAATAGAGATCAGTTGGCGCTACGTAGCTTAAGCGAATACCATCGTCAAAATAATGATTACCTAAAAATGCACGGTATGCCGCTGGACGCTCAGTAAACGAATCGGTATGTAAATGTTGATTATTTAAATAACCAATATCAGATAAAAAACGGCCCGCTCGAATAGAAAGTCCACTTGGCAAAGCCAACGTTTGGATAAAGGCCTCTTCCAAATTCACTTCAGTTTCACCATCAGCCGACTCAACAACTGCAGTGACTTTACCGTAAAACATTTCATCAATATTGGCACTTAACGCCAACTCTGTTTCGCCGAGGCCAAAACCTTCTTCGCGTTCAGACATAGGGCGATCGCCCGTTTGATAATAACCATCTAAAACGGCACTAATATTAGGGTTAGTTAAGCTTGAATCCTCAGCCATTGCTGAATAAGAACTAAATGCACATGCCAGTGCCAAGAAAGAAACGCGAGTGTTTAACGCAGACATAATATCTCCAAAATACAACAAGTAGCCGCTATCCGGGTTTTCATAACCCGGTAAATAACGGAAAATAATTAATTACAGTGTTGGACTAACGAGATACAGGCGGGGCACGACTTTGATAGTAAGCTTGAAATGCGCTAACAAGACAAGGCAATAAAAATTGTGGGCGTTCAAAAGATTGCTTCGTTGCGATAAAAACAAGTTCACTGGTGTGGATTGTTTTATTTAGCTGATGTTGATGAAAACATAAGGTACAGTGATTTTGCACCCCATCATCAAGATGACGAACCGAGTGCGCAGAGGCAGCAATAGACAATAGGATCAAAATGGCACTAAGCCAGATCGCAATAGTTTGTCTAATGTGAATGCGTGAACTCAAAGACACTTTAATCCATCAAGTTAATAAAATTAGGTATAAGTGTAAAATAGCCGTGCTTAAAAGCAATAGATAGATTGTGACAAATCATGACGATAATTATCATTTTCACTTATAGACGATTATAAAGTAGTTGATATAGTGATCAATCAAAGCCATTTTAAGATACGCTTAAGCTGTGGCTCATAACATAACGACTGGCACTCACATTGATAAGCATAAGCAGACAAGCATAAAGGACTCATTTCATGGCACAATTTATTCGCGAAAACATTGGCATTATCTTAATCATGATTATTGTTGGCATCGTCGTACTAGGCGGTATTTACTATGTTGAGACGTCTTTAGAAAGCCAAGTTATTGTGGTTGATTAACCATTCACTCATTACAATTTGCTATCAACGCCGCTGTCATCCGCTGGCGCTTCAACCATTTTTAAATGATCCATAATGTGCGACAAGCCTACGATAATCACAGCTAAAATCACTAAGGGCGTGGTTATCGTCGCGGTGCCATCAACAAAATATCCTACAGCGGCTGCAATCACCCCACCATAAAACCCTGCTATTTTAGCCACAGCCAACGACTTATTATGCCCAAGCCACGCGGCGCAATGTGGGCATTGCACTTCAACAGACAACCCTTTACCGCGGCTTTCGGTGACTTTAGCAATCGAAAAATGTTTGTAGCAATGGGCACACTGCAGAGCCATGTTAAGCATCCTAAATCAATAATGCGCGCCAGTTTACCAAAATAGCCCCCGAATAGCAGCGACAACCTAGCTCCTGTAGCCATTTTCTACTATTATATTTGCAACCTAGCCTCACTGACGATCTAAGATGTTACGGATTTTAACTGTTTTATTGATACTGATGACCTCATTGATGATGACTCAATCAGTATTTGCACAAGACACTGCCCCACAAACACCCGCCAGCAACAGCACCGAAATCAACACTAACACCCACAACAAAATATCGCTGTTACAGCAAACCATCAATAATGAGACGAAATTACTGCCAAACGCCAAAGGTGAAATTCGAACCATTACCGAATATCGCATTAAAAACAAATCATCTGAACTGCGTGATGAAATCAGCCAATTGATTACTTCAGGCACAGCTGATCAGCAATACCTGGTATCGCTGGTAAAAAATCAAATCGATTTTTTAACTACAGTGATTCACTCTCTTGATTTAGACGTTACCCAATTAAGGAGCAAATTAGGCGGTGATGACGACAGCAAAATTATTGCAGCAATCTCAGATCGCGAGTTCGAACGAGACCATTACCTAAAAGCAACATTCGAAACCCTGCAATGGGCAGAAAAGTTAAGCCTTGATATCAGCCAGCAAAAACAAACCTTCACAGAATTTATGCTGCTACGTGCCGACCAATTTGACAGCCTAGTTCGGTACACCCAGGACGAATTACAAAAAGCCGTTGCTGAAGCAAACACCGCCGGTGCAGACATTAGTCCAGAGCAAAAAGCCAGGGTGGTGTCTTTCAAAGAGCGCTTAGAACAAAGCAGTTCAAGCTTAGCCAGCTCTGCCTTTATTCTTGAAGGTTTAGGCAAAGATGTCTCGCAAATAAAGCAAACGTTATTTAGCATTTCAGGTGACATCACCCAAGATGTGCTTAATTTCAGCGTTGCCTCAAACTTACTGCAAGGCTGGGCTAAAGTCATAAAAGATCAAACCATCAATAACGGTCCTAGCCTGACGTTCAAAATAGTGGTGTTTTTACTCATTCTGTTTATTACCAGTCTCGTCGCAAAAATCGTCACTAAAATTATCTCAAAAACAGTTCGCGCATCTAAACTGCAATTTAGCCAATTACTGCAAGAGTTTTTTATCTCGCTATCGAGTAAAGTTGTTTACGCCCTAGGGTTATTAATTGCGTTGTCACAGCTTGGTTTTGAGCTTGGGCCATTACTTGCAGGCTTTGGTATTGCAGGGGTAATTATTGGTTTTGCATTACAAGACACACTGTCAAACTTTGCCTCAGGTATGATGATCTTAATTTATCGTCCCTTTGATGTCGGCGACTTAATTAACGCTGCCGGGGTGACAGGCCGAGTTAGCCACATGAGCTTAGTGTCGACCACCATCAAAACACTCGACAACCAACGTTTAATTGTGCCCAACAATAAAATTTGGGGCGACACTATTAATAACATCACCGCTGAGCGGCAACGCCGCGTCGATTTAGTTTTTGGTATTGGTTATGGCGATGACATTCCACATGCTGAAAAGATTTTAAAAAGCATTGTTGAACAACACCCTAAAGTACAAGCCACACCTGAACCTATTGTAAGATTACACACATTAGGTGAGTCATCGGTGGACTTTGTTGTAAGGCCCTGGGTAAAGCCTGATGATTATTGGGAAGTATACTGGGACATTACCCGCGAAGTTAAAATGCGCTTTGACGCTGAAGGCGTCAGCATCCCGTTCCCGCAGCGCGATGTGCATATTTACCAAAAGTAATCACGCCCAAACAAAAAAGCTCAAGCCATATGGCTTGAGCTTTTTTATTGCATTATCAAAACTAAAGGTAAGTCACGCTACCGTGTAAATGCGGCCTGCGACCTTTCGCATCACGCATTTCAAAGCTTTTGCCATTATCGATACTTTCAAAGGCAAACGTCACTTCCGATGGCATAAATACCGGTAATTTAAATTCAACATCAACCTGAAAAGCGCGTTCGCCAATGTGCGGCATCAATTGCGATAACGCCCGGGCTTTTGACCACATACCATGAGCAAGTACCCGTTCAAAACCAAAGCGTTTAGACAATAATGGATGCAAATGTATCAAATTATAATCACCCGATGCTTTAGCATAACGGCGGCCTAAGTCTTCGGTTAAACGCCATTGCTGAACGTTTTCCCAAGCCATTGCAGATGCCTTAGGCGGGCGAGTACGACGACCAGTTGATTCAATACGATATAAATAGGTCGACAATGCTTGCCACACTAACTCATCAGCAACAAACACCTTAGACACTAGGTCAAACTCAAGCCCCGAATCAGTATGACGACTGTCGGTGAGTTCACATTGTACGGTTAAGTTTTCATCTGCACGCACTGGACGAAACGCACTAATGCTATTTTTTAAATGGATCATTCCCAACAATGGGAAAGTTACCGCTTTATGCGTAAAAATGGTCGCATGTAACCGAAAAGCCCACACATATAAATAGGTTGGTGGCAGTATTGAACCATCAAAGTCAAAACCACACACTTCAGCATATTGACGAATTTTCTCTGGCGACGCTATCACGTTCGACGCTTGCACATAAATGTTCGGCAATGGCTTTTGATCCCATCCGGGTTTACGTCCGAACAAGATTTTGCGATACAGAGACAAAAGCGAAGGCATCGCTTTTAATTCAATAGCATAGTCGTGGCTCACAATGATTTACCTTAACTCGGCAGCCCAAACTGATGCGCTGCAAAAAAGTGAATCGTTTATTATACCTTACTGAGTCTGAGTTACTAAACTGCTAATTGATTATTACGTTTAAATCTTAGTATGGCTAATCGTTATTTTGATGTAATCGACAAATTTTATTTACCTTATTAATACAATTACTGATTTTTCTTTACCTTTTTTAAGCCACAATGAGACAATTACTCTTTCAACCTGACGACAATTGTATTCCACAGTGCAAGATAAAAACTTCGATAAACTTAGCCTCAAATTTGCGAAAAACATTTACGGCACCACTAAAGGTGAAATTCGCGCAGCCGTATTATGGCGTGACTTAGCTCCTGCATTAACAAGCCTTGAGCAACCTCGTCTGCGCATATTAGATGCTGGCGGCGGCTTTGGTTTTTTAAGTCAAAAACTTGCAGCATTAGGCCATGATGTGGTGCTTTGTGATATTTCGGAGCAAATGCTCGCGTTAGCTAAACAACAAATTGCCGAGTCTGACACCCCATTATCGATTGAATTAGTCCATAGCCCTATTCAAGCATTAACCGTTGCACAATATGGGCAATTTGACGTTATTTTATGCCATGCGGTGGCCGAATGGCTTATCGATGCGAAATCCACCTTACAAGGGTTGTTGAAACTGCTAAAGCCTAGCGGCTTATTTTCATTGATGTTTTATAATAAAGAAGCACTGCGTTTTCACAGTTTAGTGTCGGGTAATTTTGATTATGTACAGCGTGATCTTGTGGTTAAAAAGAAGATTGGTTTAACCCCTACTCACCCTTTATACATCGAAGATGTGCGTCAATGGTTTAACGAATGGCAAATGCACATCCAGACTCAATCAGGAGTCAGGGTTATAAACGATTATCTAAAACAGCATTTGCCGCCTAATTTTGACACTCAGCAACTGATTGAAATGGAATTAGCCTATTCACAACGCGAGCCCTATTTATCACTCGGTCGTTATGTACATTTTTTAGGGCAATCATCAGTCACGTCAACGTAATGATTGCCACTTTTTTGAGACTAGCATTGTAATAAGGTGCAGCGCGTTACTGTGGCACCTTGTTGTCTCAACAATTCAGGAATGGCCTGTTGACCAACAATATGTCCCGCACCGACCACAATAAATAATTGATCTTGCTCCTTAGCTTGTAACAGCCTGATAATTTTTTGACTCATGGTGTGATTGCGCTTCCAGAGTAACTTGTCTAAAAACTCATCCGACTCTCCGGCCTGCGACTCCATAATAGTGGCCAGTGCATCAGCATCGCCTTGACGCCAAGCATTAATCAAATCAAGCATTTCTGCATCACTGGCATTAATGGCTTCATCGAGCATTTCCAGCTGGGTTTTATGTGAAAACGATGAAATCAGTTCAAATTGAAACTCAATACTTTCAAGCTCAATCAGTGCTTTACTGCTGCGATTTTCAGTAAAATAAGTATCAACCCCTTGCTCTGTACTGTAACCCAGCCCAGCAAAACGACTGACACTGATTTGAGTTGACTGAAGCCAGGGAGCATAAGGTGCTAACGCCTGACACATCGCCTGATGACTTAAGCAATATTGCTGACGGGTGGCATCAACCTCAGCCGCAATATCGGCAGACAACGCACCATATTGTTGTAATAACGCACCTGCATTACCTTGAGACACATCAGCCTCTATAACTAAGGCGTCGGACTGCTTAAAAGCTGATTCAATGTGCTGCCCTAATGGATAAAAATCTGCACGCCCAATATGGATAGAGCCTAACAAATACGCCTGCTGCTGTTGATAATTAATTTTATAAAATACCGGAGAGTCTAATGCCGCTACAGGCCATACTGCCACACACAAAAGCAGGGCAACAACACGGCTGCAATGTTGCTGTAAACGACGATTAATCAAGCTGATATTCAAATTAAGCCGACTTTTCCTTGTTGCCTGCATAGCAGCTCCTTATAATTAGTCATATTCTTTGCACAAGCACCATGAGGCGATTATGCCGTATACCAATGTTTTTCTACAGATAAAAGAAAACCTGCAAATAGCCTACCGACAAGCGATTGATTCTGACGCTCGTCTTGATGAATTACGTAAAGCGGGTCACGGTAAATTTGTCGCCATATTTACAGAAGATCAAGGTTTTACCGAAAAAAGCAATCGCTTTTTACCCTATGTTCAAGAGCTGGTTGCCGAGTTTGATGCCATGCAAAATAGCGCTCATGTTGCTCCAGAAACACTCGAGGCGTTCGTTAAAAAGCTTGCCACTCTTCTGCAAACGCTACAAGTGTTTAAGCTTTCTAAGTAATCTGAACATCAGATAATTTAACTGGCAGATTAAACAATAAAAGCTCCTATTATGGAGCTTTTGCTTTTTTAGCATTCAAGTAATACATACTATAATTGTGGTTCAACTGTCTTTTGCAGCCACTCAACAAATAGTCGTGTTTCGTATTGAAAAGGTCTGTCACGCATACGACTAGAATGATGCATAAAGCTCATATCAGTGATTTTTTCATCACCCGCAATAACAACGTTATCGCCCTCTTTAACACTGTAGCTAAAGGTTGCTCTTGGCGGATATAGATCTTTAACGATACGCAAATCCCCCGGTGTTGCCCCAAATGTAGGACGCATATCACCGGCTAAATCGATATCGGTCACTTGCATATGCAAGGTTTGCCCCGGTTTTAGGGTCTTTTCAGCTTGTTTATTGATGTTTTTGGTTAAGGTTTCAAATAAACGATTCTCGAAACGCGACTGCAGTTCTGCAGAGGTTTTAATGTCACGAAACTCTTTAGGATTTTGCCATTCAATCTTAACTACACCCACTTCAGTTTGCGGGTTAGGTTCAGGCGCATCTTCTGCCAACGCCACCTGACAGGTTAATGCCGAAGCAAGCAATAAGTATTTTACGTTCATAATAAACCTCCAAAGGCCCATCAGTCATACACCATTAACAGGTTACACTCTCTGCTAACGCTGTTAATCAATGAGATTAGACAATATTGTGGGTGAGCTATCAGCAATCATTAATGCCTAACACCCACTTTTGCATCTTGATATATTGACTTTAGCGCGACCAAGCTGAACCAAGGCTTAACAACTCAATACTAAATAAACGCTGTTCTTAAAAAGGAAAGCGTGCACTCAGTAATGGATAGGTTTGGCGCATCAATTTTGGCTTAGTACTGAACTTTTTACCCACGGGGGTATTTTGCCCAGACGGTACAAAGGGTAATTCATGGCCGGTGCGGTCTTCGTAAATTTGCCCCGCGATAAGATCATAATCTTCAACAAAGGGATAAGCGTAGTCATCCACTAACGGCCATTGTACCAACTCAGCTAAACAGTCAGGGTTAGCCACCACTTTGTCGTACCATTGTTGGCCTAACGACAATAAAAAACATCTAAATTCAGCAAATCCATAATCCGAATCGCACCCAGTAATAATGTAGGCTGCGCCCCAAACCGACCACAAATAGCTACGACGTAATTGTTGCCCCATCATTTTATCAAACGCTTTAAGTGACTCATCATCTAAAGGTTGTAATTTTTTGCGTAATTGCTGCGCCACCTCATCAGAAGATAAGCCTGGTTGTTCGCGCGTTACCAGTGCCCAAAAATCGGTTTCTGTCATCAAAATATACCCACCTAGCGTGTTTGTGCGATATTCTACCTGAAATTTTCTACCCAGATGACCAATATGAACCAGATTGTGCAATCCACTATGCCATTACGAGTTAAAGCCTTGGTATGTTTGTATATATTACTCACGCTTATCGCCTTGTGGCGCATGACCACCTTTTACGCCTTTGACTTACTCACGCTAGGTGTATTACCGCTGTTATTTGGTATTCTTACCCGCGCGGCTTGGACCAAAGTAGTGCTATTTGTTTATCTTGGTTTGCAAACGATGGGGCTCGTCGCCATGAGCACCACCGCCATTATTGCTTACCAAATTACACCTGATGACGTCAATTTGGTGTTCCAAGGTTACAACATTCCGTTAATTCCACTATGGTTAGTATTGGTCTCATTAATAGGCTTTCAATGGTGGGCGGGGCTGTCTAAGGTCATGACGCAATATTTAAGCTCAAAATCAGCTTAAGTAACCAAAATAACAATCAAAATGTCAAAACGGAAAACAATCTATGCCAAGTTTGTCACTTAATGAGCTGTCGATATTATTGCTTGAACCGTCTGATACACAACGTAAAATTATTATGTCCCACTTACAACAAAAAGGGGTAAGCAGCATCCAAACGGCAACAAGTATCGATGAAGCAAAAGCAATTATTTTACGCCACAAACCGGATTTAATAGCCAGCGCCCTTCATTTTTCCGATGGCGAAGCGTCTGATTTATTGCAGTACATCAACAACACTCCAGCACTCAATGACATTCAATTTATGTTGGTATCAAGCGAATGCCGCCGTGAACAATTAGAGATTTATAAGCAATCTGGTGTCGTGGCTATTTTACCGAAACCCTTTAATGCGGAGCATTTAGTCACCGCGCTTCATTCAACCATTGATTTGTTGAGTCACGACGAGCTCGATTTAAGCCATTTTGATGTGCACAATATTAGAGTACTGGTGGTAGACGACAGCCGCATGGCGCGTAACATCATTAAACGTACAATTACCAATTTAGGCATGCAATTTATCACCGAAGCAGAAGACGGCGCACAAGCCATTAAACTGATGCAAGACACAATGTTTGATTTGGTCATCACCGACTACAACATGCCCTCTGTTGATGGTTTAGCGCTAACCCAATATATTCGTAACCAAAGCCAGCAGTCACACATACCGATCCTCATGGTGTCATCAGAAGCGAACGACACCCACTTAAGTAATGTGTTTAGTGCAGGCGTCAATGCCCTTTGCGATAAGCCATTTGAGCCACAGCTGGTCAAAAAAATCCTTTACCAACTGCTCGAAGAGTAAATACGCTTACTTTTGCGGCATAATTTAGGCTTATTTTGGCCTAAAACCACTACAGATACTGAATTTATAGGATAAAGTGCTTTTAAACCGCCAAAGCTTGTGGCATGTTAATGATGTTTTAAAAAACACTTCTATGGAAAGCAGAGAATATCAATATGAACAAAAGTGAATTAATTGCAAAAATCGCTGAAAATGCTGAACTAACTAAAGCTGAAGCTGGCCGCGCACTAAAATCTTTCGAAGAAGCGGTAACTGAAGCCATGAAAAATGGTGATAAAATTTCTATCGTTGGTTTTGGTTCATTTGAAACCACTCAACGTGCTGCACGTACTGGTCGCAATCCACAAACAGGCAAAGAAATTCAAATCGCAGCAGCGACAGTGCCTAAGTTTAAAGCCGGCAAAACATTAAAAGACAGCGTTAATTAATTTTCGCTTATGTCCTTTGACGAAAACCTCCTTATGGAGGTTTTTTTATGCGTAAAATTTAACGAATGGCAAAAATCAATTCAGTTTATGGCTTAATCTCAAGCCATTACCATAGATCCATAATTGCACAAAAAAAGTGCAGCTATGCATCATTAAGCAGCAAGCGCTTTGCTACAAAATGTGGCATCGCAAATTAAGCTATTGATTAATATCAAATAACAAAAGTGGCATGCGATTCGCTAATTTATCATCAGACAAACCGACATTGAGTATGTTTAAACCATAAATAAATGGCTCAGTGACAATAAAACATTAAGGGATGAAGATGAAAAAATCACTATATCAAGCAATTGCATTATCAACTGGTTTACTATTAAGCGGCAGCGCCCTTGCTGAAGTCACTGGCAATATTGGCGCGACGTCAAACTACTTATGGCGCGGTACCACTCAAACCAGTAACGAAGCGGCAATTCAAGGTGGTCTTGATTACGCACACGATTCAGGTTTTTATGCAGGTACTTGGGCGTCTAATGTCGATTTTGGTGATGAAACAAGCTACGAGTTAGACTTTTATGGTGGTTACGGTGGCAACTTCACTGAAGATTTAACTTACGATGTAAGCTACCTTTACTATGCTTACCCAGATGCAGGAGCCAGCATTGATTTTGGTGAAATAGCAATTGCACTTGGTTGGAAATGGTTAGACGTAGGTTACTCTCAAGTGGTTAATGCTGACTCAGATGTGTCTGGCGCATCAGATGAAAAAGATTGGAGCTACATCCAAGCTAATGCAAGCTTCCCGTTAACTGAAAAACTTAGCCTTGCATTACACTACGGTTATTCACAAGGTGATGTTGTTGAAGATTTATTTGGCGACACTTACGCTGACTACAACGTGACATTAAGTGCAGAAACAGACATGGGTACTGTGTCGTTTATGGCTTCAGACACTGACTTACCAGACAGCGATGTTAAAATCGTTTTAGGCTACTCTTACGGCTTCACACTTTAAGCTATCACACTCTTTTTAGTACAAAAAATGCCACTGTTTAATTCAGTGGCATTTTTGTATCTGTAAGAAAATTAGATCCATAACACAATTTTTGTTTAACTCTGTAGCAAGAAATAATTTTGCTGCTAAGCTCAAATTGAAAGGTAAAAATAGCTGTCCATATCAGACAAAAACTTTTACTTTTCTATTGGTATTTTTTTAGTTAGAAAGTGCTCATTGAATTTGTTTTCGTTTTCCCATTCAACTTGAGGGTTTCGTTATGGCTAATCTTACAGATCGAGTGCCAGATGATACAGAAATTGACGCGATGACAACGCCTAGAGGTGCTAAGTCAGCGGAGTCATTACAGCATAAGCGTCAAATCAAACGCAGATTAGAGGATTTTCTCGAACAAGCGCAATTACGCAAAGCAATAGGTGATGACGACTTTTTCTAGTACAAAGGGATAAACAACTGTTTATCCCTTTTTAATTGAATTAAACGATGTGTTTGCCTGTTTTACTGCCGCTTCTGTTTGCCTGAGTCTGGGTTAGCAGCAGCTCGGCTTTAGCGCCTAAATAGACATACACACCCAACCCTACCAATAATCCAACCACTGCGAGCATCATCAAGATTGCAGGCTCTATATACTGCTTTTCACCTAATGATGCTTTAAACATGGTCAGCAGCGCCTCAATTGAAATCGCAATCAAAATCGTCGAGATAAATCGAGTGATCGTCCTGCGAGTCGAACTATGCCTAAAAATATCTTTATGCATTAACACTTCTTCTTCCAAAATGGTCTTACCCAAGTCAAAAATAGCCAGCGCCAAAGTTAAAAAAATGATAATCCCAAAAGGTTGCAAAGGATCATGACGAGCAGATGCCTGACTAAAAAGATCATAAATATCCAAGGTCACCGTCCACATCAGTACACTCACCAACACAAACAAACATAAAACAATGGCCGCATAGATACTCTTAAAAAAGGGCGACATTTTACGTCTTGCACTATCACCCATCATAAATTCAATTAACCGAGTCAGGTTAACGTCAATCACCACAATGCCGGTTTCTCCCTCCGATGACTTAAGAATTTGAGACGCCGACAAACACAAACCTCCCCCCGCATTAGATAAATATGGCCGCGTAATGTGTGCCGTATTCGCTTCAGAAAGCTGAGTAAAATACGGCCGTTGACTCCGATCGGCCTGCTTGCCGTTATTTAACAGCTTAATTTGTTGATTAACGACACTGATATTAGGGCTAACTTGAATGCCTTGCTCATCGAGCAAATAAATAAGTTCAACAAACGGGTAGCTTACCGCCATATCTTCAAATACTTTGGCTGACACCGGTTTATCAAATAAATTTACGTCACCCACACCCACTAAAATCGACTCCAATAGTTCGTGCACTAGGTTTTCATATTCATGATAGCGTTCTATCACGCTCAAATAGCTCATTGCTGCCATATGCTTTCCTTTTAATCGACACGACAATTAAACAAAGCAGTTTTAGTGCCAAAACAATAAATATATATTTTCAGTAACTTAACTTAAATTCATAGCCATTTTTTGCGCCCCAACTATCCAACTTGCACCAAACTGGGGCTAAGTGGCATGCGTTTATTTCATTGCTGTTTTGTGAGTAACCTCTGCTAATATAAGTAAAACATCATGGTTCAGGTTTTCTAAGACAATGTCTGATTCTTTATTGCGTTATCAGCAAGATATTCGTCGTTTTTCTGATGAATTAATTCGCATCCAAGCACCGATTAAAATTTTAGATTCAATAAAATGGCCCAAGCAAATCGAAGATGATTTTCTAGCAAAACAAACTAAACAACTGCCTAATATCAGTAATGATTTTTACCAAACTATTCCTTTATCATTCAACGCTGCACAAACTCAAACCGACTTACAGGGTTTAAAAAGTGCCATTGAACGTGGTCTAGGTAAACGTGACAAGCTAGGTAAGATTTTATTAGCCAATATCGATCAGTATCGGATCGTGATCGACATGCTGCACAACCGTGGCAACCCTACGTTTGGCAAACTGAGCCAAGAGTTATACGGCAGTGCCAGCCATAAATTGCATGGCGATCGTCATACGCTTCGCCAGTTGGGCGATCGTTTAAGCCATATATTTTCATTACCCGCAGCGCGTCATATGAGTCAACGCCACCCTAAAATTGTCAGCGCACCAGAAGCGGTAGAGATATTAAGCGAACGCTTGGTTAAGTATTTTCATCACGATGAAATCCACGTTAAATTAAGCGACGGTATTGCCTCAGACGCTGCTGTAGGTGGCGATACCGTTAAACTCAATACCCGAGCCATGTTCAGTGAGTCTGATTTAAATGTCTATGAAGTCCACGAAGGTTGGGTGCATGTGGGCACAACGCTCAATGGTCGCGCTCAACCTCACGCCACATGGTTAAGTGTGGGCTCACCACGGGTAACCGCATCGCAAGAAGGCTTAGCGGTATTAATGGAAATGCTCACGTTAAGCTCTAATCCAGGGCGTGCTCGTCGTATTAGCGATAGGGTTTCTGCGGTTGATATGGCCGAACAAGGTGCCGACTTTATTGAAGTCTATCGCTACTTTAGAAACCTTAACTTAAGTTCAAAAGACAGTTATCGAGTCACTCAACGTGTATTTCGTGGTGGCATGGTTGGCGGCGGCAGCTTTTTTACTAAAGATATCTCCTATGTGCGCGGTTATGTTGAAAACATTAACTTTATCCGCAGTGCGATCAGCAGCGGCTTGCCTGAACTCATCCCTATGTTATTTTTGGGTAAATTGGCCATTGAAGATATCCCAGTTCTGTACCAGGCCTATCAAGAAGGGGTGATTGCTCAACCCAAGTATTTACCCCCCATGTTTGCCGATATTAGTGGTCTTTATGCCTGGTTTGGCTTTGCTTCTGGCATAGGCAACATTGACCTAAAAGGAGTTCAACGTTATTTTGCCAACCAATTTAAGCATGTGACCCCAACCTCTGCGGTCGACTTATTTGAAGACTCAGAATTTGATAACAACTTCGAATAACTGACATTGTTAAGTGTGGCATTGGTCACACTTAGCATAGTAAACAAGTGCAATAGTGTTTGTCTGTCTATGTTTGAGACCCACCATGAAGCATTTAATCCGTTCCGCATTTCTCTGCAGTTTTATCCTCATGAGTGGTTGCACACCCGCGACCCCAGACCAAGCGTTGGGCACCTTAGAGCGCGACCGGGTTTTATTACGCTCAACTGCGGCTGAAATCATTACCGCTCAACCAATGAGAAAAGGCATGCAAGTCAATGCAGGTGATTTACTTGTGCAATTTGATACCCGTAAACAAGCGGCGCGCCTTGCGGTAATGCAAGCTGATGTCGTTAAAGCCGAAGCTTACCTGCTTAAACTCACCAATGGTGAACGCCCAGAAGATATTGCCAGTGCCAACTCGGCGCTAAAAAGTGCTAACGCAGCAAAAATTGAAGCGCAAAAGTCGTATCAACGTAGTGCCAGTTTGCTTACTAAACGTTTAGTGAGTGAAGCAGAGCTCGACCGCGCGTTAGCGCTTCGCGATCAAGCCAATGCCGAATATGACGCCGCCAACGATTTACTCACAAAAATGGTGAAAGGCGTTCGCCAAGAAGATATTTTTCAAGCTCAAGCCGCACTTGATGCCGCTAATGCCAATTTACGTTATGAGCAACAGGTGTATAGCGATCTTAGCATCCGTGCAACCCGTGCTGGCAAGCTAGATAACTTACCTTATAACGTTGGAGAACGCGTGCCACTGAGTGCTGTGGTTGCGGTGATCCAGGCTGACGAAACGCCTTATGCCAGAGTGTATATTCCCGAACCTTACGCCGCCAAATTACAAATAGGTCAAACGCTTAAGGTGAGTGTTGATGGTATCGACACTCTCTTTGACGGCACATTACGCTGGTTCAGCAGTGAGCCGGCTTTTACGCCCTACTATGCCCTTAACCAAGCTGATCGCTCAAGGTTAGCCTTTTTAGCCGAGTTCACACTAGACAGTTCGGCCAATACATTACCGACAGGCATACCTGCTCAAGTGATATTACCGGAGCAACAATGAGCGCGTTAAGCGACCCGCAATGGGTTATTCAAGCACAAGGAATTAGCAAACAATTTGGCGATTTTACGGCGGTAAACCAAATCGACCTTAATGTCCCTAAAGGCCATATATACGGTTTTTTAGGCCCAAATGGTTGTGGTAAATCCACCACAATACGAATGTTAACAGGGCTGCTTACCCCAACAACCGGCGGCATTAATGTGTTGGGATTAACTATCCCGAAACAAGCTGAAGCATTGCGCCAGCACATTGGTTATATGACTCAAAAGTTTTCGCTGTATGACGACTTAACCGTTAAAGAAAACCTGCAATTTATAGCGCGCATTTACGGCATGAAACGCGACCTATCACGTGCCCGAATCGATCAACTGCAAAGTACCTATAAACTCAGCCAATACCAACATCAACTCACCGCCACCCTCAGTGGCGGACAACGCCAACGGCTTGCCCTTGCCTGTGCTTGTTTAAACCAGCCCAAATTATTGTTTTTAGACGAACCCACCTCAGCCGTTGACCCACAAAATCGCCGCGACTTTTGGGAACAATTATTCGACTTATCAGAACAAGGCACCAGCATTTTAGTGTCTACCCATTATATGGATGAAGCCGAGCGCTGCCATAAAATCGCCATTATGGAAAAAGGCACAATCAAAGCAGATGACACGCCTAAAACATTAATGGATAACATCAATGCTCATGTTATTGAAATTAACGCATCAGATTTAAGGCCGCTAAAACAGGCATTAATTACCCACACTGAAGTGAGTTCAGCAGCACAATTAGGCCATCGTTTACGGGTGTTAATTGATAAACAAATTGCCGATCCTATTGCCTGGGTGTTACAACAGTGTCAGCAATATCAACGCCAAATCAATCCGCAAGATATTGCGATTGTGAGTGCCAATCTTGAAGATGTGTTTGTAAGCCATACCGGCAAAATGAGCACACCGCCCGCGACCTCTAAGGCGTAACGCTATGATGCACTCAATTAGCAACAGTTTAATGCGCGTATACGCCATCACCACCAAAGAAATCAAACAGCTCAGCCGTGACCGAATTACCTTTGCGATGGTGATTATGATCCCGTTGATCCAGCTACTGCTATTTGGTTATGCCATTAATACCGATGTACGCCAAATACCCGTGGCAATAGTGGACCAAAGCGACTCAGCCGCAGGCCGCTGGATAGTTGAAGCGGTAAAAGTCACTCAGGTTGTCGATGTTACAATGTACTTAACCACTGCCAAACAAGCCCAAGAGGCAATTCGACGCGGCGACATAAAAGCGGCCTTAATTTTACCGCCTACATTGACGCAAAAAATTGCCCATGATGAGCCGATAGGCCAATGGGTTGTTGATGGTTCAGACACCATGATCGCAGGGGCAATCAAACAACTGCAAAACCTGTCGCTTAATGATGTACTGCCAGAGCCAACCAGCAGCCAGTCATTATTTGAAGTCAGCTTGTTTTATAACCCAGAACAACGCTCTGCGGTGAATATCGTCCCCGGTTTAATTGCGGTCATTCTCACCATGACCATGGTGCTTTTTACCTCATCGGCTATTGTGCGAGAACGCGAGCGCGGCAACCTTGAATTACTCATTACCACGCCGATTAAATCCCTTGAACTGATGATCGGTAAAATTCTGCCATACATCGTAATCGGTTTAGTGCAAATGGCCATTATTTTGGGGTTGGGTCATGTTATTTTTGCTGTGCCCATTGATGGCACCATCAGTCATTTGCTCATAGCAACCTTACTGTTTATTACCGCGAGTCTCACCCTAGGTTTAATTATTTCGACCATTGCCCAAACCCAACTTCAAGCCATGCAAATGACCATTTTTATCTTACTGCCCACGATATTATTGTCAGGATTTATCACTCCTTTAGAAGCCATGCCAAACGCAGCGCAGTGGATAGCAGAAATGTTACCCGGCACTCACTTTATGCGAGTCATTAGAGCCATTGTGTTGAAAGGTGCGACCTTAATGGAGCTTATTGACGATATTATCTGGCTTATTGGATTTACGTTGATAGGGCTAGGGGTGGCCGCCAAACGCTTTAATAAACGCTTAGATTAACCTCCTAATACGTTGATGTGTAGGAGGTTAACAAAGTAAAACGATGAGTGGATTTAGGAAGGGGCTAATTAAAAATCTCTATTAACAAAATAAGCTTCGCCGTTACATTCTATATAAATGTTACAAGATAAATCTGAAAGGCGGCCGCATTGCTTCACCACAATGCCATTACCACCACGCTGCAAAACTTTTAATTTGAGCGTTTTAACCATCGATGACAAACTGGGTAAATTATCTAACTTAGCTGGGTCTAATGTGTTTTCACAATAAGATGTTGTCACATCACCTAAGAATTGAGCTCTCAATCGCGACAACTCTTCCAAAGTATAGGTGTCCACTTTACCCGCTTTAACACTGTCTAATGCCACTTCGCCGGCATTGGTTTTAATAGATAAATTGGCGCAACCAGATACCAGTAAAATCGCTAAAACGGATGCGCCTAGTGCGGTTAAAAATCCTTTATTCATGTTAAATCCTTTTAAAAAAAGCATGCTCATCACCATAATGAACATGCTTAAACTGAATGCTTACATCGAGCCTGTTAACATTAACTTTGTGCTTTTAATGCCCGCTGCTTAATAAAGTACTCACGGGTTAAACCAAATACCACAGGGCTAAGCAATACCAGCGCGATTAAGTTTGGAATAGCCATCATTGCATTCAAGGTATCGGCCAATAACCAAATAAACTCTAACGAGCTCACTGCGCCAATAGGCACAACTAAGGTAAACACAAGACGAAATGGTTTAATGGCTTTATCGCCAAATAGGTACTGAATACATTTTTCACTGTAAAAGCTCCAACCTAATATCGTGGTAAACGCAAATACAGCTAAAGCAATAGCAACAATGTAGTTACCCATGGGCAGTGCATGAGAAAAGGCAAACGATGTTAATGCCGCGCCGTTTTCACCAGAGGTCCAAGAGCCGGTAACCACAATGGCTAAACCGGTAATAGAACAAACAATTAAAGTATCAATAAATGTACCTAGCATTGCCACTAGGCCCTGCTTAACTGGGTTATTAGTTTGCGCTGCGGCATGTGCAATTGGTGCACTGCCTAAACCCGCTTCATTTGAAAACACACCACGCGCCACACCAAAACGAATTGCAGCCCATACCGCAGCACCGGCAAAACCACCTTGAGCAGCAACAGGGTTAAAGGCACTTTCAACAATTAACATAAACGCTGCTGGCACATCAGCGGCGTATACCACTAATACCGATATACCGGCAGTGATATAAAATACCGTCATTAATGGCACCAGTTTGCCAGCAACTTCAGCAATACGCTTAATGCCGCCCATCAGTACCGCGCCCACAAGCACCATTAACACCACGCCAGTGACCCAACTCGGTATATCAAAATTGCTGCTCATAGCATCGGCAACAGAGTTAGCCTGTACCGTATTACCAATACCAAAACCGGCAATTGATCCAAAAATCGCAAAGGCTGTACCTAACCAGGCCCACTTGCTGCCTAGGCCATTTTTAATGTAGTACATCGGTCCGCCAACATGGTTACCATTGGCATCAGTTTCACGATATTTAACTGCTAATACCGCCTCTGAAAACTTGGTCGCCATACCCACAAGAGCGGTACACCACATCCAAAAAAGTGCACCAGGGCCACCAATAAAGATAGCCGTTGCAACCCCGGCAATATTACCCGTACCAATGGTGGCTGATAACGATGTCATCAATGCATTGAAGGGACTCACATCGCCTTTTTCACTGTCGTCATCGACCTGACGGCCCGACCATAATAATTTAAATCCTCTGCCTAATTTTAAAATCGGCATTAATTTAAGGCCAATAGACAGGAATAACCCTACCCCTAAAATCATCACCAGCATGGGGACCCCCCAAACAATGCTGTTGACTGTATTAATAAAACTTGTGATTGCTTCCATGTAAAACCTCATAATGAGTAAAGACGTCAGTCGAAAATTATTTTTTATTAGTATTATTGTTTTATTAGCTATTGTTATTATGGTTTCAACGGCCCAAACCCGTCACCATTATGATGTAATTTTTTAGGTTACCCCGATTACGCCAACCAAGGCAACCTAAGACAAGATACGATGAATCATCTTCACAATAAAATTGCGTTTTCAGTTATTCTTTTTCGAGTATCACTTTTAAAGTGTCTAAACCTTGCTGTAAGTCATCGCCAATCATGGTTTCAAAATCAACAAATAAAAACATGAGGTTCATTGGGTAATTTAAATGGCCATTGAACCCCCAATCCACTTTAGTTTGATGAGTATTTATAGCCTCGGTTGTCATAAAAGCAGGCTCTGTGGCTTCAAATGGCGAAATAAAACGTAATTCAAAATCGACACGCTTACCTTCATCAATGGCAATAATCTCTTGCTCACCAACGCCCACATCAGGGTTTTCACTGGCCCAAGCCGACACAAAACCAACAGTAGCGTCGGTACCGCGATAGGTTTTAACCATATCAGGGTCCATTTGTGCCCATTTACTAAAGTTATCTTGGTTTTTAAGCTGCTTAACATAGTCAAACACCTCAGAGACAGGTTTATTGATGGTGACAGAGCGAATGACCGAATAATCGGATTGAATAAAGAGTGCGGCAACAAATGGGATTGCGATGATAACCGCAAGTCCTAGGAGAAATTTTTTTAACATTATTATTATCCTCAGCGATACAAAGCGTTACCTAAGTATACTAACTAACAGCAGGCTAACAATAAAAATTAACATTGCGCTAACAAAAAACACCGTTATGCCGAGCGAGCAAACCGCCCCTAGCGTAAATACCGTGTCACTAACGGTTAATCAATGGTCATCAGGCTGGTATTGTTGCACGGCATTAATGGTCATTGCAGCCAAGATTTTTTCAATGCATTGTTGGCAGATGCATTGGTTATCAGGCAAGTTTAATTGCGGCTGTGATTGAGTGTATTGCGATAACACCGCTGTTATTGATTCAGGCACACTTTGGCACCAACATGGGCTCGGTTCATTCTGTCCAGCTTGGTGGTGATTGGCCATAGCACAACCATTTTGCTGTAAACAAAGTGGACATTGCCCTGCAAGTTCAACCTTATCCATTAATATCCCCTACTCACAAATACAAAAAAGCCTCTGTAAACAGAGGCTAAAGGAAAACAAATTCGGTGTCGATTACTTTGGACGCACACCTAAAGTATGGCAAATGGCATAAGTTAATTCGGCGCGGTTAAGGGTGTAAAAGTGGAAATCTTTAACGCCTTCACGTGCCAGTACTTTCACCATATCAATGGCCACGTTCGCACCCACTAATTGGCGAGTGCCAGGATCATCATCTAAGCCATCAAACTGACGGTGTAACCAGTTTGGAATCGCCACATTGGTCATGTCTGCAAAACGTTTAGTCTGCTTAAAGTTGGTCACAGGTAGGATACCTGGAATAATCTCAACATCAATACCAGCGGTAACGCAGCGATCGCGAAAACGTAAATATGATTCAACATCAAAGAAAAACTGCGTAATGGCGCGGTTAGCACCAGCATCAATTTTTTTCTTTAGATTTATCAGGTCAGCTTGAGCATTACGCGCATCAGGGTGCACTTCTGGATATGCCGCAACTGAAATATCAAAGTCAGCAACAGAGCGAAGCAGACTCACTAAATCATTAGCAAAACGCGTAGGTTTTGGGCTGCCATCAGGTAAGTCACCACGCAGTGCAACAATGTCTCTAATGCCTGAATTCCAATATTGTTTTGCTAGCTCAATTAACTCTTCATCGCTGGCATCAACTAAAGTTAAATGCGGCGCAGCAAGCAAGTTAGTTTCCTTTTGAATACGCTCAATCACACCATGAGTACGATCTCGCACTCCTGAATTGGCACCATAAGTTACCGAGACAAATTTAGGATTTAACGGCTCTAAACGACGAATAGAGTTCCACAAAATCTCTTCCATTGCAGGGGTTGAAGGCGGAAAAAACTCAAAAGACACATTAATATCATTCAGCTCAGACAAGCTCTGATTTAACGACTGGGCATGTTGCGCATGATGAAAAGCCATAATGTATTCCTTCAACTTCTGTAAAACTTCGGAGTCTATACCAAACGGTTAGCTTCACTATATTAACCCGAGCTATTTAGCCGTTTGGACGTCTATATGTCCATATACTAGATTAACTGCATCTTAAGTCAAGCTAAAAAAACAGCAATAGAGCAAATTAACTAAGCGCAGAGTGTTACGGCTAAAAGGTCTTTTAAAAATGGCAACAGTATTTAAGGCTATCGATCGGCCAATCGAATTTTGCAACACAAACAAAAAAGCGACCCTGAGATCGCTTATCGATGATGCTGTTAACGTATTTCGATTACTCGTAATCAGACGCGTAGGTTTCTTCATACGTGTGCGAGTAAAACTCAAACAAGTTTCCAAATGGATCTTCTAGGTACACCATTTTTGCAGGTTTGCTTTCGTCTTCTGGGTGGTAGCGCATAATGTCCATACGTACCTTGCCGCCATACTGTTCGGTACGGGCAATCGCCCCTTCAAAGTCATCGGTTTGCAAACAAAAGTGGAAAATACCAAGACGGGTAAAATCAACGTCATGTCGCTCTTGACGATCAACCATTTCAAATAGCTCAACACCGATACCGTCAGTTGTCACTAAGTGTGCAATGTTAAAGCCTTTAAAGCCTTCACCAAACACTGCAATACACATTTTACCAATGGCCGTTTCGCGCTCTTCTTGCACCTTAGTGTTGCCCATTACCACTCGCAAACCCAGTGCTTTGGTATAAAACTCAACCGCTTTATCCATGTCGCCAACCATCAAACCTACGTGATTCATTTTCATAACTTACTCCAAAAAAACTATTGATTGATACGTCATTTTTTTCGATGGAGTTATATTACGGCGAACAAAACATTAATAAAAATTATCAAATTTTATTAATTTGATAATTTTTATTTATATGTAAATTGCGTTTATTTAGTCGCTCAGCAGAAAAAGAAAATATTAAGGAGGATAAAACCTATCGAGTTGTAGCAGGAGCCATGTTGGTAATATTATTGCTGGCTCTGTCTTTCTATTTCGAGCTCGATGAGTAATGCAGTATGAGCATCATTTGCCGCATATTTTTTCTGATGGTCATGCAGAGGAAATATTGACCAATTGGATTGTTGTGCACTCTTAGATAGCCGTTGATTAAACAACATCGCAACCGCCACTCGAGCGCCAACACGTTGCTTAACGCGGGCAAAACGCATCACTTTTGACGAAAGCTCTTCAGTATTGGCTAGCCTAATACCAAATTTTCTCAAGAGTATTTTTCTGTCTTCTTTTAATCCAAAGCCCACCTTTTTTATCGTAGGGTCCGACAGGACGTCACTAATGTCAGTAAAGTGTTCATAAAACTGAGTAGGGAATAAAAACACTTTGGACTGTGTAGCGATTTGAATTAAATGAGGTCCATCACTGACCTCACCTTTTATAAAACAGGGTTTGCTCTCGGTATCAAAGCCTAAACAGGAATGTTTTTTTAACTCTGCAATGGCACTAATAGCATCTGCTTTGTTTGTAACAACAATAATATTCTCAAGCGCAATACCATCGTAAAGCGGTAACTCTCGAATTTGCTCCTTTGTTGGCCTTTCCATTCAATATCCTTTTAATACAACGCAGCACTATGTAATAGAAGACGAAAAAAAAGACCATTCAACATGATCTTTTTAAGCAATATTACTCTTGCAGTAAGTCTTTACAAATATGCACTAGGTCCGACTGAACCGCTGCTGCGGTGACCTCACGTCCAGCGCCTGGGCCGCGGATAATCAACGGGTTACCTTGATAAAACGCACTGCGAATGACAAACACATTATCGCCTGGCGTTAAATTGGCATAAGGATGATTATTGTCTACCCACTGTAAGCCGACTTCGGCTTGCAGTTTACCCTCAACTTTGTCTAACGAGGCAACGTAACGTAGCACCTTATTTTGTTCAGCGGCGGCAGTAAATTGCTGTAATAAATCCTCATCTAATTCATTGATACGCGCTAAAAAGTCATTTAACGACAACTCTGCTAACGCTTTAGGCACCAATGAATTAAGCGTAATGTCATCTAACTCAACGGCGAGGCCAATTTCACGGGCTAAAATAAGCAACTTACGTTGCATGTCACGCCCTGATAAATCATCACGAGGATCGGGTTCTGTAATCCCTAAACCACGTGCCTCAAGCACTAATTCAGAAAACGGTTTACTGCCATCGTAGTTTTCAAATAACCAACATAAGGTGCCAGAAAAAATCCCGCCCACAGCTTCAATGGTGTCGCCGCTGTTACGTAAATCGTTTAATGCATGTTGAATTGGCAAGCCTGCACCGCAACTGGCGTTATAGCGCCAAAATAATCGACGGTTACTGAGCTGTTGCTTTAATTCACGGTAAAATGGCAATGGGCCAGAGCCTGCTAATTTATTGGCGCTCACCACATGAATACCGCGAGCAAATAACTCAGGGTACTGCAAGGTTAAGCTGGCACTGGCACTAATATCTAAAGCCACTATTTCATCGCAATCTAACTGGGCTAATTGTTCAAATAACTGATCGTAATCCCAAGTAGTGGCTTTTGACTGATAATCTTGCTGCCAGTGATTGAGGTCAATACCCTCGTTGGCAATCAAGGCTTTTTGCGAGCCGACCACCCCAATAAGCTCAACTGATGCTTCTAATTCACGGTCAAGTGTTGGACTTGCACGTTTAAATAAATCTATCCATGCTTCGCCAATATTACCCGCCCCTAATAACAACACGCCAATGCGCATTCTTGGACCAGCACAACGACGATGCACTTTTTGCGTTAACAAACTGACTTGAGCTTGTGGCACTATTGTCACTAAGCTAAGTGAGTCTTGATAAACCGGTTTAGCATCGCGGCTTAATAACCGTGCAAAACTGCGTCTAAAATGATGCGCATCAGCACTGACTAGCGCGACTAATCCCAAATCAGATTGTATGGTTAACTCTTCGATTGCCCATTCTTCTCGATATTGATTTAACACCGCTTGAACCTGCTTTTGGCTTTCTAAAGTAAAGGCCAGCTCAACTTTATGTTGAGCAAGTTCCCAAAATGCCAATGGGGTTAAACCTGCCGCGCGTAATACCTCAAATAGCGGCGCAATATTGCTGTTCATTTTAAAGCTAAATAGCAGCACTTCATTTAAGTTGGTCACTACCGGCGCACTGGCAGATGAGCTCAAAGGCGCAATCAAAGTAAAGTCGGTGTGTGATGCATAACTTGAACGCACCGCCAGACTGACTTCGGTATTAAACAAAGGCTGTAAAGTGCGAGAGTGCAAAACAGGTGAGCCTAAACGCGCAAGACGATCGGCTTCAGCTAAAGACATGCTTTTAAGTAACTTGGCATCGTTGATTTTATTTGGATCGGCGTTAAATACCCCTTCAACATCGGTCCAAATCGTCACGCGATCAATGTCGGCTAGGCTAGCAATTAAAGTGGCACTAAAATCAGAACCATTACGGCCTAATAATAAGGTATCACCATGACGGTTGGCGCAAATAAACCCTGTTATCACTAAACGCTCTTGTGGGTGAAGCGCCAGTGTAGCTTGCACTTTATCGCGCGACTCTGGCACTAAAATATTCGGTACTGCGCCCTCATCGGCAACTAAAATAGAACAGGCATCGACATGAGATGCCGCTACGCCAGTTTCACGTAATAGCGCCGCCATTAAACGTGCTGACCAACGCTCACCAAAACTCACAACTTGATTTAATTGATATTCGTTGTGGTGTTGTAACGACAACAAGCTGACTAATTGAGAGCGATCTGTCGACAAACGCTCACGTAAATCACGCGCTTGCTCATTCGACAATAACTGCTCAATCAGGGTTTGTTGATAACTAATCAATACTTGCAGTTCTTCCTGCCAAAGTTGGCCGCTGTCACGCAAACTGAGTAATTTATATAAGAAGTTAGTGGTTTTACCGGCAGCCGACACCACCACAAGATCATCACTGTTACCGTGGGTCAATAAAATATGGGCAACACGGCGATAGCAATCAGCATCCGCTAAACTAGAACCACCAAACTTATGTAAATGACCTCGCGCCATTACGCACTCCTTAAACAACTACGACTTTTTTTGCGGCTGCTATTTTACTTTATTTAACGAAAACTACAGCTAACATAAACGTAAATTAAGCTAATTAAACCCAGATTAAGATGATTTTATGGCTGCTACTGCGGCTAAACCTGCTTTAATATCAGTAACTAAATCTTCAGCATCTTCAATACCGACAGATAGTCTCAATAAAGTGTCTTTAATACCAGCCTCTTGGCGTGCTTCAGCATCCATTGCTCTGTGGGTCATGGTGGCCGGAACGGCGACTAAACTTTCCACTCCGCCTAAACTTTCAGCAACACTGAATAAAGACAAGGCTTGTAAAAATGCCACAACTTCAGCCTCGCCGCCTTTTAACTCAAAACTTAACATAGCGCCAAAGCCTTGTTGTTGTTTTGCAGCGATTTCGTGACCTGGATGGTCTTTTAAACCTGGGTAATACACTTTGGCCACTAGGTCGCTAGTGTTAAGTAATTCAACGATTTTTTGTGCATTGCGTTGATGTTCACGGATGCGTACAGCTAGGGTGCGTAAACCACGCAAGGTTAAATAGCTGTCAAATGCCGAACCCGTTAGCCCAAGGGTGTTTGACCACCAATGTAATAGCTCGCCTAACTCAGGGTCTTTAGCCACCACCGCGCCACCGACCACATCACTATGGCCATTAATGTATTTGGTAGTTGAATGAATCACGATATCAGCACCTAACAATAAAGGTTGCTGTAAAATTGGCGATAAAAAGGTGTTATCAACCGCCACTAACGCACCAACAGCTTGGCAAGCTAGGCTCACGGCTTCAATATCAACCACGCGTAATAACGGATTAGAGGGTGTCTCTAACCAAACCATTTTGGGCTTTTGCGCAATGGCTTTATTTAAAGCCTCAGTATCAGTTTGATCGACAACCACTAATTTAAATTGGCCTTTTTTGGCTAAATTGGTAAATAAACGGTAACTGCCGCCGTAGCAATCGTGCGGAACAACCAATAAATCATCTGGCCCAAGTAAGCTGGTTGCCAGTGTGATGGCAGCCATACCCGTGCATGTCACCACACCAGTGGCACCTTGTTCTAGCTGAGCCAGCGCGTCACCTAAAATGTTACGGGTAGGATTACCCGAACGGCTATAGTCAAATTCACGTGGATTTTTATGGCCATCAAATGAATAATTGGTCGATAAATAAATCGGTGGTACCACAGCTCCGTGTTGTGTGTCTGATTCAATACCTTGGCGAACGGCCAATGTGGCGCTTTGATGCTTAGTCATAATGACTCCTAAAAAATTTCACAAACACACAAAAAGAGATGTCTAGACGTCCAAATCTACCTAAGACACTGGCATTCGTCAACCACTATTAGCCGTTTAGACGTCTAAACATAAAGAAATCTATTTGCATTCGTCACTAAATAGTAGCAATAATTTGACTAGAGATTGTAAGGGGTTAAAATCTGCCCCGTATTTATCGTTAAGGGTAAGTTAATGACTGAGTGGAATGGCGAATATATTAGCCCATATGCCGAGCATGGCAAAAAAAATGAGCAAGTAAAAAAGATTACGGTTTCTATCCCTTTAAAAGTATTAAAAGTACTAACCGATGAGCGGACTCGTCGTCAGATAAACAATCTGCGACATGCAACTAACAGTGAACTGCTATGCGAAGCTTTTTTGCATGCATACACAGGACAACCATTACCTAATGACGGCGACTTATCAAAAGATGAGCCTGACAGCATCCCAAGTGAAGCGAAAAAGTTAATGGATGAAATGGGTATCGAGTGGGAAGACATGGAATAACTCACTGGCTTAATCAATAGACTTTGAAACGACCCTTTTAAGAAGTCGTGATGTTTTTATAGAGAACTTATGATGTCATTTATCGAACCATCTACTTTGATACTGGCATCAGTTATCGTGTTTTTTGGCGCGCTAACCCAAAGCTTAATTGGTTTTGGGTTAGCCGTTGTTGCCAGCCCCCTTCTGTATATCGTTAGCCCCCAACTTGTACCTGTTCCTATTGTGGTGATGGGTTTTGTTATTTCAGCCATGACCTTGTTTAGAGAGCGCGGTCATCTGCAATTTAATGGTTTGCAATATGCCTTACTCGGGCGGATCCCTGGTGGGTTTGTGGGGGCGGGGTTACTAGTGTTTGCCCCGCAAGCCGTACTTGGATTGATAATCGCGGCGATTGTATATATTGCAGTTATCCTCAGCGTCTACAAAATTACTGCAACCATCAACCGCATTAGCTTATTTATTGCCGGAATATTTTCCGGTATTTTTGGTAATATCGCTGCCATTGGTGGCCCGCCAATGGCCATTTTACTCGCCGGACAAGATGTCAATCAATTTAGGGCGGCGTTGTCAGCCTTCTTTTTAATTAGCTCACTGATTGCTTTAGCTATTTTGGCTATTTTCGGCTTGGTTGAAGCACAACACTTATGGTTATCACTGATGCTCATCCCGTCGATTGTTGGCGGCTACCTTGTGTCAAGTTTGTTAATTAATCATATTGATAAAAATAAAACCCGCATTATCACTTTAGTGTTATGCAGCGTGAGCGCAACAGTTCTAGCGATAAAATCGCTGCTGGCATTAATAAGCTAACCCCAAATTCATCTCTTTTTACATCTCAAAAAATAGACTCTATCCGGCCTATCAAGTATTCAGGCCGATTTGCAATAGATCTGTGTCACATAAGTTCATTAGATTTTTTTCAATTAACTTTTTTTCAATTAGATTTTTCTCATAGACATGATCTACTTCAAGTTAACACTACCTACTTTTAGGTAACATTATTTACAGCAAAGACATAACTCCAAATTGCTAAAGCACTACCTATAAAAAGCCCATAGAGGATAAACATGATGAAGACATATACAAAAGTTGGTATCGCAATCGCCATCGCATTATCTTTCGGTAGCCAGGCCATAGCAGCCGATGGTGGTAACCCGAAAAAAGGTAAACACCTATATAAAAAAGAATGTAAAGCCTGCCACAGTGCCGATAGTGAAGGCCCTGAACTGACTCCAATGGCAAAAACCATGAGCCAATGGGATCGTTTCTTCTCTCGTGACAAGCACAAAGCCAAACCTGCCGTTTTTGAGGCGCTGTCAGAACAAGAATTGAAAGACATTCAACAATTTTTGTATGACCACGCAGCCGACTCAGACCAACCTGCCACCTGCGGCTAAGTCTGTCATGCTGACCGACGTTTCTGAGTAAGCGTCAGCCAATAATCAATGTTAAAAAACCATGGGGCTTAGCCTCAGGGGATCTGACAACAAAAATTTGCCAAATTGATGAATTTTTTGGCAAATCTGGGGGAGAAAAACCATGAGAACACTTATCTCAATTCTCGTTGCTAACGCACTCTTTATGAGTGGTGCAAGTTTAGCTGCAGATAGCGATGTGCAAAAAATTGCCGAGTTAGAAAAACAGCTTGCCGAAATTACAGATGATTTAGATTACTTAAACTCACGAGTAGACAAAACCGAGCGTCATAGTGCATTAGACCGAATCGAAATTACTGGTGACTTTAGAACCAAAATGCATTCATTGCATTATCAAAACGTCACCTGGAATCCAGCAATGAACGTTAACTTTAGCGACTTTGCCAGTAAAGCAATGGCCGGTGACTTTGGTGACCCAAGCAGCGCAAGCTCGCCTTTAGGGCAAATGATGGCCGCAAACCCTGACTTAGCCACTGCATTTCAAAGCGGCATGCTTCAAGGCGTAATGCCAATGGTGCTCGCACCAAAAACGCAACAAGATATCGATAATGATATTTTTTATACCACTCGCCTTCGCTTAAACATCAACGCAAAAGTATGGGACAACGTCAGCTTTGCAGGACGCTTAACCATGTTTAAAAGCTGGGGAGACTCTACCGGCGTTAAAGTTTTTGATTCTTGGAACTCGTTCACCATGGACGGTACCAGCAGCGGCAGCACCAGTGGTGACGAACTCAAAGTTGAGCGCGCTTACTTTAACTGGAAAGACATCAACGGCAGCGGCGCTTACCTTTCTATCGGTCGTCGCCCATCAACCTACGGCCCACCAAGCCACTACCGTGAAAACGAACTCCGTGGCGGCACCCCATCAGGCCACTTAGTTAACTTTAACTTCGACGGTGCAACTTTAGGTTACAACCTAAGCGACATCACTGGTATTGAAGGCCAAACCGTTCGCTTTTGTTACGGTCAAGGCTTTGAATCACAATACGGCAATGGCGAATTATTTGGCGATATTGTCACCAAGGACACTCACTTAGGTGGATTTAACATCGACGTATTGAACGACGGTAACCACTTTGTTCAGTTAACGTTATTTGGTGCTAAAGATGTCAATGATGGGTTTACCGGCACCATGGCATTCCCATCACAATTGGCAGGTATTTTTGCCCCAACCATGTACCAGGATATGCAAAAGTTTGACAACTTTAACTTTGTCACCAGAGTTCAACCTAGTGATGTGATTGGTGACATGTATTTAGGCGGTTTAGGTTATGCCTATGAATCTGACGAAGACATGAAGTTTTTTGCTTCTTTAGGTTGGACCCGTGCAGAACCAAGCGGTAATGCAGGTATGTTTGGTGGCATGTTAAGCGATGCAGTATTTGAAGCCGAGCTTAACAGCACAGGCACTGAAATCATGATGGTTGCAGCAGAGACAACCGACACCGATACCAAAGACGGTTACGGCGTATATATTGGGATGCAAATTCCAGCACCCTACGGCAAATTTGGTTTGGAATATAACTATGGCTCTAAATACTGGAGTCCGTTCACTCAAGCACAAGATGACCCTATCGGCAGCAAGTTAGCCACCCGCGGCCATGTTGCCGAGGCGTACTACATCTTTGATATTAACCCAAGAATGTTCATCAAGTTAGCCGGTTTATATTACGACTATGAATACACAGGCAGTGGCTCACCAGTGGGTGCTCCGCAAAAAGTAGATGACGTAATGGCTGGCACTGCATACTCAATGCTGCCCGTAATCGACACCGCCTACGACCTTAATGCTTCATTGACTATTAACTTCTAAACTTGGTCCCCCTGAGTGCAAGCTCAGGGGTAAGGACACTGATAATGAGAATATTAACCTCAATGGCGGTATTACTGTTGTTAAGCAGTAGCGCACAAGCCGCCTTTAATCACAAAGAAGTGTTGCAAGGGCCATTTGAAAATGGCCCAGAAGTCACCACTCAATGTTTAACCTGCCATAAAGAACATGCCGAAGACTTTATGAAATCATCTCACTGGACATGGGAGCTAGAACAAGAATTACCCGGCCGTACCGTTAAGCGCGGTAAAAAGAACAGTATTAATAACTTTTGTGTGTCGATATCGGGTAACGAGCCACGCTGTACCAGTTGTCATGCAGGCTACGGCTGGAAAGACTCAAACTTTGACTTTAGCGACATGACCAAAGTGGACTGCCTAGTGTGCCACGACACCACAGGGACATATGTTAAAGATCCAGGTGGCGCGGGTGAAGTATTTGGAAAGGTCAACTTGCTCAGAGTGGCACAAAATGTTGGCAGCCCTGTACGCGACAACTGCGGCAGCTGCCACTTTTACGGCGGCGGCGGTGATGCGGTTAAACATGGCGACTTAGACTCGTCAATGTCTTATCCAGATCGCGAAACCGATGTACACATGGACACCGACGGCAATGACTTTCAGTGCCAAGATTGTCACGTGACCGAAAAGCATCAAATTAGCGGTAATGCCATGGGTGTATCACCAGGAGGCGAAACCAAAATTGGTTGTGTAAATTGTCATGATGGCGCGCCGCATCAAAACAAAAAACTCAACACCCATACTGCCACAGTGGCATGTCAAACATGTCATATCCCATCATTTGCAAAAGTGGAACCCACCAAAATGCATTGGGACTGGTCAGCAGCAGGTCAAGATCTTGAAGACACTACTGATGAAAATGGCAAGCACACCTTTAACAAAAAGAAAGGCAGTTTTGTATGGCAAAAAGATGTTCCACCACAATACGCCTGGTTTAATGGCAGTGCTGACGCCTACATGGCAGGCGATAAAATTGACCCAAGTAAAACGGTAAAACTAGCTTACCCATTAGGCGACATTAACGACCCTAAAGCCAAGATTTATCCTTTTAAAGTGCACACTGGTAAGCAAATTTACGACTCTGAGTTGAATATTTTACTGACACCAAAAACTTACGGTGAAGGTGGATATTGGGATAAATTTGACTGGGACCTAGCCGCCAGATTAGGGATGGAAGTCAACCCAACTATGGTAGAAAAAGGCCTCAAATACAGTGGGAAACATGGCTTTGTTGCGACTGAAATGTGGTGGCGTATCAACCATATGGTTACGCCAAAAGACAAAGCATTACAATGTAATGACTGTCATAACAAAGGCGAGCGCCTAGACTGGAAAGCCCTAGGTTACGATGGCGACCCCATGAAAAATCGCAAAGGGGTGAAACACGCTACAGCAGAGTAACTGATAAAATAGCGATTATTAGAAACCAAACCGCCATCGACTTATCGATGGCGGTTTTTTGTACATACACAACTTTTAACTCATGGCCAGTAAATCTAATCCCTGGCACTCAACATCTTGTTCAATACCTGATATCGGATCGCAAAACCGCAAACGTTTAGCCAATAACTGCAATGGTTTATCATAATTATCAGGGCCTTTAGGCTGTAACACCGGATAAAAACGGTCATGTAATATCGGCATACCTAAACTTTGCATATGCACACGCAATTGATGAGTTTTACCGGTAATTGGGCTGAGCTCAAACAAACCCAAACCGTCTTTTATCGCCACCAGGCTTATTTCAGAATGGCTGTTCGCCTCGCCCTCTACCACTTGCATGGTAAAGCTAGGATTGGCCGCCACAATACGATTTTTAACAGTCCAATGTAGCGGTAACTCACAGGTTTTGTCGGCTAATTGCGCTAATAAATCTGAGGTAACCTTGGCAATCGCTTGATAGTCTTTAGTAATCTTGTCGTCTAAAAACAGCTGGTGATAGGCATGACGAGTGTGCGGGTTTAGTGTCATTAACATCACCCCAGCAGTATCTTTATCAAGCCGATGGGCGGGCGCAACGGTATCTATTTGTGTGGCAATGCGTAATCGATGCACAAGGCATTCGTTAACGAAATTACCGCCAGGGGTCACCGGTAAAAAATGCGGTTTGTAGACAATAATCGTGTCATTGTCTTGATGGAGTATCTGCTCATTAAACGGCACTTTGGTTTCAGCCTGCACCTCACGATAGTAATACACGCGCGCGGTGGCTTGGTAAGCGGTATCAGCGTTAATCAGTTCGCCGTTTTGCCAATGCACCTTGCCATCGTTAATCCGTTGTTGCCAAACACTAGCATCGATTTGCTTAAAATGATCAACCAAAAATGCCAGCACAGTCGGGTATGATTTACCCGCCAATTCGCTTTTTCGAGGTAGCACAATATACGAAGGCTGCGCCGCAATGGCTGAAGCGGAATGTGGGGCTGGATCGTTTGCGGTTAAATTTGGCATAAAATAGGCTATACATAAAACATAGAGAAAGGTTAATCACGCTATGTTATCAGTGTATCGCCCATGATGCACCGCTTACACATCAACATGAGACTTAAGCAACTGCAACACAAAGTCCATGGTTTTATGGCAATTGGGCTGCTCAACTAACACTAACTTATCGCGGTTATACATAGGTAACACTTCAAGCCAGCGCTGGCTTACCCACGTGGCATCTTCTAAATGCACTTGCGAATACAGGTCAAGCAAGTCAGGATTCACCTGATAAAACTGCTCTAGCGCCGCGCTGATAATTTCAAACTCGCCCGCTATCGGCTCTTGAATCCAATTTTGGCAAGGTAATGCACGGGCAATCCAACTACCGTCACGTTGTTGTGCTGCCGATAAGATTTTAACCCGTTGCGAACCTTCAATGACGATACTTAAGGTGTTGTCGGCCAATTGATTAAAATCGATGATGTTACAACGCGTTGCTGTTATGTAGCACGGCAAATCACTGCCCGCTTTTTGTGCGGCAAAGGCAAGTTGATAATGGCCTTTCAATACTTCAGCGATCATGCGCAGCTCGCAAGGTGACGCGATACGAATTTCGAGTCTGCCACCCGGCAATAACACTGCATCTTGAATTAATAATGCCATTTCTTGTGTTTTCATAACCGCCTCCCACACCAAAGGTGAAGTTACTGAACCAAAATCAAAGTCAGTATAATCAAGTGTAGCAGTGGTCAATTTTTCAACAACATAAGTGCTGTAAATAATGCTTACTAACGACATCGACCACGATTATTTACTACTCTATGACTTAATAAGACCTGATCCAGTACGGTTATATTTCATACAAACTACAAAAATGAACATATTTTAATCAACGCTATAGACGCTCAATGCGATCCATAATGTTGCCTTTTGCGACAATCTCAGCAAATTCATCAGCTAATATTTGGCTTTGCTGCACGCTTTGTTGCCAATAAGCAATGCGCGTATCGCTATCTAGGTGTTTAAAGTCTTCCCGGTCTGGAATTTTAGCAAACGGTAAACTGGCAATAAATTGCTTACTCGGTGCCAAAATCAATCCATTGTGGTAGTTCGCTTTAGCTTTACGCCATAATAACGATTTATCAAACCAGCCTGGGCTCATATAAGGATAAAAATGTGGGTATAGACTTAATCCTGTTGCAGCTGGTAGCGGCATATCAAAATGGTAATCAGTAATCCCCCCATCGTAATAATGGCCTTTAGGCGATCCTTGCAGATCTTTAACCGGATCGAGCAATAAAGGGATCGATCCCGTGGCTAATAATCCATGACGTATATTATTTTCAGTCAGCTCAACATGCTTTGTCGGTAAGTCTTTTAAGCGTCGAAACGGTGATGCGTCGTCTTTATGACTTAAAATCACTCGCTCAAAATGCCAGCTTAAGCTTTTGCGGTTAACAATATTACTCACCGCCGCCATCGACAAGCCCACCATTAAGCCAAATTTGGCATGAATGCGGTTTAAATGACGAGCGCGACACGCCACCATATGATGACGAATGAGTGGGTTAGCAAGAATATCTGCGCCTTGTTGTTCACCCAAAATACCGTCAACAATGTTAAGCACTTGCGCGCTCACTTGCTCACGATTTGGTTTTTGCTCGTAACGCTGATGAATATAAAAATGTTCAAAGCGTTCATAGGCGGCTAACGGGTTTTGTTGTGCCATACAGGCTAAACGCCAGGCACCAGATGAGGCTCCCATGGTATAAAGTGGGTCTTGGCGCTCTTTAAAAAATTCACTGAATAAGTACTTATCCAACCCTGCTACTGCTATCCATTTTGGCCCACCAGATGCAGCAAACAATTGTGTAAATAATGATTGTTCTAAGCCATTCGCTTCTATTTGTTCATAAGCGGTTGGTCCAGCAAGTAAACGTAATGCAGGCAATATACAATCCTTCTTAATTTGTAATGCTGATATCTCTTTAAAACTGTAAGCTTTTGCGTTATCAAGCTATCATGTTTTTATCGTTTATATCTTACGGAATTTTTATGATTGTCGATACCTTAGCAAATCGTCACCTTTATACTCAGCTTAACCCTCGTTTAGCCACAGCACTTGCTCACCTTGCAGAAACTGATTTTAGCCAGCTCGAATTGGGTAACTACCCGCTAGAGGGCAAAGATATTTTTGTTATCGTAAATGACTATCAAACAGTGCCTAAACATACTGCACCCTTTGAAGTACATCAGCAATACATTGATGTGCAATATGTAGTAAGTGGTGAAGAAGAATTTGGCTACTTACCTTTGGCAGATCAAACACCGTCTAAGGCATATTTTGCAGACCACGACTATGCCAATTACGATTATGAGTCTAATAAACAAGACGCGGCGTTTATTCCGTTAAAAGCCGGTATGTTTGCACTATTTTTCCCGGGAGACATTCACATGCCGGGCACCAGCGATACTCCGCAACAAGTGCGTAAAGTAGTCATTAAAGTCAAAGTGTAGTGGTGTGTGGCTATTTTTTACTTACTAAACAGTGAGTCTATATCTGGTCTGACTCCTTTTTAATTAAAACTCTGCTACACTGAATTTAAACGATGTGAGCAAGATTAACATTTCACTAACTTCTTTTGACTGAAGGATTTTAGCGGCATAAAGTGTTATCAAAATAATATCGAATAAGCACAAATACCCTGAGTAACATTAAAGAAGGCCCCGAGACTCTCCGCTTGGGGCTTTTTTTATGGTTTTTATCGAATAACCTCAAGTGGTATTTTTTAATGCGATGACCTGTAAACCTTGTTAAAATCAGTACAACTTTATAGGAGAGTCTTTCAATGGCAATGTATGTAGTGGGTCACAAGATCCCTGATTCTGATTCAATTTGTGGTGCTATCGCATTAGCATATTTAAAAAACCAAATCGACGAGCCTGCTATTGCGGCACGTTTAGGTGAATTATCACCAGAAACCGCTTTTATTTTAGAAAAGTTTGGTTTTGAAGCGCCAGAATACAAAACCAGTTATGCTGGCGAAGATGTGTATATTGTCGACCACTCAGAAATCACCCAAGCACCAGACGATATTGCTCAAGCCACTATCGTCGGTATTGTTGACCATCATAAATTGGGCGACCTAACCACTTCTACTCCGCTAGAATGTTGGATCCGTCCGGTAGGTTGTAGTAACACCGTCATTAAAATGATGTACGATTTTTACCAGGTAAAAATCCCAGCTGACATCGCGGGCATCATGATGTGCGCTATTTTAAGCGACACGGTTATTTTTAAATCGCCAACTTGCACCACTGCTGATATTCGTTGCGTTGAAGCCTTAGCTGAAATCGCCGGCATTGAAGATTTTAAAGAAGTCGGCATGGACATGTTTAAAGTCAAATCAGCCGTTGAAGGCACGCCACCGCGTGACCTAGTCATGCGTGATTTTAAAGACTTCAACATGAACGGTAACCTAGTCGGTATCGGCCAATTAGAAGTGATCGACTTATCGGTATTTGACGACATTAAAGCTGACCTAGAAGCTGACATCGCCAAACTAAAAGTCGAAGGTAACCGTCACAGCGTATTACTACTACTTACCGACATCATGAAAGAAGGCTCAGAAATGTTAGTGGTTTCTGACTCTGCCGATTTAACCGAACGTGCTTATGGCAAGCCAACGGTTAATGGTCGCGTCTGGTTAGATGGTGTATTGAGCCGTAAAAAACAGGTTGTGCCTGCACTGCAAGACGCATTTGCAAGCTAAAACGCGTAAGATTAGCTGCGTGTTAATCTAATCCGTGATGAAAAACAAAAAAGCTGAATCCATTGATTCAGCTTTTTTTATACCCAAACAGGCTTAATGATAACTAAATAACAACTCAAGTTACTTAATATCGCAGCCCCACAGCTCTATCGACGGTTGTTCCGTTGTTGGCTCGCCCACCCAGTAACTCATTGGCTGACATTGCTGACTCATACCAGATGATGATACACACAACTGATAATCACCTGCCTCAGGCGTGCGCCCCAGCTTTAGTATAGGCAGCACGGGCAACTTTGGCTTATATTGCCAACTGCCGTCAACTAACACAGCATCTGCGGGGATTTCCATTCCTGCACCACTGCCTTTCACTCTGGCTTGCTCAAGAATAAACCCCTCAGGCAAAATGCGATAATCTTCTGCCCAACGAATTTTCTCAATGGTATGAGTCCACGACAAGGTCATTTGCTCAGCAGGCACCTGTGCCCAAATGCTGCCTGCTAACCCCAAACATAGCCCTAGCATTAGCCTTCCTGCGCCAAACGCTTTAGCTTACGAGCACGCCATGCATGCTGCAAAATAAACGCTAATGCTAAGCCAAAGCCAATTTCATCACTTAATGGCGTGGCTAAAATTAAGCAGCCTCCTGCGATAAAACCTAATACTCGCTCCCACATATGCAGTTTTTGTAATAAGTAGCCGGTAAACACCACCCCCCAAATGCCAATGGCAACCGCGGCTTTTAACACGATAAATATCGTGGCAAGCACGCCGCCACCTTGAAGCATTAATGCAGGGTCATACACCGCCATAAACGGAATAATAAATCCGGCAATAGCAATACGGATGGCCCATAAACTGATTTTTAAGCCTTTCTCTTTGGCGATGGGCGCTGCGGCAAAACAAGCTAATGCCACTGGCGGAGTTAAATCGGACATGATGCCAAAATAAAACACAAACATGTGCGACACAATTAGCGGCACGCCTAAATCCAATAATGCAGGTGCAGCAATCGAACTGGTAATAATGTAATTAGGAATAGAGGGAATACCCATACCTAACACCAAACATGTCACCATGGTTAACACTAGCGACAAGAACAGGTTGTCTTGACCCACAGCTAAAATGTAGCCCGCAAAGGTCGACGCAATACCGGTTAACGACACAATACCAATAATCACCCCAACGAGCGCACAGGCAATACCCACGGGTACCGAATGACGCGCACCTTCAACTAATGCATGCACACATAATGAGAGGGTTTCTTTACCACCTTTAACAAACCAGCTCACCGCAACCAATAAACCAATAACGCAAAACACCACGCCAATGCCTAATTGGAAAAAGCCAGCACACAACACACCCAAGGCTATCCAAAAAACAATGCGCATAACCTTCGATGACACATTTAAAATAATCGCTGAACCTAAAATCACAATCGCGGTTAACGCTAAACCCACCATGCCAGAAAACAGCGGAGTACGGCCAGAAAACAACAAACCGATCAAAATAAACAACGGGATTAATAAATACCAACGCAGTTTAATGGCCGCCCAGGGATCAGGACATTGATCTTTTGGTAAGCCCGACAGTTTTGCGCGCTTGGCTTCTAAATGCACCATCCAAAACACTGAAGAGAAATACAATACCGCAGGGATCATCGCCGCTTTAGCGATTTCAATAAACGGTACGTTAATGGTTTCAGCCATAATAAACGCCACCGCCCCCATAATCGGCGGCATAATTTGGCTACCCATACTGGACGTGGCTTCAACGCCACCCGCAAAAGCAGGGCGATAACCAAAGCGCTTCATTAACGGAATGGTAAATTGTCCTGTGGTCACTACGTTGGCCACCCCAGAACCGGTAATGGTGCCCATTAATGCCGATGACACCACCGACACTTTTGCCGGGCCGCCAACCTTATGACCAAATAATCCCATGGCAAAGTCGGTAAATAAGCGGATCATTCCGGCTTGTTCTAAAAACGCACCAAATAAAATAAATAAGAAAATATACGTTGCCGACACATACGTTGGCGTACCATACAAACCTTCTGTACCAAAAGATAATTGGTTAATAATTTGGTCAACGCCATAGCCTCGGTGCATTAAATCGCCGGGCAAAAACTCCCCAAATAAACCATAGGCCAAAAATAAACCACAAATAATCGGTAAGGCTATCCCCATCACACGTCTTGCGGCTTCAAACACCAATACCACCAGCAAAGTACCAATAATCATATCGGCCTGGGTTAAATCACCTGAGCGTTGAATTAAGTCTGCCTCAAATACCCATTGATAAGCCGCTGTCACCATACCAGCTAAACCCAGTACCCAAGCTAATGGTTGCCAGGGCTTACTTTTACCCCATCCGGGATAACTGATAAACACCACTAATAATAAAAAGCCCACGTGCACAGCGCGCAACACTTGCGTTGAAACCGGATGAAACGCCGCGGTGGTTATTTGAAAAATAGAAAAAACCAGCGCGACAAAAAATAGGGCTTTTGGCCAATCACGAGTGTCGGCACTTAAGCCTTGCTCAGACGCCGGGCTTGGGTTGATGGATGGATCGCTCATGATATGCCTCTATACGGACTACAGCTAAAAATCGGTATGTCTAAAAAACAACTTAGCGCTTGCAGGGTCTTAATCCAAACAAGCGCTAATAAAATGAACTAGGCGTTATAGCGCATTCACTTCTTTGTAGTAGCGCTCAGCACCTGGGTGCATCGGAATCGGTAAGTTTTTAGTGGCTTTTTCTAAACTGATGTCTTTAGCTGCAGAGTGCGCATTGCCTAAGCGTTCAAGGTTGTCGAACATTAACTTAGTCATTTGGTATGCCACTTCATCAGACACTTTACTGTGGCTTACCAGTAAGTTTTGAATTGCAACCGTACTAACATCTTCAGTTTGACCTTCGTAAGTGTTAGCGGTGATCACCCCAACTTGATAAGCCGGGTTATTGATTTTAGCCACAACCGCTTCAGGAATTGCCACAAAGTTAATGTCCATGGTGGCGGCTAAATCGCGAATAGCGGCCATACCTAGGCCAGATGATTGTAGCGTGGCATCAAGTTGGCGGTTTTTAATCAGCTCGACAGATTCTGCATAAGGTAAAAACTCAACCTTACCCATGTCGTCATAGCTTAATCCAGCAGCGGCAAAAATAGCGCGGGCATTAAGCTCTGTACCTGATTTAGGTGCGCCAACAGAAATACGTTTGCCTTTTAAATCCTCCAACGACTTGATGCCAGCATCTTTATTGGCAACGATTTGAATAAAGTTTGGATATGTTGCAGCAATGACACGTAGCTTCTTCAATGGCGCTTTAAAGCCAGCCTCAGTATCGCCTTCCCATGCAGCAGACACTGAATCACCCAGTGCAAGCGCTAATTCACCACGGCCAGCTTGCAATAAGTTTAGGTTTTCTACTGAGGCTTTAGTGGCTTGTACTGAGGTTTTAGAGCCTTCAATACCATTACTATAAAGCTGAGACAGTGCAACACCGATAGGGTAATAAACACCGCTGGTACCACCGGTGAGAATGTTAATAAAAGTGGGGGCCGCCATCACTGCGGTACTGATTGATAGCGCAGCCGCTGCGCCGATAATACAAAAGCGTTTGGTTAATTTCATCTGCAATATCCTTATTTCTTATATGGTTATGTATATTATTGTGCTGATACCGTAACACTGACCCTAAATGTGATCTATATAGACTAAAGGCTAATACCGTGAACGTTGGCATTATTTATTTAACAATTTCAGTGACTTCGCTAACAGTTCAACAAATATCAATGAGTTTAAGCGAGTCAAACGCGTGTTTTTCATGCTATTTAACGAGTAAAAAATGGCCGAATATTGAGTATAGTCGGCTTATTAAAAAGCAATAAAAAAGGTGCCAACAAAATGGGCACCTTATTAACTGTAAACCCGCAAGCTAAGCCGGTTTTATAAAAGGCCATCGCGTGTCATTACATGCCCATACAATTCGCGTAGTAAGTGACCGTTGCAGGCCAATCTGAAAATATCCCGATAACCCCAACATCTTTGGCTAACGCATCAACTAACTCATAAGTATCACCTTCGTTATCAATAACATCTGCAATACTTTGATAATACCAACCACCGTTACCTTCGCTAAGTAAGCCAGAGCGTTCAAGCGACCAGGCAATCATCTTAAGTCCTGCGGCATTAGCTGCATTGGCGTATTCAGACGGTACAATAGCGTTATTGTCATCTAAGGTGACTAACATCCACAACGGCGGTGCAATAATCTTCACGCCATCGGCAACCAGCGAGTCCATACTCGGAGTCCAAGTCGCACTGTTTTGCGGGTCAAAACCTGCCATGTCATAGCGATCTTCTAAGTATACGGATTGTTCGGCAAACTCTGGTGCATTGGCTATCCAATACTTCACGTCATCTAAATTAAATGATTGCGGGAAAACCTGTGATACATCAACACCTGCGGCGCTATATTCATCAAGCATTTTTTGCGCATAGTCTTGTTGGCTAAAACCATCAAACGGCATGCTTACGCTGGCAGACTTAAGCTCTGGAGTCATTTTTATCCCAGCAGATTTAAATAATTCGATACTTTCAGCATGAGTCATTAACGTGCCGGTACCTGCATAGAGGTCTGTGCGCCAACTTGGGGTGCCATCCATAAATTCAGCCACTGTAGTCGCATTAGCATTAAAGCCGTCCATCTTGCCATTTAAGGTTTTAAATTCAGCGAGGCTGATGTCGCTGGTACAGCAGGTCGCGGTTGCGCTAACACCGTTTGCAGCGTCGGCTGGTGTAAATGGCGTCGAGCACTTATTAGCAAGTTCCGGTATCGCTAAAATATTGGTGGTGGTGGCTAAGTCGCATTGTGAATGACGGCATACCAGGGCTTTGTCGTTGGTAAAGGTGACGTCACACTCAACAATACCCGCACCTGAATCAATGGCAGCTTGATAGGCTTCTTTAGTGTGCTCAGGAAACTGCATTGAGGCACCACGGTGACCAATAGAAAAGTCGCTACGGTAAAATGGGCCAGACTCGCATTGCGCTAATTGGTTTTTCAGCTCGCTGTCTTGCATTTGATCAATTAAAAAAAGCGGTCTCGGCCCCACTTGCGCGCTGACACTTTTATCAACATCCGTTGCTGATGTGTTATCACTGTCGTTGCTGTTACACGCTGATAAACACACTACACTGCTCAATATTGCCAACGCGCTCAATGCCGTCTTGTTATCCCTTGCCATTTCATCACTCCTTTACTGTACTCGTTAATCTAACGTTACTGACGCTGTGTTGCATCACTTATATCTAACCACTTATTTGAATGGCATAGATGGTTGAGATGGCTTAGTCTATTGATTAGATGTTAATGAATTAATGAAGTTATATGACAATTTTTGAGGTCACCATGGCTAAAGCAACACTGTATTATGTTCACGACCCTATGTGTAGCTGGTGTTGGGGTTATCGCCCTACCTGGGACATGCTGCAACAACAACTGCAACGAGAGTTTGCAGAGCAACTTGCTGTTACCTACCTTGTTGGCGGCCTAGCACCTGACTCATCAGAGCCAATGCCTGAGTCGATGCAGCAAATGCTTGAGCAAACCTGGCGTAATATCAACGAAAAACTATCTACTGAGTTTAATCACGATTTTTGGCGCAACTGTAAGCCACGACGCTCAACCTACCCTGCTTGTCGAGCCACTCTGGTCGCACGCCAATACGGTCAAGAGCAAGCCATGGTGAATGCCATACAACATGCTTATTATCTGCACGCCCAGAATCCGTCAGATGTTGAGGTGTTATCGACATTAGCAGGGGCATTAGGCATGAATGCTGAGCAATTTAAACTGCAATTATTAAGCGAGCAAACTGAACAGCAACTGCACAAAGAGATTCATTTTGCCCGTAAACTGCCAATTCAAGGATTTCCGTCGTTAGTGCTCGTAGCCAATAATCATGCTTACCCTATCACGCTTGATTATCAGCACTGGCAAACCAGTTTGGCAGACATTAAGGCGGTGTTGGCTAAGGTTTAAGTGATGCTAGGGGTATTAGTTGATTAGGGTCTTTGGTCTAGGTCTAAACTTGTGTGAGCGTTTCGCTTTAATTAGCAATATCCTATACTCTTGCGCGTTGAACACGACATGATATCTAACATGAGGCAATGAATGGCAAATCGTAAGCGCGATTTTTTCGGATGGACCTGGTACGTAACATGGCGTTTTTTAGCATTACTGACGCTATTGTTGCTGTTGCTCAGGTTTGTCCCGCCGCCGACAACGTCATTTATGCTGCAAAGCGATTATCCTGTGTCGCAACATTGGGTCAGTATTGATCAACTACCAGCGCACATACCGCTCGCCATGGTGGCCTCAGAAGATCAGCTTTTCCCTGAGCACTTTGGTGTCGACTTTAGTGCTATCAGTAAAGCCCTTCAGCAATACGATGATGGTCAGGGCCTGCGTGGCGCCAGCACGATTACTCAACAAACCGCCAAAAATCTCTTATTATGGCCAGGACAAAGCTTTGTTCGTAAAGGATTAGAAGCCATGCTTGCGGTAGGCCTTGAGGCGATTTGGGGCAAAAAACGTATTTTAGAAGTGTACGTAAACGTGGCTGAATTTGGCAAAGGTATTTATGGCGTAGAAGCTGCCAGCCAGCATTATTTTAATAAGTCCGCCAAATACCTTAGCAACAAAGAAGCGGCAAAACTAGCGGTATTATTGCCAAGCCCGCGTAATCGTAACCCAAACCATTTAACGCCTTACCTTAGCCAACGCGTCGAATGGGTTGAGCGGCAAATGAAACAATTAGGCAGCGCTTATTTATCCCCTATTCTTGAATAACCTGAGCTTAGAGAGCTCCTCTTAGAGAATCTCCTCTTAAAAATATAAAATAAACAACATATTGCTCATTATTCTGGTCTTCGCCGTTAATTGCGCAATATCTTGCGCAAAAGTCACTAACCTGCCGAGTCTGTAGCACTGCTGACCATTCAAGATGAAAGCCTTAATTAAAGGGATTTGAGCCATTTTTACTGGTAGAATGCAGCCTTATTTCTATTGGCTTTACGATAAAGGCAGGCTATGACCGTTCTTCTGATGACCCCTCCAATGACCCAACTTAATACGCCGTATCCAGCAACGGCATATTTAACCGGTTTTTTACGTTCACGAGGCTATGAAGCGGTACAGCGAGATCCTGCAATAGAGTTGTTTCTTGAAATGATGACCGCGCCGGCGCTGGAGGTGATCCGTCAACATGTAGAAGAAAACTTCGAACACTTTGAAGACGATGAATTACCCGATGCCGTGTTTGATTTTTTAGCTGAGTTTGATCGTTATCATCTTACCGTTGAGCCTGCTATTCGCTTTTTACAAGGCAAAGACCCCAGCCTAGCCATGCGCATTAACACCCGTCGTTTTTTGCCCGAAGGCCCAGCCTTTGAAGCCATCGCGCAAATGGAAGCCGTGTCGGGCGACGTACTGCAAGCTGCCTTTGGTAACCTTGGCGTGCAAGATAAAGCTAAATACCTCGCCACCTTATTTATTAACGATCTGTCGAACGTCATCACCCAAGGCGTTGATCCTTACTTTGAAGTCAGTCGTTATGGCGAGCGCTTAGCCGCAGCCAACCCCACCTTTGACAATTTATACGACACCTTAATGGGCGAACCGAGCTTCAGCTCAGACATTTTAGAACAGCTCGTTGAGCAATATTTAGAGGAAACCCAGCCAAGCGTAGTCGCGTTAACCGTGCCGTTCCCTGGCAATATGCTTGGCGCCTTACGCATTGCGCAAACCTGTAAAGCCATCAATCCTGAGCTACCTGTGGTAATGGGTGGCGGCTTTGTTAATACCGAGTTGCGAGCATTAAAAGACCCGCGCATATTCGAATTTGTCGACTTTATTTGTCTCGACGACGGCGAACGTCCACTGATTACTTTACTTGAATATTTTGAAGGCAAGCGCGAAGTCGATGAGCTTGTACGCACTTACTTTCTGGCAGAAGATGAAAATGGTGAACCTTACGTTCACCTTAATCAAAATACTGAGCTACACGATATTCCCCAATCTGAGGTCGGCGCACCAATTTACGATGGCTTGCCATTAACCGAATACCTGTCGTTATGTGAAATGCTTAACCCAATGCACCGCATTTGGAGTGACGGCCGCTGGAATAAATTAACCATCGCCCACGGATGCTACTGGCGTAAATGCAGCTTTTGCGATGTCAGCTTAGATTATATCGACCGCTACGATACCGCAGGCGCAGATGTTCTGGTCGACCGCATCGAAGCGCTTATCGCCGAAACAGGCCAAACTGGTTTTCATTTTGTCGATGAAGCGTTACCGCCAAAAACCTTGTTCGCATTTGCCAAACGATTGATTGAACGTAACGTGGTGATCAGTTGGTGGGGCAATATTCGTTTTGAGCGCACCTTTAGCCCAGCACGTTGCCAGCTATTGGCAGACTCAGGCTGTATCGCAGTCAGCGGCGGCCTTGAAGTGGCATCAGACAGATTATTAAAGCTGATGAAAAAAGGCGTCAGTGTTGAGCGCGTTGCCCAGGTAACCAAGGCATTTAGCGACGCGGGCATTTTGGTACACGCTTATTTGATGTACGGCTTCCCGACTCAAACCGAGCAAGAAACCGTTGATGCATTAGAAATGGTGCGCCAGTTGATGCAACAAGGTTGTTTCCAGTCAGCCTACTGGCACCGTTTTGTTGCCACAGCCCATAGCCCAATCGGTATGAACCCAGAGGAATTTGGCATCACCCTTGATCAACGCCCAGAGGTATTTTTTGCTGAAAACGATGTCGACTTTACCGACCCAACCGGCACCGATCACGACATGCTCGGCGAAGGCCTGCGCAAAGCACTTTACAACTATATGCACGGTATCGGCTTCGACCAACCCATGAGCTTTTGGTTTGACCAGCGAGTGTCACGCACCACAATGAAGAAAGACATGATTTCAAAAGCCATTAGCAATTTTATTTTGAGCCAAGAAGAGTAGATACAAAGGCTGTCTGATGTGAAAGGATTCACAATGCCACGATGGCATGATTGAGTTTACCGCCGTTCCCTGATGTAGCATTACTCTGACTCCGTTTTTCCGGCAATGCAAAGATCCCGGTTTAAGGACGTTACCGGGAGGAATCCAGCTCCACGCTGTCATCCTCGAATGCTGTTATCGGGGATCAAGGTGTATTTTTTAATGGCCTGCGGCCACACCAGATTTATCAAACTTCGTTTGAATTAAGATCGCAAGGTTCCACCCTGCACAAGCCAAAAGGGGATCAACAGCAATCCCCTCTTGGATCACCCCTGCCGTTCCGGCAACATTTTCGCTTTTTAACCAAACAAAAGCAGCGAAAAAATTGCGACGGAAAACTATCGAGCTTTTGGCCGCGTATTTAGCCGGCTTCGGTCTTATTCGAAAATGCTAACGCTTCAGATGGGGCGTCCCTTCCCCTCTAAAGCTAGCTCGCCATCCATGGCTAGCTCACGTCATTTTCTTCAACGGCCTCAAGTTCAGAGTTGAATTTGGGCATTTGCAAACCAGACGTTTAAATCATTTTTGGACAAAAGTTTGTTAGTGGCAAAAGGTCTAAAAATGGGTAGTGGGATTAGTAAATGTATGGGGTTCAATTAAAGTTTACACTGACCCCATTAAATTCTATAAATTCTGGAGGATTAATTTAACGCACTGAAACATATAGAGTTAAATCATTAGCAGATTAGTAAGGGGACCTGCTGACTACAGAAAAGTTGCCAGATAACCATCACATCAAACAGCGCGTTTTCTCGAGCTGAGAGACATAATAAAGAGTCACTCTCAGCTGTTCGGGCTTGTTCAACACTTGGGATAAGGACGCGGCTTCGCGCGGCCTATCCTTATTTGTTAGGTATTTAATTTAACTCTTGAGGTTTCAAATCAGGATCCTTATGCGCAAATTCTACTTCTGCTATTTTTTTCTCAGCTTCGTCATTTGTCATTACATTTTGTTGTTCTAACCATCTAAATTTTTCGATTTCATTTTCTTTATCATTTTCAGGGTTTACCTCACCATACCAAGCTAATAGTTGATCCTTTTTACGTTTATTTAACTCCGAAACGATGTTCTCATGATTTTTATCCTGAATTACAAAGACATTGCCTCTTTCAGTTTTAAAAACCGAATATTTAACCTTAGTAAGAGCGAACCAAATTAAACATATAACACCAAGAACAAGCCATAAACCTGTTCCAGAAAGAGAAGAGCCACTATAAACGGCAGACCCAATTCTGTAACACCCTAGCAAACACCACAATATACCTACATTTCGTAACCACTCGTTTTGCTCTATTGTTATCGAAGACTTTTCCGGAAAGTCAGCATAATTAAAGTCAAAATCTCCAGAGCCTGATTTATCTTTATATGCGAAATTCACGTATTCAGACTCAAAAGTATATGTGTGGTGGTTAGAAAATTTCTTTTGCTTTATTTCCATGAATGCTTCTCCGAGCTTCCTTTAAATACATAACGAGCCTGTAGAATTACTCGTTTTTAAACTCATTTTGATTATTGAATAAACAATATCTGAGTTTATATTTTGATTCAATTGTTTAGTGGTGTTTAGATTATTATTTAACATGCTGTTTTGTTGGTAAACTAGTGCGCTTTAGGGATAATTGAGACGGATTCGAAGCGTTTTTTGAGGTACGATGCTTTGACAGCTAAATGACAGATGAAGTAGATGAGTTTGTTGATTGACCATCTTGGATACTAAAGGTATTTGACTGCAAAAGCAGTCAAATCAGTTAGGCTCGCCTATTGACTGGCGGAAGGCTCATATGTGTTAGGTATACTTTACTCGTACCAGTGGTCTGGCAAAATTTCAGGTGCAAAAGTCATCAGTAGGAATGCGACAAGAAAAGCTACTACGAAAAAAATAAGCATGGAAACGATGCCAGTCAAAAACCATTGCCATTGTGACGCTTTAGAACCGCCATTTTCTATATGTTTAGAGTAATTTTCACCTTGTGTTTTTTCCGCATAAATTCTAATTAAGCCACAATATATTCCTGCAAAAACAATACCATTGAAGTTTTCAGGAGCGAAGATTGTAACTAAGACTAGTAAAAGTCCAAAGATGAAGCCTAAATTTAAAGAAAACTTGGCAGATGATGATTGCCCCAAAACCTTGAAATTTTTGTGCATTAAGTAAAATCCAGTGAATGGACCACCTAAAAGGGAAGCTCCTGTTATCTGCCAGATTGAGTTAAGAGGTTGATTCATGCACAAGTTCCTTTTGTATACCTAACGCCCGGCTCAGGCGCAACCAGCCAGAGCGGGATTTTTGCCAAAATTGGCGCTCGCGCTGTTGGCAAAAATGACGTGGCGGTTGGTTGTCGCTTGGAGCCGTTTGTTAGGGCTCAAAGGCAGTAAACAATGAAGTCAGGATTAGATGCATTCCCGACCAATCATATTGTGAAGTTTGAGCTCTGTCTTGCTCACACTCTGCTATTTTTCGATAAAATTTCTCTTGAATCCCTTTCTTATTCAGCAATTCACCTTGATATTTACCCAGTGACCTATCAAACCCACGCCACTCAACTAAGGTATAATCGCCATTTTCCTTTAGCACGTCCTCTCCAAGGTATAACTCTATGCTACCAGCAAGGTTGTTGATGTTTACTGATTGCTCTCCAGTTGGACCAATCGTCGGGTAATTTTCAGCCAAAGGTAAATCCGGATAATGTAATACCCGAATATTTTCTGGTAAGTTGGTTTTCTCAAGCGATTTTTTTGCAACATAAGCAGCTGTATCGTTATCAAGAAATGCAATAATTTTGTTTTTAATACCTACCCCAACAAAGCCTTTCACTTGAGAGACTAAGGAGCTAGCACCACCAGACGCATTAGCTACTCCAAAATCCATGAACCTGTAATAGTCAGCCAAATGGGGATATAGTAGTTTTAGTGAACGCTCTATAATTGATTTATCCGATGAGCCTTCCGTGAGTACTATTATTTTTGAGTTTACATCAACCCCCGACAACAACGTGTCAACAGCATCATCACGAACCTTATCTTCTAACTCGTAATATCCAGCATTAGTTACTTCCGTAATATCTTGGACAACACTAGAGTCAAATGAACAAGATTCAAGGTAAACTCTAATGTAGGAGCGTACATCAGTACATGGGAAATTTAACATCCACCCATTAGTGTCACTAGCTAAATACTTAGCAGCCTTGGACAATTCAAACTTGTCTAGTTCAACAAATGAACTCAGCGGAACTTGACTAAGTCTAAGCTCTTTAAAGCCAGCAATAAAGTCATCAATCGTCACACTGTTTAAGAAGTTGTACTCTTCTATATAATATTCAGGCATTCCATCAGGGCGGTCATCTGAAAGGAATGACCTCCGCTCATTAACACTATCTTCAAATTGACGCTTAACAAACGCCATGGTGTAGCCCATCACCTCCAACCGTTCGATAGTATTTTTTACAGAAGATTTATAATGATGTGCTGTTTCAAGGCACTCTTCCTCATCTTGAAGTTCTCCCCAAACTAGCGGATTCCGGCTGCCTACTTTTTGTGTAAAAACTTTCTTGTTAGACTCAGTGAACAGCGTCATCACCTCTGGGTCAACGTAACTTTTTGATGACAACACAGGATAGTCATCTATATATAATTCAGTATATGAACCCATTTAATTCTCTCGAGCCCTAACGCTTATTGAACGACTCGCCCGATAAAGTCGGCTGTTCAAGTTATTGATTTATATCATCCTACATTCTCTATGTCTTTGATGTAAAGCGATAAAATACTCTCAACATCCTAAAATAAAACGAGCTTGCGCGTTAATTTTGTTAAAAAAATAAACGATAAAATTTATTTTCAATATTATCAACTAATTATAGTTTTCTAATTAAGCCTACGTTACGACTTTAAGCTTACTTAATGAGTTGTTTGATTTAAATTAAGCCAGATCTCATTATATCTGTATATAAAACCAGTTCATTAAATTATGCAATCTAGGCAGTAAAAATGACATCTGTAAAAGAGCAATATCAATTAAATTTTGTATGGAAAACGAAGGTAAGCATTGTTAAATAGAGCTTTGGTTCTAAGTAACTTTGGGGCAAAAACGATTTAGTTTTCTTGATTTTAAAATGTTCAAATTCAACTCTGAACTTGAGGACGTTGAAGACTCTTTATAAGTGAATGCGTGAAGCTCACATGGCCTTTCACGCACATCTGACCCATATGGATATGGGAAATGTCACAATGATGTAGGGAATATCATTGACCATGTGCTACAAGGCATTCAGGCATCCTGCCTATCAGATGTGAGCTTAGCTTTCGCGGTACAGGATGTACCATCGGAAGCGGTAGCATTTTCACTCTTTATTGCAAGATGGGCCGAAGTCGATTACAAACGAGGTTCAAAGCTGGATCGATCCCCATGGTGACCTTTTCGCAGCTGTTGTTTTGTAATAGCGAAAATGTTGCGGGGCGGCTGGGCCAATTCTTTTATAAAGAGTAAAGAGGGAACAGCCGTTGGTTTCCTCTTTATCTGGTGTCGGCGAAGCGCCACGACGTTAGTGGCCGCAGGCCATAAAGTACACAAGTACAAAGCAAAACTAACACCTGGATCCCGGCTCAAAAGCATTACCGGGAAGACGATGACACGAGCCTGCGTAAGTTGGCAACTTACTGCCTTTGCTCTGGTATCGACGAAGCGCCACGACATCAGTTACCGCAGGCCATAAGCACAAAACACAAGTAGAACTACCCCCAACCAAAACCACTACCGCGCGATAATAAAAAGCCTAATCATCTCTGTATTCGTGATGATTAGGCCATTGCTAACAAAGAGCTATTTTACGCTAAACTGCCCTGTCGACTTTACATACAGTACAACTTCAGTTTTGGCGTCAATCATATGTTTGCCTTGTGCATCAGAGCTAAAAAAGCTGCTTGGGGTTAATGCTGTTAGCGCTTTTTGATTGTCCCATTGGTACGTTGCACTGCCTTTTACTACCACGGCTTTAAGTGGATTCTGGCTTTCAATACTGCCTTTAAAACCTGCGGGTAATTTAACAAAACTGCCATTGGCGGCGTCTGGTTTACCCCAAAGGTAACTGATTTGAGCGTTGCCTGATTTCAACCAGGTTGCGTCATCTACATTTAACCAAAACAAGTTGTTTTCAGAAATGTTAATTGGACGTTCGCCATTATCAAACGCCTGGTCTGCTGGTTTAACTAAATAAGGGCCGCTGTCGATTTCGAGGTAAATAAGGTTGTCTTGCGCATTGGCTGAGGTGATATGGTTTTCACCCGCTGGTTGAATCCAAAATGAACCGCTTGGCATCCACATATTATCGGCGCTTGGGTCATCGTTATGCATTAAGCCTTCAATCACGATACCGCGATAAGTGATGTTATGAATATGAGGCGGTGATGAAAAGCCTTTTTGGAATTTCACAAGCATTCCAGTTGCCACATCTTTAGTGCGGTCGCCCCAAAGATCTGCCGCTTTCGGGCTGGCGTCACCACGTGCCGGGTTAAGCATGCCCCAATCAATGTTGTCAGTAGAAATAACTGTGTGGTCATTTGCCATCACGGGTAAAGTCATCGCACCTAAAAGGGCTGCAATAGCGGTCGTAGTTAATCTATTCATGAGTTACATTCCATCATATTCAAAAGTTCGAAGACAAAAAGTGGTCTTGCTTTCATCGACGCATTAAACAACATTCGTTTCTAGAGCCTTTTATATATCAAGGTTAGTACGTATTCACATCGGTGTAATGACGTACATATTAATCAATTATATTTATTCGATAAATGGGGTAATCTTTAATATACTTTCGCGAAAACGTGGATAATCAGATAGGGTTTAGTATCAAGACTGATGCTAGCTAGTTAAGCTGGATCTGGGATTACAGACAAACAACAGGAAAGTGCATGAAGATTGCTGATTTACGGGTACTGCTAAAAATCGCAGAGCTTAAATCTATCACCGCTGCCGCCAATCAACTCGATATTAGCTCTTCTGCTGCGAGCATTGCGTTAAAGCGTATTGAAAAAGAAGTTGGGGTGCAATTATTTGTTCGCACCACTCGGCAATTACGCTTGTCTTCTGAGGGCGAGCGTTATCTTCCGTTATGTCAGCAAGCACTGGATTTATTACAGCAAGGCCAACTCGTCATTAACGACGAACGTCAATCTATTAATGGCGAAGTGCGCATGGCGATGTCGTCTGAAATGGGCCGTAACCTCATGCGCGATTTACTGAATGATGTGCTAGCACAACATCCAGATGTGAGCTTACGCCTGCATGTTAGCGATACCCAAGTCGATTTTTATCGTGATGGTGTTGATGTCGCGCTGCGGGCAATGATTGCAGGCGTGGCTGACGAGTCGAATTTTTATGGCTTTAAAATCTGTAACATCCCCCATTTTTTGTGTGCTTCGCCTCAGTACCTCGCCAAACACGGCACACCAACCAATCCAAGCGAACTTATGAAACACAATGCATTGCTTTATAAGTTGTATAAAGTGACCCATGACAGTTGGTTGTTACTTCATGGCAACGAAGAGCATAAAATTAAGATGACCAGTAATCGGGCGTGTAACGATGGCGACTTGGTGCGCCGCTGGTGTGTTGACGGTGTTGGGATCGCAAAAAAATCAGCGATTGATGTTGCTCAAGACATGCTGGCCGGTCGATTACAAAGAGTGATGCCTGACTACCAAATCCCAGTGACTGAATTATGGTTAGTATTACCAAGTCGGCAAATGATCACACCGGCTATCCGTTTGATCCGCGATGAGCTAAAACAAAAAATCAGTGAGTTGAGAGTACAACTCATTGAAAATGAAACGCTAGCGGAACATGAATGGCCAACTGATGAATAAATAGAAGGTTGATTTATCACTGTTCTGCATAGAAAATAGCGCCTAGTTGAAGAGATAGATAACGTGATAGTTAATTCGACAGTTAATGTGATAGTCAAAGCGATAGATAACGCATAGGAACGGCAATAACATGATGACAAAATGGGCGACACGCTTTTTACAGATGGCCGAACTCGTAGCATCTTGGAGTAAAGATCCCTCCACTCAAGTTGGCGCGGTAATTACAGAGAACAATCGCATCGTATCCCTAGGCTTTAATGGTTATCCTCACGGAATATCTGACAGCGCCGAAACTGATAACCGCGAAATGAAACTGCTCAAAACGCTTCATGCTGAAGAAAACGCCATATTACATGCCAAACGCGATCTCAGTAGTTGTGAAATTTGGGTGACCCACTTCCCCTGTCCTAACTGCGCCGCCAAGATTATTCAAACTGGATTACGCGCCGTGCATAGCCCAAAACCCAACGACGACTTCCTGTCGCGCTGGGGCGAGAAGATTAAAATCAGCGAAGATATGTTTGAGCAAGCTGGCGTTAAAGTCGATTGGATGCAAGTAGATTAACCCTATTTTTAAACGTCGTTCCGAAATGCAGTTGAGCTGTTAAGTCGGAATCCAGGTGCTTGCTTTTTGCATTTTTAACCTGTGGCCAATTCTTAACGCTTCGATACAACAAAGAGTGAATAATCTAACGTTATTATTAGCAAAGCCTGACATTCACTCTGCGACTCTTAGCAATTGCTTGCAGGTTCATTTGAGGCTAATCCTAACGTCGTTCCGGCAATGCTGTTAAGCCGGAATCCAGATGTTTACCTTTTGCATTTTTAACCTGTGAGCCAATTCCTAACGCTTTGCCAAAGCTAAGCAATAAACCATCTAACTTCATTACTGGTAAAACCAGACATTCACTCTGCGACTCTTAGCAATGATTTACTGGGTTCACTTGAGGCTAATCCAGACATCGCCCTGTTAGATCTACAGACTTTCAACTAAATAGGGTGAATTTCAACCACAAAAAATTCGTAATCTAATTGATTGTCATGTGCCCCCACGCTAATATGTACAAATAAACGTACATGAACAGTTTGGAGTTAACATGGATGCGATAAGCTATACATCAGCTAGAGCAAATCTAGCAAATACAATGGCGAATGTTTGTAATGATCACGCCCCCATTATTATTACTCGTAAAAGTGAAGCACCTGTCGTTATGATCTCTTTAGAAGACTATAACGCAATGCAAGAAACGACCTATTTACTTCGTTCACCAACCAATGCGCGCGAACTTTTAGAATCTATTGCCGAACTTGAAGCAGGTAATGGAACTGAAAGAGAGCTAATAGAATGAAGTTAACTTTTTCAACCAACGCTTGGGAGCAATATCTATATTGGCAAACCACAGATAAAAAGGTACTTAAGCGTATTAATTTGTTAATTAAAGATATTCAACGAACCCCAACAGAAGGTATTGGAAAACCAGAACCACTTAAACATGGTTTGTCAGGTTACTGGTCTAGACGAATTAATGATGAACACAGAATCGTATACAAACCTCAAAATGATACCATCTTGATTGCACAACTTCGTTACCATTACGGCACATAGATGCTTTAGTCGTGGCAGAGCTGGGTTAGCGGTTCGAGTTATCACTGTGTGTCATTCTTGCCAGTAAACTTGTTTTCCATTGAAATTAACGCGGCAAGTATGCCACTAACAACAAATGCAACAATACCAAAGCTAAAGGTCACTCCAGCAAAGGCATAAAAGCCGGGTGAATGATCAGCACCTAAAATCATTAGTCCATTTTCTAGTTGCGTGGGTTCTGTCGTTTTGCCAAAAAAGAAACCATAACCAGCAGAAAGTAAAGAAACAACAATGGCCAAACAACCACAAATAGCAATCAATCTAGCTGCAAAAAGTAACAAGCCTAAGTTATTAGTTTGAATATTTGAAAATGGGTAAAATTTCATACAAGTCCTTTGTAATTTGATGACTTACCTCTGGGTAGACTCAGTAAATCCAGTCCGTTAACTTATTGATTACTGTCATCCTACATTAGCTATCTTATTGTTGTAAAGCGATAAAAAACACTGGTAAGAGCAAACCGAGTTTGCAAAAGTGGGGTCGTGTTTAAGTTGGGCCGAATAAATTTAGTTTATATGACCCCACTAGATTTAACTTCTTAGTTAGAGCTTACTTGTGAGGCCCTCTTACGGTGTATTTTTATATATGAGTAGAAAAATACAAACCATACGATACTAAGTATTCCTGGTGTCATAGCTTCGAGGTATGAACCTAGAGCAAGGTAATATTCTCCATTTTTTGATAAAAAAACAATCGTAAAATCTCCTGGTTGATAATTGGCTGCAAACTTCTTCCTTGAGCTACATATTGCAATATCACCTGGCTTGGCATTTCTGACAATGACGTTTTCATTGGTCGATAAAATGTTAAGTTCAACTTCTAAAGAACAAGCTTCACGACCAAAAAGGTCTTCATATCCAAAATAAGACTCTATCACTTCAGCTTCGACAATTTTCGAATCTGACGTTTGAAAAACTTCATAAACAAGCGCAGGGGTGAAAACAACCACACCAAAAAAACTAAAAAATGTCAGAGCAAAAAAACATATCCCTTTAATCTTCTCCATAACAAAATTGATCCTTGGAAGCCCTAACAGCTTACTGAAGGACTTGCTCAGTAAAGCCAGCCCCTTAACGTATTGATTAATATCATCCTACATTTGCTATCTTATTGTTGTAAAGCGATAAAGCCTCACTACACCGCTACATCACGACATTAATAGCCATAGGCGCAGAACACAAAGATAGAGCTCGATTCTGGCTATACAGCATTACCGAAATAACAGTAGGCTTAGCCTGCTCAAGCTGCCACTTTAGGCAAGTCACTTTTATCTGCAAACTCAACAATGATATGGTTAACTTCAAGCCACAGCAGTTCATCACACGCTATCACGTATCAACTCAAGGGGGTAACATGAATACACCACAAGGTTTTAACCTACTGTCCACCAGCATATTAATGTGTTGTTTGATTTTCAGCGTGGGAGTGAATAGTGCAGAAAGTACGGAAAATATCGACACCAGCAAACTTAGCGACATAAAAGCGGTTAAGTTTAATAACCCACAGGTGATAACCTCGGGGTTACCGACAGAGCTGCAATTTGAACAACTTGCTCAGGCGGGTATTAAAACCGTGATAAACCTGATCCCTAACGACAATCCAAATGCATTACCCAATGAGCAGCAAATCGTCACTCAGCTGGGCATGAACTATCACAATATCAGTGTTGATTGGCAAAACCCTACACAAGAAAACCTAGCGCAGTTTTATAGCTTGATGCAGCAAAATGGCGATGCACCAGTGCTAGTCCATTGCGCCGCTAATTATCGCGCCTCTGCCTTTTATTATTTATACCAAACTCGCCAAAATAACGCGCCGTCAATGGCCGAGGCACTGACGCCCTGGGGCGATTTACAACAAAGCTTTGCAGAATACCCACAGTGGAAAAAGTTGATAGAAGAGGCAACACAGCAATATCAAACTCAATAGCCAGACTGAAAATAAGGCGTTCGTCTTAGCCTAAATGCGCTTTAACATTAGCTTTACTGTCATCTTCTCTATCTTAAAAGTAAGAGCTGGATCCCCGATAACAACATTCGAGGATGACGGGCTGGAGCAAAGTCCCTCCCGGTGACGCTTAAAAAAACGGACTCTCAGCACTTAATGATAAAGGCTTAACGTTATGCCCTTGTCTGTGACTGTATCAGGTCAATATCTGGCCAATATCGGGCAACAAGTGACAATGCAAATAACGTTATCTACTGCGGCGTACCAGCACTGTTCAAATCCATTTTATACACAGGTGCAGGGATCATCTCTGAGGTGATATAAATACTCTGGCCGTCCTGGCTAAACGCTACCGCTTCGGCTTGTTTTATTGCGGGCAGAGCAATTTGTTGTGGCGTTGTTGAAAACAAGCTTAACCAATCACTGGGTTGAGTGCGGCTAAAATAAAACGCGTGGGTGTAGGTTAATACCACAGCCGACAAGCCATCTGCAGAGATATCCATCGCGGTGGGGGTTCCGGCAAAGCCTGCCCAGGTATAAATACTGACATAATCGAGTACCGCGGTAGGTAAAGGCGCGATTTCACCTAGCCTTTGGGCTTGCTGTTTAATCATTTGAGTAGATGAGTTATTTGATCCACTTTGTAGCGTTGGTGCGATTAAAGGCAGCTCATACAATACGGGTGGTGTATCACGTTTGGTCAGTAACAGTATTTTACCCTTTACAGTGTCTACCGCGACTGACTCACAATCGTGAGCTCCATCTGGGTACGTATATGTCATGCTCCAAACCGGGGTTGCCGACAAGTTTTTTTGGCCATTGAGCTGGCTTAAATCGGGCTCTTTGATCAAATGTAGCTGATACTGCGATCGCCTTGCCTGATTATCACCCACATCGGCGATCAATAAATACGACTCGCCTTGATAAACAAACGAGGCGATATCTTCCCAATCGGTATTCTTTACACCGGTAATATTGAGTGTGGCTAACTGCTGCCCCTGGGTATCGATAGCAAAAATCCTTGCTGTATCACCGCTGTCGTTGTGCACCCACAATATTTGATCATTAACCCGTGATACCGCTAGACCGCTGGCTTCGTCTATTGACGGCGCTGTAATGCTGCCCGCCTGGCTCATACCTGTAGGCATTGCGCAGGCACTGGTTGATAACGCTAAGATTAAATATACAAACACAGAAATACGCTTAAACATAATGATGAGTTACTCGAGCAGCCGCTGGCAAAAAGTAGAGGTATATTAACAATATTGAGTTGAAAAAGATTGGTAAATCATATCGTTCTAAAACGCTAAAATAACAATAAATAGAATGAAAAGGCCACTTTCTTTGTTCCGAAGAAAGTGGCCATGCACGTTTTTAGTGATTGAAATGATGAGTAAAAACCACTAAACCAGTACTCGTTTTAATCTTATTTATTCACGTCATTAATACTCATAGCTAAACTGTAAAGTGTATTCTGTGCCAGGGTCTTTGGCATATACTTGATAGTCTTGCTGCTCGTACTCGGTGGTTTCACCTAAAATATTCTTGGCTTTTAACTTCACCGTGGTGCTGGTTGTTGGGAAGAATGTATAGGTAAAGTCTAGGCTATGAAATGGCTTTTCATATACATCATCTAACCCGCCACGCCCACCGTAAGCAATGCGCTCTCCGAACACGTTATACACCAAGGTCGCGCTGTGATAACTGTCTGATGAATCGTAGCTTAATTGCAAGTTAGCCACCCACTGTGAGTGCCCTGTCATACGACGAGTTTGGTGAGTTGGGTCGATTTCGCCATTGGCCGCGATATCAATTTCTGAATCGCCTAGGGTTAAGTTACCCGCAATAAAGAAGTCTTCCCAAATGCTGCCATCACGGCCTAAAAACTCAAGTTCTTGTAAAAACTCAGTTTCAACACCGTAAATATGACCCGACTGAGCGTTATAAAACTTAAGCTGACGACCCGCCTCTGAAATACGTTGAATTGGTTCAATCGGCGCGTCAACGTCTTTGTAGAATGCACCTACACTGAAGTTGTTGCCAGAATCTGAGTAGTATTCCCAACGTAAGTCTAAGTTAAGAATGTCTGAGCTTTTTAGCTCTGGGTTACCAAAAAAGTCAAAGCCTGTTGCTGGGTCTTGGAAACGTACTGGCGACACTTCACGCAAGTCTGGGCGCACGATGGTTTTACTTGCACCAAATCGCCATTGTGTGGTGTAGGTTTGTTTCCAGGTGATTGATAGTGAAGGGAACCAGCCGTCTTCAGCGATGGCATAATCTTCAAGATCATAACGGCCACCTTCGTCTGAAATCTCACCATCAGGATCAATTGGCAGTGTCACACGGCGAAAGTCTTCGTAACGAATACCGGCATAAACACGCCAAACGTCGTCAAAGTCGATGTCCATGCTAACAAACGCGGCATCATTTTTTTCGGCGGCGATGTAATCTTCTGTGTCGGTAGACGCGTCTTTAAGCTCAAGATCTAACACGTCGTTACTGATGTTACTGTCTGAGAAAATCTCATCAAAGTCACCGGCTAAAATGTCACCGTTAACATCGGTAGGGCTTAAATCAACATCTAAGCCTAAGCGTGTGGCAAAGCTTTCGCGAGTGCGTTCAAAGTATTCATAACCTGTGGTGAGCTTAACCACCGCACCGTCTAAATTAATCGGGTAAGTAAAATCCCAACCGTAGTTTTGAGTGTCGTCATTTAAGCGGCTATAAACGTATTTGGGCGCATCTTGAGTATTGAGGTTACGTGACAATAAATCTTGATTGTCATCTAATACTACGTTGTATGTGTATGAGACTTCATTCGGAGCATAACGCTCAGAACGTGCGTCAGAGAACTTCCAGCTAAACTCGGCATCATTAAAATCTTCAATAAAGTGATGGCCTTTAATCTGGTTGCTTATCAGCGTTCGCTCTTCATAATCGATATTATACACTTGCAGCGCGTTTGGCTCGGCTAGGGTGTCGATGGTTTCTTCAATACCCACCGAGACATCATCAGAGGTGTCTTGCAGATAGGTCGTGAAGGTTTCGATTTTATGGTTGTAACCAATCTCTAATCCTAGGTTCAACATGCCTGACACTTGCACGATTGAATCGGTACCCACTACGTCTTTTTGGTTTTCAATCTGAATTTGGCTGCTGTCGCCATCTAACTCAACTTCGCGCTTAGTGTAGTTTTCTGCTTGTCTTTTGTACGACACCGCAGACAAGGCACCGAATACGATATCGTCGCTAATGTCCCAACGGTCACCAATGGCAACATCACCGCGAACCGCAGGCTCTGTGCTTTGAGTAAACACTGTCATGTCACGATACATGTCTAACGATAATTCGCGGTTAATTTTCTGCGCGCCGGCAAAATCTACCGCACCATTTGAGCCACTAAAAATATCAATAGGGCTAATACCACCATATTGATTAATGGTGTCATTAATATTGCTCGGCATGCTGCGAGTTCCGTCATCTTGACCGGTCCAATCATTACCACCACCGTTATAGGTGTAACTGTCGTCTGAATCGTTAGTATTGTAACGGCCACCTACTGAGGCTTTAAAAAAGAAATCAGACGGGATTGATTTAGTACGAATATCAACATGTCCGCCACCAAATGCCGCTGGCGAGTTAGCAGACGCAGACTTTTGCACCGAGAGCGATTCAATGATCGATGCGGGGAACATATCAAGCGGCACAACATTACGTGTTGGGTCTGGCGATGGTACTGTCGAGCCGTTTAATGAGGTACTTGAATAACGCTCACCTAGACCACGTACGTAAATGAATTTACCATCTTTTAAGGTTAAACCTGTCACACGACGAAGCGCTGCGGCTGCGTCACCGTCACCGGTTCTTGAAATTTGTTCTGAGCCCATAATATCGGCTACAGCAATTTGTTCGCGACGTTCTTCTGTGGCTTCTGAGGCTGAGCTGCGTAAACGCCCTGTGACTGAAATCACTTCAATTGGCTCAATCGGAATCACTTCGCCTGGGTCACGAGCAGGCTCTGGTTCTTGCGAGTATACTGGGGTAGCAGTTAATAAGGTCGCCGCAGAAATCACAGAGATAATGGCAAGACTTAATTTATTAACGGTAAAACTCGGCTTGGTTTTCATACTTATACTATCCTGTATGCGGTTCAGAGATAGCCGCCCTTGCGAGCGGCTATTAATAGGTCACTGATTACTTAATCAAGGGAATTACTGTGGCTCAAAAGCCCAACCTTGACGCCAGTCAGTCTGGCCATCGAATGCACCAATAAAGTCGGTTGATTCGAAGAAGCTGTCATCAGTACTTAAGTCTTTACCTGTACCAAGTAGCGTTGTATCACTTGCTGCTGGCATGCCGTCGGTAATGCTCACCACTGATGTTGAGTTACCTTCTTGGCCCATAAACCAGGTTTCAGTATCAATGTCGGTAGTACCTGATGTCTTGAATGGCTCGTTACAATCGATGATTGAGTGAGTCATCATTAGCGAACCGTCATTAACGTTATCCACTAGGCTCGACACCGAACCGTCAAGCTCTAAACACTCGCCAGACTCTGTCTCTGCAGTGCTACCTTTACGACCTTGTACCAGTATGTTGTAAAGCTCACCTGCTGTACCGACACGCAACAAGATACCTTCGCCGTTATCGCCGCTCGCATTTGGCGAATCAACACCGGGTAAAATCGTGAAGTTAGCAAGCTTTGGAGCAGACACTGGTGAGACCGCTGCGCCTGAGCTATTACTGTCGGCTTCGATACCGCGGTTTGCGTTGCCATCTTCATGGGTGATGTACACAAACTGCGCCTTACCAGTCCAACCGTTAGTCCAGTCTAATGAATCATCAAAGTTTTCAGTTAGGTACACATATTTAAGGTTAACTGCACCACCCCAAAACTCTACGCCATCATCGCCATTAGCATGCACTTGAATGTGGTCAACTTGCGTACCACTGCCCACTGCAGCAAACGAGATACCGTTCATTTCTTGTGTATCGTTCACTTTAAAGCCTGCATACTTAACAACCACGTAGCTAATTTGACCGCTATTATCTGCATTGTCGTTACCACCGTATGGGAAGTCGCCCACTTCGAACGATGCGTCACACGCATTTGCATCAGAACAAGTGTTCACTAAGCCATTACCTAGGATAACTAACCCACCCCATTGACCGCGCTCACCTTCAGCCCCGGCAATCACATCTTCTTCAGACGTCATCACGATAGGATAGTCAGCGCTGCCTTGAGCCATAATTTTAGACCCACGGCTCACGGCAATATAGCTGTTAGAAGTTGCAAATAACTTAGTACCAGCCTGAATAGCGAGGGTTACTGATGTGCCTTTATCTTCACCTACCAGCACGGCGCCGCCATCAATTTTGTACATCACGTTTTGACCGGCAAGCAGTGTGGTGTTGCTTAACACGTTGCCTTCAAGCGTACAGATTAGGGTGACAGACGCATCTTTATATAAACCCGCTACCGCGTTAGATGCAGTAGTACCTACAGGACAAGATGTCATAACAGGTAAGGCTTCAGGAGTCGTATCTACATCGTCATGAATGGCCGTCGTCCAACCGGTAGTCCAGTCATTTGTGCCATCAAAAGCACCAATGTATTCAGCATTATCTAAACGTGCATCAAGGTTGCTTAAGTCAGCTTTACCGCCAGTTAATGCAACCGATGATGAGTTAGGCATGTAACCGTCTAGGTCAGATGCGCCCACTAGGTTGCCTTCTTGGCCTGTGTACCAAGCTTCAACATCTAGCGCTAAGCTTGTACCCGCTTCGGCATCAACTTTGGCATCTTTAAATGGCTCAACACAATCCACTAAGCTGTTTTGCATGGTTAACGCTGCAGTATTGGCGTTGTTAACGGTGGCGTCGTCGTTCACTTCTAAACATTCGCCAGAATCCACATCGCCTTTAACAAGCATGTTATAGGCAAAAGCACCTGTACCTTTACGGAACAAAATACCTTCAGCATCGTCACCGCCGCTGTTCGTGCCGTTAGCGACTTCAATAGTGATGTTAGCCAGTGCAGGCTGTGACATGGGTGTTGCATTGGCATCGCTGTTGCTGTCCGCTTCGATACCACGGTTTGACCCGTTGTCAGCTAAACGAATGTAAACGTGCTGCGCACTACCTTGCCAACCGTTAGTCCAATCTAACGAGTCATCAAAGTTTTCAGTCAGTACGATGTTTGAAACAGAAACGTTACCGCCCCAGAACTCTAGGCCGTCATCGTTATTTAAATGCACTTGAACATGGTCAACTTCAGTGCCTGCACCGACACCTGCAAAGCTGATGCCGTTCATTTCTTGAGTATCGTTGATTTTAAAACCACCAAATTCAACACGGACATATTTGATTGAGCCAGAGTTATCTTCGGTGTCATCACCGCCGTAGCTGTAGCTGCCTACTTCGAATGATGCGTCACAGTTAGTTAAGTCAGGACAGGTATTTACCGGCGCGTTACCCAGTAACACTAAGCCGCCCCATTGACCCGCTTCACCTTCTTCACCTAAACCTGCTTCAACCGAGGTAAATACGATTGGCTCAGCGGCAGTACCTTCAGCCATGATTGTTGAACCACGGCTAATCACTAGGTAAGAGTCGCTGCCACCTAAAATTTTAGTACCCGGTAAAATAGATAACTCAACAGAATTTTCATTGTCGCCACCTGCAACCACGGCGCCATCTAATTGCCATACAACGTCATCACCCAATACGATTAAGTCGCCATCTTGGCCGCCGGTGCTGATTGTTGACGCTGCGGTAGAAGGGGCTAACGTTCCCTTTAAAACCCAAACCTCTTTACCATCAACTGTGGTCGTACTTTTAGTCGCAAAGCCACTGTATGATAATTCTTGAGCGCTCTCGGTAGGCGTTGTTGGTGTGGTTGGCGTTGTTGGTGTTGTGGTTTCATTGCCAGTGCTGATATTGATATCACCACCACAACCCGCAAGACCTAAAGTGGCAGCAAGGGCTGTAGAAAGTGCAGTCAGTTTAAAAAGATTTTTCAGTTCCATTGTCATCTCCGAAGACGGATGTAAGCGTGTGAGTAAATCGGCTGGATGACAAGGTAGCGAGTGAAAATGACAAAAAGACTGCGACAAAATGACAGTAACATTTCATCAACATGACAATAAGATGTAAACCTGATGTTACTGCGGGCTGCAGGGAAACTTAAGCGGCATAAAATTTTAACAGTAGGGAGAAAAAAGTAACAAAAAAGCCAAACTCAATAACAATACCTCATCAGTAAATGACATCAATGACCTGCTTTAATGACCCCGTTATAGGGCTAAATAAAGCTTACATAAATGGTCCATATACCAAATAACAATGCAATAATGCCTGCAGGCCTAAACAAGGTAAGGCCTTGTTTAGCGGCCTTAACAGCAAATTGCTTGTGGTGTTTTTCGGTCATAAAAACTAATAAAATAGCCACTAAAAGCAACAAATTGCCTATAAACTCAAATACCAATGGATAGCGAGTATAAGGCGCGCCTAATAACAGCACTGCGCCAATCACTAACCGCGAAATGATTTCAAAATAATGAAAGTAGCGTTGATGGCTAAAGGTGACGATTGCGTTTGAAAACGCCTCAGGCTTAAACAACATATACAGCCCAAAACAACAGATACTCGCTCCCCAAAGACTGATTAATATGGCCATATTGATTTCACTAAATGCAGCAGTTGATCTATTTTACCACTGAAGTAATGTAATAAAAATGTTAGAGAAATAATAAATAACCACACTTAAACCCCAATTAAGTTTATGGGTAAACAAACAGCTTATTGTGTACTGTGTAAGGCCATACGTTAACAACTCATATCATAGTATACTGAGCCATTAATGGGTTCTCTCCATAGAGGCTGTCTAAAAAAATATTAATAAATGCTCATAAAACCAGTTTTAGGCTTATTTAATGTTAAAGTAGCCATAAAGCACAATCTAAGTAGCAAAGGAGCGCCAATATGCCAGCAGATATTATTATTTTAGGAATATCGTTCCTCATTGCTATCGGCATTTTACTCCACCATCCATCAAAAACACTGGGCTTACCGTCATTATTGATCTTTATGGGTGTAGGCTTAGCTTTTGGTAATGGTGAATTTGGCTTTGTTTACGACAATCTTCAGCTCACATCTACTATTGGTACTGTCGCGCTAAACACTATCGTCTTTGTGGGCGGCCTCAATACCCCGCTAAAACACATTCGCTTTGCCTGGAAAGAAGGCGGCATGTTGTCGAGCGCGGGCGTCATCTTTACCACGGTAATTTTTGGCTTTATTTTAAATGCGTTACTCGATTTTAACCTCATTACTTGCATGCTGTTTGCTGCGGTAGTCTCATCAACCGATGCGGCAGCGGTGTTTTCCATTTTAGAGTCTAAAAAGCTTAAATTAAAGCACGGTACTGGCACTATTTTAGAGTTCGAATCGGCCACCAACGACCCCATCGCCTTGCTCATGGTTATCATGCTCACCGACTTTATTATCAATAGCGCTAACGGCACGCCAACGGCATTATCTATCGCCACAAGCCTAGGTCAGCAAATTGGTGTCGGCGCGGTCATCGGCCTCATTATGGGTAAATTGTCGGTTTGGGCACTAAACAACATCAAACTGCCAGAATTTGGGCTTATCCCGGTGTTTATTTTGGCGACATTTGCCATTACCGTTTCTAGCACTGAGATTTTAGGCGGTAATGAATTAATCGCGGTGTACATTGCAGGCGTCATTATTGGTAACTATTTAAAGAAAGGTGCAGAGGTCAGTAAGCATTTTTTTAATGGTATATCGTGGCTAGCACAGTCGTTGATGTTTATTATTTTAGGCTTACAAATCTTTCCGCAACAACTTGCGCCAGTATTTTTTGCGTCCCTTTTGCCTGCCATTTTACTGATTGTGGTCGCCAGACCGCTTGCAGTGCAATTGTGCTACCTTCCTTTTAGGCAAGCTAATTGGCGTAAACGCCTATTTGTGTCTGCAATAGGCCTTAAAGGCGCGACCCCAATTGTATTTGCACTTATTCCAGCCGCCGCTGGAGTTGAAGGCTCGCGAGAAATGATCCACATGGTGTTTTTCATCGTGCTGATTTCGGTCATTGTTCAAGGAGCGGCCATTGAGCCGCTGGCGAATAAATTGAAGTTAAACTTAAAGCCTAAAAAGCCTGATTTGTAAATAACCTGAACTCGGGATAAGGGATGAACTTATACTATTTAAAATTAACATGTTACCGCCACTCTCTTTCAAACTTGTCATTTGTTCTGCTAACAAGACGAATTGACTTACAATAGCTAGCCTATTGTAAGTCGATTCAACGCAGTGAGCAGGGCAAAGGACTGTTTGAAAGGCGTTTATTATCCCGAGCTCAGGTTAAATACCCATAAAAAAAGCCTAATGACGTATTAGGCTTCTTGAATTAATAAAATTATTGAGCTTATTTAAATACGCAGTGCTTTGCGTAATCAGCGGCTTCATTTGCTGTCCAATCGCCGCTTTCTTTTTCTTTCATTTGCTTACACCAAGCATCGCTGCCCACTTCAGGTGCACAAGCGGTAAGGCTAAGGGTTAATAACAATGCGCTTGAAGCAGCAACTAATTTTGATAAAGACATAAATAAGCTATCCTTTTCTAATAAATATTCGGAATTTGTTGACCCTTTTCGGTATCAGCAAACCATAAACTAACACTTTGAACGTTTAGCAATCCACGCAATAGCATCTTGTTTTTGCGATAATGGAAACCATGCTACCTCACCTTGCATAAATGGTCCCATTAAACGTACCGCATTACCTACCCAATCTGGGCCGCCAACAAACACTAGCGCGTCAAAAGCAGGTAATTGCACTTCTCCACTGCCGGTTAATGAACCAAAGTCCCACCCTTCGAGCAATACATCGGCTTCAATATACAAACACACCTGGTCCCAATCTTTACGATAGGCACGAATAGCAGGTTGTAAACGGGTACGGTAATCTGGCGCAGATAAACGGCCACTGACAAATAAACTAATGACACCCTTGGAAATATCGGGGATTTGACACAACATATCACTAACTCCAGCCTTATCTAAAGGCTATAGAACAGGCTTTATACGCTGATGCTATCGTGTAAAGCCACAATAGCGCTCATAATAGCAAAACTCTGCTATTGATTTCATTAAATATGTAATAACTCAGAGCACAGTCAGAGTTTTACTGGTGTCGCGGCGAGTTAACGCTCAGGCTCATAAATGGCCACCGCTGAAATACACACCCAATTACGGTATAATAACCTGATATTGAATAAATTTAAGGGGACTTACTCAACAGAATGATACAAATAACTCAACGAGTCATATTGCAAGACAACGAAATTGAATGGCAGTTTGTTCGCTCTAGCGGCGCTGGCGGTCAAAATGTTAATAAAGTATCAACAGCGGCCCAGCTTAGCTTTGATATTGCGTCATCATCTTTGCCTGAATTTTATCAACAAAAGCTGTTAGCCAAAGCAGATCACCGCATTACTAAAAGCGGAAAAATTATTATTAAGTGTCAGCAATCACGTAGCCAGGATTTTAATCGCCAAACCGCGTTAGAACAATTTATTGAGCTGGTAAAAAGCGTTGGCATTGTACAAAAGGCCCGTATTGCGACCAAAGCAACCAAAGGCAGCCAAACTCGCCGAATTGAAGCGAAAAAACAACGCGGTGCCACCAAAGCCATGCGCCAAAATAAAACCGGCTATTAATGCATTTTTAGCCATTAGATGAACATTTTTAGGTTTACCACGCGCGCATCTTCAGTAAGAATGGACTCACACGTTTTATTGCCCACACCACAGGAAGTACCATGAGCAGCACTGCCAAAATTTTAGTGATCAACGGCCCAAATCTAAATTTGCTTGGCCGTCGCGAGCCGGGTCACTATGGTCATCAAACCTTAGCCACTATTGTGAGCGATTTAACCACTGCCGCTAATCAAGCAGATATCAGTTTAGAGCACATTCAATCGAACGCTGAATACCAGCTAATTGATGCTGTTCATGCAACCGATGCCCAGTTTATTATTATCAATCCTGCTGCATTTACCCACACCAGCGTAGCCCTGCGTGACGCGATACTCGGCGTTGCCATTCCGTTTATTGAAGTGCATTTATCCAATGTGCATGCGCGCGAACCTTTTAGGCACCATTCATATTTTTCTGACAAAGCCCAAGGGGTTATTTGCGGCCTAGGCGCACAAGGCTATGACTTTGCTCTGCAAGCAGCGATTAAGTACCTACAAGAGCACAACAAAGGATAAGGTTTGAGTAAGCTAAAAGCCGATGTCAGCATTATTTATAGCGGCATATTCAGCCAATGGAATAGCGAGAGCGATGACTTGCCACGTTTTTTAGAAGCGACAGTTCACGTTCCCGCGATTATCGATACTGAATTTGGCTTTATTGCTCGGCTCAAAAAAGCCAAAAACCAAGTATTAACCTACTGCATTTATCATCCTGATATTCCAGACGACAATGGCAATGTGAGACCACCGTTTGATGGCACTGTTCATACCCAATCAACCTGAAGATGCTCGATTTCAGCAAGAGTTTACACGCGTTTAGGCAAGGCATTGATTGCGTGTAATGGTTATTCCCTTTCCAAAATCAATAACGCAGCATAAACGCGTGTAAAACTTGCCCCTTGGGAGTTTCACCGTGTTCCCACTACGTTGTTGCGCTAATTTATAAGGTACCTACATTACCGCATTAACGCGCCTAGTATTGAAAACACGGTGAAGCTCTGAAACATGCATCGTCAGGTTGATTGGGTATCGATCAAGGAAAACGATTGGCGCTTTTACTTGGGTGATTGCATTTGGGCACCTGTGAGTAATAAGCTGGGTAACTGGCGAATGACACTTGAGCTTAATGGCAAAATTGTTGCCGACAAAACCTTTAAGGTATATCTCCCCGAATAAAGTGAAGACGCTCGATTTCAACAAGAGTTTACACGCGTTTAGGCAAGACATTGATTGCGTGTAATGGTTATTCCCTTTCCAAAATCAGCTAAATTAACAAAAGCCGCAGCATAAACGCGTGTAAAACTTGCCCTTTGGGAGTTTCACCGTGTTTCCCTGATTATTAAATCAAGAGCGTTGTTGCGCTAATTTATAAGGTACCTACATTACCGCATTAACGCGCCTAGTATTGAAAACACGGTGAAGCTCTGAAACATGCATCGTCAGGTTGATTGGGTATCGATCAAGGAAAACGATTGGCGCTTTTACTTGGGTGATTGCATTTGGGCACCAGTGAGTAATAAGCAGGGTAACTGGCGAATGACCTTAGAGCTCAATGGCAAAATTGTTGCCGATAAAACCTTTAAGGTATACCTCCCCGAATAAAGTGAAGCTTTATCGATAATCTCGCTACCACATTAATGATGATTGCATTTGGACTCCAGTAAACAACAAAGTCGGTAACTGGCGAATGACGCTTAAGCTTAGGCTCAATGGCAAAATTGTTGCCGACAAAACCTTTAAGGTATATCTCCCCGAATAAAGTGAAGCGTTATCGATAATCTCGCTACCACATTAATGATGATTGCATTTGGACTCCAGTAAACAACAAAGTCGGTAACTGGCGAATGACGCTTAAGCTTAGGCTCAATGGCAAAATTGTTGCCGATAAAACCTTTAAGGTTTACCTCCCCGAATAAAGTGAAGCGTTATCGATAATCTCGCTACCACATTCAAGGTGATTGTTTGCTATACTCCGCGCAAATTGCCCCGCCATTATTGAGTGTCCATGTCTATTCAAGCTGTTTTAACTGATGCGTTAGCGAAACGCGCTGCTTTTTTTGAGCAAGCTAAACAAAATAACACCGATTGTTATCGGGTATTTCATGGCACTGTAGAAGGTGAAAATGGCCTTAATATTGACCGTTACGGCGATGCGTGGTTAATCCAAACATTTCATCAAACTTTAACAGAACAACAGCTTGAAGATATATCAAGTGTGCTGACCGCCCATGCTGACTTTCATATTGTTTACAACGATCGCTCAGGCAATCACTCACGAGTCGCTAACACGAGTGGCAATGAAGCCCAGGATTACGCTCAAACGGAACAAGTTATCCGTGAAAACGGCATTAACTTTACCTCTAAGCTACGCCACGAAGGCCAGGACCCGCTGTTGTTTTTAGACATGCGCATTGGGCGTGAATATGTGTGCGATAACAGCAAGGATAAAACTGTACTCAACCTGTTTTCGTACACTTGCGGCATTGGTATTGCGGCCGCTATGGGCGGCGCGCGTAAAGTAATGAATGTCGATTTTTCATCCTTTGCATTAGCGGCCGGGCAAAAAAATGCCGAGTTAAACAGGGTCACCGATGTGTGTGAGTTTGTGCAAAGCGATGCATTTCCGGCGCTGCGTCAATTAGCGGGTTTACCGGTTGGCGGACGCCGTAATCAAAAACTGCCTAAATACCCAAAACTGCGGGCCATGCAATTTGATTTAGTGTTTTTAGACCCACCACGCTTTGCTAAAAGCGCCTTTGGCATTGTCGATTTAGTGAATGATTACCAGGGTTTATTTAAGCCTGCTGTATTAGCCACTAAAGCCGGTGGCCATATCGTGTGTTGTAACAATGTCGCCAAAGTTGACCGCCAGACATGGTATGACAGCCTGGTGCGCTGCGTTGAAAAACAAGGCCGTAAAGTCACCTCCAGCCAATGGTTAGACTGCCATCCAGATTTTCCTGCATTTGATGATAATCACCCATTAAAAATCGTCGTATTAGGCATAGATTAATCGAGACGAGAGCAACCATTTGCGACAAACAGTTCAGCCACCATTAAGGTGGCTGAACTGTTTTGGTTAATCAAAAAACTGACTTACGACATGACCACGATTTGCGGATTACCCACGGCACTCGTTGCGCTGTAATTGCGTGCATCTAAACTCGCAAAAGTTTCGCCTAAAATGGTATCAACATATTGCCAATCACCCCGTACTTCATCTGCTGTAAAGCTTAGCAATAAATAACCCCGGTCTTTTAAGTTAGCGTATTTAAGATCGCTCACCAAATCCACTATCGCCGCTTCAGTTGCTGGCATTTGATCATCTGATAAGCCTAAATAATATTCAAGCCCAGGCGATGACACTGAACTGGTGGCAAATTCCACCCCAACCACATCATTATTGCTATCGGTTAAGTTATTTGCCCAGGCATTATGGGTGTCGCCCGCAATCACCACTAAATTTTGATTTAACGATTTTGCAGTGGCGTAAATCACTTCACGCTCGTAGGCGTAACCGTCCCACGCGTCTAAATTGTACGGAATCGATGGCAATTGTAATAACGCCATCACCTCTGGTGTCAGCTTATCTTGATTAGCTTGTAGGTAGGCCAGCTCTTCAGTTGTTAGAGTGGAATCGCCTGCTTGCGCACGAGCGGCCAACATAGCAATGCCGGCAAGCTCAGCAAATTGCGGAATGCTCATTTGCTGGGTAGCAATAGCGGCGGGCAATAACATTTTACCCATTAGCACCTGCTGCCCTAATACCTGCCATTTGGCGGTAGATTGCAACAAGGTTTGCTGTAACCACAATAGTTGTGTTTGTCCTAGCATACTTCGATTAACATCGGTCACAGCAGCGCTAAAGTTGCTACTGTCAAAGGCACCTGTCGTGGCGTCGATATAGTCGTTGTAATCTAATTGCTTGTCGCGAGCCAGCACACGAGTATCGAGCATATGCAAATCAACCAGATCGCCGAAATTAAAACTTCTGTAGATTTCTTCATGATTACCCTCACTCCAGGGGCGGATTGGCAGCCACTCAAAATAAGCTTGCAGTGCAGCGGCTTTGCGCTCATCAAAATCACCTTCACCGTCGTTATGATTTTCTGCGCCGTCTTTCCAAGTGTCATTGGCAACCTCATGGTCATCCCACACCGTAATAAACGGCACTTTGGCATGCAGTTTTTGTAAACTGGCATCGCTTCGGTATTGGCTATAACGGGTACGATAATCGGCTAATAGAAACAGCTCACCTTCAGGTAAAACTTCACGGCCTAATGTGGCAGCATTTTCGCTGGCGTATTCACCACGAGCATACTCATATAAGTAATCCCCTAAATGCACCACAGCATCTAAATCATCTCGCTGAGCGGCCATTTCGTACACATTAAAATAGCCTGCAGGGAAATTAGCACATGACATTACCGCAAGCTTAACCGAATCAACACTGCCCTGTGGTAAAGTGCGAGTTTGCCCCACCTCCGATACGTTTTCGCCCGCGTTAAAGCGATAAAAATATTGTTGGCCTGCCACTAATCCCACGGCATCAATTTTAACGGTATAGTCGCGGCTGTCATTGGTGACGGTTTGGCCATTAGTGACCAAATCAGTAAAGTCACTGTCTGTGGCGACCTCCCATGACACCGTAATATCGCCTTGTGTATCTGGAGTGACGCGCGTCCATAAGATCACGGCATCTGTTGCCGGGTCACCACTGGCAACACCTTGTAAGAACTGACCTGAAATAACATCGTCATCATCACTATTACAGCCCATTAAACCATAAGACACCACAACAGCACTGACGCCTTTGGCCGACATAGCCAAAAAATCACGACGAGTTACAAACCGTTTCATAAATATATCCTTATTTTTATTGTTCACATTCGGCCGTGTCAGTCACAGCTCAAGAGGTCTAATGAGTGGCTATTGTGAAAGTAAACGATGACATTACAGTGACAAAACCATGACAAGCCCACCTTGCCTGCCCCTGTAAACGATTTGCAAATAATGCCTATTCATACGCGGCTTTTTAACGTGAGGCTAACTGGCTTATAAATTAAATTGCACACAATGTAGTTGCATTTTAATTTTCGCTTAGTTATAGTGAACACAATTAGATTGCGCACAACTTAAATCATACATAACTTAAAATAACTTACTTATACACGAGGTTTATTATGTCAACGTTATACACCACTTCAGCAACAGCATTAGCCGGCCGTAATGGTCAAGTTTCTACCGACGACAAAAAAGTCGACTTACAATTAAGCTACCCAAAAGAAATGGGCGGTAGCGGTGAGTTTACTAACCCAGAACAATTATTTGCCGCAGGTTATGCCGCATGTTTTTCTAACGCAATATTGCACGTTGCTAGCCAAGGCAAAGTGGCTATCAAAGCGGCACCAACCACAGCAACAGTAGGCATTGGCCCTAACGAGAATGGCGGATTTGCACTTACAGTCGCCCTTGCTGTTGAACTTGATTTAGACCAGGAAGCAGCAGAAAATCTGGTTAAAACCGCGCACCAAGTTTGCCCATATTCAAATGCAGTACGTGGCAACATTGATGTGAAATTAACCGTTAATGGCCAAGCGATTTAACGCAAAAAATTACTGCGTAAGGTGTGTTTAGCAAAAAACCAAGACGCGAGTCTTGGTTTTTTGTTGTTGGATACCTAGAGAGTTGTAACTACGCCTTAATACTCATTAAAATATCGAGTGCGCGCAGACAGTGCTCGTTGCGGTATAAATCGTTAGTAAACATCACTTCATCAACACCGGTTTGCTCAACAAACACTTCTAAACGATGTTTAATGGTCGCAGGGCCGCCGCAAATAGATAAGCTCAAGAAACTATCGACATAACTTTTTTCTTGCTCGCTCCACAATCCATCCATGCTGTCGATGGGCGGTTTAAGCCACATTTCTTGGCCACGAATAAGCGCTAAAATACGTTGTTTCGATGTGGTGCTAAGATACTCTGCTTCTGCATCGGTAGGCGCTGCCACTAACGGTAACCCAACCATCACATAAGGTTTAGCGAGCACTGCCGACGGGACAAACTCACGGCGATACAAGGCAATGGCTTCTGATAAAAAGCGTGGCGCAAAATGGCCCGCAAACACATACGGCAAACCACGTTGCGCCGCGAGTTGCGCACTGAACAAACTTGAGCCTAATAACCAAATCGGTACATTGGTATTCTCGCCCGGAATTGCCCTTACCGCTTTAGCTTGCCCGCTTTGGCGCGCCTCACGTGGGCCGAGTAATGATTGCAGCTCATTGACCTCATCGGGGAAATGCTCGGCCCGTTGGGTATCACGATTAAGTGCTAAGCTGGTAACCGGGTCACTGCCCGGCGCTCGGCCTAGGCCTAAATCAATCCGGCCTGGATACAAATTGGCTAGGGTGCCAAATTGCTCAGCCACCACCAGCGGTGCATGATTAGGCAACATAATACCACCCGCGCCCACTCTAATTCGCTCAGTACCACCTGCAATATAACCAATCAAAATTGATGTTGCCGAGCAAATAATCCCTGGCATATTGTGGTGCTCTGCAAGCCAAAACCGATTTACTCCTAAATGCTCAGCATGTTGGGCATACGCTAAACTGTCTTTTAGGGTATCGGTGATGGTCGAGTCTTCACGCATTGGCGCAAGTTCAAGTAACGAAAAAGGAATATCTGCCAATATAGACATCATGGCTCCTTATTTGAGGAATGAAAAATCAGCCTAAAAGGCTTGTAGCATCTCGGGAGTGAATTCGTCGGTGTCTATCGTATACCCTGCAGCTTCAATCGCTTGCTGTAGTTTATCCAACTCATTATTGACGTTAGACATGGTTAAGGTGTTGTTATCTAACTCGTACACTATCGCCAAACTTTGATAATAAAAGCTCAATATCACCAAAGCATCACGGTTATTGTCTTTAGCCGCTTGTTGCACTGCTTTGAGTTTACGGAAAATTTTGTTTTGCAGCTGTTTGAGTTGCCACACGTAATACACTTCATAAAACTTGGGTTTTTCGCGTAGATTGCGGATCAATAAACTGCAAACCATTAAGGCTAAAATGACACCGGTAAAGTTAAGATGAAAATTCCCAGTAGACTCGGCGCCAGGTAACGGCTTAACCCCAAAGAAATAAATCATTAACTGGCCGAACACTAACGACAAAATGGCCAGGGTAACCACTAAACCAATCTGCACCTGATTGTTTACCGACCGGTACTGGTTTTTATCTATTTTAACTAACTTCATTTTGCTACTCGCACATTTCACGCTACAGAATTATGCATAGCTTAACGCGCACCAATGTGAGAACAAAAGAGTAAATCGCTTTATATCAGAATAAAAAGACACAAGCCCTTAAATCATTAATAATTTAAGGGCTTACAGCAATAACAAAAATGATCAATCAACTTGTCACCCGATTAAGGGTTTAGCTTAATTGCGGCCTGCCATTACGCCGCCATCAACATCCCAAATTGCGCCAGTCACCCAGCCCGCTTGTGGAGACAATAAAAACGTGACACTGTTTGCAACATCAACAGGCGTACCAATGCGGCCAATAGGGTGGAACGCATTAAAGCCTGCCAATGCGGTTTCGACTTCTTTAGGCTCAATAAAGGCTTCATAAATTGAGGTAATCACTACCGCTGGCGACACGGCATTGACGCGGATATTATGCTCTGCTAATTCCATCGCCATGTGCTGAGTCAATGCATGTAAACCGGCTTTTGCCATAGAGTAAGCACTCGACGGGGTCGCTTTAATGGCTTGTTTGCCCCACATAGAGCCAATATTAACAATACTGCCACCGCCATGCTTAATCATGTTTCTGGCAACGGCTTGCGAAATCACAAACATCGCTTTGTTAAGCTCCATGTAAATGTCGTAATCACTCAATTGATGTTCTAAAAATGGCTTAGGATTAAAATAACCTGCCGCATTAACTAAATGATCAATACCGCTATCCATAGCATCAATCACCTCAACCACACGTTGCAGATCTTGGGCATTGTACAAGTTTGCTTGAACACCACTGACCTTGCCCAGTACTGATAACTGCTCAACGGCAGCGTCGAGCTTTTGCGCATTGTTACCCACGATAATGGTAGCGACACCTTGAGTGATTAATTGCTTAGCAGTTTCAAAACCAATACCACTGCTGCCACCAATAATTAATGCCGTTTTTGGGGTTAAAGTTGTCATTTGTTCACACCTAAGTTACGAATAAGTGTGATAAGCTTATTGATAAACTATCCAGTTGAATAGTAAGTACAATTTAGTTCCATAGGTACTTTTAGGTACATATTAATGAATACAAAAGAAAAAATATTTCCACGCAAAACTGCACCCGAAAAATCAGCCCGTATGGTCGAAACGATATACGGCTGTAAATGGTCGTTAACTGTGTATCAGTTGCTCGCCAATAATATTAATCGACCCGGTGAGATGGTGAAATCGGTTGATGGGCTCAGTACTAAAGTGCTCAATCAATGCCTGAAGAAAAACCTCGAGTTTGGGATTTTAAATAAGATTAATTATCCCGAAATTCCACCACGGGTAGAGTATGAGGTGACAGAGTTTGGTCAAAAATTTATGCGGATTTTAGACGACATTGAAAAGCTGCAAAATGAAATTGATGCTTAACCCGCAGGCTAAGCATCCACTATCTCTATCTCGTTTTAAACTTGTGATTATTCACTGGCGGCATTAAGCCAAACAAACTCTGGTAATGCGGTTAAATCTAAACAATCGCTCCACTTAGCAATAGCACTACTTTTGGGTTGAGCGGCCTCATCTTGATTAAGCGCTTCCATTAACACTTTTTGTGACTCGGGCTCACCATGCACTAAAATAATGGCAGGTGAATCCTCAAAGTGATGATACCAACGCAACAGCTCTGCTTGGTCGGCATGGGCAGACAAACCGCCTACGGTGTGAATACTCGCAGCCACTTTGACACTTTGGCCATGGATGGTCAGCTCTTCTGCGCCATCCACCAATAAGCGTCCTGGGGTGCCTAAGGCTTGGTAACCACAAATAATAATGTTGGCTTCTTTACGCCATAAATTATGCACAAAATGGTTACGAATTCGGCCACCATTACACATGCCGCTACCCGCAATCACAATTAACCCTTCGTGAATGTCGTTAAGCTCTATCGACTCTTCTGTGCTGCTTACAAACTCAGCACACGATAGTAATGGATGTTTGCCAGGCGACATCCGAGTAAAGCGCTTAAAGTCATCGTCCAATATGGGGTAATTGTTGACGTAAACTTGTGTGGCTTTAATGGCCATTGGGCTGTCTAAACAAATACGCCAACCTGATAAGTCCCACTCTTTGGCATATAAATGGAACAAATACAGTAACTCTTGAGCACGACCCACTGAAAAAGCTGGGATTAAAATATTGCCGCGACTTTGGTTAATGGTCGTTTTAAATATCGATTTAAGCTCCACCAGCGTTTTATGCCAACTGCGGTGTAAACGATTGCCGTAGGTGCTTTCCATTAGCACTAAATCGGCTTTATCGATAAAGGTTGGGTCATCTAAAATAGGCATACCTGCACGGCCTAAGTCACCGCTAAAGACCAATTTTTTCTGTTCAGGCTGCTGCCCTAGCCACAACTCAACTATCGCCGAGCCGAGAATATGCCCAGCATCCGACAAACGGATTTCAATTGAATCAGCAATTTGAACACGTTGGTCATAATCAACCACCACAAACTGAGCCATGACCTGATTTACCTCTTCTTCGGTAAATAATGGTTCGAGTGCTTCTAAATCATGTTTAGCCCGTTTTTTGTTTTTTCTGTCGGTGTCTCGCTCCTGCAGCATCGCAGCGTCACGCAGCATAATGCTACACAACTGTGCGGTTGCACGTTGGGTGTAAATAGGGCCAGTAAAACCTTGCTTAATTAAATAAGGTAATCGACCAGAATGGTCAATGTGAGCATGGCTTAATACGACGGCATGGATCTGTTCTGCTTGGAAAGGAAAAGGATCATGATTGCGCAACTCATCGGCTTTGCCACCTTGAATTAATCCACAATCTAATAGTACCTGTTTGCCATCAACCGTGAGTAAATGACATGAACCAGTCACCTCTTCTGTCGCTCCGAAAAACTGTAAAGTCATTTGCATAAAATCACCTTTAACGTATTGAGCTATAAATTAAGCGTATGCCATTTTCAGAATAAAATAGCGATCCACATCAAATAAACCTCCAAAAAGCGCCCTTATTTTAATAAGTAAATAAAAATTCACATTTAATGCATATATAACCAGCGATTAACATTTGCTTACACGTGTTAACCGGCTGTTAACAGTGTTTTTTTATAAGTCATTGATGAATGCATTTTTTGAACAATATCGCCTTTTTTTAGCATATTTCACTATGTGATTTGACAATGTATTTGCTACTCTCCGTCGCCTCAAAGGACAGATGTATTAATGGACTAAACAGTGCTTACTCAAACAACAAGACAAGAGATGAAGATGAACAAGACTTTAGTTGCTGCATTGATTTCAACAGTGCTAATTACACCTTCGGTTTCAGCCACCGAAATTTTTAAAGATGATGTGAACGCCGTTCAAATTGGTGGTTTTGTTGACGCTCGTGTGATCAACACTCAAGGTGAAACTGAAGTGGTTAACGGCGCATCACGCATTAATTTTGGCTTTGAACGTCAGCTACAAGATGGCTGGAAAGCGTATGCAAAATTAGAGTGGGGTGTTAACCCGGTTGGTAGTACTGACATTGTGTACAACAACCGTTTTGAGTCGATTCAAGATGAGTTCTTTTACAACCGCTTAGGTTATGCTGGCCTGTCACATGACACCTACGGTAGCCTCACGATTGGCAAGCAATGGGGTGCTTGGTATGACGTGGTATATGGCACAAACTACGGTTTTGTGTGGGACGGTAACACTGCCGGTGTTTACACTTACAACAAAGATGACGGCGCAGTAAACGGCGTGGGTCGTGGTGACAAAACCGTGCAATACCGTAACAGTTTTGGCGATGTGAGTTTTGCAGTACAAGTACAGTTAAAAAACAGCGAGTTTTATACCTGTGACTATGAAGATATCACTCAGGATGCTTGCGAAGCGTTATGGGAGTCTGGTTCAGCAGAAGCGCAGCAAGTTGAATACAACTATACCTACGGTGGTGCCGTAACCTATCAGGCCACTGACAAATTAGTGTTAACTGCAGGCCTGAACCGCGGTGAATTTGATGTGACCTTTGGTAACGGTAATACCTCAACAGCTGAAGACATTATTTACGGTGTGGGGATTACCTGGGGTAACTTCGACCAATATGGTTTTTATGGTTCGGCAAACATTAACGGCAATGAAAACCACGACACAGATAACATTGGCCGTTTAATTGATAAAGCTGTGGGTGTTGAATCATTGTTTTCATACATGTTTGAAAACAATATCCGTACTTTTGTGTCTTACAACATCTTAGATGCTGGCGATGATTATGTGATTCAACCTAACTATAACGCCGATCCAAACGATGTGTTCAAGCGTCAGTTTGTGGTAATGGGTTTACATTATGTATTTAACCCACAAACCGTCGTGTATTTAGAAGCCCGTCGCGATTACAGCGACTTCACCAGCGCCGACAAAGATCAGCAAGCCAGAATGGAACTGTCTGAAGATGACGGCGTAGCCATTGGTATCCGCTATACACTTTAATGTTTTTAAGTGATGCTATCTTAGGCGATATCACTTAGGTTTTATCGCTTAAGTACAGACAAAAAAAGGTTCGACATTATTGGGATGAGTCTTGCGATAGGATCATCCCAGATAACTCAAGCACAGCCAGTTAGGCAACCGTTGGCTCATCAACAATAGTGACCTTTTCAACCACAATCGGCTCACGAGGTACATCATCGTGCCCGGCAATCATGGTGGTTTTAACCCGCTCCATTTGCTGAATCACGTCCATACCCGCGGTCACTTTGGCAAATACCGCATACCCCCAGCCTGAATTGGTTGTGGCAGTGTGATCGAGAAAATCATTATTGGCGACATTAATAAAAAACTGACCCGTAGCAGAGTGCGGTGCATCTGTACGCGCCATGGCTAAAGTACCGATCACATTTTTTAGGCCCTTGTTGGCTTCGTTGGCAATCGGGTCGCGGGTGGGCTTTTCTTTCATTTTGGCGGTTAAGCCACCGCCCTGCACCATAAAGCCTTTAATCACCCGATGAAAAATCGTGCCTTCATAAAAGCCATCCTGGCAATACTTTAAAAAGTTTTTTGAGGTGACTGGCGCACGCTCCATTTCCAGCTCTACAGTAAAATCGCCAAGGTTGGTGCTAAAAATAATCATAAATTGCCCACTAAGTTAAACACAACAATAACGGCCATTATAGCCGCTATTGTGACTGTCTCGTTCGAGTTTATTGCGCTGTTTGATTAAATAAATCCATCGCAGTACGCGTCATCGCCCGAACACCTGTTCGGATCGTTAATTTGTAATCTGGCGCAAACTGGCTTGAATGCAAAGATGGCAATGCATTGCCCGAGTCAACACTGGCTTGATATTGTTTAGGGTCAACGCCGCCAAGCCAAAACAATGTAATGGGGCGTTGTTCAGGGGTGAGACCATACAAACCAAAATCTTCACCCGCCATCACAGGTGGCGCAATAAGCACATTATCGCTGCCAAGCTCAGCCTCAATACTGGCTTTTACTTTTGCAGCGAGCGTTGGGTCGTTATAGGTTGATGGAATGGTTTCATCGTCGTGCACATGCACCACAGGCATCAGGTCATCAGGTAAACCCGCACTGGTCGCTATCCCTGCGGTAATGCGTTTAATGGCAGCTATTTGTTGTTCACGCACCTTAGGGTTATATGAGCGCAATGTCAGCTGTAGCTTTACTTCATCTGAGATAATATTGTGTTTTGAACCACCATGAATCGAACCCACCGTGACCACATTAGGCTCTAACGGCGACACTTCACGGCTCACTATGGTTTGCAATGCCAGCACAGTGCGCGCAGCAAGCACAACAGGGTCAACGGTGGCATGCGGATAAGCGCCATGGCCGCCCTTACCTTTAATGCTAATATCAACCGAGTCGACATTCGCCAATGCATAACCGCTAACGGTGCCAACCTTACCGGCAGGAATTGACGCATTCACATGCAACCCAATAATGTTGTCGGGCGTGGGGAACTGGCTAAACAGGCCTTGTTTAAGCATGGCTTTAGCGCCACCACCCACCTCTTCAGCTGGTTGAGCCACCATCATTAAAGTGCCCTGCCAATCGGCTTTATGCTTAACCAATTGCTCAGCCGTACCAATAAGGCTGGTCATGTGAATATCGTGGCCACAACCATGCATAATGCCCACGGTATTATTGTTTGCATCGACCGTGGTGACGGTTGAAGCATAGTCTTTTCCGGTTTGCTCAATAATCGGTAAGCCGTCAATGTCGGCGCGGATCATCACTACCGGCCCTTCGCCATTTTGCAATATGCCGACCACACCATAACCGCCAAAATTTGACGTTACTTCAAACCCAAGCTGCTTCAGCTCTGTGGCCATACGCTCGCTGGTGGCTTTTTCTTGATATGACAATTCAGGATGTTGGTGCAAATGCAGGTAAAGCTTTTCAAGCTTAGGTAAGGCTTGAGTAACTGACTGATCTAGCTTGGTATTAGCAACAGCATTCAATGACAGTGACGCTGAAAACGCCAACGCTAATAAGGGGTAAGCAACACGGAATTTGATCATATTATTATTCTTAAATGTCGGCAATTGAGTATGTTAACCTAGCACAAGCTCACGCTAGGTGGTAAGGCGTTTTAGCAACATCATAGCCAATGCATAATAAAAATAAGGAAAACCAATGAAAGTGATTACCGAAACACCCAGGTTGATTATTCGAGAATTTACCCTTGAAGATGCCCCCGCGGTATTGCACTTTAATACCCCAGAAGAGGTGAATCGATATACCGGTGATGCGGGTGTGTGCAATACGTTAACGGATGCCGAAAACATCATCCGCAATATTTGGCTGGTGGAGTATAAGCAGTATGGTTTTGGCCGCTGGGCAGTTGTCGCTAAAGACACCAATACCGTGATTGGTTTTTGCGGCTTTAAAAATGAAACCCGCATTAATGCGGTGGATATTGGTTATCGCTTGCATCCGGACTATTGGGGAATTGGCCTAGCTACCGAAGCCAACCAGGCTTGTATTGACTATGCCAAAGAGCACATGGATTTAGACATAGTGTATGCCGATGTGGTTGACGCCAATAATGGCTCAATTAATGTCACCACTAAGCTGGGGATGACCTACCATTCACAATATCAAGAAGGTGAATTTAACGTTAATCGTTACGTGATTTCACTCAAGGCAGGCGGTTCTTCGGATAACAGCTAACTCGAATAAAGTCAGCCACTAACAAGTCATCGTCACCCTAGGCTTACCCATATAAAAATCCCTTAATAGAGCCGCTATTAAGGGATTTTTAGTATTTAAGTCGTTACATTTTTAACTGCACATCCGAAGTAAGCTTTGTTGAACATGCCAATACAAAACCAGCGGCAATTTCATCTGCGGTCAAGTTCATTGTACTTGTCGACTGAGTCGTACCCGACACAACCTGACATTTACATGCACCACAAACACCAGAACGGCACGCGGCAATTATCGGTAATTTTTCAGACTCGATACCATCCAATAAGGTTTGGTCGCCCGTTAATTGAATGTCTTTATCGCCAATGCTCAACATAAACTGTTCAGTTGATGGATTACTTTCCAGCGCCGCTTTCAAGCCCAAAGCGCTGCTGTCACCAAAGCTTTCTTGATTAAACTGACTCATATCAAAATCAGCGGCTTGTAACAGTAGTTTTACGTCGGCCATATACGATTCAGGGCCGCACACAAATACCGTGCGTTGTTGATAATCCGGGACTAATTTAATTAAACTTTCTAAGTTTAAGCGGCCAATGCCAAAGCCTGTCTCAGCATGCTTATCACTGAGCATTTGGCTGTTGTCATCTGACTTAAGCATATAATTAAGGTTGAACTTTTGGCTGCGTGATGCCATTGACGCCATTGAATCGGCAAACATAACGTCATTAACCGTTTTTGCACTGTGTACAAAGGCAATATCACTGTCTGTGGTAGTATCGCAAAGCCAGCGCGACATAGAATGCATCGGTGTAACACCGCAACCTGCACTTAAAAACAAATACTTGTCGGCAACAATGTCGACGAGGTTAAACACCCCATCAGGGCCAGTCACTGTGACCTCATCACCCACATTTAAGGTGTCGGCTAAATAGTTAGACACGACACCATTGGTGATTCTTTTAACCGTAACGACTAACGAGAAGGGTCGCGAAGGTGACGATGAAATAGTGTAACTGCGGTAAACTTTTTCGCCATTTATATCGAGTTTAAAGGTAATAAACTGCCCCGGTTTAAAATTAAACTTAACCGGCGTTAACCCCTGAAACCGAAAACTCACTACATTGTGGGTTTCATTCCACTTTTCAACACAGCGCAGTTGCACTTCACCACGTTGCCAGCTGTCGGCAGCTAAAAGAGCCTCTGGGCTTGTCTGAGCAACGGGTTCAACTTTTGGCGGTGCCTCACTGACAGGAGTAAGTGATTTAGCCGCTTGGGCAGAAAGTGCTTGAGAAAAAGAAAAACCAACAGAGGGAGTTGTACTCATTTTGATACCTTTATTGCAGTAAACAAGAGAGGTGGCGATAAGGACAATGCCATATCGCCTTTAATCATTATCGTGCAAATACGCCTAACGTAAATGCACGATTTTTATGGCTGATTATGCCACTTTCATCATTGCTTTTAAGTCTGACTCAACATCAGTTGTGCCGCGTAAACCAAATTGTTGCTCTAAAATGCTCATTAGGTTGTCAGATAAAAACGCAGGAGCGGTAGGCCCTGTACGAATGTTTTTCACCCCAAGAGAAAGCAAGGTTAACAACACCACAATCGCTTTTTGCTCAAACCATGACAACACTAAGCTCAACGGTAAATCGTTAAGGTCACACTCAAAAATATCTTTTAACGCTAACGCTAACTGAATCGCTGAGTAAGCATCGTTACATTGGCCCACATCTAATAAACGTGGCACACCGTTGATGTCGCCAAATTCCAATTTATTGAATTTGTACTTACCACAGCCTAAGGTCAAAATAATTGAATCGTCAGGTACTGACTTAGCTAAATCGGTAAAGTAGCTACGCTCAGCTTTGTCGCCGTCACAACCACCAATTAAGAAGAAATGCTTAATAGAACCGTTTTTAACGTTTTCAACTACCGTTGGTGCTGCTGCCATTAATGCATTGCGCGCAAAACCAATGGTGATCATGTGCGGAATTTCATCATAAGCAAAGCCTTCAAGTTCAAGTGCTTTGTTAATCACTTCACTAAAGTCTTCACCTTCAATATGAGTCACACCAGGCCAGCCCACAATGCTACGAGTGAAGATACGGTCAGAGTACTCACCCACATTTGGGTCAATAATACAGTTTGATGTCATCACTACGGCACCAGGGAAAGTACCAAATTCTTTTTGCTGGTTTTGCCAAGCGCTACCGTAGTTACCCACTAAATGCGGGTACTTTTTAAAGGCTGGATACGCTAATGCAGGTAACATTTCACCATGGGTAAATACATTAATGCCTTTACCTGCGGTTTGCTCAAGGATAAGTTCTAAGTCTTTCATGTCATGGCCAGACACTAAAATTGCCTTACCTTTAACAGACTTGGTATTCACTTGTGTTGGTTCTGGGTGACCAAATGCAGTGGTTTCGCCTAAATCTAACATCGCCATAATGCGATAGTTTAACTGGCCAATTTGCATTGCAGTGGCAAACAACTTGTCTGCATCGACTGAGTCTTCACCTAAAAATGCCATAATTTGATGGAATTCAGCCGCAACATCAACATCAGTTTGGTCAAGTACGCGAGCATGCTCCATATAAGCTGCTGCGCCTTTTAAGCCATACAAACATAATAGGCGTAAACCTAAAATATCTTCATGTACTTCACCGCGATTAAGCAATGCCACTGGCGCTTGAGCTAAAATTTCAGGCTTAGAAGTGGCAAGCAATAATTCGCCTTGAGCGCTTACCATTTCAGGTTCAACACCCTTGCCTTTGCATGCTGCGATGTAAGCTGCTTTTAATTGGTCACGATAAGTTTGCGCCTGATAGGCGTAATCAATTAAGCGTTCATCGTCGAAGTTTACGTTAGTTAACGTGGCAAAAAAGGCTTTCGGGACAAATGCATCAATCTCGCTATCTACAATATCAAACTCACGCGCTTTAATTGCATATGTTGATACGCCTTGCAGCATATAGATTAATAAATCTTGAATATCAGACGTTGACGCCAACTTGCCACACATACCTTGCGAGTAACTACAGCCGTTGCCTGCTGGTGTTCTAATGGTTTGCTCACATTGCACACAAAACATAACTCTACTCCTCAAAATTAAATCATGTATAAATTTTACATGTTATGGAGTAGTTTACTCTTTACTCTGTAAATCAAAACCGCTTTTTAATATCAATGTTGCGTTTTATGAGCTAAATCACCTTAAGTAATTACTAATGTAAATAACCATATTAACCCACATAAAATCGTTCAAATACCCATCAACACTGCACTTTCACCTACTAATTAAACGATTAAATTGCCCCTAAAATAGTTTCCTTTTATTGATTAAAAGCACGTAGAATTATCAAATTACAGACTTAAGATCAGGATGAATAGATGAAAACCAAACTCAATGCGATAGCATCTGCTCTATTTTTATTACTGGCTCCTGCTGCAATGGCAGCCGATGTTGCAGTGATAACCTTAGAAAATGGCGCCAATGTTCGCTTAAAAGATGACTTCACCTGGGAATACATCATCACCGAAACGGTCGCACAGCCAGCAACAATCCAAGCTCCAGCCGTCGCAACCGAGGTTGTCGATGCATCGATGTCAAACGTTAGCGCAACCGCAACCCAACAAACCAGTGCGGTAACGACTGCGGTGACTACAGTCGTGGCCGCCACTGCAGCAGACACCACAACGCGACTAACTGCAACCGCTATGGCACAACCTGAGTTATTGCGCAGCACTGCAAAAGATGGCATTAAAATCACCCTCGCTGACACCCAATGGAAAGACAATGAATTGGGGCTTATCTTTGATTTTGACAGCACCAGTGACGACCATGTCACGGTGGTCAATGTTGAAGCCAGTTTCTTTAATGACCAAGGCGGCTTAATCAAAACCGAAACCTTAGAAGCCTGGGAAGCCATTTTCCGCATGCCAGAAACCTATTTGCGTAAAGGCCAGCACCGCCAATCGCCAGTATTGTGGGTAGAAGGTATTAACCAACAGCAATGGCAACAACAGCTCATCAGCTTAAAAATTGTTGAGATTGAATCACGCTAAATAAAAAAGCCCAGATGAAAGAGTATTTCAGCTGGGCTTTTTTAAACATCATCAAGTCATGTTAATTCAATAATTCATGATCTTTAGGTAACTGCTTACTTATCCACAATATCAATTTATGTTTACGGTTAGGGCCGTCATCTTTATCTTCAGCTAATGGCTGTATTAGCTTATCTTGCACTAATAAACGGTAAATACATTCCACTTTATCTTTAGGAGAAATCCCCTTACCAAAATCGGCAAAACCACGTTTTTGCGCATAGCCCACTCCAATTTCCATTGCGAGCTTGAGCAATTGGTTATCATGCTTACCAGCTTTCATCTGTTGTCCTCATCATGCCTTTTACCCCTTTTAAACTACGTGAATATCCGTAAATAGCCACAATAAACCGTAAAAATTGAACAAACATCACCCTTGGTAAGTTTGGTTACAAAAAATCCCTTGAGTTAATGGCATTAATCTATGACAAAACCCATAGGCTTGGTAGAGTAGTATGGTGTTTACTTTTGTTTTTATTGTCACTATTTCACGGTAACAACCACATTTGAAATAGGCTTAAAAACGTTTCAAACGGGCTAACCCCAAGGATAATTCAATGCGTAAAACTCTTATTACTACTGCCGTTAGTGCGGCATTGATGCTGAGTGCATGTTCTGAGCAAGCTACAGACACAGCAAAGGCGAGCAAAACGACCGCAGAGGCACCAACAACAATGACCAAAGCACCTGCAACTGCCGACAACGCGTTGTTAGTCCCAAGCCCATTGCAATACATGGCACCGCAATTTGACAAATTTAAAGCCGGTGACTTTTTACCTGCCTTTGAACAAGGCATGAAAGAGCACAAAGCTGAAATCGCGGCAATTACCAATAATGCTGACGCACCAACGTTCGACAACACCGTGGTTGCACTTGAAAACACTGGCGCCATTTTAGATCGTACTCAACGTGTGTTCTTCAATCTTTCTGGGTTAATTTCAGACGACAACTTCATCAGTGTTGAAGAACAAATTGTGCCTAAGTTAACCGCGCACATGGACAACATCTATTTAGATGAAAAGCTGTTTGCTCGCATTCAAGCCATTTACAAAAACAAAGCGACACTAAAAGGTGAAGATTTACGCTTAATTGAAGTCTATTACGATCGCTTTGTGCGTGCAGGCGCTGAATTATCAGCAGAAGACAAAGCGCAAATGCGTGAGCTAAACGGCGAGCTTGCCAAGCTTGAAACCAGCTTTTCACAAAACGTATTAAAGTCGTTTAAAGACGACATGATTTTAGTTGAAGACAAAGCCATGCTTGACGGTTTGTCAGAAAGCGCAATCGCATCATTAGCTGCGGCAGCAAAAGCAGCAGGCAAAACCGGTTACCTAATTACCCTAGTTAACACTACCACCCAACCGCTACTGTCTAGCCTTAAAAACCGCGATTTACGTCAAAAGCTATGGGAAACCTCGGCCTACCGCGCAATGGACACCAACAGCCCAATTAACATCAAAATCGCCCAGCTACGTGCCGAAAAAGCCAAACTATTAGGTTACCCAACTTGGGCAGCTTATTCGCTTGGCGATCAAATGGCTCAAAAACCAGAAGCGGTTTATGGCATTTTAGATGACTTAGCCCCTAAAGCCCTGGTAAAAGCCAAAGTTGAAGCAGCCGATATTCAAGCAGAAATCGTTAAAGACGGTAAAGACTTTACCCTAGAGCCATGGGACTGGGCCTACTACGCTGAAAAAGTACGCGCAGCAAAATATGACCTAGACGACAGCCTTGTTAAACCATATTTTGAGATGAACACCGTACTCACCGACGGTCTGTTTTTTGCTATGGAAAAACTATACGGCATTACCTTCAAGTCACGCACCGACTTACCGGTATGGCACAAAGATGTCACCGCTTATGAAATCTTTAACAAAGACGGCAGCTCGCTAGGCTTGTTCTACCTTGATATGTACGCCCGCCCAGGCAAACGTGGTGGCGCATGGATGGACGAATATGTCAGCCAGTCGTTCTTACAAAATACTAAACCAGTAGTATACAACGCGCTTAACGTGCCAAAACCTGCTGAAGGCCAACCTACGTTGTTAACCTTTGATGAAGTGAGCACCCTATTCCATGAGTTTGGCCACGCCATTCACGGTTTATACTCACAAGTTAACTACCCAAGCTTAGCCGGTACCAAAACGGCACGTGACTTTGTAGAGTTTCCATCACAAGCTAACGAAGACTGGAGCATCGACCCTGCTGTGCTAGAAAACTACGCTAAGCACTACCAAACAGGCGAACCGATTCCTGCTGAGTTACTGGCTAAAGTATTAAAGGCGCACACCTTTAACCAAGGGTTTGGCACCGTTGAATACCTAGCCGCTGCACTGCTAGATATGGAATGGCACTCAATTCCTGCTGGCACTGAAATCACCGATGTTGCTACCTTTGAAAAACAAGCACTGGCAAAACACGGTTTAGACTACGGCCCAATCGCACCGCGTTATAAAACCACCTACTTTAGCCACAGCTTCGGCGGCGGTTATTCTGCTGGTTACTACGCCTACCTGTGGACCGAAGTGTTTGCAGCAGACTCGTTTGCTTACATGATGGCGCACGGTGGATTAACCCAAGAGAACGGCCAAAAATACCGCGACACCGTATTGTCAAAAGGTAACAGCCAGGATCTAATGCAAAGCTACATCGACTTTGCAGGTAAAAAGCCCTCAACAGACGCGTTATTAAAGCGCCGTGGTTTAGTGCACTAAGCACTATTTGTTGTCGCAACCTCTGCAGCTGAATCCACTTGGCAGCAGAGGTTGCCCACAAACACAACAGAATGCAGCAAAGCCAAACAGCGATAGAAACAACACGCTAAAACGCATTGAAAGAATAAAAAGAGTAAAAATCACCCAAACGCAGCCCTTTTTGAGCGATATTGCACATTTGTTGCGCCATCGCACGCTTCAAGGCTTTACATTTTCGTGAATACCCTTATTATTCACCGCGTTCGGAGGGATGGCAGAGTGGTCGAATGCACCGGTCTTGAAAACCGGCAACGGTTTATCCCGTTCTAGGGTTCAAATCCCTATCCCTCCGCCACATTCTAAAGTGAAAAAGCCATTGATAATCAATGGCTTTTTTGCTTTCTAGCATTTGAAAAATCATATTCTCAGACCCAAAACGGATGACTGAGACATATGTACCTATTCAGAGCCACAAATTGTACCTATTACACCCGCATGGTGTTGCCTGCTTCTCTACGCGATAAAGGCTTTGCTGCCGACATCAAAGTATCCTTACTCACTAAACAGCGCTCAATCGCTATTGGCCGTAACCTTGTGGTTGCAGGCATATTACGACCATTAATCAATAGCTTAACCCCACAATCACAGCCAGATGCATTTAAAGCACACGTTAATCAATTGATTAATGATGCCCGTGCAGGCTTTGTTGGGGTAACAGAAACGCTTGATGAAAACGCTAAACCAGTGCGGGAAATCATCCAGTTTATTCCTACTCGGCCAACGCAATTAGCCCATAATAGTGCGACATATGACAATTATCCCTCATCAACAAACTTGGCATTGTCAAATAGTCCGGGTAGTAAAAAGCAAACAAATTCAGTCGCTAACGTCACATTGGTTGATGCATTAATTAAATTTATTGCGTCTAAACAAAAGCAGTCTGTCTCAGTGTTAACGGTAAAGCAGCTAAATCAACGTATAGGCCACTTTATTGAGCGAACTCACCTAGATGATGTATTTGACATAACCAGCGCTGAGGCGATGGAATACAAGGATTGCTTGCTCGAAGAAGGTCGAAGCCATAAGAGTAATAAAGACTACCTAGCGGCCGTATCGCAGTTCTTTAAATGGTGCAAACTGATGCGTTACATCAGCGCTAACCCGTTTGATGAAGTGAAACTGTCAAAGCCAAGTAATCAAGCTGGGCATGATTTAGCGCGTCAGCGCTGGCAACCTGAGCAACTTCAACACGTACTGCAATCACAAGACTTTATCGATAAACAAGCTGACTTTAAATGGATAACGCTATTGATGCTCTATCACGGTTTACGGCCTTCAGAAGCCTGTCAGCTACACATTAATGATATAAGCGTAATCGATGGCATCAACGTTATTCACGTCACCAATGAGGGCATGAGCCAACAACTCAAGACCGCACAGTCAAAACGAACTGTTCCGCTACATCAAAAACTCATTGAGCTCGGTTTTATTGATTTCGTTCAAACCATTAATGACCGAACATCAAAAAACAGTCATTTAAAAAACAGCCTCGTAAAAAATAGTCCGTTAAAAAGCGGACAGTTAACAAGCAGCCCGTTATTTCATTATCAACCCAGTAGCGATGGTGTTTGGTCAAACAAGTTCTGTCGTGAGTTTGGCAAATTACTCGACCAACTACACTTTATCGCAGGTAAACGACCTACAGCCTATTCATTCCGTCACACCTTTATTGATGAGCTTAAACAACTGCAAACTGAAGAATCAATGGTGGCACAGCTTGTTGGACACGTTTATCACAACATCACCTATGGACGATACGGTAAGCAATATGATGTGAAAACACTCAAACCTGTGGTGGATAAAGTCAGTTACACATTGAATTTATTTCTACCAGTATAAAAAGTGGGATTATATGAGAGGATTTTTGCTGAAAAGATCAACCGTAGAGCGTTAATCATGACAACAGTCAGTAAATCCTGAGTGACTTTATACGCCAAAATTTGCTCTCACAGAACCAATAATCAGCCTGAGAAATGATGAAACCTACCAGCGGCATCATTTCTCAGCAGCACTTATCAAATCCTACGGGAGTAAATCGATAATAAATCTTGTTGAGAAATCGAATTTTCACCTTTTTTCGCGTTAATTTCGCGTAACTTTTCACGTAAAAAGTGCAATTTAAATCACTTCGCACTCAGTGAGTGGGAAGCCAAAGCAGCCCACTTATTAAGTGGGACTACAGCGAAACCCGGTACGCTTGTATCCCACTTTTTGTTCCAAAAAGGTCGGATATAAGCTCGGGCAAGGGGATACCCCTTTGAACCCCAAAGACACATGCTTGTCGTTAAAGATAGTGCTAATTTTAGATGTAATAAACGACGTTTCTCAAGTACTTTCATAAATGACTGTTTATAAAGCCATTTAGGTAATTGATTTAAAATGCAATCTGAATTAGCTTAACAGTAAATAAACTCCTTATGTTAAGTTAAATATCACCAATTAATCTGGATTAAACACGGTAAGTAAGCTATTTATGCGTTGAAAATAGTATTAACACGAGTAAATATTAAAACATCATATGAGCAAGGAGGTTTAATGGAGCGCGGTATTATTATTACTCCAAATTATTCTATTTTGAATAATGGACATGGACTACAAACTAATGGATCAGTAGATCCTACTAATTTGAGAAACTATTTACTCTTTTGGGATAAAATTGATTATCCCACTAATAATATGATTCATATAGGTGGTGGAGCAGATGTTGATTTTTTGATTCAAGAAGGCCTTGCTAAATCTACTCGAATTGAATTTCGTGAATTACGTGGCGACCAGAATGGATTTTTGCCACTAGTCACGCAAATGGCTACTTATGAAGAAAATAATAAATCAACTGATGCCGAATGGAGTATAGCTCAACTAGCTAGCCAGTTAATTATTCCGGAGCAATATTCAAAAAAGCAAGGATGTTTAGAGTTTGAATTGTATAATGCTATTCAAGTACCAACTGGTGCAGTTCCTCTTTCAGATGTTGTCGATTTTAAGAACAAGAGGCTTCCTGAACTTCTAGCATTACGCGATGCAATGGATAGCATTGTTGATTCAGTTGTTGCAAGCCAAGATATACCTAAACGAAAAAATAAAGCATTAAACAAGCTCCATCGCGATTTAAATGATTTCAATCGGGTTATGAAAGAAACTGGTTTTGAAAGAGTTAAGCGATCTTTGACGGCTGTAGCGACTGATCCGTGGTTTGGTGTTAGTAATGGCATGATGCTTGGAACTAGTTATTTACCGGTTAATTATCAACCGTATATGCAATCGTTGAATGTTGCCGCATTAGGTGCTTGTGCGGTGAAATTTGCTTATCAAGAATTAAAAGTAGGTAGAAAGATACCAGAGCAATATAAGCACTTTGCATATTTATCCAGTATCCAGAATAGCCTAGTATAATTAATGTGTTTAGCGCTGTGTTATAAGTAAAAGGGAAATCATAAAATGGTAAGCTATGAACAAATCTGATTTAGAGCAATTAGTAGGTATTCGGATTTCTGAAGCAAAAGTATTACTGGAAAGCGAAAATTTTCAAGGTGCTTATTATTTAGCTGGCTATGCACTTGAATGTGCAATCAAAGCCTGCATTGCTAAACAAGTCCAGCAATATGATTTCCCAAATAAGGATTTAGCTCAAAAAAGTCATCAACATAAATTACCTGATTTACTTGGTGTTGCTGGTTTAAAGCAAAAACTCGGAGAAAAAGAGACTTCTGATCTAGAGTTCAAATTAAATTGGGCGGTAGCCAAAGATTGGAGTGTCGAATCTAGATACGACTGCATAGTCGAGGGCAGTAAGGCTAATGATCTTTATCGGGCAGTAACGGATGAAAACTCAGGAATTTTGGCATGGCTAAAGACATTTTGGTAACAGAGAGTCTAACTGACTCTATGGTAAAAGTTGGCGCTCTGCTAATTGAAAGACTTGATTCTAAAAAATCTGAAATTAAAAGTGCTTTTTGGTTCTATTTTCCAGAAGAAAAAACTTGGAAATTGATGATTGCATCCCCTCTTGTAAACTCAGAAGGTCCTCGAGCCTATTACAAGAGAGTTGTTGCAGCTAATGATTTAGCTTCTGAAACAGAAGAAATTATTTCCTTAAATGATATTGGTGTTACGAATACATCACACCAAATAGTTCAATTGTTAAAGCTCATGTGTGAGACCGGGGAAGGCATATCGGGAATAAGGTTTTCTAGAAATACAATTAATGGTTTTTTTATTGAAGATGCTTATATTTATAGATCAAACTAGTAATAAGGCGCTCTTGAGGAAGCCCATCAGTAAATCTTAGCGTTAACCATTGACAATCTATCTGATAAATATTTAAATGTCATATATCGACTACGAATGTTCACTTTCTGAGATGTGATTTTTCGATTAGTTGTTGATTATAATGAATTTTAGTTTTATTTTGTGGCTGATTGCTTGGGTTCAAATCCCTATCCCTCCGCCACATTCAAATAAAAAGGCTCATCAGAAATGATGAGCCTTTTTATTGGGCGAAAGATAGAGATTTAAACCCCGGGTTCCTCTTTATTACAAGCAAGCTATCCCTCCTCAAAATCCAAGACCATATGCAAAATGCCAAATTGACAAACCTAAGGCTGCGCTGTCTAGCTTTAACAATACTGCTCGTGGCTAAGGGGGGCAAATCGCCTTTTGAATCAGGGAAAGCCAATTCCAATTTATCGCAAACATCGCTATACGCATCAAACCAATCCCAAGTACCAACCAAACGGCTTGTTCAGCAGGGAATCGCCTCTTTCTGACGGCGGCACGACCTGTTTGATTAACGGCTTCCGATACCCATTCGATAGGGATATTTTTGCGGAATGAGTCGATTGACTCAGGAAAATGAAATTCAGCAGTCGCTTAAACGATCGGTATTAGTACGCAACTATCCCACTTTTTGTTCCAAAAAGGTCGGATAGTTGCTCGGGAAAAGGGGAACCCCTTTGAACCCTAAACCTATAATGCGCCTGTTAAAAACAGGCGCATTATAGGCGAGATCTACTGGTACTTTTTATTGTAAACGATTAAAGGTGTGCCAATTTTGAATTGAGTAGTTCATTATTTTAATAATGGATCTATTTGGGGTTATCACAAATCCAGCCTTAAATGTTACATGGCTATTGATTTGGCTTCACTAATAACCTTATTCTGTGATTCAGTTGCCTTCTTGATAACTTCCGCATACACACGCTCTTTCTCTGCAGAACTTGCGTTCATAACAAAGGCTGAAAGCTTAGATGTGGTAACTTTATTTTTAGATACATTTGTCGACATAGGTTTCTCACATAAAACAGTCTAAAAAATAGGCTCAGGAGGTAAGTTTAACAGCCTTATTAATTCTGTGCGAGTGTATTCATTCTTAATATGATGCTCTACCGCTGTAATATTGTCATGGTAAATACGAGTGCTACCATCGTTGTTTTTTATAAGTAAATCTATCTTAATCGAAGCACCGTATTTGGTTTTGACTTGCCTAACGACTTTTTGTGAATTTAAGAATTGATCAATAAATATAGAGGGTAAAATACCACGGCCCTCAAGCTTTTCTCTTGCTTGTACAAATTCCCAAGCTAACTCAGGCTCTTGATACACAAAAATAATGAGTACTGCTCGATTTCGCATTAAGGAGCGATCAATATTTTTGCAGGCAACATCAAAGTTTGACAACGTTCCATCTAAAATAAAGCTTTGGTCATTATTGAAAATTCTGTCTAAAGTGCGTTCAACTATAAAGCTGACTGCTTTTTGAAACAAATACGAGTTTTTACCTGTGTATTCTTGGAAGTAAACTCTTAGTTCATCAGGGGCAAGTCTTATAATTCCTGTTTCATCAAACACTTCAATAAACGCTTTTGACGCCTCTGTTTTACCTGCGCCAGGAGAACCACACATAAAGATAGAGACGGGCTGTTGATCTGCGGGATATTTGCCTAAATCGGTCAGTTCACGTGCTATACGAGTTCGATTTGCTTTTGCAAATATAATTGCTTGAGTTTCAATTTCAGTCTCTTGCTCTGTCATAGCCTGTGGTAACGTTTCTAGAATAAAACAGCATGATACCAGTCAATATAAATTGGGTATAAAAATATCTGAGTTTTTTATACGCATGTGAATCGACAATGCCACCGCCTATCGTTATTGAGGAGCTGCCTGCAACAATTTGGCCGTATTAAAGCCATGCAGTACCCTAGCGGCGAGCATGTGGCCTATCGTTTTGACGACAATGGTTATTTAGTCGAAGATTACCAACGTTTTACTGATGGTTCCGAGCAATCGCTGCGCATAATCGATGATTACAGCGCCTTTGGCAGTATTAATCAACAAACGTTCAGTAATAATTATGTTCAACAGTTTAGCCGTAATTTAGCCGGTTCACCGACGAGTATCTGTACCAGTTCTTCTGCTGGGTGCAGTTCTATCGGGGTGCAATACTTAAATTATGATTATGATGGAATGGGTAACTTAGCCTTTCAACACAATGTGATTACCCAGTTCAAAGAAAGCTACAACTATGACGAGCTCATGCGGGTTGATGACTCAACTAAAACGTACAAAGGTATCACCTATGCTGCGGTTAATTATGATTATGACGCGGCAGGTAACATTCTTGTCAAAGGCGATTACGGTAGTCAGTATCTTTACGGTAGTGTAGGCAAAGGTGCTGGCGGTAATGCAGGCCCTAACGCCATTAGGCAGTTTATTCGTGGTGGTACAAAAACCTTCACCTATGACAATAACGGTAACCGGCTCACGGGTGATGGCGTAACGTTAAGCTATAACGACCAAAACAAGCCGTTAACGGTAGACCGCAATAATGTAAAAAGTATATTTAGTTACGATGCCAATGGTAACCGCTATAAACAGGTTAAACAGCAAAGCGGTAGTGTGGTATCGACCACGTATTATGTGGGCAGTTTTGAGCGTGAAGTGACCTTAAGCAGTACGGTAGATAAAACCTATATTGGTGACCACACCATTAAGATGAAAGCCCATGTGGGCAGCTTAGGTAATCAATCACCGTTTCAGCATGTACTGCGCGACCACTTAGGCAGTGTTGATACCTTGATGGATGCCAAAACCGGTGCAGTATTACAACGCCGCGGTTATGATGTATTTGGTCGTCCAAGAGACATTGCCGCAGGTAATAACCTGTTAACGAGCTGGCAAGGTGTCACTAAGGGCTACACCGACCATGAGCATTTGAATGAGCAAGAGCTTATTCATATGAACGGGCGGATTTACGATTTCAACATTGGTCGTTTTTTAAGTGTTGACCCGTTTTTGCAGTTCCCAGAGAATAGTCAAAGCGCTAACCCGTATTCGTATATTTTGAATAACCCGATGAGTGGGGTTGATCCGACTGGGTATCTAGCAGAAACAGATAAAGCAGAAGCGGTAGGTGGTCCATCAAATGATGCTGAAGTAGAAAAAGAAGAGACAAAAGTCACAAATGGCCAGAAAAATGAAACTCGACGTGCAGTCAGAGATCACCGTTCAGCAAGCAAAGCTGGAACTTTTGCGCCGAGTTCTGGTACGTTTAGTGGCGTTAGTAATGATACCAGTGGAGATAATTCCGGCAACTCTAACACTAAATCCAGTTTTAATTCGGGCGAGCATAAGGGAAGACTTGAGGCGGAGTCGACTCTTGGTGAGGCACCATCGGATGCAAATCAAGTGTATAATGATGCAGAAAAAGCCTCTAGAGAATTACCCGAAATAAGGCGTGGAAAAGGGAGAGAGTTTGTTGATAAATTTGCAATTAGTTATATCGACAAGTCAGGGAAAATAAAAGTGGAGACTTTCTTGTCATTTGAGAATGCAAATAATTTTGCAGGACAAGTTGATGGTGGCTGGCCTGAAGCTATGGAGCAAGGTGGCTATATTACTTTGTATAGAACATCAACCTATGCGAAAACTATAGGCAACAAACATAATTCTTATCAGAAGTTAGATTTATCGAATAAGGAAAGTGTTATTTACAACCTTGCACATGAAGGAGTCCATACTCAATATGGTAGATCACACGATGCAAGGTTAGAAGCTATTTCGTTTGGTGCAGTTGAAAGTTACAGGGAAAATTTAAAATGATATCAATCAAGTATTTGATTATTATTCTGGCCGTAATTAGCTTCTGCGTTTGGCCAAGTAATTATAAGTCTACTTATATAACAAGAGTAAATGCAGCAAGCTACGATGTAGAAATACAAGTTAAAGCAAGTGAAATATATGGTATGTACCAAATTGATGTAAAGATAGGAAGTATTCCAACAAAATTTCATTGTTTAAAATTAAATAAAGTAGATCTTGGTATTTATGGTGATTCAGGGCCAATAGCTATTACCCCTTTAAATTTGAGTTCTGACGGTGATTTATATCATTCTTTTTATTTGCAAAAGGATAATTTGGTAAGAACAAGTATTGGGATAAACTATTCCAATACCTTGAGTGGAAGCCAATGTGAGCAGTTGTCTTTGAATGCGTTTATTGTTGAGTTGTCAGCTTGGAAAACAAGCAATTCTGATATTTTACAATTACATTAGGAATAACCCATAAAGTATTCAGCTGAAAAGTATATATAAAACAATTTTTAAAGGCTCATAATTATTGACTTTTTTCAACATCAGGAATAAAGTCAATCTTAGTTAGCAATTGCAGAATTTGAAGATGTAAAACTCTGCAACCAAATGAATTTAAACGACTATTTTAACTATTTAATTCGAGAGTCTGGGTTCAAATCCCTATCCCTCCGCCACATTCAACGAGAAAGCCTCATCAGAAATGATGAGGCTTTTTTGTTTTGGCGAAAGATTGAGATTTAAACCCTGGGTTCCTCTTTATTACAAGCAAGCTATCCCTCCGCAAGATTTAACGAGAAAGCCTCATCAGAAATGATGAGGCTTAATTAGATGGTCCGCCTCACCCCTAAGCTAAGCTAAACTTAGGGTAGGCTAATCAAAGAGGCGAACCATCATGACTACTATTAAAGTAATTGGGATCGATTTAGGCAAATCTTCTTTTCATCTTATTGGGCACGATCACACTGGTCGTGAACAATTACGTAAGCATTTTAGTCGTCCAAAGCTCATTCAATTTCTGTCGCAAACACCTAAAACGACAATTGCAATGGAGTCATGCGGTGGCTCCCACTGGTTGGCAAGAAAATGCCAATCACTCGGTCATGAGGTTAAACTCATCCCTCCCCAATATGTTAAACCTTACGTTAAAACAAATAAAAATGATTATATTGATGCCGATGCGATAGCT
>NZ_BMQV01000009.1 GCF_014648295.1 Shewanella saliphila
CATGATAGGACAGGGTATGTGTTCAGCAACTATGCTGAATGGAAGTATGCATGAGCCGTATACGAGGTCCGTACGTACGGTTCTGTGAGAGGGATGGGGCGGTGACGCCTCACCCTACTCGATGTTGTTAGCTTAATAGCTTAGCTAACGATTATGCTTCTACTGTTTTAGCGCGTTTTGCTAATGCGTAGTAAAACAGTGGTGTGAGCAGTAGACCAAATATAGTCACACCAATCATACCGGCAAACACTGCGACACCAATGGCTTGACGCATTTCTGCCCCTGGGCCACTCGAGAACACCATAGGCACCACACCCATAATGAAGGCGATAGATGTCATTAGAATTGGGCGTAAACGTAAGCGGCCCGCTTCAAGAATGGCTTCTAACGGCGTCATGCCTGTGTCTTGCAACTCTTTAGCAAACTCAACAATCAAGATGGCGTTTTTGGTCGCCAGCCCCACCAGAACGATCAGTCCGATTTGGGTGAAGATGTTGTTGTCGCCGCCGTAAATTAATACACCACTGATTGCCGACAGAATCGTCATCGGAATAATCAAGATAATCGCCAACGGTAAACTTAAGCTTTCATACTGCGCGGCTAATACCATAAACACTAATAAAATGATTAATGGGAAAATATACACGCCCGCATTACCGGCCAATATTTGCTGGTAAGTAATTTCAGTCCACTCGTAAGTCATACCGTTTGGTAAGGTTTCGGCCAGGATTTTTTCAATCGCAGCTTGCGCCTCGCCACTACTAAACCCAGGTGCTGCGCCGCCATTAAGCTCGGCAGTGGTAAAACCGTTGTAGTGCATCACACGATCGGGGCCGGCCACATTAGCCACGTTAATAAATGAGCCAATAGGCACCATTTCACCTTGGTTGTTGCGAACCTTGAGCTGAGCGATCTGCTCTGGTGTTTGTCTAAACTGCTCGTCTGCTTGTACATTCACCTGATATGTACGGCCAAACTGGTTAAAGTCGTTGGCGTAAACCGAGCCCATGTAACCTTGTAGTGTGGCAAACAATTCGTCTAACGACACGGCTTGTTGCATGGCTTTGGTACGGTCAACTTCAACTTCAAGTTGCGGTACATTGACTTGATATCCAGAGAAAATTCCCGCCAGCTCAGGTGTTGTTCTGGCTTTTTGTACCACTTGCATGGTGACTTTATATAGCTCATCGTAACCGTAGTTTGCCCGGTCTTGAATTTGTAATTTAAAGCCGCCAATAGTACCTAAACCGCGTACTGGTGGTGGTGGGAAAATCGCAATAAATGCGCCATCTATCGCGGCAAATTTTTGGTTTAATGCCGCTGCAATTGCCCCTGCTGAAAGCGATGGGTCTTTACGGTCGGCAAAGTCATCTAGCGGGGTGAACAAAATCGCGCTGTTAGTGCTGTTAGTTAACCCATTAATGCTTAAGCCTGGGAACGCCACAGCATGTGCAACGCCGGGTTGGTCTAATGCAATCCCTGCCATTTGTTTCACAATTGCTTCGGTGCGATCAAGCGATGCCGCATCAGGTAATTGTGCAAAGGCAATTAAGTACTGTTTGTCTTGCCCTGGTACGTAACCTGTTGGCGTGCTAGCAAATTGCAAACCTGTTACGCCGACTAAGCCGACATACAACACGCCTACAACAACACCAAAACGGATGACTTTTTTCACGACCCAGCCGTAACCGTCAGACAGTTTTGCAAAGAAACGGTTAAATGGCGCAAATAACCAACCGCCAAGCATTTTGTCCATACCACGGGTAAGGAAGTCTTGCTTGTCATGATGACTCTTAAGTAACAATGCCGCCAATGCAGGGCTTAAGGTCAACGAGTTTATTGCTGAAATAAAGGTCGAAATAGTAATGGTTAAGGCAAACTGCTTATAAAACTGACCCGTTAAACCAGACATAAATGCCGTTGGAATAAACACCGCAGCCAATACTAATGTGGTGGCGATAATTGGGCCAGTCACTTCTTTCATGGCTTTTTGTGTTGCAGCTAAAGGTGATAAGCCTTCTTCAATATTACGCTCAACGTTTTCGACCACTACAATCGCGTCGTCGACCACAATACCAATCGCCAGTACCAGACCAAATAACGACAAGGCATTAAGCGAGAAGCCCATTAAATGCATAAAGGCAAAGGTACCCACTAACGACACAGGTACCGCTACTAATGGAATAATAGACGCGCGCCAGGTTTGTAGAAATAGTACTACGACTAAGACGACTAACAATAGCGCTTCAAGCAAAGTGTGTACAACAGCCTCAATTGAACCGCGTACGAATACCGTAGGGTCATAAACGATGTCGTAAGTTAGGCCTTCTGGGAAGCTGGCTGATATTTCTTTCATTTTGGCGCGAACGTCATCAGAAATCTGAATCGCGTTTGAACCAGATGCTTGGAACACCGGTATTGCCGCAGCATCTTTATTATCTAGCATTGAACGCAGTGCATAAGTTGATGCGCCTAGTTCAACACGGGCAACATCTTTTAAGCGGGTGATTTGGCCTTGTGAGCCCACTTTAACAATGATGTCTTCAAACTCTTCAACGTTGGCTAAACGGCCTTTCACATTGATAAGCAGTTGGAAATCACTGTCGCCACTGGGTTGAGCACCTAGGCTACCTGCGGCAGCTTGTTGGTTTTGCTCACGAATTGCCGCAACCACATCATTAGGTGATAAACCAATTGCGGCTACTTTATTGGGGTCTAACCACACACGCATGCTGTAGTCACCGGCGCCAAATACACGCACAGCGCCCACACCCTCAATACGGGCAAGTTCGTCTTTAACTTTTAACACCGCATAGTTAGACATATACAGCATGTCATAACGATTATCGGGCGAGGTTAAATGCACCACCATGGTTAAGTCTGGTGATGATTTCTCGGTGACAATCCCTAAAGTCTGTACATCTTCTGGTAAACGCGGTTTTGCACGTTCAACTCGGCTTTGTACCTGGGTTTGGGCTAAATCAACATCGGTACCAATGGCAAAGGTGATGGTTAATGTCATACGGCCATCAGAGGTGGCTTGAGAGGACATATAAAGCATGTTCTCAACGCCGTTTATCTCTTGTTCCAGCGGTGATGCGACTGTTTCTGCGATTACTTTTGGGTTTGCCCCAGGGTAATTGGCGGTAACCACGACCGTTGGCGGAACCACTTCTGGGTATTCGGTGATCGGTAATTGCCAAACAGCCAGTGCGCCAGCGATAAAAAACAATAGCGATAGCACTGCGGCAAAAATCGGTCTTTTAATAAAAAATTGCGACAACATGATGGGGGTATTCCTTAGCCTTGACTTGCTTCATCAGCAATTTGTGCTGTGAGTGGCTGATTATCAAATAGTAACTGTGCTTGGTGCAGCGCTTCTATTTGGCTGCTTTCTGCCATATCGGTCAATTTAGGGGTAATGGTTACACTAGGACGCACTTTTTGCAGACTGTTAACCACAATGGTGTCTTCTGGTTGTAAACCGGCAGTAATAATGCGTAAACCGTGAATTTTTTCGCCTAACGTTACACCACGATATTCAAGGGTGTTTTGCTCGTTTACCACTAAAACATACTTGTTGCTTAGGTCGGTAAAGATGGCTTTATCGTCAACCAAAATACCCTGATAAGACGCGCTACCGGCAATGCTAATGCGCGCAAATAAGCCTGGCATTAAGATGTTGCTTGAGTTGGTAAATGTGGCTCGTACGCGAATAGTACCGGTTTGTTGGTTAACGGCATTATCAACAAAGTCGATTACACCCTGGTGGGTAAACTCAGTTTCATTGGCTAGGGCCATTAATACAGTGTTGTTACCTGAGCGTGGGTCTTGGCGTTTGTTCTCACCCGATAGCGAGGCATACTTAAGGTATGTTTGCTCGTCGATATCAAAGTAGGCATGCATATTGGCTGTTGAAACCAAACTGGTTAGCTGAGTTTGACCTGCCGTGACATAGTTACCTGCGGTTTCGTTGGCGTAAGACACTCGGCCAGTTATGGGCGCGGTCACCTGGGCGTATTCAACGTTTAATTTTGCGCTGGTTAATGCTGCTTTAACAGATGCGACCGCAGCAGCGGTTTGGTGCATTGTGCTACGACGAGTATCGATAAGCTCTTCAGACACAGCTTGTTGACTGAATAATTTGTTGGCACGGTCAAAGTCGTTTTTCGCCAATTCATGGGCCGATTTTGCACTGGTTAGCTCAGCTTGAAGACGTTCAACTTCTGCGTTAAATACTTTTGAGTCAATGGTGAACAATATGTCGCCCTTGTTGACCAAGGCACCTTCTGTAAAGTTTACCGACTCAATGTAACCCGATACGCGCGGCACTAGGGTGACTTCTTCAGGTGCTTGTAAGCGTCCAGTAAATTGGTCCCATTCGGTAATGCGCTCGTGCAATACGTTAGCAACACTCACTTCAGGGGCGGCAGGCGCAGCACCAGCCTGTTGTGCTGCAGGTTGTTGCCCACAAGCCACTAGCAGTACTGCCGCTAGGCTTACTAACAAAGTAGATTGAATTGATTTAAACATAGTCATGTTGCTGTCCTCTAATCAATAGCTTTTACGTCATTTAACGGGCTATTGGTTGCGTTACTTTTTGTCTGTGGCTACAGTTTTATACCGATTGGTAAAAATTTTTCTGTACCGAACGGTAATATATAGATTAAAATACCTCTGTCAATGTATTTTGTACCGATTGGTATGAAATTATTTTGACAGCGTGTTCAATTCATCTGATGATGAACAACTGTAAGAAGACATTTAGAGGGTTAGTGGCGTTGAAGTCATGTTGTCAGTGGCTGGCAACATTATATTAAGGCGATTAATCGGCACATTTATTAAGCCTTTGAATGGTTGAATTTTGTGCTAAAATACGCGGGCGATTTAACATAAAATTTACGTTAATGCTATGTAAGTTAACGCGATAGTCGTTAGGGGCTCGCTAACATAAGAGGTACGATTTATGACAACAACAAAAGCAGCTTGTGTCGGTCGCCCACGTGGGTTCGATATCGACTTGGCATTAGAGCAAGCGCTTAATGTGTTTTGGCGTAATGGTTATGAAGGGACTTCTTTAAGTGAGCTCACAGAAGCGATGGGCATTAAAAAACCCAGCCTTTATGCTGCCTTTGGCAATAAAGAACAGTTATTTTTTAAAGCGATCGACTTATATGAAAATCGACCAGACTCGCTATTCAATATTGCTTTTCAGCATGAGCGCGTTGCCGATGTTATCCGTGGATTATTGCTTGGTGCCGCCGCCCAGTTTACTGACTGTAGCCACCCACAAGGTTGCGCGTTAATTAACAGCACGTTTTCATGTAATGAGGCGAGCGAGTCAATTAAACAAACGGTGTTAGCGCGTAAATCAAAACATAAACAACGGCTCGTTGATCGCTTTGAATTGGCTCAAAATCAAGGCGAATTGCAAGAGGGTTGCGAACCTGTGGTATTGGCTAGCCTGATGACAGCCTTGTTTCAAGGTTTGTCGATGCAAGCGTCTGAAGGGGCAAGCCTTGATGAGTTGCAAAAAGTCGCGACTATGGCTGCTGAAGGTATTTTAACCGTCAACGTTAAGCGTTAATGCTTTCAATGTATGCATGGCTGTAAACGAAACCTTGATACTGCGCGAGTCATTGCTGGCAGTATCAATATTGCGGGCTTATATTGGGGTTCAATAGGGCTGGGGAAATTAACAGCCGCTAGTTGTCAGGTTGTAAAAGGCTGGTTCGGTTTCAGTCGAGTCAACATTGTATTGCAAGTTGCAGCTACTGCTTATGTTGTATCCCTGTGGAAAAATGAATGTTCCTGTATTTGGAATATCATACAAACCCCAGTCAGCGCTAAACTCACTCGTTGCACCAGCCATTGTCTCAAATGATCCTTCTAACGCTAATGGCAGATTGGCTGGTGAAGAAGTGATATATCCCAATGTTGTACTCACTGCACTACCATTCAAGGTCACCGAACCTGGGTCGAGTTTTTCCTGACCAGCCAATACGGCTTTTGAATACACCAGAGTGTTAGCCGACTTTAATGCACCTTGTAAGCCATTTAAATTGGCAATGACCGCATCACTTTTTAAGTTTATAAACTTCGGCGCGGCGACTACCGCCAAAATCCCTAAAATAATGATCACGACCACTAATTCAATTAGGGTAAAACCACGTTGTTGTTTTTGCATAGTAAAATCCAATATTTGCTTACTGCAGTCAGTATAAAGAACCACTTGGTTGATGTCATTGTTTGAGTCAGTTTGCATTTATCAGTGAGTAACTTTGTGATGTCGATGTTTTTTGGTAGATTAGCAAGCTATAACAGCATTACTGATTTAACCTCAACGCGAACCGAGGTTAATCACCCCCCACAATTAGGGAAAATTACCATGAGCAAAGCTAAAATCGGCATCGTCACAGTAAGCGACCGTGCCAGCGCTGGCGTATATGAAGACTTGTCTGGCAAAGCCATTATTGATGTATTAAATGAGTATTTAACCTCTGAGTGGGAGCCTGTGTATAAGGTGATCCCAGATGAGCAAGATGTGATTGAAGCGACCTTAATTGATTTAGCTGACAATCAAGATTGCTGTTTAATTGTCACCACGGGTGGTACTGGCCCGGCTAAACGCGATGTCACCCCAGAAGCAACTGAAGCCGTGTGCGATAGAATGATGCCTGGCTTTGGTGAGCTAATGCGCACCGAGTCGTTAAAGTTTGTGCCAACGGCTATTTTGTCGCGTCAAACAGCAGGGTTACGTGATGACTCGTTAATTGTGAACTTACCGGGCAAGCCTAAGTCTATCCGCGAATGTTTAGACGCGGTATTCCCTGCTATTCCGTATTGTATTGACTTAATGGATGGTCCATTTTTAGAGTGTGATGAAGCGGTCATTAAGCCATTTAGACCTAAAGCAAAGTAAGTGTTAGCAGATATTGCAGATACACTATTTTAATCACCACTGCTTTATATCAAAAAGAATGCCGTCAAATATGACGGCATTTTTATGTCTGGCTATGCTTGTTGGCAAAGGTTGGTATGAGCGACCGAGCTGCAACACTACAAGTTTTTAAACTGTTGCTTGAGCTCAAAGTCGTTGTCGGTTACCAATCTTTCCAGCACTTGTATGCGCTCAATCAATGCCTGGTTTTGTGCTTTCATGTCGGCCAAACCATCGACCTCTGTTTTTTGCTTATGCTTTAAATACTGTTTAAACATTTCGGATGCCGTAGTACCGACAATTACGATAAATACCAGTGCGATAATCGCCATATCTTCGTTCATAATCACTCCTTAATTTATGTTGTTTTTTGTCAATGTTATCGTCTTAAAATCCTCGCCTTAATTCATATAATTAAGGCGAGTAGATCTATTAACTATTTTATAACTATGGCTTACAGCCCAAAGACCACTTTTTCACTTTTTAATGACTTCTCTAACCCTGCTGCGAGAGCTACAGCAATGATTAAGGTGGCCACTGATGACACGATTAACTGCATCATTGGGATTTCGCGGCCTTTAATAAAGTCCATTAATGCTTGTTGCTGACCTGATACTGGTAACCACTGCAATACGTCTGGGGCAATGTTGTAGCTGGCTGCCATTGACAGTGCCAGCGGCACAAATAACACCATGGTTAAGTATGACTGCGCTTCTTTAAAGGTTTTGGCCATAAACGACACATACAATTGCAAGGTAGCTGCCATGAGTGCGACAGGAATACCGATTAACAACATTAACCCCATAAAGTCATGGCTAATGTTGACGGTAAAGCCAATTTCTTGCCAAGGCACAAAAGGATACGCCACCTTAGACACCAGCAAGATTAAGATTAATCCCAGCATCGCAAAACAGGTCACGGCAATAATTTTGCCCAACACCAACTCACGTGTGCTCATTGGGTGACTGAGCAGCAATGCCAGTGAGTTACGCTCACGTTCGCCAGCACTGGTGTCGATGGCGAGGTTCATGCCAGAAATAAACACCGAATACATCATGGTGAAAATCGCCAAGCCTAAGATCATTCCACCTTTAGAATCTGCTGTAGCCTTGTCTTCAACATTGATTTTGATTGGTTGGGTAATGCCTGGGTTAATCCCGCGGGCAATTAAGCGTAAGCTGCCCATTTCTGCACTGTAAGCCTGTAGCTGTCGCTCAAGACGGCGGATAGACTTTTGGATCTTTTCATCTGAGTTATCAGCAACCAATAATACTTCTGCAGGCTTAGCTTTCGCCATGTTGGCGGCATAATCATCACTAATGGTTAAGGTGATTTTATTCGCCTGTTCATCGTCTGCGTGGTTAATGCCGTTATTGCTGAGGTAACGCACTAAATCTGGTGCGTTATTGGCATTTTTAATGTTGATGCTAAGATCTTCTGGGCTAGATAGTTGACCAATTAACACCATAAATAGGCCACACATGATCAGTGGCGTACCGATGGCATAATATAAACCTGCCATGACAGAGCGTTTGTCTCGTGCGGCATCAATAAGCTCTTTGCGCACCATTGCTAGTATCATTTTCATTATGCTGCAATCCCTTCGTCAGTACCGATAAGTTCGATAAATGCATCTTCTAGTGAGTCTTTGCCCGTTTGCTGACACAGTTCGTCAGGGCTACCAATGGCGACCACTTTGCCGTTTGCCATTACAATTACGCGGTCACATAAAGCGGCAACTTCTTGCATTACGTGGCTTGAAAACAACACACAATGTCCTTGTGCTTTTAGTTGCAATAAAATATCACGCAGTAAGCGGGTGCTCATCACATCAAGTCCGCGGGTCGGCTCATCTAAAATGATGTTGCTTGGCTGATGCACGATGGCTTGCGCCAATGCCGTTTTCATCCGTTGGCCTTGCGAGAAGCCTTTGCAACGACGGTCGCTAATGTCTTCTAGCTTTAATTGGGCAATGACATTGGCGGTGGCTTCTTTGGCTTGCTTGCGCGACATACCGCTTAACTCGGCAAAGAAACTAATGTATTCACGCGGCGTAAGGCGTTCGTACAAACCAAATGGGTCGGGGAATAAGCCTAATTGTTTTTTTGCGCCTATTGGGTCAACCGCGACGTCAATCTTGTCAACAGCTGCGGTGCCTGAGTCTGGTTTGAGTAAACCAAACAAGGTGCGTAAACAGGTGGTTTTACCGGCGCCATTTGGCCCAAGTAAACCAGTGATTTGGCCATTTTCAGCGCTAAAACTTAAATCGTCTAACGCCTGCACATCGCCAATTTTTTTGGTTAAGTTTGCAACAGTAATCATGACTATTCCTTATCTGCAGCAGTGTTTGCTGGCGCTGTTGTGTCGGTTTTAATATCTGTGTCGGTGCTGGCAATCGGTAATGCTTCTACTGTGTTGGCATTAAGGTAAAAGCTGCGGCGCACATCTTTTTGTAAGCATTCGCCATCAATCTCTTTTATTGAGCCTTGATCAACTAATTGCGCAATTAAATCGTTACCGCAACTTTGATAGGCCACACCGTGAGTTGCGTAAGGCGCGATAAAATGCTTCGACTTGGTGAGTTTTTCTTGTGCCAGAGCGCCCCAGTTTGGTGGTGTTGCTGGGTCGAGTTCGCCAGACAATAATAAAGTAGGAATGTCGCTGTCGATTGGGTTACTAAAGCTGTCATCTTCTTGCTTTGTTGGCCATGCATCACAGGTTTTTTCTAACCCGTCTAACATGCTGCCACTGATGTAAGATTCTTTAGCGTCTTTACGCATTTGTTCGGTAATACGGTGAATATCCTCACCACATACCACTGATGCATGCATACCCATTGCTATCCCTGTACTGTTGGCCGTTAAGGAGTAAATACCTAAAATGGGCTGGTAGTTACCTTGTGCTGCCTGGTGTATTGCGTGAGGAATAAGCGAACGGGTATTGGGCATATACATTGCCATGCGGATAGCCCCTGAGTACTTACTGCGAGTGAGCAAAAAGTCGCTAGGCTCGTCAGTTTGTGGGTCGCGCACTTTTTGGCTAATCGGTGCATCGGCGAGCTGTTGATCGACTTTATTATACTCGTCGACTAAATCAGGAAACTGCTGCTGACATTCAGGATTGCTTTTACAGTCACGCCATAGCACGTTTAAACCACGCTCAATTGAACTACCAATGGCCACTACGCTTTGTTGCATAGGTACCACACCGTCCAATGTTACCGTGGCTAATGCTTCAGGATAATGGCGCATATACAACTGAGCCATGCGTGAACCATAAGAAATACCGTATAAGTGCAGCTTGGTATAACCTAAAAACTCGCGTACTGCCTCAAAGTCTTTTAATGCGGTATTGCTGCCGTATTGAGTCACGTCGGCATCGATCCCCGCTAAACATTCTTCGGTTATCGCCAGCATGTCGAGGTCGTCTTCATTGATGTTGAGTGCATTTAAATCACCGTCGTCGCAACTCAAAATATTCGATTGGCCTGTGCCGCGCTGGTCGATAAGTAAAATATCGCGTTGTTGACGTACTTTGGTCAACATACGGTCAAACCCTGCGGCATTTTCGATAGCCGATTGGCCAGGGCCACCGGCAATGGCGAGTAATGCCTCATCTGGGTGGGTGTTTTTAATTGCAGGTAAAATCGCAAAGTGAATGTCGATTTGCTTACCGTCAGGTTGCTTTGGGTTTTCAGGTACGCTGATTTTGCCGCACTGAAACTGCTCATCTAAGCCATCTAAATAACATGTGGTTGTTTTAGCTGGCGCAGCAACGAGTGTGTCTGCGGTATCTGCAACGCTGTGGTTAGCGAGTAAAATAGCCACTGCAACAGCGACCCAGCGACTAGCGCGAGTTGCCGATTGGCATAAACCTAAAGCGCGTAATCGCGATATTGAGGTTGTGTTGACAAACTTCCTGTTGATCATCGGAACGTTTCCTTTTTGCATTTCATGACGATTATGATACCTTAACACCTAGTGTATGAGTGTATCAATGTATTAATACAGTTGTTAAAGGCTAATGTTAGAATTACTGAATGTCAACCCCAGCAGTGGCGAACCCATTTATCGACAATTGCATGATCAAATCGTGCGCTTAATTGTTGGCGGTCAATTGCAGCCTGAAGATGTACTTCCTTCAGTGCGCCAATTGGCCGAACATTTGGCGGTAAACCCAATGACAGTGTCGCGTGCGATGCAACAACTTGTCGACCAGGGCTGGGTTGAACGTCGTCGTGGCCAGCCGTCACGCGTGGCCGCGAGAACATCAGCAAATAACGCCTCAGGCAGCAGTTTATTAGCGCCGCAGATAAGCGCATTAGTTGAGCAAGCACAACAATTAGGTGTTGAATACGACGAGTTGCAACAGTTATTGAAGCAATTTTGGCAAAAAGAATAGCCGTCATTTAAGCTAAATTTTGGTAGGAAAGTCGAACATGGAAGCCGAAGATAAGCCCGTTTTACAGTTTACTTTAGTCAATAAAACCTATGCCGAGACAACTAAGTCTGCAACCGGGCATAAGGTGTTAGCCGATTTATCGATAACACTTTACCCTGGGATGGTTGTGGGATTATTAGGTCAAAATGGCGCGGGTAAATCGACATTAATGCGCTGCGCGTTAGGAATTGTTGATATCGATAGCGGCAACATTAATACCCTGGGCGAATCGCCAGAAAATCTCTCCATTGAAGCAAAACAGCATATCGGCTATGTGCCACAACAGCCCTTTGGCTACGAAGGCTTTACCATAGATAAAGCCTTAGAATTGCACCGCAGTTTTTACCCGCAGTGGGACATCGCCCTAGAACAAGATTGGTTAAATCGCTTTGATTTAGATGTTACTCAAGCCGTGCAAAAACTGTCTGTCGGTCAGCGCCAATCGTTAGCCTTGATTATGGCGATGGCGTATCGGCCGACCTTGTTGTTACTCGACGAACCCGTCGCTAGCCTCGACCCTATCGCTCGTCGCCAATTTATGGGTGACCTGTTCGATCTTGCCCTAGAATCGGGTTCGGCGGTATTGTTTTCATCGCACATCACCTCAGACTTAGAGCGTGTCGCCAGTCATGTAGCATTAATCAAAAAAGGCGACTTAGTGCTGTTTAAAGAAATTGATGCTCTGCGTGAAGAAGTGAAATTACTCACTATTAACGACGACACTAAACTACCTGCAAGCTACAGAATATTAAGCCAAACTGGCCAAACTGTGCTGGTGGACACCCAGGGTAACTCGGATGTTATTACTGGTGTGCAAAATGAAAAATCATTAAATTTAGAACAGTTATTTATGGAGCTGCACCGATGAGTGCGCAGCAACCTCAAAGCCCACTAGCCGCATGGCGTAAACCCTATCAGGGTATGTTGCGTCTGTGGTTATATGACTTAGGTAGCGTCAGTTTTTTAGGTACGAGCCTGCTTGGACTCGTGCTTGGACTTGCGTTGTTAATTAGCGGAAAAGCCGACGTGGTGAGTTTGGTTTTTGCTATGTCGACTGTCTCAGCGGCTGCCAGTATTGCTTGGCAGTTAAATCGCTTAGTGGCGACAGAGACCAGCCAATTAATACCCGGTTATCAAGCCAATGTATTGCAACAGGCGCTGAGCATAGCGCTGGCGGTTATTGGATTTCAGGTGTTGGCCTGTGTGATTTTTTCGGCATATGACGTCATAGCGCAATTGTGGTTAGCCGTTGCGGTAGGGCTTGGCTTTGTATGGTTATGCTTGTGGCGCAGTCATTATTTTCATTTATCGTTTGCGCTGTTTATTGCGGTGCCATTTTTAGATGAGCTCGCCTCTCGTTTGTCGCAGTGGGCCAGCTTAATCATTGTTGCCATGCTGTTTTATCGTGTGGTTGGCTTATGTCGGCAACTGCGCTGGAACAGCGATGCGCGGGTGGTGTACCTCAATGCCGTGCAAATGGGCTGGATGTGGTTACCAAGCATTAAAGGTGTCGCGTGGGTGGGTAAATTCGAGCGCCTGTTTCATCCAATGAATTTCTTTATTGGCCCTGTGCTCACCATGATGATGTTAACCCTGCCTGTTATCGCCATCGTCTTAATGCTGATTTCGTGGCTGTTCGATTTTAATCTACCAACTGTGTTTTTAATTGCTCAATTTTCAGTGATCAGCTGTGCGATTATTCATTGGAGCCGTATTCAACGTTGGCGTGCCACCGAAACCTTATTTTTATTGCCTTGTTACAGCGGATTAAGCGGGATGAAAGAGGCTTTTTACCGCAGCCAATATCGTTTTATTGCGGCGATGGTGTTGATAGTGACCGCAATAGGGTTACTAAAATCCTTGTTTGAACCGCAACTCAACCTGATGTTTTTAGTTCACTTAAGTTTAAGTACCTTTTGGGGCTGTGCCATTATGCTCGGCACTGGGTCGGCAAGCCGAAATAGTCATCAAGCCACAGCGGCGATGTTAGTGGTGTTTGTGCACTCGATAGTGGTGTCTATGAGTTTTGCTGCGCTAAGAGATGGCGACAGTATTACTCCGTGGCTATTGTTGGATATTCCGCTAACCGTCGTCGGTGTGTTGGCATTGATGTGGGGTAAGCGACAGCTTTGGAAGCACGGTATTACCGCGCCTTAAAGCGGTGTTTGTTGTTTATCAGTTTTGCTTGTGAACGTGATGTTAATCGCACAAATAGAGCAAAAGCTCTTATGATTTTTTTTAGCTTCAGGTAGAATGCGAAAAGCGGAACACTTGTAAGCTAAAAAGGTCACTGTTAAATGTCATTAAATCAATACCACGTCGTACGACTTCTGCAACAGCAAAGTCAGTCTTTAGGCAACAGCATTGCCCTAGAAGGCTTTGAAATGCCAGCACCCTGGCACACAGTAACGTGGAATAAATTCAATACCTTAACTGACTCGGTTGCCCAATTGCTGATTGAGTTTGGCTTACAAGTGCAAGACAAAGTGGTGATATTGTCGCAAAACTGCCCACAATGGACTTGTGCCGATATTGGTGCACTTAAAGCGCGTAATGTGGTGGTACCTGTTTACCCAACCAGTACACTTGAACAAGCCGTGTTTATTGTTAACGATGCCCAAGCTAAATTAATTTTTGCCGGTGATCAGCAACAATATGACATGGCGTGTGACATTGCCGCGCAAGCCGACTGCGTGCAGCAGATTGTCGTATTTGATGCCAATGTAACTTTAAAAGCCGACAATCACCTGTATTTTGATTCGCTATTAACCGCACAATTTAATCCAAGCGTAACCCAGGAGTTAACCAGCCGATTAGCCAATACTGATCTGGATGACTTACTGACGCTAATTTACACCTCAGGCACCACAGGCAACCCAAAAGGGGTGATGATCGATTACCGCAATTTTGCCTCGATGATCAGCCAGCATGACCAAAAACTGCCTTTTACCGCCGGTGATGTGTCTTTAGCCTTTTTGCCGCTAAGCCATGTATTTGAACGTGGCTGGAGCATGTATGTATTATGCCGTGGCGGTCATAATGTTTACTTAAATGACACCAATAAAATTAAACAAGCTCTTGTTGCCGTTAAGCCACACACCTTATGTGTCGTGCCACGATTTTTAGAAAAAATATACAGTGCCGTACACGACAAAGTTGGTAAAGCACCTAAAGCACGCCAAGCATTATTTTCCTGGGCGATGAAAGTGGGTAAGCGTCAATTTGAAGTCAATCAAGGCCGCGCTAAACCGAGTTTATGGCTAAGTGCCCAGTGGAAACTGGCTAACAAGCTGGTTTACAGCAAATTACAACAGGTGCTCGGCGGCCGACTTAAGTTTATGCCAGTGGGCGGTGCAGCATTAGATGTTAATGTTGGCAGTTTTTTTCACAGTATTAGCGTGCCTGTATTGTGTGGGTACGGCATGACCGAAACTTGCGCGACCGTTACCTGTAATACCCTCGATAATCGTGTGCCAGGCTCAAACGGTAAGCCGTTAGAAGCCATGCAAATTAAGCTGGGCAAAGACGATGAGATTTTAGTACGCGGCGACACTGTAATGCGCGGTTATTACAATCGCCCCGATGACACCGCCGAAGCCTTTGAAGACGGTTGGTTAAAAACCGGTGATGCAGGGCGTATCGATGAACAAGGCAACTTATACATTACTGACCGCATCAAAGAGTTAATGAAAACCTCTAACGGTAAATACATTGCCCCACAGCGCGTTGAAGGTAAGGTTGCTTGTTGCCCATTTATCGAACAAGTGGCTATTGTTGCCGATGCACGTAATTACGTGTCAGCCCTTATTGTGCCGGCATTTGAAGCGTTAAATAGCTGGGCTACAGCGCAGGGCATTCATGTTGAAAACCCTATTGAGTTACTGCGTCACTCGCAAGTGGTCGCGCATTTTGAGCAGCGTTTAATCGAGCTGCAGCATGAGTTAGCCGGCTTTGAAAAGATTAAAAAATTCACTTTATTGCACGAAGCATTTTCAATGGAATCTGGACTAATTACTCCGACGTTAAAACTGCGCCGTAAGATGATTTACAGCAAATATCACAGTGAAATTAATGCCATGTATGGTAGCTAATCATTGCGAAAAGCTTTAACAATAGGGCGCCGTAGGGCGTCCTTTTTGTTATGTATTCACTGAACTGTCATCTGTTTGTCTTATGCTCAAGCCTGTCTTATCTGGCAGGCTACAGGATGTGAAAAAGCTTAAGCGCTATCAATATGAACGTTACGCAGTGCTCTGCAAGGTAACGTACCAAACCGACTTTGATCCACAAAGTTTAGGGTTCTCACCTGATAATTATGCCGAAATAGCCAATCGTTGAGGGCATATTTGTGCGCGGGTTTTGTGGCGCGATGATCACCCTGAAGTGCTGGTGGTGTTTAGGGGCTCGCAAACCGTACACGAATGGCTTATACCAATTCCATTAATTATGTGACCAATCAGAGTCACTCAGATTGTTCAGTTTTCAGCACCAATATTTACTCCATCGGCGTACATATCGAATTTGTTGTGGTGTTGATGTGGTGACATTTTTACCACCCCTACCGGGGATGTTTCATCATGTTGGGCGTATGTTGTGGCTGCACAACGAGCGTATATACGACAATATCTCGCCGATTAAACGCTTTTTATTAAGTTTTGCCAGTTGGTTGTTGTCGCCTTTTGTTTCGCATTACATGCACAAATATATTCGCGATAAAGATTTTTTTGATGACCTGTAGCAACAAGTGTCGTTAGAATGGTTGCCCACTATACATAAGAATAATAAAGGATATTTTGTGGCAGAGACTCAATTTAGCATGACCCTTAAACCGCGTTTTTGTGAAACCGATGCATTAGGGCACATTAATAACACTGTGATCCCAGTATGGTTTGAAGCGGCGCGTGAGCCAATTTTTGATATTGTGAATCCGGGGCAAGATTTAACCAAATGGAACATGATTATTGCCGGTTTTACCATCGCCTTTACCGCGCCAACTTACTACGGCACTGAAGTGACAGTCAAAACCCACATTAGCCGTTTGGGCAACAGCAGTTTTGATATTTTACAAAGCTGCTGGCAAAACGGTAAAAAAACCGCCGAAGCCACCACTACCATGGTGCATTACAACTACCAAACCGAAAAAAGCGAACCATTAGCCGACAATGTGCGTCAGCAATTAGCGGCGTTAACGGGGCTGACTAACGGTTAATTAACGTAAAAATTTAACCACATAACTGCAGCTGGCATTGATATTAACACCTTCCGATTTTGCCCATGCCAGCCCAGTGCGCACGAGCTTTTCTGCAATCCCTTGGCCGCGTAATACCGGTGGAACAAAGGTGCGATGAAAATCAATATCTTGGCCCACCAAATGGTATTCAAGCACTGCCTCAACGCCCTGGGTGTTGACCACAAAACGATGTTGTTCTTCCTGGTGCACGACGACCAAATCCTGATTGCTCATGCTGTTATCCTTTTATGGTATTAATTGCGTAAGAGTAAAACTTACTGATGCTGCGACAAGGCAGCAAGTAATTCTGGCGTGAGTTTGGCTTTTTGACCGGTTTTAAAGTTAAACATGACGACTTTTGCCCAACCGTGCGTGGTGACAGATTGTTGCGATTGACTGAATACGGTGTAATGCATCACGAAGCGGTCTTGTGTGATGTCGCTAATTTTGATGCCAACGATGATAGAGTCTGGAAACGTGATCGGACGCTTAAAGCGAGCATTCGTTTCACTGAGCACTGGCCCAACACCTGTGGTTTTTAAGTCGGCAAGTAAGTTAATTTGATTAAAGAAATCGAGACGCGCCGTTTCAAAATACTTAAAGTAGACTGAGTTATTAACGTGTTGCAGCGCATCCATTTCACCCCATGCAACTTGGATTTTGGTGCTGATAGAGTGTTTAGCTAAAAAGTCTTCCATGGGATACCTTGTACAAGATGAAATTAAACGCTTGTTTGAATTGGCCGTTAATTTACCAGTCACAATGCAGAACAACAAGGGCTATGGCCACTGGTCGACAATTTATAAGGATTTTATTTTGCCAAAACAGAGTTTACTCACCACATCTAGCGGATGGTTATCGTCTGGTTGGACGGTGTTTTCAGCGCGGTTTACCAGGCTGCAAACTCAACTGAGCCTCCCTCAAAAACTCTATTTAGTGGCGATTGTATTGTTGTTTGCTACTGATTCCGTGGTGTGGGTGGCAATTATTAGTGTCATCGCGATGTCGATTGAATTTTGGCACTTGTTTGAACGTATGTGGCACAGTTTGGCAGGTAAAGCCGTTTTATTATTGTTTTATGCCATTGTGGCGAACTTTGCATTAGCCAGCTCAAGTTCGGTGGTAAATGATGTGGTGGGCGTTGCCTCGAGCAGTTTTAATTACACCCACAACTTTGCCATTTTGCTTTATATTCCCGCCTGGAGCGTGATTATGAGCAGCATTGTGTTATTACTTTTACAGCTTATTTTTCCGCTAATGTTTAGCGTGTCATTTTTACTGCGTCCTTTTGGTGTGACTAATTTTAGGTTAATTAATCATCAACACTTTCATCACACCACATTTTGGGTGCGAGTCGTGTTGGCGGCGGTGGTGCTGTATCACTTAGCCATGTTAATGGATCTTTATGGCCAAATAGAAAAAGCCTTAGATGACCCACAAGTTGTGCAACTCGTTGAGGCCCAGCCGGAAGAAGCCATTGTTGTCGAAAATGATTTGGCGTTAGTGGCGAGTGGTCTTGCGAAAGAGGTTAACCCTAAACCAGAGCCAAAAGTGAAAACGGCGACAGAAATAGAGCGCGAAAAAGAGTTAGAGGCTATCGATGAAATCGCCAAGCAACCGTATAACCATTTACGCAGCCAATATTTTACCAGTGTACGTAAAGCGATTGCGTTATTTGCATTTCAGCTTGAGGCGAATGCCAAGTCACGTTGTAAAAAGTCTGCTAAGTCGCACGTTGTTGAGCTTAATGATTATGAAATTTTAGAGATCACTCCAGATACCAATGGCGAATATGGTTACCATTTTGAAGTGAAAAAATGTATCTCTCCGGCCTTTCCTGGTTAAGCAGAGTTTATGAGTTAGCTATTAGCGAAAACAAAAAACGACCATCAAGGTCGTTTTTTATTGGATAGCATTTAGCGTGACAGGTTAGTCGAATTGCAATTCGTTAAAGCTCGTCACTGTTTTACATTTTGCTTTTACCTGCTCAGGTAAACGTAGCATTTGGCACGTTGTCATGCCTGCTGCCTCAGCTGCTTTGAGCTCTTCAGCCATATCTGACACAAATAAAATTTGTTTTGGCTTTAAGCTAATGGTGTTGCAAATATTGCAGTAGGCTTGCTTGTCTAATTTGTTACCGGTACGGGTATCAAAATGGCCGCTGAATGAAGGCGTTAAATCGCCAGAATCTGAGTGGCTAAATAGCAATTTTTGCGCATCAACCGAGCCTGACGAAAAGCTATAAATGCGGATACCTTTTTGGGTAATGCGTTCAATCGACTCAATAAAATCTGGGTAGATGTGACCGGTAAACTCAGCATTATTGTAGCCTTGCTTCCAAATCAAACCTTGTAAGGTTTTCAATGGGGTGATTTTGCGGTCTTCGTCAATCCACTGTTGTAAAATTTCGGTCACGCGCGCTAAAGATGCATCGGTTTCTAACGCGATGTCTTTAATGTCGCTAATGCAATAATCAACCAATACATTATGTTGATTCTTTTCAAGAAACTCTGGCATTGCAGTGCGTGAATATGGAAATAACACATCCTGAATAAAGTTAAGATCGGTAGTGGTACCGGCGGTATCAACGATGATAGCTCTAATACTCATAAGATTTGTGACTCCCAAACAATAAATTAACTTAATGATGATCCTATGCTTTATTGGCCGCTAAGGCTAGTGCTATTGCAGATATTGCCCCTAGGTTGGGCGACTTTTAGTACAAGATGTGAGCCAGGTTTAGATAATGCTAAATTGCTCTATCGCAATGAGGGACAGGTCGCTTTAAGGATAAAGTTTAAAGCTGTTAAATTTAGCGTGATGATTATCATCATTTTGTTTATTAAGCATTTTAATTAATGTTACCAGAATGGAGTTGAGGTAATCGAGAACCTTTGTTTTTTCGGCCTAGATCACGATTTTACTGGGCACAGAAATATAGTCTAATCTTAAGTCTGTTAATACTCTCAATTTAGCACTTTCATTAGTACTGTTTATTAATACGGTTAAATATAAAGGAGCGAGATATGTTAGGTGAAAGCCATGCGTTATTAGTCGATTTTCCTGAGTACACAGTGACCATTTTAACGTTAACGGATAGTGACAGCGAGTTTGCAGCAAATGCACGTCGTTATCATGATTTAGACACTGAAATTCGTAAATTAGAGTTGAGAAATTCCCCAACGAGTGATGAGTTTATGCATCAAGCAAAACATGAACGATCTGTGCTTAAAGATAAGCTTTATCTTCAATTTACTAAAGCATAGAGGTTTGTTTTGAGCTGGAGTCCAGCTCTTTGTTTATGGCCTGTGGCCACTAACGTCGTGGCGCTTCGCCCACACCAGACCAAGAGGAAACCAACGGCTGTTCCCTCTTGGATCTCCCAGCCGCCACATCAAAATTATCTGAGAAGCGATAATTTCGCGACGTGGTAGAATCCAGCTTTTAACTTCGTCTGAGTGTTCTTCAGCCTTATTCGAAAATGCTAACGCTTCAGATGGGGCGTCCCTTCCCCTCTAAAGCTAGTTCGCCATCCATGGCTAACTCACGTCATTTTCTTCAACGGCCTCAATGTCGTTGAATCCTGATGGTTTTAGATCAGCGAAATGAGGCGGAATTAGTAGTAAGGGCAATAGAAGTCACAAAATACTATTTAAAAAGGTGTAATTATAACAATCGATTAGCTGAATTTTTGTACAAAAAATAACTATCGTTTATAAGTGAATTCCGATAGCATCTTATTTAAATAAGGGTTACCTAACAATATTGACTCGGCATAGGCTAGGTCCAATAAGCTATTTATGCAGTCGCAAACAGCGCAACACATAAATACTGAAACGTTATACCTACGGGGACGTGATGAACTCAGATATTCCAAAGTGGCCTGAAGATTTACCTCTTCCTGTAAGTGTTGAGAAATTAGGAAGACTAATTAGTTTAACTCCATCTGATTTGAAAACAGAAGATGAAATTAATAATCTTGTTCATAATTTGTATTGGTATCCTGATGATTTTTATTTCATTTTTACAAAGGTTAATGAAGGCTTCGGTGAGTTTCTATTTTCCAGATTTGAACAGTCAGGGATGGTTTATACAAAAAATGAGCGATGTTTTTATATTCATAGCTTCTCTGACATGAAAAATGATTTTATTCAGCTCCCGCCAGATACTGTCGAATTTGATTGGCATAAAGAAGCTATTCTTGGGCAGGAATACTCTCGGTTTACAATAAAATTAGCATCTTGGAAAATAAAAGAACTCGATATGGTTTATACCGCAGAAGCAACCGTTAAAGTAATGGATGAGGCCACCCCTATAATTGAAGCCAAACCAGGATTATTTGGAATTAATATTAATTTATGCGCAATTCTGAGCAAAGTAAAACGTTGGTGGAATAGCAAGTAGATGTGAAGGACTACTACATTGCATATAAATACCTAGTTATTAATTAGTCGAAATGGTTATACAGTCAGAACTAACATCAAAAAGTTCTTATAGCAAAAACATAACCATTAACCTAGATTCGGAATTGGATAAATCCAACAGCTACCAAAATACTTAACAGGTTAGTCATGGTGATTTGCGAGCCGATAGTCCGCCCCAGGGCTGCTCATTGGCATCCATGCCATCACACATTTGTTAATCCCTTCACATCAGACAAGTGGTTGAGCAACAGGGATGTACAGGTGCGTGTCGGAGAGTAAATGCCATGATAAACCTATGAAATGAGTGTTCAGTGATACATTCTTGGCTTTAAGTTTTCAAACTAACTTAAACTCGCTCTTACATCTGCGATGGTGATGAACAGTTTGTGTTCTGCATCTTGAAATGCTTGGAATCCATAGCGTTGGTAGAAGTGCTTTGCGCCATCTTTTGCGTCAACAATCACCACTGGGAATGCTACGCTGTCACTCGCAGTGAGCAACTTTTGTAATGCATCAATAAGTAACCATTCACCAACCCCTTGGCCTTTGTAACGCTCATCTACTGCTAAGCGGGCGATGAGGCCGCCTGAAGTTGAAGATTGATACTTTTTTTGTAGCTTATGTGGCAGGGCTTTTATGTCTATCGGGGTCATTGTTAATGTATAAAAACCGATAATATGAGCGTTATTGATATCATCTTCTAAAACAAAGGTTCTGGTGTTGTCTTTTTTAGCTTGCTGACTCGCCATAACTTTCAAGTAGTTATTAAGTGCGTCACTGCCACAGTTAAAGCGGTTTCTATCGTGTTTTGCCTTATCTAACAGTACCGTATTCATTATTGGTTTTTGCTTTTATAACGTTCAGAAGCGGCTTGTAGATTTGAGTTTGCGGTTGCTGGGCGGTCTAGGGCTTCCATAAGTAAAGTGGCATCAGCTTGATTAAGCTTTAGCGTTTCTTCACGTTCAATCACTTGTTTGGCCTTTTCGATTGCAGCATTTAACACAAATGAATTAATGCTCGACATGCCAGCAAGCGCCGCGGCTTTCGTTAATAAATCTTGGGTGTCAGCATCAACTCTAGCGGTGATGCGAGGTAACGTAGCGGCCATAATATTCTCTCTAGTTGTGCCAAAGTGTCACATAAGTATTATGTGGTTAAATTGCTCAAAAAGCAATCTGCGTGTCACTTTGGCACATAAGGAAATAGATTTAGAAGCTCTATTCCTCTCCTTTCACAAACACCTGGCGGCCGTTTACCCAGGTGGCGATGACTTTGTTTTGCCATATTTGTTGTGGGTTGATAGCGAAGTAATCGTCCTCAACCAAGATAAAATCTGCTTTCTTGCCGGATTCTAGCGTACCTAGTAACTGCTCTTGGTGGCCGGCATAAGCTGCATCGATGGTGAAGCTTTTAAACGCTTCAATACGTGACAGTTTCTCACCCGCTAACCAACCGTCTAAAGGTTTGTTGAGATGATCTTGACGGGTGACTGAAGCATGCAATCCAAAGAATGGATTCGGTGATTCGATAGGGAAATCTGACCCGTTGGCGATGACGGCATTGGCATTTAACAGTTTGCGCCATGCATACGCACCGGCGAGGCGGGCCTTACCTAAACGGTTTTCAGCCATGTTTTTGTCGCTGGTGGCGTGGGTGGCTTGTACCGAAGCAATCACATCGAGCTGGGCAAAGCGGGGGACGTCAGCAAGGTCGAGAATTTGAGCATGCTCAATACGATGGCGTAATGCCTTAGAGTCGGTTTTGGCAATCGTGCTTTGATATTTATTAAGCACGACCTGGTTGGCATTGTCGCCAATGGCATGGGTGTTAACCTGAAATCCGGCTTTCATCGCCCGTAAAATGAGTTTGCCTAATTGCTCGTCTGAATACAGCATTAAGCCTTTGTGGCCGGGTTGGTCTGAGTACTCTTTAATTAACGCCGCGCCGCGGCTACCCAAAGCGCCGTCGGCAGATATTTTTACACTGTCGACTTTAAACATGTCGTCGCTGGTGTTGATATGACCTTGCTTTAATACCGTATCAAAGCGTGGGTCTTCAACCGACAGCATGCCATTAACGCGCACGCTCATGGCATTGTTTGCAGCTAATTGCTGGTAGGCTTTAATGTTGTTAATGCTGATGCCCGCATCGTGCACGCTGGTTAAACCGTATGAGGCTAAGCTGTCCATTGCTAGGGTTAACGTAGACTCAAGCTGTTGCTGATTAAGATCGGGGATGATTTTAAACACCAAGTTCATCGCATTATCGATAAGCACACCAGTAGGATTACCTTGCTCGTCCTTAACTATCTCGCCGCCTTCAGGTGAGACGGTGCTGGCTGAAATGCCAGCCAATGCTAGTGCCTTACTGTTAACCCAAATCGCATGTCCATCAACCCGTCCAAATGACACCGGATTAGCACTAAATGCTTTATCTAGACTTTCTTTGCTGGGAAATTGTTTGCTAAACCATAACTCCTGGTTCCAACCGCGACCCATTAACCAACCGTCTGTTGGGTTTTTCTTAATGAATGCTTGTGCGCGTGACACCGCGTCTTGTTCGCTACTGGTGTTGGTTAAATCGGCGGTTAATAAGCTTAAGCCGTAACTGAGCACATGACCGTGGGCGTCGATTAATCCTGGCAGTAAGGTTTTGCCTTTACCATCAATGGTGGTGATATCGTTAGCGGTAGGTAACGTTTGGTCTTTGGTGAAGAGTCGGTCGATTTTATCGTCGGTGAACTGAATCGCATTAAAGGTCTGTAATTTACCGTTAACTAAGGTGTAGCCGTTAACATCATGCACCAATGTGGTTTGCGCTAGGGTGTTTGCACTCAAGCTGCAAGTGCCCAATGTTATCAACAGTGCTAAATAACCTTTTTTCATCATTTCATCCCTTTATGCGATTAATTTATCAACACTTATTAAATGTTAATTAATCGTTAATGGCAAGGGCTAAAATAATTGAAAAATCGCCTAACAGGATTAGGCGATTGCGGTGCTGATGCTTATTTAAATGTAGCTAATGTTTTAGCTAAATCATTCACATCCAACACGTTGTAGTCAGGCTCTGCTGCAAGCGGGAACAACACTTTACCCTGGCGACGAATAAACGCAGTTTGTAAACCTGCTTTTTCAGCACCTGCGATATCCCAACCGTGGGCTGCAACCATTAAGGCTTCGTTAGCGTTAACGCCTAAATCTTTAATGGCCCATTGGTAAGTGCTTAAATGCGGCTTAAATACACCAACAGACTCGATGCTTAAGTTGGCATCAAAATACTGGCTTAAGTTTGCATTTTTAAGCTGTAATTGAACGCCTTCTAATGATGAGTTTGTTAAGGTGACTAGCTTATAACCTTGAGCTTTTAATGCTGCTAAACCCTCAGCAACATCAGGATGCGCTGGTAAAGAGCGTAATGGCGTAACAATAGCGGTTTTAGCTTGTTCGTGAGTGATTGCAATGCCGTTAATCTCGGCCACCATTTCGAGTGATGCAACTCCGATATTACCAAACGACTGATACTCGCCAGTGGCTGAAACCACTAAAGAGTGATGCAACATGGTTGAGAACCAAAATGGCAATAAATCGTCACGACCATTTAAGGCAGTGCCGACCGACTTACGCATGTTTTCTAGATCTAACAGGGTTTCATTCACATCAAAAATAATCACTTTAGGCTTTGTGAGTTCAGTGGCTGAATCAGTTGATTCATTGGCGAAAACATGGCTGCTGTTAAGCAACAAAAACGCGCTAGCAATTGATAATAGTGTGCGGATTTTCATAATACCTCTGTCAATATGGGTTAGGTTAGCAATAAAAAAATTTTGAACGATCGTTCATAATGTGCCTAGCCTAAATGAAATAGATCTTAAAATCACGCAATTATTGATTTTATCTTGCTGGTCTTACTGGTATCGAAGGAGAAAGAGCCATATGCTGTCTATAAAAGCCAACAACATACGGCTTGAAATGCGATTAACGGGGTAAGGCAACTACCTGGCCGTTTTTGACCACGTTTAAACAAGGATTAACCCCGTAGGCATACGCGAGTTGTGCGGGGGTGTTGATATCCCATAAACAAAAGTCAGCTTGCTTGCCAACGGTAATGCTACCAACGCGATGCTCGAGCCCCAATGCCTTGGCGGCATTAACAGTAACGCCTCGCAGGGCTTCTTCTGGGGTTAACTTAAACAAGGTACAAGCCATGTTAAGCATTAATAAAGTTGAACAAATCGGTGATGAGCCGGGGTTAAAGTCGCTGGCTATCACCATCGGCACCTTGTATTGACGCAGTAAATCGATGGGCGGTAATTGGGTTTCGCGTAAAAAGTAAAAAGCCCCAGGTAATAACGTCGCGCAGGTACCACTTTCGCTTATGGCCTTAACTCCCGCCTCGTCTAAAAACTCAATATGATCAACTGACTTAGCACCCAAACTTGCGGCCAAGGTGCTACCACCCATATTAGATAATTGCTCAGCGTGCAGTTTTACCTGTAAACCTGCTCGCTTAGCAGCGCGTAAGACTCGCTCGGTTTGTTCCAGATTAAAGGCGATATTTTCGCAAAATACATCAACAGCATCCGCTAAACCTTCTGCAATAACCGCGGGCAGCATGTCATTAATCACAAGGTCGACATAGCCGTCTACATCGTCCTGGTATTCTGGCGGAATGGCATGGGCGCCTAAAAATGTGGTGCTAACATCGATATGATGATGTTCGCCAAGCTCACGGGCGACTCGCAATAGCTTCAGTTCGGTTGCGGTATTTAAGCCGTATCCTGACTTAATTTCAACAGTAGTGACCCCTTCTCTGGCTAGGGCATTTAAGCGTTGGCGACCTAATTCAAATAACTCTGCTTCATCGGCATCACGGCAGGCATTAACCGTTGAAATAATACCGCCGCCAGCACGGGCAATATCTTGATAACTGGCGCCTTGTAGCCGTTGCTCAAACTCATTGGCGCGATGGCCGGCAAACACCAAGTGAGTGTGTGCGTCAATAAGCCCTGGGGTTATCCAACCCCCTTTACCCCTGTAAACTGGGGTTGCCAAAACGTCAAATTCGGGCAGTTCACTGCGTGGGCCGACCCAGGCAATTTTACCGTCTTTTACGGCAATCGCAGCTTGCAGTATCGCCCCGTAAGCACCAGAGATACTAGGGTCCATGGTGGCGATATTGATATCTATCCATACTTGATCCCACACCATGTTATTCCTCTTTTTGATCGCAAGAATTTGTCTTCTATCTATTGTTAAACAATACTTGTTTAATCTTGTATATACAAGGTAGGCTAAGCCACAGATAAATAAATTATGGCAATTTTGTCAGTATTGGAAGTGAAGATATGGCTCAAGCAAAGTTTGCTCAAATTAAACAATTTATTTTGTCACGGATTGAAACCGGTGAATGGCAAGAAAACGATCGCGTGCCGTCTGAAAACCAATTAACGGACCTGTTTGCGTGTAGCCGCATGACCGCAAGGCGGGCGTTAACTGAACTGGTGGACTCAGGCGTGTTAGAGCGTACTCAAGGCGTGGGCACTTTTGTGGCAGGGCTTAAGTCGCAGTCATCGTTATTGGTCATTCGTAATATTGCCGATGAAATCAAAGACCGTGGCCATGGTTATAGCGTTAAGCAGCTTGAGTTAAAGCAGATTGATGCCAGTGCTGCTGTGGCTAATGCATTGGGGCTTGAGGTTGGCAACCCGGTATTTTATTCAGTGCTAGTGCATTGCGAACAAGGTTTACCTCTGCAAGTAGAAGAGCGCTTTGTTAATCCCAAACTCGTGCCAAAGTATCTAGAGCAAGACTTTACAATACAGACGCCTCACGAATATCTCTCTGCCGTAGCGCCGTTAACTGAAGCGCGCCATACCGTTGAAGCCATCATGGCCAATGAACGATTACTGCAAAGGTTGGCAATAGAGGCCACTGAACCTTGTTTACAAATTTTACGCCGCACCTGGTCACGCCAAGGTGTAGTGAGCTTTGCACGGCTAGTGCATCCCGGCAGTAAGTTTAAATTAACCTCTGCGTTGGTGAATAAATAATGCCAATCAATGAATTTATCGTACCCAGTTAGCAGCCATAAGATTAATACCTAAAACCTAGGCCTAAGACCTAAAATTTATTACAACAAGACCAATAAAAAACCAAACCGAATTAATCGGTTGAAGAGGACATTATGGATAAACGACACGACCCAAGCCGTCGCATTATTGCGCCACACGGTACTCAATTACAGTGTAAAAGTTGGCTAACTGAAGCGGCAATGCGGATGTTAATGAACAACCTTCACCCCGATGTGGCTGAACGCCCAGAAGATTTAGTGGTATATGGCGGTATTGGCCGCGCCGCGCGAGACTGGCAAAGTTACGACAAAATTATTGAGGTATTGCAGCGCCTTGAAGACGATGAAACCTTATTGGTGCAGTCGGGTAAACCTGTTGGGGTGTTTACCACTCATGCCAATGCGCCAAGAGTGATTATTGCTAACTCAAATCTGGTGCCACATTGGGCTAACTGGGAGCACTTTAATGAGCTCGATAAAAAAGGTTTGGCGATGTACGGCCAAATGACCGCCGGTTCGTGGATTTACATTGGTTCGCAAGGCATTGTCCAAGGTACTTACGAAACCTTTGTTGCCATGGCAAAACAACACTTTAATGGCTCGTCTGCAGGTAAGTGGATTTTAACCGGCGGCTTAGGCGGCATGGGCGGCGCACAGCCGTTAGCGGGCACAATGGCGGGTTATTCGGTGCTCACCTGTGAAGTGGATGAAACCCGCATCGATTTTCGCATGCGCACGGGTTACGTCGACAAAAAAGCCACATCATTAGACCAAGCCTTAGCGATGATTTACCAAGCAAACCAAAACGGCAAGCCCGTTTCAGTTGGCTTATTAGCCAATGCTGCTGATGTGTTTACCGAGTTAGTGACCCGCGGTATTACCCCTGATGTGGTGACCGACCAAACTTCCGCGCACGACCCGTTAAATGGTTATTTACCGCAAGGCTGGAGTTTAGAATACGCAGCGCAAATGCGTAAAACTGACGAAGCCGCTGTGGTTAAAGCCGCAAAACAGTCGATGGCGGTGCAAGTGAAAGCCATGTTGGCATTGCAAGCCGCAGGCGCGGCAACGACCGATTATGGTAATAATATTCGTCAAATGGCTTTTGATGAAGGTGTAACAAATGCCTTTGATTTTCCTGGGTTTGTGCCTGCGTATGTGCGGCCGTTATTTTGTGAAGGTATTGGACCATTTCGTTGGGTTGCGCTGTCTGGCGATCCTGAGGATATCTACAAAACCGACGCCAAGGTTAAAGAGCTAATTCCTGATAATCCCCATTTACACAATTGGCTCGATATGGCCCGTGAGCGTATAGCGTTTCAAGGTCTGCCTGCACGTATTTGCTGGGTCGGTTTAAAAGACCGTGCCCGTTTAGCGTTAGCGTTTAATGAAATGGTCAAAAATGGCGAGCTGTCGGCGCCAGTAGTCATTGGTCGAGATCATTTAGATTCAGGCTCGGTTGCCAGCCCCAATCGTGAAACCGAAGCCATGCTCGATGGCTCAGATGCGGTGTCAGATTGGCCATTAATGAATGCGTTATTAAATACCGCCAGTGGCGCCACCTGGGTGTCGTTGCATCATGGTGGCGGTGTCGGCATGGGTTTTAGTCAGCATTCTGGTGTGGTGATTGTGGCCGATGGTACCGATGAGGCGGCTGTTAGGCTAGGGCGCGTATTGTGGAATGACCCTGCAACTGGCGTAATGCGTCATGCCGATGCGGGTTACGACCTTGCAAAAAAATGTGCCAAAGAGCAAGGCTTAGACCTGCCAATGTTAGGAGCGTAACCCATGTCGACTTACTCATTTGAATTGATCCCAGGTACCTTAACATTGGCACAAACCCGCGCCATTAGCCGCAATAGCGTCAAGATAACGCTTGCCAAAGATGCGATTAAAGACATTAATCAAAGTGCTGAAATTGTCCAGCAAGTGCTGCGTGAAGGTCGTACTGTATATGGTATTAACACTGGGTTTGGCTTGTTGGCCAACACCAAAATAGCGCCGCAAGATTTACAAGTTTTGCAGCGTTCAATTGTGTTGTCTCATGCCGCAGGTATTGGCCAATATATGCAAGATGCCACGGTGCGTTTAATGATGGTGTTAAAAATTAACTCATTAAGCCGTGGGTTTTCTGGTATTCGTTTAGAGGTGATTGAATTTTTAATTCAGTTAGTGAATGCCGGCGTATATCCGTGCGTACCCGAAAAAGGCTCTGTCGGTGCATCGGGCGACTTAGCACCATTAGCACACATGTGTTTGCCATTATTAGGCGAAGGTGAAATGACCTATAAAGGGCAAATTATATCGGCAAGCGAAGGACTTGAGATTGCTGGATTAGCACCGATTGAGCTGGCCGCTAAAGAAGGCTTGGCGTTATTAAATGGCACCCAAGCATCGACCGCATTAGCGTTAGAAGGCTTATTTAATGCAGAAGATTTGTTTGCCGCCAGCTCAGTGATTGGTGCCATGAGTGTTGAGGCGGCAATGGGCAGTCGAAGCCCATTTGATGCACGTATTCATGCGGCGCGTGGTCAAAAAGGTCAAATTGATTCGGCGGCGATATTTCGTCATTTGTTAACAAGTGAATCAGAGATCAGCCAAAGTCACAGTAATTGTGAAAAAGTACAAGATCCATACTCACTGCGTTGTCAGCCACAGGTATTGGGCGCGTGTTTAACTCAAATTCGTCAAGCGGCAGAAGTACTAGGTGCTGAAGCCAATGGCGTAACCGACAATCCGCTAGTGTTTCAAGATACTGGCGACATTATTTCAGGCGGTAACTTCCACGCAGAACCGGTGGCAATGGCAGCAGATAACCTGGCGATTGCCATTGCCGAAATGGGCGCGATTGCTGAGCGTCGTATGGCACTGCTAATTGACTCTAGCCTGTCAAAATTACCGCCATTTTTAGTCAATAATGGTGGGGTGAATTCAGGCTTTATGATTGCCCAGGTAACTGCCGCGGCACTGGCGTCTGAAAACAAAACCTATGCTCATCCAGCCTCGGTAGACAGTTTGCCTACGTCGGCAAACCAAGAAGACCATGTGTCGATGGCCACTTTTGCCGCGCGACGCTTGCGAGACATGAGCGAAAACACCCGTGGCGTGTTAGCGATTGAACTTCTCGCTGCGGCGCAAGGGTTGGATTTTAGAAGCCCATTACAGCCCAGTGCCGCCATTGCTAAGGCAAAAGCCGACCTAAGGGCAATCGTGTCGTTTTATGAGCAAGACCGCTACTTTGCCCCAGACATCGAAAATGCGGTCGATTTGCTGACTAATGCCAGTTTTAATCGACTATTACCGCAAGGATTAATGCCAAGCTTTTAAATCAAACTTTTAAATCAAGATTTTAGACCAAGCTGTTAGCTCAAGCTTTTAGGGTTAAGTAATAAAAGGACCGCGAGGTCCTTTTTGTTTGCTAAACTCCCCTTGATTATCGTCAGTGGTATGTTGAGTTAACTTTATTGAATGAATGTACTGAATTGAATGCTCAATTAAGTGCATAATGCTTGCAGTAAAACCTTCGGTTTTGTTTGCCTTCAGGGTGTTAAACGTTCCTTTGTGTAAAGGACTATGTGGCTAAGGATTTGTGAGTGAATACAGAATTTAGGGTAGAGGTTGCCTCTTGGTTAACCCAGCTAGGCATTGACAGTCAGCCAACGGATGGTGTGGCGACATCGGTATTAATTTTTGCTTGTTTGCTTATTGCTGGCATAGGTTATTACATTACTCATCGATTTGTGGTGCATGGACTTAATGCGGTTATTCGCCGTTCATCAGTCACCTGGGATGATATTTTTATGCGCTTTAATGTACTAGAACGCCTAGCGTTGTTAGTACCTATTGTGCTGCTAGATGTGTTAATTCCAATTGTGCTGACATCACATGAGTTTGCCAGTGTCATTATTGACCGTTTACTCAGCTCATTGCTGGTGGTCTTTATAATACGGGCGATTTATAGCGCATTGAATGCCGGCGATGAAATTGCCGATGTTAATCATGTTAACCGTAGATTACCGGTTAAAAGCTTTGTTCAACTAACCAAGTTATTCTTATTTTTTATAGGTTTAGTGGTCGTTTTTTCGATACTGGCCGACCAGTCGCCTATTTACTTTTTTAGCGGTTTAGGTGTCGCTACTGGTTTTATGATGTTGGTGTTTCGCGACACTATTTTGGGCTTTGTTGCCGGTATTCAGCTTGCGGCTAACCGCATGGTGAGCAAAGGCGACTGGATCCAAATGGATAAGTACGCCGCAGACGGTGCGGTAGAAGATGTAACATTAACGACCGTAAAAGTGCGCAATTGGGACAATACCATCACCATGATCCCTGCGTATGCTTTGGTGTCTGATGCTTTTAAAAACTGGCGGGGCATGTCTGAGTCAGGCGGACGTCGTATTAAACGTTCAGTGAATATTGACGTTAACAGCATTAAATTTTTAACAGACGAAGAACGTATTCGTTTAGGTAAAGTGAATTACTTAAAAGAGTATTTACCACAAATATTCAGCGAAATTAGTGCGGAAAATGCCAATATTAGCGATATTGATATGAAAGTTAACGGGCGTCATTTAACTAATATCGGTACTTTTAGGGCGTACTTACAAGAGTATTTGCGTCGTCATGACAAAATTCATAAAGACATGACCTTAATGGTGAGGCAATTGGCGCCAACCACCGAGGGTTTACCGATAGAGCTGTATATTTTTACTAATGATATCCGCTGGACGTATTACGAAGGGATTCAAGCTGATATTTTTGACCATGTTTTCGCAGTGTTGCCTGAGTTTGGTTTACGTGCATTTCAAATACCGACCGGAAATGATATCCGCAGCATTAAACAATACTGCGAACAGCAATAGTCATTCGGTAAGGATGCGAGTTGTGGCTAAGTGTCGTAATAGACAAGGTGCTGTTTTACAGCGTCAGTTATTCCAACTGGGGCGCTTGTTAGTCTGTTGCGTGCTAGCCATTACCTGTGTCATCTTGCCTGTACAAGCCAATTGGCTCAGTGATATTCATCGTAGTATCAGTGGTGATGAAAAAGCGCCTAGCCTGAAGCCTCTTAGCCCTGCTGAGTTAGCTGACTACCCTGCAGATTATACCTATGAGCGCGTTATCGCGCCCAGCCATCAAGCGCCTGTATTTGTGTTGCAAGCCGGTCTTGAGCATCGCGACACTGTGGTGCTTATTCATGGCTTAGGTGACCTAGCATCTAAAGATTGGTTAACGGTCATTCCCACACTTGCTAAGCAATATCATGTGGTGGCTATCGATTTACCCGGATTTGGCTTATCTCAAGGGGCGGTATTTACTTACTCGCCGCAACAATACGCCAAAGTTATCGATTGGCTGATAACTCAATATCGCCACGATGGCCAGGTTAATCTTGTGGGTCACTCTATGGGCGCGGCTATCAGTGTGTATTATGCCAGCCAATATCCTGAGCGTATCCAGCAATTGGTGTTGGTCGATGCGGCCGGTATTTTAGATCGTACCGCTTATATTAAGCGGATTTCGACTCGCGATAATGACCAAGCAGATTTACCTCAAAGTGTTAGACGAGTTTTGGCTCGGGTAGACAATCTTGCCGATAAGATATTGGAGAAATCCGGAACAGGTTTTGACCCAACACGGATTTTTAGTGGTGATTCGTCGCTACGTAATATGACCATTGGCGAGCAAACTAATGTTAATGCCGCACTAGCGTTGATGGAACAAAACTTCTCGGTGTTAAGTTATCAAGCGGTTCCGCCAACTCACATTATTTGGGGTGGTCAAGATAATGTCGCGCCGCTGCGCACAGCTTATGCGTTGCAACATGTTTTACCCCTATCTCGGTTGCAGGTGATTAACCAGGCTGGTCATGTGCCGATGAAATCTCATCCCCATGAATTTAATCATATGTTATTGGCTAGCCTTAACGCCATGATTGAACCTCGACAAGCTCGACCGCAACATAACAGTAAGCGAATGGGCCGCTGCTTTCAAGATGATCAGAGTGAATTTAGCGGTCAATATCAGCAGATAATATTGAACGATTGTAAGTTGGCGCGCTTTGATAATGTTGATGTGACGCATCTATCCATAACGGACTCTATTGTCACCGTATCAGCAAGTCGTATTGGTACGGCTAATCACAGCATGCAAATCACTCGCAGTGTCATTAATGCTACAGACACTGAAATACTTGGCCAAATGCAAAGTGATCGTAGTCGTTTTGATTTTGCAGGGGTAACTTTTTACGGTGAGTCGCCAGTGTTTGTATCGCAAGCATCCACTCGACTTGTACTATCACTCACAAGAATTATCACTCCAACCCAATCGACACGCCTGGGTGGAAGTTACGTATTAGCTGAGCAAAGCCTAGAAAGCGCGTTGTAAATCGTTTAGCGTCGCTCAGTGGGCGATTGTAATTGGTAAACGGGGATGTTTTTGGGGCGATAGCCAGTAATGGTGCGATAAAAATCCATCAATTGATTCATTTCTGCCTCAATATTGCCTGTTGGAGCTAGGGGCGGCGAGAGCACAATGGTTTTGCGGCCAAAATCTAACCCTACTGGGACAATATCTACCTGTGCTTTAACTGCAATATGATAAAAACCGCTTTTCCAGCGAGTAACAGGGCTACGTGTGCCTTCTGGTGCCAGCGCTAACTTGTAGTTGGGATCTTGTTGAAACAACTGTGCAGCAGCATCGACGAGGTTATTATGTTTACGCCTATCAACAGGGCTGCCACCCATCGCACGAAATAGCCATCCCCAAGGCGCAATAAACAATTGGTGCTTACCTAGGAAATGGATTTTTGTACCTAATGCGCTCCGGGCAATAATCCCAATAATAAAGTCCCAATTACTGGTATGGGGGCCAACTATCATTACGCACGGTTGAGTTTTATTGAACTGTCCTTCAAACGTCCACCCCAGCAGACGCAGTAATCTTATACACAAAGTGTTTAACATAGTGGAGTCCTAATCAGAGCGTTTACGCTTCTTGTTATTGGTTTTCTAGATATGACGCACCAAATCGAGGCGTTTAGTGATTAAAGCATATAATCAACTCTTCGCCAATTGACTATGAGGCTTGCTGTAGCGGACTGACTCAATAAGTCATGCCCGCAGCAATATGCAATATGGATAATAAGGGAGAGTTAGTGAGTGGTCGGCTTATCGAACTCTGCGATGCGCTTGGCTTCATCTAAAATGACTTGCTCTAGCTCTGCCTCAGACTTCATTCGTTCTAAATCATATTTCATCCGCTGTTGTTTTGGCAGGGTCTTACGCGCGTCCATGATGGGATGATCTCGAATGATGTCATAGTGAACAAATAGGTTAGGAAAGTCACCAGCCACTTGTTCTGACATTGATAATGCATCAAACAGTTTACCAATGCGCACCACACCTTCAGAAAGCTCGCAGCGGTCTTCTAACATGGCTGCGGCAATATAACGAATATCGGTAAGGATTTGCTGTCTACGCTCTTCAGCTTTGGCTTGACGCTCTGCTTGCGCTTTTTGGTTGGCCTCAGTGCGGCGCTTAAGGGTTAATAATAGGTGAGTGGCGTACGCGGCAAGGGCGATGATAATGAGTAATGCAATAATAATGGCGATTGTTGGCACAATTTATCCTTTTTTGAATACAAAACTGGCGCGAACCTAGTTGATTGAGTATGTACCCAACCAACTAGGTGTGCGCCAGTTTATCCCATTCAAATGAAATTCATTGAGTGGTTTAGTCTTGTTTTTGATAATCTTTAAGCAGATCTGCACCTGACTCAAAACGATTTAATAGCTCGTCGTCTGTCAGTTGCTTTTTAGGGCTAGGCGCAGGTGCTTCACCGCCTTCAGTTAGTCCTAAACGTTGCATTAACTGCTCGATTTTGTCTAATTGAATATCTAACCATTTTTGATCGGCGTCAGACAGATCGCGACCTTCTTCCAGTTGGTCAAGCAACTGATTCAGTCTTGGATCTTCTTCAAGCTTTAGCAATTTTTGCTCGTCAGTTATTTTAGGCTGTTTAGGCTTAACCACTAACGGCTCAGTAATTGATGTTGGCAATGATAATGCAACAGGTTTTTTACTGCCATGACGTGCATCTTTTGTTACTGCTGCGCCACTGCCTGAAGCTTGTTTAAGTAACGCTTCGTTATGACGGCTGCCAGATTTACGGCCAGATTCTGACTTTTTACCATCGACCGCTTTACGATCGGTTTTTTTTACTCTTGGGGCAAACTTAGGGCCGTTTTCGCCGCCTTTGCGAGTTTTTTTACTGCGAGCCATGATGTTCTCGTTAGGTTTTCTAAACACGTCCTTGCAGAGTAATTTCTCCAAGGCACTAAATAAGGATGCGCTTTATATCAGGTTTTGACGATTTTTGCATCAAAACCAGATCTTTTGCTGCAAATAATAGCTCAAAATCACTGTGAGAAGCTAAATATTCGAATGTTGTTTGCTGATAGAAGCTCACATGAGTGGGATTATTTTTATAATGCCACTTCGCAAATAGGGCTTTGTCTGTGAGTAGCGGGGTGCTAATGGCTAACCAACCATTAGGCTTAATCAGTTGGCTTAATAATGTCCACTCGCGAATGGGATGCCTAAAGTGCTCAAACACTCGGTAACAACAAACAAAATCGTAGCTCTGACTTAACACAGACTGATCGGCAGCAAAGAATGGGTCGTATTGATTCACTTGATGGCCGGCTTCAACAATGCTCAGCTGACTTTTTTCATCTAATATTCTACCAAAGTTTAGGCCTTTTAAACTGCCTGTTTGTTGCTCGGCGATTTGCGCTAACAGCGGTAAAATAAATTGTGATAGTTGTTTTTGTTTAGAGGTTTTTTGTGCCCGACCATAACGCTGACGTTCTAGGTTGGGCATAAGGTGTGAGTTTGGGCTAGCGAAGACTAAGTCGCATTGTGGGCAAGCGTAAAAAGCTCTTTTTTTGTCTTGAACAAAAAAATTGGCTGAATGATGACACAGTGGGCATGGGCTCATTAACGACAGCAGCACCTTAGTAAACAATATATAGTGATATTACCGATCCGCATTAGCATTTGCTCTTATAGCGAAAATTATCAGCGGGATATTCGCGGTAGCCTTTTGAGGAATCCTCTGGCAAACATAGCGTCTCAATGCCTTTGATGTTGATGACGATACCTATAGTCATTTCCATTGTACTGGCTTTAGTGACGCAGCCTAAAATAGATCACATTCTAATAAGGGTAGGTATAACAATAAACTATACCAATGTCCAAGTGATAGATATAACCATTGGCTGTAGATATGCGATAAAAAACACATAAAAAAAGGTGGCAGTAAACTGCCACCTTATAAAACAGTGCTTAAATGCACCTTATTCTGATTCCAAGTATCCGTACTTGCTATGTGACTATCCCGGTCAGATCTTAACTTTTGTTTTGCTGTCCGTGCTTTTTTAGTTGTTATTGGTCATCGCTGACGCTTTTTTATATTCTGTCGCCGTCCTGACTACAGCTTCCGTAGATGGTCTTCAATGACACATCATTATCCTCTTTGTCTTCTGTGACTATCAGTCAACCATCCTTGTTTTTTGTACCTTCGAGCAAGCTTCTTATGGATGCATCCTCAACAAAATGCTGGATTTGCGATTATTTGAATCATTCAAATAACACCAAAAGGGTTACTCTGTTGTGTAAGGCAGTGCTAAATAGCGAGTTGACCAGTCGGTCTGTTCCTTACAAATTTTACGACCTGGATTTCAAACTGAAATCGCGACTCATGTTATTAGTATTTGTGAGTGGCCTTAAATTATTATTGTTATGACTTTTCTTTATTCTTATATCTTAAATGTATCAGTCCGAAATCTGTTTGATGTTATTAAATTTATGGTCCAAACAGTTGGGTTTACCTCGGTACGGGGTGTATTTAACTCTAAAACCGTGAACTATGTCAAGTATTAATGCGATCAGTTTACGTAAACGTTAACTTAAGGGTAATAAAAATGAGCAATATATGCTCATTTTTATTATCTCGAACTCTGCCTATTATTTCTTAATGCTTGAAATATATTTAGATAGTGCTTCGATATCTGCATCAGATAATTTTTTAGCAACATCTTGCATCATGCCATTTAAATCGTTGTTACGAGTACCATCACGGAACTTAGTTAACTGGATTTTAATGTAGTTAGCATGTTGGCCGCCAACCATTGGGAAGCCAGCTGCAGCTGCGCCACTACCATCTGGACCATGACATGCGATACAAGAGGTGATACCACGAGCAGCGTCGCCACCTTGGTAGAGTTTTTCACCTGCTTCTGTGCCTTCAACCGCTGGATTAACTGATTGAGTTTGGCTGGCGAAGAATGCAGAGATATCAGCGATGTCTGTATCGGTTAACGCGATAGACATGCCGCCCATAATTGGGTCCATACGGCCTTCTTTGCCGCCAGTCTGCATGGCAGATCGGAATTCTGTTAATTGTTTTTCAAGGTATGCAGGGTGTTGGCCTGCAAGCTTTGGGTACATATCGATCATGCTGTTGCCGTCAACACCGTGACAGGCAGAACATACGATTACTTTAGTTTTGCCGGCTTCAGCATTACCTTCAGCCATAGCAGGTGATGACATAGTGGCTACTACAGACAGCGCAAGAGCTAACTTTTTCATGGCGTTCCAACTTCTTGTTAATTTATTGTCCTGAGCTTACTAGGAAGACCCGCAAGCGTGGTAAAATGATTTTCCCCAAGTGCTTTTGATGTAGTTTACGACGCTCGAGTACAACGAGATCAACTATGACTACTTCACACATATCAGCATTGCTTGGGTATATAATGTGATCAGGGTAATATTTTACACGAAAACGTGCAAAAGTAAGCAATTGTTAAACATTTATGGTAATGCATTTACTGAAAGTAATTTAATTGGAGTGACTAGTGACCGAATCTCGTATCGATTTCCGTAAGGCAAAATTTTTAATCAGTGCGCCTGATATTGCGCATTTAGATCAGTATCTTCCTGGGGATATCGGGGTTGAGATTGCTTTTGCTGGACGCTCAAACGCAGGTAAATCAAGTGCATTAAATGCGCTTACTGAACAAAAAAGTTTAGCTCGTACCAGTAAAACTCCAGGTCGTACCCAGTTGATTAACGTTTTTGAGTTGGATGCTGATCGCCGTTTAGTGGATTTACCGGGTTATGGTTTCGCCCAAGTACCGTTAGCGCTTAAAAACAAATGGCAGCAAGCATTAGGCGAGTATTTGCAAAAGCGTGCTTGTTTAAGTGGTGTGGTGGTATTGATGGATATTCGTCATCCGCTTAAAGATCTCGATATGCAAATGATTGAATGGGCTGTATTAAGCAATATCCCAGTATTAGCCTTGTTAACCAAGGCTGATAAATTGACCCAAAGCACTAAAATGAAAACCGTTAACGAAGTGCGTAAAGCATTAGCTGATTATGGCGATAAAGTAAAAGTTGAACCATTTTCTTCATTAAAAGGCACAGGTAAGCCAAAGGTGTTGAGTATCTTGAATGACTGGTGTCATCCAGCATGGTTGCCTGAGCAGCAAGCGTTACGTGAGCAAACCGAGCAAGAATAATGTTGATGAAATAAAACCAGACACCTTGAAATAACCGACGTTGAGTCGGTTTTTTTATATCTGTTTTTGATGAAAATTATCCAAAAAAAAACCGACGGCCAAATGGCTATCGGTACAAAAAATTAGCTCTTTTGGGGAGAAGCTAAATTCAACAAGACTCAAGTGCCATCAACTCAATTTGACGACCCTCAATGACCATAGAATAACTGCTTTTTTTATGAATTTAAAGTATTTACTCTAAATATATTTTTAAGCGAAAAAAAACTAAAAAAAAGCCCCAGCAACCTAAGTTGCTGGGGCGCCGAATTTGGCTAGTCACTATTGTTAGTGAAATAAAGGTTTGAAAGATTGAACATCTTAACCTCTGTACCCTACGAATGAGATAATAGCGCATTCGCCTTAAAATGAAAAACTGTTTTTCATAAAAAGACACAATAACTGTGAGTTTGACCTCAAATCGTTGCTTATTTGTTAACCAGAACGATAAGCTGTTGTCAGTTTTATGCTGATATGAACACAAGGTTAGTCATATTGAGAGGTCATTTGACGCCTTAAACAATAATGCCGCATTGATAGCAATGCGGCATTGTTGTGGGCGAGTCAGCACTCGTAAGGAGGTATGTAAATGTAAGCCTTAGTGGGCCTCGTCCCAGTTATCGCCTATTCCAGCCTCTGCAAGCAATGGCACATCAAGAGCTGCTGCCTGTGCCATTAGATCGCACACTTTGGTTTTAAGTGCGTCAGCTTTTGCTTCGTCAACTTCAAATACCAATTCATCGTGTACCTGCATAATGAGGGTGATTTCACCTTGCGTGTCTTGATTAATCCACTGGTGAATCGCAATCATGGCTTTTTTGATGATATCAGCGGCGGTGCCTTGCATCGGCGCGTTAATCGCGGCGCGTTCAGCGGCTTGGCGGCGCATTGCATTGCGGTCGTTAATTTCTGGTAGGTATAAACGGCGGCCAAACAGTGTTGATACATAACCTTGCTCGGCGGCATCAGCACGTGTTTCTTCCATGTATTTTAAGACACCTGGGTAGCGAGCAAAATAAGTGTCGATGTAGGTTTGTGCTTCGTTACGCGGAATATCTAATTGTTTGGCTAAACCAAATGCAGACATACCGTAAATTAAGCCAAAGTTAACGGCTTTAGCACGGCGACGCTGTTCGGTGGTGACTTCTTCAAAGTGAACACCAAAGACTTCTGCAGCGGTGGCTCTATGAATGTCTTTACCTGCAGCAAATGCGGTTAATAAGCCGTTGTCTTGAGATAAGTGGGCCATAATGCGTAATTCGATTTGCGAATAGTCGGCCGCTAAAATTTTACGACCGGCAGGGGCAATAAAGGCTTGGCGAATACGGCGACCTTCTTCGGTACGAATAGGGATGTTTTGTAAGTTAGGCTCGCTTGACGACAAACGTCCGGTAGCAGCATTGGCTTGATGATAGCTGGTATGAACGCGGCCGGTGGTGGCATTGACCATCAGCGGTAATTTATCTGTGTAGGTGCTTTTTAATTTAGCCAGGCTACGGTGCTCAAGAATAATTTTAGGCAGCGGATAGTCTAAGGCTAATTCAACTAATACTTCTTCTGAGGTTGAAGGGGCACCTTTTGGGGTTTTCTTTTTAACTGGGTAGTTAAGCTTTTCAAAAAAGAGCGTTTGCAACTGCTTAGGCGATGCGAGGTTAAACTTCTCGCCGGCAATTTCGTAAGCTTTATTTTCAAGGTCGTCGAGTTTTTGAGCCAGTTCGCCACTTTGCTGACTCAGTAACATTGAGTCGATTAACACCCCCTGGCGCTCAACGTCTGACAATACCTGAATTAACGGCAGTTCTAATTCGTTAAATACTGAGGCTAATGCTGATTCTTTTTCTACGCGCGGCCATAAATGCTCATGTAAACGCAAGGTAATATCGGCATCTTCTGCGGCGTAAGGTCCGGCAGTGTCTAGGTCTATTTGATTAAAGGTCAGCTGCTTGGCACCTTTACCGGCAACGTCTTCAAAACTGATATTTTTATGGCCTAGATATTTGAGTGCCAAGCCATCCATGTCGTGGCGTGATGCTACCGAGTTAAACACGTAAGACTCAAGCATGGTGTCAAAGCGTACGCCACCAAGCTTAATGCCTGCATTGGCTAAAATACTCATGTCATATTTTAGGTTTTGACCGACTTTTTGTGGCGTTTTACCCTCTAAAATAGGACGCAGCTTTTCAAGCGTTGCGGCTTTGTCGAGTTGTTGTGGGGCATCCGGGTAATCATGGGCTAATGGCAGATATGCTGCTTTGCCTGCCTGAGTGGCAAAGGATAATCCCACAAGCTGGGCTTCCATGTAATTGAGACTGGTGGTTTCAGTATCAACGGCAATCAGTTCAGCTTTACTGAGTTCATCAATCCATTTGTCTAATGCTGCTTCGCTAAGAATGGTTTCATATTCGGCTTCGATAGCGGCTGAGACGGTAATTTCTTCGTCACTATCTTGGCTAACAGTGCCTGTAGGTTGTTTGTTGTCTAGCACTTCTGCTAACCAACGCTTAAACTCCATTTCACCAAAACATTTGATTAATTCATCGCGATCTTGTGGCTTAACATTCAGCTCATGCCAGTCTTGCTCTAATTCGACATCGGTTTTGATGGTAGCAAGTTCATAAGAGAGCTTAAGCATATCAGCGTTATCGATAATTTTAGCTGGCATGGTTTTGGCGCCTCTAAAGCCCGCTTCAAGCACACTTTGTGGATTAGCCAAAAGCTGCTCCACACTGCCTACGCCTGTCAGCATAGCTAATGCGGTTTTTTCACCTACACCTGGTAAGCCAGGAATGTTATCGGCTTTGTCACCCATTAATGCTAAAAAATCAATAATGCGATCTGGGCCAACGCCAAATTTAGCTTTGACCTCTTCTGGGCCCATGATGGTATCTGTCATGGTGTTAATTAAGGTGACGTGTTCGTTGACTAACTGCGCCATGTCTTTATCGCCGGTGCTAATTAACGTGGCCCTGCCTTCTTTGCTCGCTTGCAAGGCTATGGTGCCAATCACATCGTCGGCCTCGACACCTGGAATACTGATCAGCGGCAAACCCATTGCATGAATAATGCGATATAACGGTTCGATTTGATGGCGCAGGTCATCTGGCATTGGTGGACGCTGTGCTTTGTATTCATCGTACATGTCATTACGAAAGGTTTTGCCTTTAGCGTCAAAAACAACAGCAATATGGCTTGGACTATAGCGGCTTAATAAACTACGCAGCATGTTTACAACGCCATAAACCGCACCCGTCGCTTCACCTTTTGAATTTGTTAAATGAGGCGGCGCATAATAGGCGCGATAAAGATAAGAAGAGCCATCGACGAGGACGAGCGGATTACTAGGAATTGTTGGCATAATGTGTTTTTCGTATTGTGTATTTTGCGAGACAGATAGGATGACATTATACCCACAGCACCTCAAGGTACTTGTGAGATTGTCACCAATTTATCTACTTGAGTGTGGATAAACTCAAAGGTCCGACAAGCCGCGCGGTTGGTGAGTTTGGCTTATTTGGTTAGGTACCTGTGTAGTGAATTTTAGCCACGAAAAAAGCCTCGCAGCCTGTGGATAAGTCTGTGAGTGAAATAATCAACGTTGTTGGATAGAATTTCTTACGGCTTGAAACGAAATATGTATCTAGTTGAAATTTATATATTATTTTTATTTTTGTGAGCTATTTATTAATTTCAATAAATATAACTAATTTGTGGACTTTTTTATTGATGTCAGTTAAGTCACAATGAATTTCAATGATGTTTTATGGCTAAAAAAAGCCCAACAGCAAAATTCGACGTTCTAAGTTAGCACGATTTTTAATCAGATCAACCGTTTTGTTTGAATTATGTTGTAATTTTTACATTGTTAATTAAAGCTCAATAAAAAGTTGAAGGTGAATAGCATGAAAAAGATAGCCGTGTTGCTCAGTGGCTGTGGCGTATTTGATGGTACAGAAGTCCATGAAGCCGTTTTAAGTTTGCTTGCGATTACGCGAGCGGGTGCTCAATATCAATGTTTTGCCCCAGATATAAATCAAATGCATGTGGTCAATCATTTAACCGGTGAGGTCGATACTGAAGAAACTCGCAACGTGTTGGTTGAGTCTGCTCGTATTGCTCGTGGTGAAGTGCTCAATGCCAGCAGCTTAGATATTAATGACTATGATGGGTTAGTGATCCCTGGCGGTTTTGGTGCGGCCAAGAATTTATCTAACTTTGCCACGACAGGCAGCAGTTGCCACATTAACCCTATTGTAGAAACTTTTATTCGTGAGTTTGCTCTTGCCCGTAAACCGGTTGGTTTTGTGTGTATTTCACCTGTGATGATCCCGCACATATATGGTCAAGGGGCGCTCGGTACGATAGGCAATGATAGCGACATCGCCCATGCATTTAATGAAATGGGGGGTAAGCATCAAGAGGTCACCGTTGAAGACATAGTGGTTGATGAGGCTAATAAGGTGGTGAGTACACCCGCATACATGCTCGCCACATCGGTTTTAGAGGCCCACATAGGCATCGAAAAGCTGGTGAATAAAGTGTTAGAGATGATTGATTAATCGTTGCAGATGTTGAATCAAAAACCACCGTTCAAGGTGGTTTTTGTTTAAGACTATTCGTTGTTGGACGACTGTTTACGACTATCAAACAAAGCTTGAGCAAGGCCTACGAGTAAGCCACCGATGTGGGCTCCGTTGGCAATTGGCATACCGAGTATGTCTGTAAAGCCAAGCACCAACCACACCATCATAAAGCCCATATAGGCTTGCGGTAAGCTGATACCGCATTGAGGCTGTCTAACACCCATTAACCAAGTATATCCTACCACCGCATACACAACGCCAGACAAGCCGCCAAAGTGGGGGCCGGTCATATAAAATTGCACCACGCTGGGAATAGTGCCTGCAATAACTAATAAAAATAGCAGCGGCCTAACACCGAGGCGGGTTTCAATTTTGCCACCTAAATACCACCACCACAGTAAATTAAACACAATATGCATGGCAGAAAAGTGCATTAAACTTGGTGTAAATACTCGCCATATTTGGCTGATATCACTTTGTGGGACGGCGCCAAAAAACGATAACTGATTATATATCGCGTCAGCAAAGCCTAAGTTCATCCCTGCAAATATTACGACACAGATAAAGAAAGTTATCAAGGTCAGCGGGCCTGCGCCGGTCAGAAATTGCTGCAACAATCCTTTAGCGCCTGGACCATAGTTAAATTGCGTAGAGGTGTCACCATTATCCCAAGATGCTTGTAAATATTTGCTGTCATTAGGGTTGTTGGCAAAGTGCAGTAGTTCTTCGCGAGCTCGTTGTTCATCTTCAGGATGGATAATAATTAGGCCAACACCTTGGGCGTGTTGCACTGCATGGCATTGAATGTTCAACCCTTTAAGGTAATCAATAAATGCTTGTGCTGCACGGGCGTTAGGAAGTAGGCCAATTTCTATCATGAGTGGGCGAGGCTCCAGGCATTGAATCCACCATCAAGGCTGTATACATCATCAAAACCTTGTTCATTTAAATAGTTGGCAGCACTTTGGCTACTCATGCCGTGATAGCACACAACCACAAGCGGCTTATCCATATCTGCAGCGGCAATATAATGGGCTAAGTTTTCATTGGTTAAATTAACTGAGTGTTGAATATGACCCGCTGTAAAGCTAGCTGCGTCACGAATATCAACAATCTGCACCTCGTTAGATGCCTCAGACATATGGATTAGCTCATTAACAGACAAGTGTTTAAAACCAGACATGGTATTACCTATAAAGTGTACGAATTGCGATTGTATGGAGGCCAGTTTGCAACAAGGGGTTGTATAAATACAACCCCTTGAGAGTGCCGGTGATAATAATCTTGGGGATTAATCCCAGCTTAAAATCACTTTGCCAGATTGGCCTGAGCGCATAGCATCGAAGCCTTGCTGGAAATCATCCACATTAAAATGATGTGTAATGATTGGGGTTAAGTCTAAGCCTGATTGGATTAAGCTGGCCATTTTATACCAGGTTTCAAACATCTCACGGCCGTAAATGCCTTTGATGATTAAGCCTTTAAAAATGATTTTGCTCCAATCAATGGCCATTTCGCCACCAGGAATACCCAGCATGGCAATTTTGCCGCCATGGTTCATGGTGTCTAACATGGCGTGAAATGCTGATGGTACGCCAGACATTTCTAAGCCGACATCGAACCCTTCGGTCATGCCGAGATCTTTCATCACATCTTTTAAGCTTTCTTTGGCCACGTTAACCGCGCGAGTCGCACCCATTTTGCGGGCTAGGTCTAGGCGATATTCGTTAACGTCAGTTATCACAACATGACGTGCGCCCACATGCTTACACACAGCGGCAGCCATAATACCAATAGGGCCTGCACCGGTAATTAATACATCTTCGCCGACTAAATCGAATGACAATGCAGTATGCACCGCATTACCAAATGGATCAAAAATGGCGGCTAAGTCATCAGAGATATCTGCCGGAATTTTGAACGCATTAAAGGCTGGCAATACAAGGTATTCTGCAAAGGCACCATCACGGTTTACGCCTACGCCAGAGGTATTACGACACAAATGAGTACGACCACCACGGCAGTTGCGACAATAACCACAAGTAATATGGCCTTCGCCAGAGACGCGGTCGCCAATGGCAAAGCCGCGCACTTCTTGGCCCATATCGACCACTTCGCCCACGTATTCATGACCTGCAATCATAGGAACAGGAATGGTTTTTTGTGACCATTCGTCCCAGTTGTAGATATGCACGTCGGTGCCACAAATGGCGGTTTTTCTAATTTTGATCAATAGATCGTTATGACCCATTTCTGGTTTTGGTGCATCAACCATCCAGATGCCTTCTTCAGGCTTTAATTTGCTTAATGCTTTCATCTTAGTAACCTAGTATTCCCGAGCTTAATGATATGAGCGAGTTAGATAATACCCATTTCTTTACCAATGCGGGTAAAGGCGTCGATAGCATGATCGAGTTGCTCGCGAGTGTGTGCGGCAGACATTTGGGTGCGAATACGTGCTTGGCCTTTAGGTACCACAGGAAACGAGAAGCCAATGACGTAGATATGTTCAGCAAGCAACTTGTTTGAAAAGTCACTGGCTAACTTCGCATCGCCAATCATAACCGGAATAATCGCATGGTCGGCGCCGCCCAATGTAAAGCCTGCTGCTGACATTTGCTCACGGAAATAACGGCTGTTTTCCCATACTGCTTCTCGTAAATCTTGGCCTGTTTTAAGCATTTCGAGTACGCGAATTGAGGCGCTAACGATTGATGGCGCTAATGAGTTTGAAAACAGGTAAGGGCGCGAGCGTTGGCGTAGCCATTCAACCACTTCTTTTTTGGCCGCGGTAAATCCACCTGACGCACCACCTAATGCTTTACCTAATGTACCGGTAATAATGTCTACACGGTCCATTACGTCGCAGTATTCATGGGTGCCTCGGCCGTTTTGACCAATAAAGCCAACGGCATGTGAGTCATCTACCATCACCAATGCGCCGTACTTATCGGCAAGGTCGCACACACCTTTGAGGTTAGCGATCACGCCGTCCATTGAGAATACACCGTCGGTGGCAATTAAAATATTGCGTGCACCGGCTGCTTGAGCAGCAATTAATTGTGTTTCAAGATCAGCCATGTCGTTGTTGGCATAACGGAAACGTTTGGCTTTACATAAACGTACACCGTCAATGATTGAGGCGTGGTTTAACGCGTCAGACACAATCGCGTCATCGGCATCTAATAAGGTTTCGAATAAACCGGCGTTAGCGTCAAAACATGAAGAATAAAGAATGGTGTCTTCCATGCCTAAAAACTCACTCAAGCTCGCTTCTAATTGCTTGTGAGTGTCTTGAGTGCCGCAAATAAAACGCACAGATGCCATACCAAAACCGTGGCTGTCTAAGCCTGCTTTGGCTGCCTGAATAAGTTCTGGGTGATTGGCTAGACCTAAATAGTTGTTGGCGCAGAAGTTAATGACTTTTTCGTGATTAACTTCAATGGCTGTCTGTTGGGCTGAAGCAATAACGCGTTCACTTTTATATAAACCATCTGCTTTAACGTCAGCTATTTGTTGATTAATACGGTCGTAGAAAGAGGTAGATGCCACCTGTGTTCTCCTAAATATGGTTATTATGCTTATCCAAATCACGCAGTAAAACACCGCTGTAATTGATAGGGTGTTTTGGAGTTGCTGGCATTCTAACCTTTATTTTTGCCGCTCCACAGCGTTTTTTTTAGTCGTCAGACCAACATGAATTAGATTAGGGGTAGTCGTTATTCACATTAAAAAAACTAATATAAAATATGTACGTTCAATGGATGTTGATTTGTGGATTTTGACACATAGAAATCCGCAAATACCTGAGCACAATTGTAGTCGAATATCTGCGGATTGAAAGACAGCGGTATACCTTTAAGTATGTCATTATCGCGTCAGCTTTTGATTACGCGGCTTGATGCCGCTCTTGGCTGGCGATATCGAGATAATGTTGCTCTAAACGGCTGAACGTTGCCGAAGATGCCGGTGTTTCGTAAGCCTGGAAAATCATCAGTACCCGTAATAAACCATCATATAAGGTGGCTTTAGTGATGCTTGATGTGCTTGATTGGGTTAACTGATAACTAATCCAAAAGCTGACCATCATTTTTATGGTGTCAGCAAGGGCGGTAATTTTATTATCGTCAACGTCGAGAAAGCCGTCTTTTTTTAATTTTCGTAAAATATCGCTTGAGCGTGTAAGCACTTGCTGTTGGGCATGTAAGTAGCGTTTTTTAAGTGCTTCGTCACGGCTTAAAATATCGGCTAAGTTGGCATACATAAAGCGGAACTGCCATAAGGTATAAAACATGGCATCGAAGTAACCCATTAATAATTCGATGGTAATGGGTACATCGTCATAAGGCTTAAAGCCTGACTCTAAGTGATTTTCGTATTGGGCAAAAATCGAATTGATAATGTCTTCTTTATTACGAAAATGATAGTACAAGTTTCCCGGGCTAATGCCTAAGTGAGCGGCGATATGGTTGGTAGTAATACTCCGTTCACCATGTTCATTAAACAGTTCTAAACTGGCAAAAACGATCTTGTCGCGCGTTTTCATATGATTTCCATATTCATTTCTAGCTTAGGATTTTGGCTTATACAGCAATAACATTTCATTAAGCCGACTCAATATGATTATGTTAACATTGTGCTTATCTGACAAGCAAAAATCGATGACTCTTCTTAACATGAACCGTGCCCTATATTCTTTATTTTTGTATCTTTTACTGCCTCTGGTCGTAATGTATTTGGTTTTTAGAGCGATTAAGAGTCCTGATTACCGTCGTCGTTGGTCTGAACGTTTTGGTTTTGCGAAACTACAGCGTACCGATGTATTGATCCACAGTGTATCGATGGGTGAAACCCTGGCGGCCGTGCCACTGATAAAACAACTTATGGCGCAGAATCCGCAATATACATTTACCGTCACCACGACCAGCCCAACCGGCTCCGCTGAAGTCATAAAAGCATTGGGTGATAAGGTGCAGCATTGTTATCTGCCTTTTGACTTTGCCTATGCGGTTAAACGTTTTTTACGCCAAACACAGCCCAAACATTTTATTATTATGGAAACTGAGTTGTGGCCTAACTTGCTGCATTTTGCCAAACAGCAGGGGGCAACAATGGTGTTAGCCAATGCTCGCTTGTCGCAAAAGTCAGCTGACAAATATGCTAAAAAACGCCGTTTATCAACGCCGATGCTAAAACTACTCTCGTTGGTATTAGTGCAAACTCAAGCCGAAGCTGAACGCTTTATTGCCTTAGGTGTTGAACCACAAAAAATTAAAGTCTGTGGCAGCCTTAAATTTGATCTCACTATTGACCCCAATAAAAAACAGCAGGCATTGCAAATGCGCAGTCAATGGCAGCGAAGCGACACTCCCATTTGGGTTGCTGGCAGTGTTCATCCTGGCGAGTTTGCTGCGATATTAGCGGCGCATAAGCAGCTGTTAGTGAGCTTTCCTAATGCATTATTGATTATGGCACCTCGTCATCCAGAACAATTTAATTTAGCGGCCATTACCATTACTCAAGCCGGTTTTAAGTTGGCCCGTCGGAGCATGAATGATGACGTCAGTATTGATACCCAAGTGTTACTCGGCGATACCATGGGGGAATTATTAATGCTCTATGGCGCAGCCGATCAGGCTTTTGTGGGGGGCACATTAATTGAGGGGGGTGGGCATAATCCGCTCGAACCCGCAGCAATGGGCTTACCTGTATACGTTGGCCCTAATCATTGGAATTTTGCTGAAATTACCGAGTTACTTGCCAATGCTGGTGGATTGCAGTGTGTTGCCGGTGCTGAGGAGCTTGCTGCGTTATTAGCAGCTAAGTGGTGTAACCCTGCTGAGTATCAACAAGCATCAGATGCCGCATTAGCTGTGGTAAGTCAAAACCGTGGTGCGTTAACGAAGCAATTTTCGTTTATTGATTCGTTGATGGCGTAATCTACTTATATTGCGTTTACGCTTCGATAACCCTCAATCAACTGCTGCCAACATTGCTGTGAAAACGCAAGGCTTGGCAGTTTTGTTTGTTCTTTATTAAACGAACGTAATAACCGGTCTAGATTGGCTTGTTGCCAACCTTTATCTGGTTGACGTATCTCTCCGCGGTCAAAGTCGATTAAATAAAAACGCTCGTGGGCTAATAAAATATTTTTGGCATTAAGGTCGGCATGATACACGCCACGTAGGTGAAATTTAGCAATCGTTTGGCCAAGTGCATACCATTGTTGCTCATTCATAGGTTGTTGGCTTAAATAGGCGACTAAATCTTTTGCGCCAGCAACATGCTCAATAATAATGTCGGCGTTGTAGCATAAACCTGAACGTGCAACATGGGCTGCGATGGGCCTAGGTACCGCAAAGCCTTCTTGGTGCAGCGTTTCAAGAATGGCTAACTCTGCCATTGCACGGGTGTGTTTAAGGCCTGTGTATAAATAACTGTCGCGATTAAATTTTCCGATGAGACCACCGCGCCAATAATGGCGTAGCACCCAGGTTTGCGCTGTGTCCGCTTTAACAAACCAGGTGGTGTAGCGCCCTTTAGACTGGCCTACAACTGCGGCTTTGGCTTGCCAAACATCCACAGAGAAATCTTGCGGCGTTAGAGTAGCTGCACTGGGTTCACACCAGGCGATATGGCCTTGTTGGGTAGTTTTTATTTGCATCTAATTATCAAATAGCACGGGCTTGATTGTGGATCGAAATAACATTATACCTTAAGATCACTCACTTGCATTCCTTCCATCTTTTTCACTGACGCATATTGGATATTCAATGAAAGCTGACTTTAGTTCGATACGTTCATTATGTTTACTGCGTTTGTCAGCCATTGGCGATGTGTGTCACGCAGTGGCAATGGTTCAAGCTATCCAAAAGCAATATCCAGACTTAGCTATTACGTGGGTTATTGGTAAGGTTGAGTATCAATTACTTAAGCATTTACCCGGCATTAAGTTTGTTATTTTTGATAAATCTAAAGGCTGGCGCAGTTATGCTCAGCTACGTAGTGATTTAACAGACCAACATTTTGATGTGCTGTTGCATATGCAAGTGGCATTGCGAGCGACAATAGCGTCATTGATGATTAAGGCGCGTATTAGAGTCGGATTTGATAAAGCGCGAGCCAAAGAAGGTCAATGGTTGGTGACCAATCATGCTGTTGAACCTATCGCTGAGCCACATGTGTTAGATGGCTTTATGGGCTTTGCTAAAGCCATTGGTGTGACGGATTTAACCCCAAGTTGGCATATTCCTGTGCCACAAACCGATACTGACTTTGCTACTCAGCTTATAGGTGATGATAAGGTGTTAGTGATTTGCGCTGCTGCCAGTAAAGCGGAGCGAAACTGGTTACCTGAGCGTTATGCTGCTGTAGCCGACTACGCAATATCGCAAGGCTATAAGGTGATGTTATGTGGTGGACCTACCGCGCTTGAGAAAAATTTAGCTGATGTTATTCAATCTCATAGTCAGCACGCTTTCGACAATCAAGTGGGTAAAACAACCTTAACCCAATTATTAGCTGTGTTAAAACAAGCAAGCTTGGTGCTAGCTCCTGATACCGGCCCATTACACATGGCGGTCACTCAAGGAACACCTGTAATTGGTTTATATGCTCATTCTAACCCTGGTCGCACTGGGCCTTATCACTCTCGCCAATACACTGTGAGTGTTTACCCACAAGTTATCGCCAAGCAGTTTTCTGCTGAGGTTAAATGGGGGACTCGCGCTAAAGGTGAACATTTAATGGCGATGATAGAAACAGAGGCTGTAATACGGAGCATGAAAAAGTTAATGGATTCGCAGTAACTAAAAGATAACTAACTTGTGCTACTCAGATATTACTCGTTTACGACTCATGAGTTGCAAACGAGTAATGTCTTTTTTGTCTTAGGTTAATTTATTTTTCAGCTTACTTAGGCGTAATATTAAGCTTTTGTTTTAACACGGTTGAACTTACATTTGGGGTATAGTCAAAGTAGACCATCTCACAACTCACTTTTGGGTATTTCCCTTTCCAGTCAGACCCTACCGAGATCGCATCAATTTGATACTCATCCACAACTTTTTGTTTGTCTTTGTCAATTTGAGGGATCACTTCGTCAACGTATCGATTCGCTTCTAAAATCGAAATACGCTCTTCAAATGGAATGATAGGTGGACGGCCTTTTGATTGCTCAATGAGTTCATCTGTCGACACACCTACAATCAGGTAGTCGCATAATGCCTTGGTGCTTTTTAGAATATTTAAATGCCCCTGATGGAATATATCAAAACAACCTGAGGTATACATGCGGCGATACATTTTGTTTGATGCGGGTTTATTTGAAGGTTCTAATGCAGCAAAGTCACTTTTTAGGGTTTTTAATAGTTCGGCTTTAAAGATAGCGTCGAGCTGTAACTCATCAACTAAGCTTGGTGCTTTAGGCCATTGATTGTCGCTAAATTCTTTACCGCAAAATTCAGTAGCAAATTCGTATCGCGGGATAATATGGAAATGCACAGCAGGATCAACCATCATCAACATAAGGTAGTTGACTTTGTGGCAGTCAAACCTGTGATTTAGCACATTCTCTACATCGGAAATAATTTGTTTTTGTTCATTCGCCGCTTCGCTTGAAATGCCTGAGTATTGATGGACATTTTCTTTACACACTAACACCATTGAACCAAGAGTGGGTTGATCAGGTCTGAGTAACAAATACCAGTGCTGATATGACTTAATTAAGCTTTGTGGGTAATCAAATTTTCGTAAAGTAGATTGTGGCATGATAGGGCTTTATTGTTCAAAAATTTGCTTATATCTTAAGTTATCAGAATCTATGAGTCTATCTCAGCATGGGGATCTAAGCGTTTTCGTAGGATTTTATCGTTTATGACTATTTAAAGATGGCGTCATCAGTGACTTTAACAGAGATAACAATTTGTTGTTATAATCAATTTTTGGCTGTACAGCTGCAGCTATTTTCCGATCTATCAAAGATTAAGAGAGTATTATGTTTATCGTTTTCGATACATTAAATGTGTACTACATTCCGCAGTACATGCCAGTTATTCAAGAGTTAACGCTTCGGGGACACACAGTAAAATTAGTGTGTTATAGCAGTAAAAATGACCAAGAAGCTCTGGCTAAAACATTTGATGATGTCGGGGTCGAGTGTCTTTGGGTCACTGATACTCAAGAAGCTGAACAAGTCTATTTAACGATAAAACCGGATTGGATATTTTTTGGTAATCAATTTCCACATTTAGATTCAGTACATCAATACTCTAAAACGGCTCAATTAGGCCATGGTGTCGGCCCTAAGCCTTCGTATTACCATAAATCTATTACGCCAATGACAGTGAGATTTATTGAAGGCTCGCTGCGTTTAGCAAAAATCAAACAGTATTATCCAAATGATAATTTTGTAGAAGTGGGTTTTTGTAAGCTTGACCCATTATTTAAACATCAAGATTTGGGCTTAGATTTAACCGCTTTAGGCTTAGATACCAGCAAAAAAACCATTTTATACGCGCCGACGTTTAATCCAAGCTCTTTAGAGTGCTTCCCTGATGATTGGCCCAATGATTTTAAAGAATATAATATCTTAATTAAGCCTCACTCATTAACTCAAGTGAGGAAGCAGTATGCAAATCAACGGGCTAAATTAGCTAAGTGGTCAACCTATCCAAACGTTTATGTTGCCAATGAAAACGACATTTCTTTGCTCCCTTTTATTCAGCATGCCGATATTTTATTAAGCGAAGCGTCGAGTACATTGTTTGAATTTGCTGCCGTAGATAGACCTGTGATTGTGTGTAACTTTTTCAAATTGAAATGGTCTTATCGAGGTATCTTCAAGTATCGTTTTGAGCAGCGTTTTGGTAAAGATAATGTGTTGTATAGTGATATAGGGCTACATGTAGAGAAGTATAAATCGCTAATCAAAGCGATTCCTGAACAGTTAGCGAACCCACAGGCTTATCAAGCCAATAGACAGCGATATACTCAGGAGCACATAGGGCCAACTGATGGCTTAGCATCGGTGAGAATCGTGGATTATATTGAGGCATACGATAAGGCTTAAGTGTTGCAGGTCATCGGGTGATTAACAAAAGATAAAAAAAGGCAGAACGTAAAAGTTCTGCCTTTTTTTATTGTGAGTGTAAATGTTGGTTATTTCACGGTGCTAGGTTTGTTCAACCAAGGCGCTCGGGCATCCGTACCATCATAGAGCTCAAACTTGCGGCCGAGTTTCTGGCCGCCATCTCGTGTTAATGGTTGCCATGCTAGGCTGCCACGGTTTGATACTGGCGTGGGTAAGATTGCATCGAAAGGAATTGAAATATAAAACCCTTTGGTAAAACTACCCTCACCAAATTCTTCTGCAGATAAATCGGTTTTAGATGCAAAGGCACCCACTATAACGCCGCTGTCAAACTGTTTAGAAAAGTCCACGGTAAAACCGCGGTCTTCGGCTAAATACTGGCCATAACTGACTTTAAGTAATACATCTTCAAACCAGTTTGGTTGATAATAGACACTTGCATGACCGGTAAATGCGCCGGTTTGAGCACGATAGTAACGTCCCGAGTCGGCATCATAGTTAATTTCATTTTCGAAAAAACCGAGTATGTTGTCAGGATCGCGCTGTTTGACATAGTTTGCGTCAATACCAAAAGCCCACTCGCTGTCTAATGGGCGATAAAGTACCTCAGCCCCCACACCGCCAAACATCATTTCGAGATAACCGGCATAGGCCTGAGCATAAATATTCTCACTTAACTTATCTAGCCAAGTTAGTTGCAAGTTATCCACTCGTACAGGTGTGTCTGATACATATTGTCTCACTAAGGTTCTAACACGCTTAAGGTCCGTACCATCGGGCGGCGTTTCGTATTTAAATTCATCATAGTTATCGAATAAATTGATATAAATAGAGCTGCTGATTTCAATATTGTCGGTAAGCCAACGGCTTGCTGAGCCATTGATACCAAAATTAAACAGATAGAAGTTTTCAGAGCCACCAAAAGACTGAGCTAATTTGGGCGCAAAACCATAACTCCACTTATTTGGCGTTTCCCAATCAGCTATTTCGGTAGGCATTACAGGTTCTACAATGGTGGTGCTATCTTCAATATTAGCGCCAATATATTCATGTTGTAATGCACTTTTGAATTGCTTAGCATCAATATGAGTTTCGGTGGTCGGTAGATGGCCCACTTCTTCAATAATCTTGAAGGTACTCGCTTGCGGGAATTGATTGGCTAAAATCCGCCCTGCGCGATCATGAGCATGCTTTCGGTCGCGATATTTAGTTTGGGTAGCAACGACAGTAACTTCATCATTTTTGATGTAAATCTTGGCCCCTTTATAGCCCGCATCAAAGGCTAATTGCTTATTGAGTTCAGGTAAATCAACTTTGCGATCAGCAAGGTCTGGCTTCTCTTCAATGGTTTGCTTTGGTGATTCGCGCCAATCTGATTTTAATTTATTAAAGTTTGTCGATAAGCTAAACCCTAGTGTGACGGTATTGCCACGCTCGTAACTTAATCTCAAGTCGCCCCAATTACTAACTCGATACAATAAACCGAAATTAAAAGGACTGCTTTGTGTTAACTCATTACCAGTGCGCAGTGCGGCAAAGTCAGATTGATAGTCATTACCATCATACTCCGCTTTTAAGCGTAATGGTGCCCAGGGGGTTTGGTATTCAATACCAGCAAAAACGGCGCCACAGCCTTTAAACCAACGCTCAAAATCAACATCGCCACCCGTACCTTTATAACCAGTGTTACGATTACAATCTACTGATGTTGCTTTGTCTGAGTCACTAAAATTACCGCGATTACCTATGTAACCCCATGCAAATCCAACCGTGGCATCAAATGGGCCAAAACCTTTGGTCATGGCGATATATTCGCTATCAAATAAGCCTGTTCCGCCAATATCTCTTACACCGATAGAGGTTTCTGGGATCCAATAGCTTTCTTCCAATAAGCGTAATTTAACGTCGATACCTTTATCTGTGTAATAGGTATCACCACTGAAGCTGGGATCATTACTGTAGAGTACGTCAGGGACTTGAGTGTAGCGTATGGTGGTTTCTAGCCATGGGAATAATTGCAATGACATTGCAGCGTGGTAATAATCTTCATTGAAGGTTGCACTGACATTATATTCACCTTCAGGCGCCATTCGGCCCGTCGGCATTTGAATGAGACCCACACCACCAAAATCATATTGTGAAGGTGTCAGCTTTGGCGTTGATAGTTCATCGCTGTGCGCTGCAGCGCTGATAGCAATTCCGCTTACCATGAATGAAATGGCAAAAACAGAAAAGGCAGTTTGTTTTGCTTGATTCATGGCTAACGTATCCAATGTCTTAATAATTCGAGTATCTGTTGGTTTAATGCTTGTTCGTTTTCTCTAACCCCTTGAAACTCAAGATAGACAATTGCACCAGGTGCAATATCAATATGCTGTTTATTCCAGTAGGCAATGGGATATTTGTGCAATGTCCCATCGGGCTGAATCAACCAAGCGAAACTGTTATTTGAATCACCTAATGGCATTGCGTTATTTAGATATTCACTCGCGTGTTGCCTCAGTTCAAATGGCTGTGAACCATTTTGAGTAACCGCACCTAATATGGTGACATCTTGTGGTTTTGTGGGGAGAGTGAGTAAATATGAGCCGTTTAATAAAGGATTTAACTCTGCTTTTAATCGAATAGAATCAAAATCTAACGGAATGAATTCACGTTTTAGAAACTGTTGATTTTTAACCCAGGCTGACAAAGATTGTAAAGATTGAATATGGTCTGGCTTATCCATGTCGGTATATTGGGTTTTAAGTGCATTTAATACATTGCGTTGTTTTTGCTGAAATACACCTTCGCTGTTGTAATCGTATAGTGCTGCCCCTAGCCAATAGATTGCTTCTGGCTGAGCAGTCATTGCAATACTGTTACTGTTTATCAGACTGTCTTGCATGACTTGAGCTAAGCGTGGTGCCTGTTCATATTGCAATGTCATTGATGATTTATCGTGAACTGTTTGGGTGACCGTAATTGATGTCGTGGCATGACCATATTGCGAGCACAACATTAATAAAAATAGGCATACTTGAATTAACGGCTTCATTTAACGTCCTTAAATCCATAAGGCTTCAAAAGAGTAATTTCGATGTAAGGCAGGTTAGGGGCTATCTTCTGATAGCTTTTCATGACAGCGCCATTTGTTGCATCAACCCAAAATTGATTGTCGTATTCAAGGTCGAGACTCGGAACAATAATATGCTCATTAAATTTTTTAAGGTTTAATGGTTTGTCATTAATGATTACCGTTTCATCAGCGACGAAGCTAAATGTTGACCGCTGTTCATAGTTAATATGATAGCCAGGTTGCCAATCGATGGTACTTTGCCAATGCAGTGGCGTGCTATTTAAGTGCAGACCTAATGTAAGTGGATCAGGTTGCTTACTGTTTATTCCTAGAAGATTGCCGTCGAATAAGTTTAGTGTTTTCAATAAGCGACCATTGCGAGTCACTAGCATACCAAAATCCGATGATACCCATTTTAGTTCCATATTTTGGGGACTCACGTTTGTTGCTGGTAATGTTTGAGGTGCTTCGGCAAAAGCTAATAGAACGTAAGATCTGTGAGCATTGTTGATTTTAACGTGGATACTGGCGTAGGGGCTCTTTTCAATATCAACAGAAGTTATATCATCATCAGGTAAACCAATGACGCTTTCCTTGAACATGCCACCAATCTGTACAAAAGTATTACTACAACCTGTCAAAGTACAAAATAAAATTAAGATGAGTAGCTTTTGGTAAGTGGAAAACATATGAGCTCAATTCCTTAAGCTTTGGCATTGCAATAAAAACATAATAAAAAAGCACATTAAAAAATGTGCTTTTTTTAAAAAAATTACAAATTAGTTAGTAACTGTAGTTGTACCAGTTCCAGTGCTAGTTGTAGTTGTGCCAGTACCTGTACCATCATCAGAGTTACTGTCGTTTGCAGCAGCAGCGGTAACGCCAACTACTACAGCACCAGCAACAACTAAACCACCTACAGTAGCAGCACCTAATCCACCTGCAGCTGCACCAGCACTACCAGCAGCACCGCCAGTACCAGAACCTGCTTCAGTACCATCAGCTGCATGAGCTGAACCGATCATTAATAAAACCGTTGTTAACGCGATTACTGATTTTTTCATATTCAAAGTCTTCCCATAAATTGTCCAAACACACCTAATGGAAGATTAGCATATAATCGACTCACTTCCATATATAATTCGATACTAATGCTTAATAAATATTCAGCGAGATCGAATTGCTAATTTACACGAATTTAAATTTTTTTACAAAAGCTGTTTAATTAAATATCAATTACAATTGGGCTGTACGGCAATGAGCTGTTAAAATCTCTTTAATTTAATCTCACGTTTATGGCTTTGTATTATGCATAGAAGAGCAATTTACCCCGGCACTTTTGACCCTGTGACTAATGGGCATACTGATTTAATCGAACGCGCGGCGCGGTTATTCAAGCATGTCATTATTGGTATTGCTTCTAATCCGTCAAAGCAGCCAAGGTTTAGTCTTGAAGAGCGCGTTGCCCAAGTTAATCTAGTGACTGCACATTTAGATAATGTTGAAGTGGTTGGTTTTACCGGTTTGCTGGTCGATTTTGCTAAAGAGCAACATGCTAGTGTGCTAGTGCGTGGGTTGCGGGCGGTATCTGATTTTGAATACGAATTTCAGTTAGCCAATATGAATCGCCGTTTAAGCCCAGATCTCGAGAGTGTATTTTTAACCCCGTCAGAAGAAAACTCATTTATATCCTCAACCTTGGTAAAAGAGGTCGCGCTTCATGGGGGCGATGTCAGTCAATTTGTTCACCCCGAAATTGCCGCCGCTCTTAAATTCAAAGTTGAAGAGGGTAAAGCATCTCATAAAGATTGATCTTCAATAAGCCATATTGCTCAAAAGTAAATTGCAATATGGCTTTCATTCCTATCTTTGCTGGCATAAACCACAAAATACCGTGGTGCGTTGTCCTAGTTTTATTTCACTTAATATATTGCCGCATTGGGTGCAGGTATCGTTGCCTCGGCCGTAAACATGTAGCTTTTGGGCAAAATAACCTGGTTTTCCGTCGGCATTGGTAAAGTCTTTTAGGGTGGTACCACCTTGTTTGATGGCGTGGGCTAAAATCTGTTTTACCTCACTGACTAACACGGTTAATCGTTCGATATCAATTTTTCCTGCCTCTGCTTGTGGGTGAATACCTGCGGCGAATAAGGCTTCGTTGGCGTAAATATTACCGACACCGACCACTATGTGGTTATCCATTAGGCATAATTTGATGGCTTTTTTCTTCCCCGCGAGAGCGGCCTGTAGCTGTTGCGGGGTAAACGCTGGGCTTAATGGTTCTGGGCCCAACTTTGACAATAATGGGTGGGCGTCTTCGGGTAACTCATACCATAGCCAGGCGCCAAAACGCCTTGGGTCATTAAAGCGTAGCATCCGGCCGTTTTCTAGGACTAAGTCTATATGGTCATGTTTTTCTACCGGCGTATTGCGCGGTAAAATGCGTAAACTTCCTGACATCCCTAAGTGAACAATAGCCATACCCGCATCGGTGTCGATGAGTAAATATTTGGCTCGGCGGCGTACATTGTTAATGCGTTGGCCAGCAATGTTTTGTGCTACATCAGGAACAGGCCAGCGTAGCGATCCGTTACGCACAATGAGCTCACATACCGTTTGTTCAATAAGGTAAGGGCTGATCCCTTGTCGGGTGACTTCAACTTCTGGTAATTCAGGCATAAATACTCGTTATTTTGATTGAGATGACACACTGAGAACAGGCTGTAAATCAGCGCGTAAGCTTGGTGGCACTTGATACCAATTTTGATTTGATGATTGCAATAGGCCATCGTCGGGGAAATAACGCCATTGCTGTGCTGTGTGTATATTACTAATTGCGATAGTGACAATTTGTTCGTTTGACCCGTGTTCAGGCTCAACGTTTAATGGCGACACACTAATATTTTGCCAAGCCTGAGCCCATTGTTGGCAGTTAAGAACTTGCTCGTGACACCACCACTTATCTTCTTTTTTACTCAGCCAGATGTCATCGAGATGTAATTGCACCAAGGGAAGTTGAGGGTCAAATAAAGCGACGACATCATCGGGGACATTTGCGGTTTTGTCATCAATAAACGACAACACACTAATCATAAAAACACTGGCACCGATAATAATGTAGTTCCAATTTTTTCGAGAAAGCGCCATAACAGAGTCCTTTTTATTTGATGAAGCAGCATGCTTTTAGTGTATCACTCAGGTAATAAAAAACGAATCTAGCCCAGTAAGACTGCATCGGGTTGCCGGGGAATGAGTACGATTATACGGTTGTAGTGGGGATTTAGATTAGCGGTAAATAAGAGTGGTTGAAAGCGGTAAAGTATAACGTTACTCGACAATCACTGCGCATTGCAATGGTTGTCGAGGCTTGAAGGCTTGAAGGCTTAAAGCAAATCAGCAAAAGGTTGAATAAACACACTTTCGCCAGCAGGAATCGATGCGGTATCGTCAGCAATAACAATAAGACAATTGGCATTGACCATTGAATTCAGCATCCCCGAGCCTTGTGCTCCGGTGGTTTTAACCTGAATTTGGCCGTTATCAGCAATGCTATATACGCCGCGCAAAAATTCAGTTCTGCCGGTTTTGCTTCGTAGCGGTTGAGCCGCAATCGCAGGTATAAATTGTGGTTGCCATTGGGTTTCGCCTGCCAATTTACGAATAGCCGGTTGCACAAATTGCATAAATGACACCATCACAGCAACAGGATTGCCGGGTAAACCAAAAAACAGACTCTGGTCAATTTTACCCACGGCTAAAGGGCGGCCTGGACGCATATTGATACGCCAGAAATGGGTACTACCCACGTTGGCCAGTGCCATTTTGATGTAATCTGCATTACCTACAGAGACACCGCCTGAGCTGATAACAATATCCGCTTTTGTTGCGGCATCGCTTAATGTGCTCGTCAGTGTTTGTTCATTATCGTCGATAATACCGAGATCAATTACCTGACACCCTAGTTTTTTCGCCATCGACAAAATAGTGTAGCGGTTAGCATCGTAAATGCAGTTAGGTTTTAACTCATCTCCTGGTTGGCTAACTTCATCACCTGTTGAAAATACTGCGACCACAGGACGCTTAAAAATAGGCAGTCGATTAAAACCAAGCGATGCCATTAAACCAAGCTCTGCAGCACCTAGTCGGCTACCTGCCGCTAATGCTACTTCACCTTGGGCAATGTCTTCACCTGCAAGGCGTACATGTTGGCCTTTGGTGATATGCTCTGCTTCAAGCAAGGTTAATTGGTTATCTTGCTCTTGAGTCAGCTCACGCGGTTGGATGGTGTCAGCACCTTGAGGCACGGTAGCGCCAGTCATAATGCGTACCGCTTCACCTGACTGTAAAACATTAGGGTAATGATGACCAGCCAATACTTCGGCAACTACTTTAAGTGGTGCTTTTGATAGGTTATCAAACGCAAAAGCATACCCATCCATTGCTGAGTTGGTTTGTTGCGGTACGTTAATTTCTGAAATGATATCGTGTGCCAGCACGCGATTATCAATATCAATTAAGTCGACGAGTTCGGTTTCGCGTGTTGGCAATACTTGGCTAAGCACTGTGCTAATGCCCTGCGAGACGCTAATGCCTTGCTCTGAACCTGTAGGTTTTGGAATGTCAGCATCGTTAAAACAAATCGGTAATTGCGCCTTTGGTGCTTGCCAGCTGTTTTTGTAATGCTCTACAAAATCAGCGATTTGTGCCACGTTATTTAAATCTAATCGTGTTAATGAGTCTGGCACTTGCGTGTCTTCGCAGCAGGCAATCGCGACGATATTGTCATCATGAACATGGATCAACGGCTTGTTGTGCGCTGCGCGGTGTAGTTCAATTTTGGGTAATGCCAGTTTTTTAAAGCCTTCAACTAGCACTATATCGACTTTATCAGCTTCAATTTGGCGAAGTAGGTGTTGTAGTTTTGGGTCATCCTCAACGGGATCTTCCGTCATTAACGCCCAGCGTACATGAGACGCAACAAGCACTTGTTTTGCGCCTGCTTTACGCATTTCGAAACTGTCTTTACCTGGGATATCAACATCAAAATTATGATGCGCATGTTTAATAACCGCTAAGCGAATACCGCGTTGGTTAAGTGCTGGAATAAGTTGTTTTAATAGCGTGGTTTTACCCGTACCACTGTATGCACAAAACCCTAGAACGGGAATAGGTAATGGATTACTAAAAACTACAGTCATCATGAACCTCTTAATAAATTACTTGGCAATTTGCTGGGCGAGTAGCTGTTTTTGTTCTGGCGTATTGACGTTAACAAAGGCATTAGGTTGGTCTGCAAAACTCTCAATAGCCACTTTATGTTGGCTATACCACAAAAACACCTTGCGATCGCCGCCATCCAAGAATGTTTGCATCGATTGTGCAAGATGGGGTTTCAGTAATAATACGACTGGTTGCTCATACTTACCATCACTGGCGATAGCAATGTCGGCTTGCTCACGCTCTAAAGCCGCTAATAACCTTGATGCTAAGTCATCTGGTAACCTAGGGCAATCACAGGGTACAACAAGCAGGTACTCTGCTTGCGTCTTTTTTAAAGCAGTTACCATTCCGGCTAAAGGCCCTAAATAGCCACTATCTTGATCATTGAAAACAGTATAACCCCATTGCTCATACTGCTTTTGATTACGGTTGGCATTAATCATAATGCCATCGACTTGATTCGTTAATTTGTCGATAGTGTGGCAAATCATGGCTTGGCCATTAAGATCCACTAAGCCTTTGTCATTGCCGCCCATGCGCCGAGCCATGCCGCCCGCTAAAATTACTGCGTCAATCTGTGGTGCCATAGTGTAATTCCGTTGTATTAGTCTGATGCACGGTTTCTGCTGCAGGAACATGCATGCTGGTATGAATGGTACGTTGTTTAATATGCCAATGCTGTTGGCATAATGCCGTAAGGCCACAGGTTTGATGGCTACTGAGTAATAGTCCTGTGCCGTCTTGTTTTAATTGATTTATCATCGCAAGCACTAAACGTTGTGACTGTTTATCCATATTTGAAATGGGCTCGTCTAACATGAGCAACTTTGGCTGAATAATCCACGCTCTAGCAATCGCCAATCGTTGTCGTTCACCACCGGATAAGTCGCTTGCATTGTGGTTAAGTAAATCTCCAAGCTGCGCCATATTGACAGCTTGAGTAATACGATCATTGCGCTCACTGACGGGTATTTTCAATTGGCTTAATGCGTACGTTAAATTGTATTTTACTGTGCCTTCAAATAAATAAGGGTGCTGATGCAAATATACCGCTTTGCCAAATAAGTTGTCAGGTTGCCACCATGGTTTTGGGGCAAAACCTTGGCTAATAACTTGCCCCTGGGTTGGGGTTATTAATCCTGCCAAAATTTTCATTAAGGTAGACTTACCCGACCCATTATCACCTTGCAGGTATATGACATCGCCTTGTTTAAACGTCAATTCGGGTACGTTGAATAACGTATTTTGGTTAAATTTCATCAGCAAATTGTGCGCGCTAATTTGCACGGTTTGCTGTTCTTGTAATGTATCTGAAATCATCATCCTAATGACTCCTTGGGAGGGCTTTGCCTCGCAATGAACCCAAAATGAAGTTTAGCACTAAGGCGAGTATGAGTAACACTAATCCCAAGGCAATGGCTTGAGCAAAATCGCCCTTGCTGGTTTCGAGCGCTATAGCTGTGGGTATATTACGAGTAACATCCATAATATTACCACCGACCATCATAGAGCAGCCCACTTCAGTCAAAATTCGGCTAAAACCAGCAACAATGGCTAACAAGAGCGGTACTCGTAATTCACGACATAATGTCCAAACCGCACGTAACCAGGAGGCGCCTAACGTTCGGGAGGTTTCCCAAGCTCGGCGATCGACACTGGAAAAAGCCGCTTGAGATAAGGCTATTAATACGGGAGCGCAAATGAGCATTTGCCCTAAAATCATGCCTTTTTGGGTAAATAACCATTTTAAATCACCCAAAGCACCATTACGAGTTAACAACAAATACACCAATAAACCAATCACAACCGTTGGAATAGATTGTAGCGTTTGCACTAAATTTATAACGATCCATCGGCCACGAAAATGGCTAAAGGCAAGGATGAAACCAAAGATAATCGACGGGATAATAGTGATCAGCAGCGCCGCAAAAGACACCGAAAATGAAATGTTAATAATGGCCCATACATCAGGGTCGAAAGATAGCAGCAAGCTAAATGCTTGCTGCAATAGGGCTAACCAGCCTTCACTCATTTCTTATAAGTTGCCTTAAACAATTGCTCTCCTTGCACGGTGAACTCGTTAATCATAGTTTGTGTTGCAGGGCTGATAAACCAGTCGCTTAATGCTTTTGCGCCTTTATGGTTTAAATCTGGGTATTTTGCTGGGTTAATCAACATAATCTGGTAAGGGTTGGCTAACGCTGCGCCACCTTCAAAGCTAATGTTAAGATTTAGTTTAGCTTTATAGGCAATATATGTTCCACGGTCTGTTAATGTATACGCTTGTAACTCATCTGCCATCAATAAGGTTTTACCCATGCCTTGGCCGACAGAAGTATAACCGTTAAAGTCAGTTGTTACGCCCGCATTTTTCCAAATCGCAAGTTCTTTCATGTTGGTGCCAGAATTATCACCACGAGAAACAAACTTACTTGGCTTATGAGCTATTTTGCCAAAAGCTTCAGCGACATCTTTGCTTGATTTTGCAGCTGCAGGGTCATTTTTAGGCCCTAATACAATAAAATCGTTTTCCATAATGCCACGAGGTTCAATACCAAAACCGTCAGCAACAAATTTTGCTTCGGCAGCAGGAGCATGAGTCATGACTACATCAACATCTCCCTGACTTGCCAGCTTTAATGCTTTACCTGTACCAGTGGCAATCACTTGAACAGTGTAACCTGACTCAGCTTCAAATTTTGGTAAAATTGCACCTAATAAGCCTGAGTTTTCGGTACTCGTTGTCGTTGCGAGTTTAATTACTTCACCCGCTAACACAACTGGGCTGAACATCGCACCACTTAATACTGTAGCGGCTAACAACATACTGACACTTGCTTTTAGTTTTAACATTTCCATTCCTTGTTATTTCAATGACCAGAATTCATCTATTTAATCAAACTGTCCTTAAGCGGCTTTTTTGCTTAATTACCAAAGCTATAAGCAAATTAAATGCCAAATGGTTTTTAAGCAAATACAGTTCACGGCTAAAATCGAAACTGTGAACTCGATCTCAAGCTGAAATAAATTATGTTAGACAAATTGTCCCATGATCACTTTTCTGTGGTTCATAGTGACCCTGTCGGATGAATTCAATGTTAAAGTGAGCTTAAGCGAGTCAAAATGTCCTAATGTAGAGTCTACTTATGAGTTCAGATGTACATATTAATCCTATAGCACACACTAGTATGTCGGTTTTAATCGTTGATGATGAACCAGGCATGCGCAGCTTTTTAAAAAAAGCGTTAACCAAAAAGTTTGCTTTAGTTGAAACCGCATCCACCATAGCAGAAGCTGAAGCGATTCGTAGTCAGGGTCATTTTGATTTATTAGTTGTTGATATTCGATTACCCGATCGCTCAGGTATTGAATGGCATGAAGCGTTAAATGATCCAGACAGACAGTCAGACATTATTTTTATGACGGGCTATGCCGACATGGATGTCGCGATTAAAGCACTGCGGGCTGGCGCATCAGATTTTATTATGAAGCCATTCCACCTTGAGCAAATGATGACAGCAGTTGATCGTTGCATCGAGAAGCGTTCATTAAAGCGTGAAAACTTTATGTTACGCCGTGAGCTTGCTCATGGGCAGTCGTCCAACATTATTGGCAATAGCGAAGCCATTCGCGATGTTAAACAGGTTATCGAACGCATTGCGCCAACCAATGCAGTGGTGTTAATTGAAGGTGAGTCAGGCACAGGTAAAGAGCTGGTGGCCAGACAATTACATCAACTCAGTGGCCGTAACGGCGCATTTGTACCCGTAAACTGTGGCGCCATAGCACCAGAGTTATTGGCCAGTGAGTTATTTGGTCATACCGCCGGCGCATTTACCGGTGCCAAAGGGATGCGTGAAGGTCTATTTAGTTATGCCTCTGGTGGCACTATCTTTTTAGATGAAATTGGCGAAATGCCAATGAACATGCAAACCGCACTCTTACGAGTGCTTGAAGAACGCACCATTAGGCCTGTCGGCAGCGAAAAAGAAATCGAAATTGATGTGCGTGTTGTTGCAGCAACCAATCGGTTATTGATCGATGAAGTTGAGGCAGGGCGTTTTCGTCGAGATTTATTTTATCGTTTAAACGTGCTCAATATTGTTATCCCTTCGTTACGCTCTCGCCCTGAAGATGTGGTCGAACTGACCCATTACTTTACATTACAGTTGTCACAAGAGCTGGGGATCAAAGACATCATTTGGAGTCATGAAGATTTACAAGTACTTCAGCAATACGACTGGCCAGGTAATATTCGTGAACTACGCAATATGATTGAACGTTGTATTTTATTGGGTAAACCCCCAGCTGAATACTGGAAAAAACCTGTCGTCACCGTGATCCCAGAAGCCATGGGTTACCCTTTAGATTGGCCATTAAAAGAAGTCGAAAAGCAGCATGTTACCCAAGTTGTTGATGCCCATAATGGTAATAAGTCTGCAGCTGCCCGTGACTTAGGTGTGTCGCGAAAAACCCTAGATCGTAAATACAAAGAGTGGGCGAATCTTGATGATGACACAGATGGAGAAGCGCAATAGTGGCGCAGTCCTCAGGCGTTATCACCCGGGTCTTTGGTATTAGCTGGCAACAGATGCAGTCAAAGATCCGTTATCGCATTTTATTTCTGACCTTATTACCCATTATATTAACGCTGGTTAGCCTGGTTTTTATCACGATATATTGGAATGTGATATATACAGGCAAGCAGTTGTTTATGAAGGTAAAGGCTGACTTGGTTGTAGCCGATAATACCTTGTCTCAAGTACAACAGCGACAACAGCACCAATTGAGTACCATCAGCGGCTCATGGGACTTTCAACATGCTTTTCAATTGTTAAATCAGAATGACCCTAAACCAAATAGCGCCGCGATTAATGCACTTAATTTGTTATTGGCGCAAAAGCAAAAAACGCTAGAGTTGGATTTTTTACGTTTAATCAGTGTGGCAGATGCCGCAGCCGATCCTGATTTACGCCTTATGTTGCACCAAACTCAGCAGCAGGCTATTTCAGGGTTAATGGTATTATCTAAAACGCAATTAGCCCGGATAAGCTCATCGCTTGCTGACAAGGCCTATGTTGAACTCGTGCCAACTCGACATGCGACAACGCCTGAACAAAAATCAGAAACTCGCGGCTTGTTGAGTCGTACATTAATGCCCGTTACCGATTTGTCTGGCAATGTATTTTGGTATCTAGATGGTGGGATTATCTTTAATGGTAATACGGCCATTGTCGACCATATTCGTGATCTTGTGTACGACAAAGGGACCTTGCCTGAGCGCTCTATCGGTACCGTCACCCTATTCTTAGACAATATTCGCATTAGCACTAATGTGCCTTTGGAGCAGTTTCCGAGTAAGCAAGACAAAAATAACCGTGCAATCGGTACATTAGTCTCTGATGAAGTCGGCCAACAAGTGTTAATTGAAGGCGAAACCTGGATTAACCGTGCGTTTGTCTTTAACGATTGGTATATATCGGGTTATTCGCCCCTGTACGATATTCGCGGTAAGCGTGTCGGCATGGTGTACGCTGGGTTTTCTGAGGCGCCCTTTTTACATAATTACTTATTAAATATTATTGAGCTCGGCACCATCCTAGTGATTGTATTGTTTTTATCTGGCTTTTTAGTGTATCGCGGTGCCAACAGTTTATTGCAACCAATAGAGTATATTCACCAGGTTGTCACGGCTGTACAAGCGGGACGCAATGTCAGAATTGGTAACCTAGGACTAAATAAAGAGAACGAACTGGCCAATTTAGCCGAACAATTTGACCGAATGCTAGACCAGTTACAACGACGTAATGCGCAAATTCAAGCCGCAGCAGAACAGCTAGAAATCAAAGTTGAACAACGCACTCGTAGTTTACAAGACAAAACTGAAGAGCTTGAGCGTAACGTCGCGCTATTGCATGCCACTCGCCAACAGCTGGTGACTAATGAAAAACTCACCGCGCTAGGTGAGTTAATTGCCGGTATCGCGCATGAAATCAATAATCCTACCGCAGTGATTTTGGGTAATATGGAATTACTCAAATACGAGCTCGGTGATGATGCTAAAGCGGTTGAAGAAGAAATCGATTTAGTTATTCAACAGGTGGGCCGGATCACCACGATTATCCGCAGTTTATTGCAGTACAGCCGCCCAGGTGAGTTTAATGCACCTATTGAGCCACAAGCCATTACTCCCATTGTCGAGGAAGTACTGCTATTGGCGCGCCACTCAATTGAGCAGCAAAAAGTTGAGTTAGTAAAAGAGCTAACAGCTACCGGCATTGTTGAAGTTAATCGACCGCAATTATTACAGGTGTTAATTAATTTAATGGTTAATGCTGCCCATGCGATTACAGACAATGGTCGTATTTGGGTAAGAACTTACGATTGGATTGAGGATGGCCAAAGTATTGGGGTAAAAATTGAGATTGAGGATGAAGGCATCGGTATTAGCAAGGAAGATTTAGGCCGTATTTTCGATCCCTTTTACACCACCCGCAAAGACGGTACAGGGTTAGGTTTATCTCTAAGCTACGGTATTATTAAGCGCCTTGGTGGCACCATTGAAGTCAAGTCAACGGTTGATGTAGGTACAGTATTTACTATTGGCTTATATCATAAAGCCAAAGATGATCAGCAACTTGGACCATACGATGGTTTGCAGTTTGGTGATAAAACTTAATATAAAAACTTAGGTAAAAAACAGGCAAAAAAAAGCCGGGTTAATAACCCGGCCACAAAGAGTGTGTGAGCAATGTCGTGCTTGCGAACTCTGTAGACCAATAAAGGTGATGAAGTCTCTATTAAGTAAACCGAGTTTTGGAACGCAAGTTAATAATAATCATTCTCATTAGTATTTGCAAGGTGTTCATTGATAAATTAGTTATCTTTACATTATGATGATTGAATATCGCAGCTGGTATTATCTAAGTAATTGAAAATAAACAGGTTATTTTATTTTTGATGGTTTGTGCCATCTGCTATGTTTACGATTACGGCAGCTAGAGACTTAAACTGGTGACTATTGGTTTGAATTTATCGAAATTTAAATAAGCGCTAAAATAACAAATATTATTAAGCCAGTAGCATGATACAACTGGCTTAATTGTGTCGCTTTGATTGCAATGCGTAAAAACAATGCGAATCGAGTTCAGTTAATTATTTACCGACTTCAACAACAATATCGTCTTGCCCCTTTGGGCTATCAAATAAAATGGTGTCCTGAAGTACTTTTAGCAATACGCCATAAGCGGGTAAAAATAGCCCTAAACTCACAATCAACTTAAAGCAGTAATCGACAGTGGCGATCTCTGGCCAATGAGTTGCCATAAAGGTATCGCTTGAGGCATAAAAAGCCACACTGAAAAACACCAGCGTATCAACCAAATTACCAATTAAAGTTGAGGCAGCAGGAGCAACCCACCATGCTTTTGCACGGCGTAACTTCGCAAACACCGTAATATCCATAAGCTGACCAATCAAATAGGCCACAAAGCTGGCAAAGGCAATGCGAAATACAAAGCTATTCCACTGAGCTAAAGCTGCAAAGTCTTGTAGTTGGCCTTGATGAAACAATACCCCCACCAAATACGACACCAATAACGCTGGGATCATCGCCTTGAGAATAATACTTCGAGCCGCTTGCTGACCAAAAATTCTCACGGTTAAATCGGTGGCTAAATACACAAACGGAAAGCTAAATGCACCCCAAGTGGTGTGGTAGCTAAATAACTGGAAAGGTAGTTGAACAAGGTAATTACTTGCGCAAATAATTAAGATATGAAAGCTGACTAATAGCATCAGTGCTCGGCGATATTTCGCCTGGGATAACTGCAACATATTGTGGCCTTTTTAATTGGGTTAGCGCGGGGTGAGGGAACCCGCTATTAATTTGATTAACAGTCTTTAAAGCACCTTCTTGGTCATTGGATTACCAACAACAGCGCCAATAAATGACTGATACAGAGAATATTATCATTATGGTTATGTTTGCCTATTTTCGCGATTTTTACCTGGCGTTATGCCAATACAAAGGTTGCTGCAAACATGGGGGCGGGATAATAGCATGGGTTATACCCAAGCGAAAGATTAAACAGTGGCTAAAAGTCGATTAAAATGGCCAACACAGTGGCCAATTTATTTTCTAATTCTTGCCATTCAGCGAGCGGATCTGAGCCTGCTACAATCCCTGCGCCGGCAAATAAATTGATTCTTCTTGGCTCTATTAAGGCACTACGAATAGCGACCGAAAACTCAGATTCATTTCGATTAAAATAACCACAAGCACCCGCATACCAACCCCGAGCGTAACCCTCGCGTTGACGAATAAAGTTTAGTGCTGCTTCGCGAGGCAGCCCGCCAACGGCAGGAGTGGGATGCAGTGCGCGTAATAATTCGAAATCACTGACCCCAGGCTGTAGTTGTGCGCGAATGGAGCGATGCAAATGCTGAATATGATTAAGTTTAAAGATTTTAGGTTGTTCGTCAGCCCCAATATATTGGCTTAGTGGCGTTAACACATCGACAATGTGCTTTCTCACCAATTGGTTTTCATGGCTGTTTTTAATGTCGTCCAATAGCGCTTGTGCGAGTAAGGTATCTTCTTCTGGATTGAGTCCGCGCACCGTTGTGCCAGCAAGCGCCTCGGTAAATAACTCTTGTTGTCGACGAAGATATAACCGCTCGGGAGAGCATGAAATAAATGCCCGTTCTGGACTAAATTGAAAGCCAAACTGAAAACTGTTGGGGTTTCTGCCTTGCCAGCATGCTAATACTGTCCAGGGGTCAATATCGTCACTCACATCAATTTGAGTGTGGCGTGACAACACCACTTTTGGCGTAGTACGGTTAAACTTTTCTTGGGTGACTTGATTAACTAATTCTTCCCAGCGCTCATAATGGGGTAAATCACTGCGGCCCATTAATGTCATTTTATGAGGTGGTGACAAAGGTTTAGGCTTTTGCACTTGTGCTATTGCGCTTAGTGCAGCTTGAATTTCTTGTTGAGGATCTGTGTCCTCAAAATTAAGATTAACCAAAATCCTAAGCTTATTACCGTGGCGGCGTAACTCTATTCTTGGTAACACAAAATGGGCACGGCCAAATTCAGGCCAGCATTCTACTGTGCGGTCAAAAGCCAAACCGCCGTAATAACGGATGTCTTGTTGACTGGTTTTATTGCGCTGCTGTTGATAAATTTTCGCTAAAGCATTGTCGTCTACTTGGTCTTCAAAAAAGAAGCTTTTACAGGCGCCAATGGCGGCAACATCTTCGTCTCTGTCTCTACCGTGCCAGTATATTTTGGGAAACTGCTGCTGTGCAGCCAGCCACGACAATAACGGTAGCGCAGGTGCTTCTACCGACAGTTGAATAATCGCTTCTCGTGCAGGAACTTTACTCAGCTGGTTAAGCTTAGTAATCAGTTCGCTGAAATGTGTTTCGAAGAAGTGACCCAAGTAGAATTTCCTCACGAGTAGAGTTATCAGCTTTACGGTAATAAAGTGATGAAATACTGTCAATTAGCAAGGTTAAATCGTGTGATCTGAATTACTAATATAACCGTATGGTCAACTTCATGGTGACATGCAGAAAAAGACACTCCCGTGATTTGAGTACGAATGAGTATATACTTTTTTAATGGTTTATAGCTCAAGCGGCCCAAGTAAACCTGCTGGCCGAGATTTGCTAGCTATAGAGAGTCAATAAAGCCTATTTTGTAAAATAGTGATTTATAAAGAGTTGCTCACATTTCTTGAGAATATGCGCTGATAAGTACATTAAATCAGTAGTCTAATAAGAGAAATTAAGTCAAAATGACGTGAGAGTTTGCGTGATGTAGATCACACTATTTAAGTTTTTCTTCCCGGAGTGCGTGTACATGAGTGATTCTGTTGAATCAAACAATGTCATAAAGATCCCTGTCGATAAGCTTGCCCTGGGCATGTTTGTTACCGCGATTGATCGCCAACAAAGTAAAATTGATATTCGCAATCCCGGTCAAATTAAGCACCGTGATGCCATTGTTAAGCTGAAAAAAAACAACATTACCACGGTATGGGTCGATGTTGAGCGCTCGTCAGATAATTGCGGCTTAAAAAAAGCCAACAAATCGAATAGCCCCACTAATCCATTGGCACGCAAAGCCACTGTTAGCCGTGATGGTCAGCAATCTCAAGCCAAAAAACTACTTGCTGAGGCGAAAGGCTTAATCAAAAAAGTGATGTCTGAAACCTTCGAGGGCAAAGCCATTGAAGTCGGCCAAATTGAAGATGTTGCAGACAAAATGATTGAATCGGTGATAGCCGATGCCGATGCATTTAAGTGTATTTCTGCACTACGCACCAAAGATGCCTATCTGCTTGAACACTCAATTAATGTCGCATTTTTATTAGTGACTTTTGGTAAACACTTAGGCCTTGATCGCGAATTGATCAAACAAATGGCCGTAGGCGGTATTTTGCATGATATTGGCAAAATTAAAGTCGACAATGAAGTGCTACATAAACCAGGGCGACTGACGCCAGAAGAGTTTGAACACATGAAGTTGCATCAAGTGTATGCAATGGAAATCATGAACGAAACTCAAGGCTTGTCGCAAGTGAGTAAAGATGTGTGTTTAATGCATCATGAAAAGCTTGATGGCAAAGGTTACCCTAATGGCTTAACTGAATCTCAAATCCCTCAACATGGCCGTATGAGTTGCATTGTGGATATTTTTGATGCGTTAACTGCGACTCGTTGTTACAAAGAAGCCATGAGTCCAGCGGCAGCATTTAAAATTTTATTGAGTTTAACGCCATTTCATTTAGATCAAAAACTGGTGTATGAATTTATACGTTGTGTGGGGATTTACCCCGTTGGCTCGTTGGTGCAATTATCTGACGAACGTGTCGGCATAGTGTGGGATTCCAAAGGTCGTGATGCATTACATCCCATCGTAAAATGTTTTTATTCACTAAAACATAAACGCTATACCGAGGTCGCGCTAGTTGATATACACAAAGTGGATATCAATATTGAGCGTGGCGTTTCTCCGGGGACACTTGAAGTCGATCCAACTCCTTTTTATTAATGCATTTATCGCAGCAAGATGGCTTGCTGCGATATTGATATCGCGTTAATTAAGCGTTCGATAACCGGTATGCTCAGTATGTTGTACTAACCCATTCAAATGACTCCCCTCTAAAGAACAATTCTCATCAATATCTGTGAATGCAGTGGCGCACCTAATGCATCTTTTGTGTTTGTCTCATTTTAGCCTACCTTCTCGTGAGAATAAGGGGGATTAAAATATCATTGAATACAGGTCGCGATATTTCGTGACTTAGTTATACTAAACCCATACTTGTTTAATGCTGTGGTTTATATGACTGATTTACCCCTCAACCAATTGCCAACTTCAAGGCATTTTTTACCTGAAAACACCTTGCTGCTTAACGCCATGAGCGAGGGCGTTTATGGTTTTGATTTAGACGGCAATGCGGTGTTTATCAACCCCGCGGCAGAGCAAATGACCGGCTGGAAGAGTGAAGAGTTGATTGGTAAAAACATTCACGATTGTCATCATCACAGCCATGCCGACGGCAGTCATTACCCGCAACATGATTGCCCGATTTATCGTACTTTGCATGACGCCATTCCGCGCCAGGTATCTGATGATGTCTTTTGGCGTAAAGACGGTAGCAGTTTTCCGGTGTATTACAGCTCAACCCCGGTTTACCATCAGCAAAAGCTGGTTGGTGTAATCGCGATATTTCGTGATGTGAGCATGCAAAAGCATACCGAACAATCACTGAGGCAAGCATTGGCACAGGTGCAGGCATTGTCTGAACGCCTCGCGTCAGAAAACCAATACTTACTCACAGAGCTACAAGGTCAGCAAGGCGCGTTAGGCCTTTCAGGTAATAGCCAACCGATTAAGCAGTTAATCCAACAAATTAATTTGGTGGCCAATACCGACAGCACGGTACTGATTTGCGGCGAAAATGGCACAGGCAAAGAGTTAGTGGCTCGCAGTTTACATCGCTTGAGTCACCGTAAAGATCAGCCCATGGTCAGTGTTAACTGCGCGGCTTTTTCCAGTGCGTTATTAGAAAGTGAGCTATTTGGCCATGAAAAAGGTGCATTTACTGGTGCAACCGCGCGGCGTAAAGGTCGCTTTGAGCTGGCCCACAATGGCAGTTTATTTTTAGATGAAATTGCCGAGCTGAGTTTATCTGCCCAATCAAAGCTGTTACGGGTTATTCAAGAGCAAAGCTTTGAGCGGGTCGGCAGTAGCGAAACGATCAGCGTGAATATTCGTTTAATTGCGGCAACTCACCATGATTTAGCCGCGCGAGTAGAACAAGGCTTATTTCGAATGGATTTATATTATCGCTTAAATGTATTTCCGATTACCGTGCCACCATTACGCGAACGCCGCGAAGATATCCCACAGTTGGTGAGCGACTTAGCGGCATCGCTGGGTAAAAAGCTAGGTAAAAAAATCACCAAGGTCAGTAGTAAAGGTCTTAAAAAACTTCAACAGTACACCTGGCCTGGTAACGTGCGAGAGCTTCAAAACTTGATTGAGCGAGAAATCATTTTGTCGCCAAATGGCCAGTTGTCATTTAATACCTTGCCGGCATTGGTATCAGCGCCGTCAACCACGACAATATTAACCATGGCAGAAGCCGAAGCTGCGCACATAGTGACTGCGCTTAACGCAACGCATTGGCGAATTTCAGGCCCGCAAGGTGCTGCTGCCATGCTGAATATGCCGGCTAGTACGTTGCGCTCGCGTATGAAAAAACTCGCCATAACCCGATAAACAAATCTATGACGCGAATTGTCATCGCGATATATCGCCATTTACACGATATATCGTGACTTCCTGTGAGCGTTTAAAAGCATAAACCGATTAAAATCAGCTCGTTAGGTTCTGTTTTTAGTTGGCTTAGTCTTTGCTATAGCAGGGCAATACCGTGTTATAGGAAACCAGTTATGCCCAACTCATCAGTTCAAACTGCATCAGCGTCTCAATCTAGCGCTAAAATCAATGCTTCGCAGCGCATTCCGGTGGTTCAAATTGCCACGCCATCAGCAAAAATACATGTGCGTGAACAAAAGGGTGTTTTTCAACGTTTGCGTCAGCACAGCAATACCTTACTCATCGCGTTATTCTTTTTACTGCCTTTTATTAACTATCAGGGCCGCCAGGCGATTTTGTTTGATGTCACCGAGCAGCAATTCTTTTTCTTTAATCTCACCTTATGGCCACAGGACTTTACTGTATTAGCGTGGTTTTTTATGGCGGCTGCGTTTGCGTTGTTTTTTGTTACCGTATATTGGGGCCGTGTGTGGTGTGGTTTTTTGTGTCCACAAACCGCCTGGACATTTATCTATATGTGGATTGAAGCCAACATTGAAGGTAACCATCATCATCGAGCTGCACTAGACAAAGCGCCATGGACGTTAAGTAAATTGCGTAAATGTTTCACTAAGCATGCGCTGTGGATAGTGTTTGCGTTGCTTACGGGCTGCGGGTTTATCAGCTATTTTATGCCTGCGCGTGAACTGTATATTGATATTTTTACTGCAAGCAGTGGTTTTTGGACCGGTGCCTGGGTGTGGTTTTTTGCCATTTGTACTTATTTAAATGCCGGCTGGATGCGTGAAATGATGTGCCTGCATTGTTGCCCCTACTCGCGCTTTCAAGCGGTGATGTTTGACGCTAATACCAAAACAGTGAGTTATGATGCGGCGCGCGGCGAGTCTCGTGGGCCGCGTAAACGTGCCCAAAAAACAGCGTTAGGTGACTGCGTTGACTGCAACTTATGTGTCGATGTTTGCCCTACAGGTATTGATATTCGTAACGGCTTGCAATACGAGTGCATTAACTGTGGTGCCTGTGTTGATGCCTGTAATCAAACCATGGAAAAGTTTGGCTATGCACCCAATTTAATCAGTTTTACCAGCGAAAACGCCTTAAAAGGTCAGCCTAAAGCCAGTGTGTTTTCACTCAAAGCCCTAGGATATGCCAGCGCACTGCTAATAATGATTGGATTAATTATTATCGATTTAAGTCAAATGAGTGATATTCAGCTTAATGTCATCCGCGATCGTCAAACCTTGTACCGTGAAGTGGGTGTCGATAGGGTTGAAAACAGCTATCAGCTTAAAATTCGTAATAAAACTCAACAAGCAGCTGTATATCAAATTGCAGTGCGCAGTAATAAAACGCCCTCGTTGACCATAGTGACCGACACTGTGGTGCAGATAAAACCTGGCGAACAATTAGATTATCCCATTACGGTTAGCGGTCGTCGTAGTGATCGCGTTGATGACACAAGCCAGCAAACACTGCAATTTAGTGTGACTCAAATTAACAGTGTGGCTAACTTAACCCCTGTGGAGCCAGAAAATCAGGTGACGCAGCAATCACGCTTTTTTTGGCCGTAATCATCAAGTCATCAATTTACAACTAACACAATAACAAAAAGGCTTCTCACATTGATTAAATGGGAGAAGCCTTTTCTGCTTGATACTCGCAATGTATTACCACAAATTACTGTGTCGACTATTTATCGCTTTGGGCATGCATCACCTTAAGTATGCATTAACGCTGATGTAAAGCGTAGTCTGTGCCATCTTTAGCAGTAAATACCTTGCAGTTACCTTCAGTAGGTTGGCAGCTAGTGTGTAATAAGCTGATCCACTGTTTGTAAGGTGTCGGTAAGTTTTTAATCGGCATAGAGACTTGAATATCTTCAATATGCGCACTGTCTGTTGCCCCTAAGGTACCAAGGCGATCAAAACAAATTTCTACATGGGTATCGTTGTTTTTCAATACCACAGAGGTCGGCTCATTTTTGTGGCCCGTTAGCGCCACAAATTGACATGGATTTTGTAAGCCACACTGGGTGCCATCTTTTAAGAAGGCCAGTAAGTGGTTGTAGTAAACCACGTAACTGCACACATCTTGATGTGAACCATTGGCTAATGGGAATTGTGCATCCAAAAAGTCTTTTGCATTTGTGCTGCGATCTTGTTGGTTCGTTGTCGCCACAAATTGCTCACCGATGAAGCGGTTAAGGTTTTGGGTGGCTGTATTGCTTGCTTGAGTAGACATATTCATCGCCTTATCCTCTTCTTGTGTTGTAGGTCAGAAATTAATTTTGTTATTTGTTTACTATTAAGCCTTGTTACCAGCTTGATTTTTAGTCTATGCTATTTTTACAAAGAATTTCACAATAAAAATTTTACACTGTGAATTATACAAAATGAGAAATGAAAAAAGCTTAATGCGAAAGACCCATTTTTTGGGCACAAAGATAAGAAACTTGCGTAAACGCAATAACTTAACAATGGAAGACTTGTCAGCACGTTGTGTACGTGTGGACTCGAGTAACGCGCCTTCGGTGTCATACTTATCGATGATAGAGCGCGGAAAACGGGTTCCAAGTGCCCATATGTTGGCTGTTATTGCCGCAGTTTTTCAAAAAGAAGTTGATTGGTTCCTTGATGATGTGCCAGAGGATGAAGCGATTACGCCAGAAAAAGGCAACAAAGGCGGGGTTAGCGGTATGCCGCTCGAACCAAGCTTTTTGTTTTCTAATGATATTTTGCAAATCGCCATTCCTGAAATGTTATCGCAAACCGGTACCAGTGGTCGTCAGTTTGCCCACTTGCTTATTCGTGCACACCAGGAACATCACCAAAACCACTTTCCTGATCTTGAGCGCGCCGCTGAAGAGGTGGGCTTAAAGCGTATGCCGCTAGCCATTGAAGACATCATGGATATTGCCAAAGGCATGGGGCTAAAAATTAAGTGGATTGATCGTGCGCCAAAAGAAGTGATGGACGAAAGGGGCATGAGCTCCAAACAATTAGTCACCTCCTTTTTTGAACCGCCTGGCACTATTTACGTTAGCAATATTTTAAAAACGAGACCTAACCGTCTTAAATATGACCTAGCCGTGCATATTGGCCATTGTGTATTACACAACAAAGACGGACTAAAGAGTGTCATGATGTCGGGGCGCAGAGAAGACTCTGAAGACGCCTATGCACCGCAATCAAATAACATTAATGCCCAAGACATTTTGCATGCCTGGCGAGACTTTGAATCAAGCTTTTTTGCCGGTGCATTATTGTGCCCTAAAGTACCTTACCGGCAGTTGCTTGACCGTCACGGCTACGAAATTAGCGTGCATAAACAATTGCAAGTTTCGGCCTCGGTGGCCATGCGCCGCATGACGGTCGTGTCACCTTATACTCATTGGCATTACTTTGATGCTTATGCACCTGGCAAGCTTAAAGCCGTATATCGCGGTAATGGTATTCCACTGCCATGGGGTAATATGCGCCTTGTAGAAGATCCGTGTCAGCATTGGGCTGTATTTAGAATGATCAGTGAGCCAACAGAAGGTACCTCGGCGCAGATATCAATTTTAAATGTCGGTAATGAACCGCGGATTTATTGTTGTGAGTCGATCAAAGTCGATGACTCGGCGGGTAACCCACATGTGTTGTGTGCCGGTATTGATCTCAATCCGGCAATTGAGGCGCAAGGCAAAGATGCGCAGTCGATTGCCAACGATTTAAAACAAGCCTGTGCTGGCAATGGCGGCTCAATTGACATCCCTAAACACATTAAAAAAGACCTCACCAGCGTGGCGAAAATCCTCAATATTAATTGGATTGAGCGCGGGATTAAAAACGAAGCAAGGTTAATTTGTTCGCGTGGCGCTGTATGTCCGCGCCAGCCAAGTTGTTATGCAGCTGGGCGAAACCTGTGTGAAGATAATTAATTCACACAAATTGCGCATCAAGTAACTCAAATAAAAATTGGCCGAGTTGGGTTTGATGTTGTTGAGTGTGTGGCCCCGTGGTTATTGGGCACTCATCAGCAAAAAACTCAGCCAGCTGCTCGATTTGTTTTGCATCCCATTCAGGATGAAATTGCAAACCAATGGCATGCTGGTGGCGGTACATTTGTACCGGACATTGTTCACTTGAGGCCAATACTGCAATATGCTGCGGCAAGGTTATGGCTTGTTCATGCCATTGCGGAACCGTTAATACGCTGCCGTCATTAAAGGTAATATCTTGCCAGCCCAGTTCCGGTGCTGGCATTTCAATGACCTGGCCGCCAAGTTGAGCCGCCAGTAATTGCGCCCCTAAGCATATGGCTAAAATCGGGCGTTGTAATATTAACGCTTGTGTAATCAATTCAGCTTCAGCTTGCATCCATAGCGGGTTATCAGCCACATTCATTGGCCCGCCCAACACAATCAAACCATGATAATTAGCCAGTGACTCTGGAAAATCCTCCGGTGCATAAAAGCAATCCAGTTTAATGTTGTGATGTTGTGCCCATACTGCAATGCGCCCGACTCCTTCAGCGGGGTGATGCTGAAATACGGCGAGAGTGCATTGGCTCATTTTAACTCACCGAGTTCAAGGTAAATACGTTGCACATTGGTGACATCGGGTAACGCGGATGATAATTGCGCTTCAGTATTAAATAAGTGCTGCTTTGCGGCGAGTGTTACCGTTTTAGGCAAAGAGGCATTTACCTCATCAAGACGCACAATATGGTCAGCATCAGGGCGAGACGTCAGTGTGTTAACTAAAAACTGCACCTTGTCATTTGGTTGATAATTGAGATTAAAGTAATGGTTGTTCGCCTCTTTAGCTAAACCACTTTCAAGGGGTAATAGAGTAAAGAGTTCCATTTTATCAACATTGATTGTTTGCGCCTGCCATTGCATTTCACCACCGCGTTCAAAGTGTCCTTTAACCACATCTACCGTCAGTTGAGTGATGCTTTGTGGGTGCTGTGGGTCTAATAGTGATAAATCAAAAGTGGTAGGTACTATGGTCCAAACGGGGTCATGACTATTAGCTGACGCCCGAATACCCTTAATGACTTCGGCCTGGATTTTTGGGTCCGCAAACGACAATTGATACACAACTTGCGCGTTGTGCGGCTGATGAAACATAGGCAAATGTGAGGCAAAAAGGCCATATTGACTGCCAAATAACAACATACCATGTAAGCCCATCTTTACTGGATGCTCTGCATGTTGGCTGTGATCTTGCTGCTCTGTTGCATGGCTATTTATGCTTGATAAGCTCAACGCCAACATTAAGTAAGGTATGACCTTATAAGCTTTTTTAATCAAAGAGATAGGCTGGTAAATTTTGCCAAGTTTCTTTAAAGGTAAAGATAACATCGCAGTGTATTTTGGATAAAACAGCATGGTGGTGGCTCCTGTCTGAAACTGAACAGATGGGGCCGTCCCCGGGTGAAGTCCTAAGCCATATTTTAGGTTGAGGTCGTCCTCAGGCAAATATGTTAACGATTTGCAGTACAAAAAACCAGTCGCACATATTGGACTGCATTCCAAAATATCAATTAGTTAACAATTTTCTGTAAAGTTATACCTACAATTGATTAGTTAACATTGAGCTATCTTTTAAACAAACATTAACAGTGGTTCCCATTTTGGAATTGATTCCATCGTTATGATGATTCGGTCAATTATACAAAAAAGGGTGATGACCTATGAGCAATGTAGATCTGTTGGGGCGCCGTAAGTTTATTGCTGGACTTGGTGTTGCTGCTGGTGCAGCAATGGTAGCTCCTGCAATGGCAGTGTCTGAAAAGGCTGACGGTGTTAAATGGGACAAAGAAGTCGAAGTCGTAATTATTGGTTCTGGCTTTGCCGGTTTAGCTGCTGCAATTGAAGCAACTAAGCTTGGTGCTAAAGATGTCCATATTTTTGAAAAAATGTCATATTTTGGTGGTAACTCGGCAATTAACGGTGGCTTATTTGCTGCGCCAGGTACACCAATGCAAAAGAAAGAAAACGTTGACGATTCTGTAGAAAGAATGGTTAATGACCAATTAGCTTCAGGCCGTGGTATTGCAGACGAAGGCTTATTACGCCATGTGGCATCACATGCACTAGAAGCATTACAAATGACACTAGATGCAGGTTCTGAATACCATCCGTACTTACAGCAACTAGGTGGTCACTCAGTAGCACGTACTTACCAAACTACAGTTAGCTGTGGTGCTGGTATTACTCAACCGCTATATAAAGAGTGTAAGCGTATTGGTGTTAATACTCACAACCGTTCAAAATTTGAAGGCTTCCTAGTCGGCAAAGATGGCAAAGTTGTTGGTGTTAAAATGCGTACTAACTACCACTTCAATGAAGATCAGCCTGGTGAAGTATTAAATATTCGCGCCAAAAAAGGTGTGATTATGGCGACTGGTGGTTTTGGTCAAAACGTTGATTTACGTATGGCGCAAGATCCAACATTAACAGCTGAAGTTGGTTGTACAAATGCTCCAGGTGCAACAGGCGAAGGCATGTTTGAAATGTTCCGTCTAGGTGCGATTCCTGTGCATTTAGCACACATCCAGTCTGGCCCTTGGGCATCACCTGATGAAGGTGGTTTTGGTTATGTGTCTAACTACTCTATCTATAACTTCCCTCATTCAATGGCTGTTAACCGTCTAACCGGTAAGCGCTTTATGAACGAAATTGCTGACCGTAAGACTCGTGCCGATGCAGAGCTTTCGTGCCGCAATGAAAAAGGCGAAGCATTACCTCCAATCTTAATCACTAGCTACAAGGATTCTAAAAAGCATCCAAACACTAAAAAAGTGATTAAGTACAATGTCGGCTGGAAATTCGACACCATTGAAGAACTTGCTAAGCATTTCGACGTGCCGCTAAAACCATTAAAAGCACAAATCGAAGAGTACAACAGCTATGTGAAATCTGGTGAAGATAAGCAGTTTGGCAAAAACATGACCAAGGCTAAAGATAAGTATATCGAAGCACCATTTACCGTGGTTCGTTTATGGCCAAAAGTGCACTATTGCCAAGGTGGTGTTCAGGTTAATGTTAAAGCGGAAGTAAAAGACAGCTTTACTGGTAAGTCAATTCCAGGCCTTTATGCAGCAGGCGAAGTTTGTGGTGGTATTCATGGCGTCAGCCGCTTAGGTAGTTGTTCAATTCCTGAGTGTATGGTGATGGGTATGACAGCCGCACGCAGCATCATGAAAGCGTAAATAGACCAGTAAACAAGAGGAATCATTAATGAAAAATTTTAATATTATACTTGCGCTGGTACTACTTGGATTAACCAGTTTATCAGTACAAGCGGTTGAAATCCGCGACTACCACAAAGACGTTATCGGTAAAGACTGCAAAGCATGTCATGACAATGGCATCAAGCAGTTCCCATCTGATGAGTCTTGCTTACAGTGTCATGATGTTGATGACCTAGCAAAACAAACGGCTAGAAGTGAAGAAGATAAGTGGCAAAACCCACATAACAACCTTCACTATGGTAAAGATTTACCTTGCCAAGAGTGTCACTCAGAGCATAAAACTAAGCAGCCATTATGCAGCAACTGTCATACGTTTAAATATGACAAGCATAAAGGATAATTAATAGTAATTATTTAATTACTAATAAAGCCACATGTTATTAATCAACGTGTGGCTTTTTTGTTTTACTCTCAAACTTATTACCTATTAACTTTTAATGCTTTATAAAATAACACTGTGTATGTTTGTGTTTTTATATTTTTATTACTTCATGGCGTTTTGTTTATTATTTTACTTTTAACTATTTAATGTTGTGGTTTATTAATGGTTGATAAATTTCATTTTCCTTATTTGGATGTGATTACCACTTTTATTTATTGAAGTGGGTTTGGCTCACAAATTTGTTTTGTTATGTTTAATTATTGTTTAAACATGGTTTGTTTAAATTTTTGGAATTAATTCCATCTGTACCATTTGTCTTGTTTAAAAATATAAATAAAGAGAAATGATATGAAATATAATGCACTTTTCATGATGATGATGTTATCGGGTTCAGCTGTGTCTGCTGAGTTACCTAGCTTTTTAGATGCAAATGATATTAATAATGCTGAGTTTACGTGTTTAGGGGACGCACCTCAGTATTCTGAAAAAGATCAAAAGTATGTAGATATTCTTTGGGATGAAACTCTGCAATATTTACAATCTTATGCCGTTGCATTAACCAATAGCGAAAACGGTCCATGCTTAAACTCAGACGAAGCCATGTATGACTCTACCGAAGGCGGTAAGAATATGTGCATCATGGATCGTCGAGACATGAAGCTATTAGTTAAAAATATTTACCAAGTGATTAATAACTCAACCGAAGCTAAAAAATGTTTTGGTGCTCGTGAAGATGTAAATTGGATTTATAGTCCAGGTGGAGAGCTAGCGCAAAAATCCCCCGTTGCAAAATGGCTTAATCGCACTACATTCGATACCTTCTTTGACACCAAAGTCACCAATAAAGATGTGCGTAAATTGGGTAAAGAATTTACTAAAAACTTTACCAAAATGGTGACAGGTGACGAAATTAAAATGCCTTCTGCATTTCCTACCGACATCAGTGCTAACACCTTGCCTAACTTATGGGCCGCGGCGGGTTGGTTCCCAATGTATGCCGAAGAAAGTAAACGTAATGACAAAAACTACAACAACATACGCGGTGGTTACGCTTATGCCGAAATCTTTGGTCACTGGGGGTTACTGCGCATCGACGAAATTAACAACCAAAAAGTGGGCGCTGAAATTGGCATGACCGTACAGTCGGTCGATACCCTTTATCCATATCATAACCATGCAATATCTGAAATTTATTACAACATGCGTGTACCAGCATGCGCCAATGAATTTAAGAGCTTTGCAGTGCGTGAAGATTCGCCATTACTCACTACCGTTAAGCAAGACGATAAAATGAGACAAGTGCAGTTTGATGCGGGTCAACACAATGGTCACACCATGTGGTTGTCTGGCAGCGCGGATATTGATCCGTTGATGTATTTCCATCAAAACACTATTCATGCGTTTGAGGTTGATGGCAGCTGTGAAGCCAAACCAGAAGAACGTGCAATCGTTTCTGTGTGGGCAAGAAGTAACGCCGACGACAAACGTAATGACTACGGTACAACATTATTGTGTGAGTCAGCTAAAAATCCAGGCACTCCAGCGCATAAAGATGAAGTTATTCAATGTGATTTAACCAAAAAGAAATGGTAACGACTGTTTTATAAATTATTACTTAAAATTAAATTGGAAATTATAATGAAATTACTAAAGCTTTCTTTATTATCAACCTTAGTGTCACTGTGTTTGGTTTCTACTTATTCTGCTGCACAAGATGCTGAAGATGGAATCGATGTTTCTGGAACATTAAGAGCTAATTATTCATATAAAGAATACAGTGAAAACTCAAAAGATAAATCAGGTGACTTAACATTTGAAATGGCATCAGTTAAGTTTAACGGTAAATTAGGTGATTGGGGGTTAGCATCTGAATATCGTTTTTATGATGGTTGGGAGGCATTACGGTATGGTTATGCTTTTTATGACTACTCACCAGAATGGCAAATTCAGTTTGGTATAAACCAGGTGCCTTTTGGTAACCCAGGATTTATTTCAAATAGTTTTTGGTTTGGCGTACCGTATTATTTAGGCTTTGAAGATGACTATGATACGGGTGTGAAAACCATCTACTCGAGCAATGGTTGGGGTACTGAGTTAGCATTTTATAAAAATGCTGAATACGGTGCCAGCCGTAATGAGCGTTATTCAACCGATTTGTATAGCGGAACCGTTAACGGCACTGAATATTATAACGAAGAAACCAATCAATTAAATATTCGTCAAACCTATGAAATGGCATACGAAGGCGGCAAAACCGTTGTTGGTGGCTCATTTGAGATTGGCCAGATTTACAATAGCAACACAGGTAACAACGGCGATCGCTATGCAATCGCGCTGCATTTAGACAGTAGCTATAACGGTTGGAATCTTCAGCTTCAGGCGATGCAATATGAATATGACGCTGCAGACTCTCTTGATGATAACAAAATTGCAGTAGCGGCTTATGCTTGGCAATACGAGATTGCTTCAAAAGCGCAAGCCTACAGTGTCAATGTGGCTAAAACCTTCACTACTAGCTGGGGCAGTGTCAAAGTGTACAACGACTTTGGTCTTGTGACGCCAGACGTAGACAATGACGATTACGATAACAGCTATCAAAATGTTACCGGTGTGGCATTATCGTCTGGCCCTACCTATACCATGATTGATTTTATCACGGGTAAAAACATGTACGCTTCAACGTTAGAAAACGGCCATATCGGCCTACCAGAAATTGGAGACGGCTGGGATTATCGCATCAATGTAAACTTTGGATACTATTTTTAAGTGTTAATTTAGCTTAAGTAAAAGTTATCTAAGTAAACCTTACGCAAGTAAATGCCAATCGTTTGATTGGCATTTTTATTGTGGCTCATTGACGATTGCTTGGCAGATATACTGCTTAAAAAGCCAACTGATATTCTCAGCTGGCTTTGTCGTTTAGATGCCTGCAACATTTCATGGGCATCGACGTTTAAGTCGGTCATGTTGGCGTGTATTTGTGTGCTTGGGGTAGCCTGCTTTAAAATCGGCCATGGTTGTTATCGATGGCGTTTTTGTTTGGCAGTGTAATGTTGTAAGCGGTTGATGAGTTTTTAATTAGAGGTTGATATGCAATTGTTGGTTATTGTTACTGTGTCAGCAGCATAATGACACAGTAAGACTTTTGCTAGAGAAGTGATATTTGAGTAATAACCAACAATGTGCAGCAAAACAATCCTAAGCGTTTAACTGGCCTTAACCATGTTCAATATGGGCTTGTCCAGTTGATAGCCTTTGTGTTCAACATTGGTTTTAATTAGGTCTATTAGCTGTTTAGTGGCATCGGTTTGGGTGTCAGGATTAAGGTATAACGACTCATTAAAAACGGGTAATGGTGGCAAGCCATGCTCAAGTGGGTCTAATACCTGCATTTTGTCGTTAATTCTAAATTCAGCGATAGGGGCAACAACCAAGTCATTTTCGACCGCCATAGACAGCGCTTGTGGCGATGGCGTTGACAGTAATACGTTGATAGGGCGCATCGATAACCGATGATTAGCAAATACCTGTGCCCGTATTGGGCAGTTTTCAGGGTATAAGCCCATCGGAATGGTTTTACGTAGATGGGCGTTACCGCCTGCTGCTGCAACCCATTTAAAGCGTCGGGTAAATAACAACTCACCATTAACCGGTAATTGCCAATGCGTAGCGACAATTACGTCAAACTCACCCTGATGTAACCGCTTGTATAAGTTACCGCTTACATCAGTGTCTATGACTAATTCAATACAGGTAAACTCACGAATAAACTCTAATAAGCAGCTGTTTAGGTAGCATTTTATAAAGTCTGTTGGCACACCAAGGCGAATAACTTCACGGTTGTGACACTCTTTTAATTCGTCGAGTGCCTGTGAGTTAAGTTGGATCATTTTGTAGGCATAGCTAAGTAAGGTTTCACCTGACTCAGTTAAGGTGGCACCTTTGTTGTCTCGAATGAGCAAAGATTGGCCGACACTTTCTTCAAGTTTTTTAACTTGCAGACTAAGTGTTGATTGGGTTCGGCAAATTTTATCGGCTGCTTTTGATAAGTTACCTGATTCAGCAACAGCGATAAAACTCTCTAACAATTCAATCTTTAACATAGGCTATTGAATAAGTTCATAGTGGTATCAGTATTACTCAATATGAGGTAGCTACAAAGCTTGTTATTATGTAAATGTGAAGTTACAGAGATTTTTATTGGAGTCTGTTATGACTAGCTGGGAAAAACGCGGTGACTATCTGATTGAAGTATCGCAACGTTGCTTAAAAGGCCACAAAACCTTTGATTTGTGCCGCTCACATTTAGTGCAAGCTAGTCAGATATCCAAAGGTACCATTTATAATCATTTTACCTCTGAAGCTGATCTTATCGTCGCGGTAGGGTGTGCAGATTATCGCTATTGGTTAGCGCAAGCTGAACAAGATACACAACAATACAGCGACCCTTATTTACGTTATATATTTCATCATTGTGAGCGTTTGTATCGTATTTTATCTGAGCAATCATTTGTGATTGCTAGAGTGATCCCTAATGAAGCGTTACTCTTGCAAGCCAGTGATTACTACCGTGAACGTTTTGAGCGCTTAAGTACACAATATAAGCAATGGAATGCACAGACGCTCAGTGAAATAGGTGAAATTAGAGGATTTGATCGTGGAGAGTTACTTTGCGATTATTTACGCGGCGCGATGATTAATAGCGATGATGCGCAAAAGCATTATAACGATGCCGAAATGTACTATCAGTTTAGCTTTGGTATGACCCAGTTAATGGGCCACTCACACAAACGCTCTCCCGGAGTAAAAGTGTTTTTACAATGGTTACAAGATAAAGAAGCCAGCAAAGTACTATCTTCATAAACGCGCAATGCATTAGCAGATTTTCTGCAATAAAAAAGCCGTGTTAATCCTAACACGGCTTTTTAATAGCTTAACCTGAGCTCAGGTTAGCTTACTTTATCTCATGGTGACGAACTCTTCAGCGCCAGTAGGGTGGATTGCCACCACTGAGTCGAAGTCTGCTTTGGTTGCGCCCATTTTCATCGCCACACCAAAGCCCTGGAGTATTTCGTCCATGCCAAAACCGATACCATGAACGCCGACAACCACTTCGTTTTCGCCGGCACACACTAGCTTCATCTTACACGCTTGGCGATGGCTGGTGACCGCGGTGTACATCGAGGTAAAGGTAGAGCTATAAACCTTGATGTTGTCCTGGCCGTATTTCTCAGCAGCTTCAGGTTCGGTTAACCCCATAGTGCCAATCACTGGGTGGCTAAAGACAACCGTAGGAATTAGGCTGTAATCCATTTTTGCGTTTGGCATATTGCCAAATAAACGCTCTGACAATAAACGACCCGCTTTAATGGCAACAGGGGTCAGTTCAACACCGCCCGCCATAATATCGCCCACACAATAAATACCTTTTGCAGTGGTATTTTGCTGTTCGTCAGTTATCACATAACCATTAGCATCAAGCTGTACATCGGTATGTTCTAAACCAATGTTACCCGTTGATGGTGAGCGGCCAATCGCCCAAATCAGGCAATCAATCGTTAAGCTTTCACCGTTTTCAAGGGCTAAGGTTAAGCTGCCATCAGCATTTTTGCTGACCGATTTTGGCACGCTATGAGTGTGTAATGTCGGGCCATCGGCAGCCATGGCTTCCACTAACCCGTCAATTAAAATAGGGTCAAAATTACGTAGTGGTGCATGTTTGCGAACCAACAAATGGGTTTCGCTGCCAAGTGCGTGTAATACACCGGCAACTTCTACAGCAATATAACCAGCGCCAACCACAGCCACGCGTTTTGGTTGCTCACGCAGGGCGAAGAAACCGTCTGAGTCGATACCGTATTCGGCACCAGGGATATCTGGAATAGTCGGTGCGCCACCAGTGGCCACAACAATATGATCCGCTGTGTAATGTTCACCATTCACTTCAATGGTGTTGTTATTAACAAAGCGGCCGTAACCATTAACTAGTGTCACTTTATTGTTTTCAAAACCACGGCCATAAGCCGCATGAATACGACTAATATAGGCTTCGCGGTTATCAACTAAAGTGTTCCAGTCGAATTTATTAACGGTGACATCAAAACCATAATCTTTGGCATATAAATTCATGGCTTCAGCGACGTGAGCGCCATACCACATGACTTTTTTAGGTACACAGCCTACGTTAACGCAAGTGCCGCCAACGTGCTTTGCTTCAATAACAAGTACTTTTGCGCCACGCATTGCTGCACGGTTTGCTGAGGCGATACCGCCACTACCTGCGCCAAGCGCGATATAGTCAAAATGTTGAGCCATGATGTTCTCCAATACGATTAATGCGCCCATTGTAGGGGGGATTGAGTTTGCAATCTAGTCGTTAAATATACACACGCGGTCGATCTGCTTAGCGCTTATACTGGCATGCACCTCGGTCAACGCTATTAGGGCCACTGCTTGCACACTTAAGACAGTCCCATTCTTGCTCTCTAATATCGATTTCATCTTGGTAATGACTAAATTGACTGTGTTGGGTTTGGCGCTGCTGGTTTTTGAGGTGTTTTATGCGGTTGTTAAGCCAGCGGCAATTTGGGTCATCTGCCATTGTGATACTGTCTTGGCGCGATGAAGATGTGGCTTTTGGAGTTGCATCGATATGCTGTTGTAAGCTAGGTTTAAGGTAGATGTCGTCGGCTCTGTACTCTAAGGCTGAACGAGTGTCGTCAGGCAGTTCAATCACATTCCCCTGGCTATCAATGACAGATTGCTGCGGTAAATCTTTGGCGTTGTCATTATTAAGCTGAGTGCTGTTATTGGCGGGTTTTGTGGTTAATTTACTGCGGTTTAACTGACTGAATTCGGCAGCAAAAATTATCGAACTGGGTAATAGCGTCGTTAGCAACACGCCACAAAATGCGGCATGTTGCACAGGGCGGGTCAGCATGTGCGGTCCTTGCGTGGTGATATATTGACCACTTAGTGTAGTCGCACAGTGCTAAAACGCGAGCCAATCACTACAGGATTAAAAGCCCCAACTCACCGCTATACCGGCATAGGTTTCGTCAAGACTGCCTTGCTGGCCGTCGGCCGCGGCTTGCTGTTTAATATCTTCTAGTGCAATGCTGTGGCTAATATGGGTCGCAAACATCAGGTTTTCACTAAATTGATATTCAGCTTCTAGACCAAATTGCACATGGTTAGTACCATCGTGTGCTTCACTGCTGTAACCAAAATCAAAGCCTTGCGAGACATAAGGTGTTAGCGTGAGTTGTGAATTGATCTCCCATGGGCTGTAAACGCTCAGGGTGACAAAGTAACCAGAGGCTTCAGTGGCATAAGTGTAGTTTACTACAGGCACTAGCCAGTCTAAGCCGTTATAAGTAATTGAACTAAAAAATTCATTGTCTGATGCGCGCTCATCACCATAAAACTCCAGGCGTTGATAGCCCAAAGTCGCTTCGATATCGTAGTCCAAATGCAATGTGTATTCTAAACCGGCATTCCACTCAGTGTAGTTGACTTGGTCTGCTCGTCCTACAACGGCATAAGCCACCATGTCATTGTGCTCAACACTTGCCACAGCCCAGGCAATGCCACCTTTATCTAAGTTATTGCGACCTTCAGTAATGTAATGGTTCTCCCAAACCAAATCTAAGGCAACATTTGGCTGAGTGTCCGTTTCAGCTAGTGCCGGCATGGCGGCCGTTAAACTTATCACCGCAAGAGTCGGTAAAAACACACAAGTGGCAAAATGTTTACGATGTACAGTACAAAAATCAAAAGTCATGTTTGTTTGGCTCATGGTAAAATATGGACTGAGAAACGATCTGGACGTGTATATTAGCTTATTAACAATAAAATTAAATGATAACCACTTTCATCTGAGATCTGCCTGTCAATATTAGCTTTGTAAACTAACAGTAAATAGCAAATGCGACTGTGGTCACTTCTTTTATCGTGTAAATACGTTAGGCGTTGGCGTGTGGGTCATGATTAATGCTGGGATATTATTGATTCACAATGGCGTAAAGCTTGAAAGCCAAGTAAATTGGCCCCATATCATTGCAATCGACACGAAATATTTTGAGGGATCTTTATGAGCAATCCACTGCTAAACAGCGCAGCATTACCCGAGTTTTCTAAAATTAAACCAGAACACATCCAGCCTGCGGTTGAGCAAGCCATTGCCAAGTGTCGCGATACCATTGAAGCTTTATTAGCTGACAACAGCCAATATACTTGGGATAACCTTATCGCCCCTCTTGAAGAAGTCGACGACGAATTAAGTAAAGTTTGGTCGCCAGTGTCGCACATGAACTCAGTTGTCAGCAGCGATGCATTGCGTGATGCACACGATGCCTGTTTACCGCTTTTATCTGATTACGGCACCTATGTTGGCCAGCATCAAGGCTTGTATCAAGCTTATAAATCAATTCATCAATCTGCTGAGTTTGCCGGGTTAACCCAAGCACAAAAAATGGTGATAGAGCAGAGCTTACGTGATTTTGAATTGTCGGGTATTGGCTTAGATGATGGCGAAAAAGTACGTTACGGTGAAATTGTTAAGCGTTTATCTGAGCTAACGAGCAATTTTTCTAACCAGCTATTAGACGCCACTGAAGCCTGGACCAAGTTGATTACCGACGAGGCTGACTTAGCGGGTTTACCTGAGTCGGCAGTGGCCGCAGCTAAAGCAATGGCTGAAGCCAAAGAGCTAAAAGGTTGGTTGTTTACCCTTGATTTTCCCTCTTATTTACCGGTGATGACCTACAGCGAAAACCGTGAGCTACGTGAAGAATGCTACCGTGCATTTGTCACCCGCGCCTCTGATCAAGGCCCAAATGCTGGCGAGTTTGATAACACCGACAACATGAACGAAATCGTGGCATTACGTCATGAGTTAGCCAATTTACTGGGTTTTGCCAGCTATGCTGATAAATCACTTGCCACCAAAATGGCAGAGTCACCAGAGCAGGTATTGGGCTTTTTAAATGAATTAGGCCAACGTTCAAAAGGTCAGGCGGCAACAGAATTGGCTGAACTACGCGCCTTTGCTAAAGAGCACTATGATGTCAGCGAAATGGCTTCATGGGATTTAAGTTTTTATGCCGAAAAACTGCAGCAACACAAGTATGAAGTGTCGCAGGAAATTTTACGTCCGTACTTCCCAGAAAACAAAGTCTTATCAGGCTTATTCTTTACCGTTAACAAGCTATTTGGCTTAAGCATTAAAGAGCAAAAAGGCGTTGATACCTGGCACAAAGACGTGCGCTTCTTTGATATTTTCGATGCCGATAACGTACACCGTGGCAGCTTTTATTTAGATTTATATGCTCGCAGCGGTAAACGTGGCGGCGCATGGATGGACGATTGTCGTGGCCGTCGTATTACCTCTACCGGTCTGCAAAAACCAGTGGCTTACTTAACCTGTAACTTTAATGGCCCAGTAGACGGCAAGCCGGCGTTATTTACCCACGACGAAGTCACTACGTTATTCCACGAGTTTGGCCATGGTATCCACCACATGCTAACCAAAGTCGATGTTGGCGGCGTATCGGGCATTAACGGTGTGCCTTGGGATGCCGTAGAGTTACCAAGTCAGTTTATGGAAAACTGGTGCTGGCAAGAAGAAGCCCTAGCGGAGATCTCTGGCCACTACGAAACTGGCGAGCCATTACCTAAAGCATTGCTCGACAAAATGTTAGCGGCAAAAAACTTCCAGTCAGGCATGATGATGGTACGCCAGCTTGAATTCTCGTTGTTCGATTTTAGAATGCATTATGAGTTTGACCCAGCAAAAGGTGTCGATATTCAAGGTATTTTAGATGAAGTACGCAGCCAAATCGCGGTATTAACCCCGCCAAGCTTTAACCGTTTCCAGCACGGTTTTGCCCACATTTTTGCCGGTGGATATGCTGCAGGGTATTACAGCTATAAATGGGCTGAAGTGTTATCGGCTGATGCGTTCTCACGTTTTGAAGACGAAGGCATCTTTAACCCGGAAACCGGTAAGAGCTTCTTAAATAACATTCTTGAAATGGGCGGAAGTGAAGAGCCAATGGAGCTATTTAAACGCTTTATGGGCCGCGAACCCAACACAGATGCATTACTGCGTCACAGTGGTATTGCCGCATAAATCATTAATGTTAACCTGTTAAAAACCGGCATTGATTGTCGGTTTTTTTATGCCTGCAATTTGATTTACTGGCGTCATTTGGGTTGGTAAATAAAGTGAGTTATCGTTTATCGATAATTTATTGTCGAATAAAAATAACTATGTTAACGTTAAATTAACATTAGCCAACCTTAGAAATATCATGGATAGAATTGTTTCACTCAGTAAATGGATTAAATTACTCATCGTTTTTTTAGCCTTACTACAAGCCAGTAGCTATTGCGGCACCATGATGTTCGGCGAGTTTCAAGCGGGCGAATATGTACTCACAATTGACTGGTGGGGCTGGTTTAGCAGTTACCTAGCCGTTGATTTTGGTAGCCCCTGGCAAGCTATTGCGCAAAGCCTTTATGATGCTGGCTTTCATCCAGGGTTAATTTTGGGCAGTGTTGAAATTCTGCCTTATCTGTTTATTTATTATTTTTTATATCAGTTATTCACTTTGTATCAACAGGGGCAGGTGTTCACCCCAGGTAATTTTCGTTGTTTAAGCAACATTGCTTTGGTCTTTTTAGCGTGGATTTTACTCAGTCTTTTCTACCCGATGATCATCGCCTTTTCACTGCACTTTAGCGGAACATCCAGTGCAGTTCCTGTGTATTTTAGTCTTGGCAGCCAGGAGCTCAAGTATGCGCTATTTGGGATGATTTTTTATTGTGTGGCCTGGGTGATGCAGCACGCGACTGAACTGCAACAAGAGGCGGAGTTAACCATTTAATGGCCATTATTATTGAGTTAGACGTGATGCTGGCAAAGCGCAAGATGAAGTCAACTGAGCTAGCAGAATTGGTCGGTATTACACCGCAAAATTTATCGGTATTACGCAGCGGCCGTGCTAAAGCGATTCGGTTTTCAACACTCGACGCCATTTGCCAGCACTTACAGTGCTCGCCAGGTGACATTTTAATCCACAAGGAAGATCAATAATTAAGGACAATAATATGCAAAATACAGTCAAAAAAATGATCACGGTGGCAATGATTAGCACGACTATGCTCATCATCTCTGGCTGCACCGTGCGCTTAAGTGAAGAGAGTTTTATTGCCAATGATAACGAGCCCGTAGCCTTTAGCGTTGAGTTCACTCAAACACTACAGCAAGCCATGCCGGATCATGTAATTACCCAGCTAAGTCTTGAGGCGAGCGATCACGTTAAGCTGAATGGCTTTTTTATTGATAACCGAAACAGCAACACAACCCTGGTGTTTTATCCGGGTAATGGCATGAAAATTCAGCCACATTGTTTGGCCGATCTAACGGCATTATCGGCGCTTAATACAGATATCTTAGTCATGGATCGCCGTGGTATTGGCGCCAGTGAAGGCAAACCACGGATTCACAATATTATCTTGGATGCCCAGCAACAGTTAGACTATATACAGAAACAATATCAACCCGAAAAAATCATATTACATGGTTACTCGTTAGGCAGTTTTATTGCCGCAGACTTAGCCAGAAATAATAAAATAGATGCATTGGTTTTACACGGCTCGGCCACCAATGCCGACGATTGGGTCGATGAAAAAACACCTTGGTATATGGCACCGTTTATGACGTTGGAAATGCCAGAAGATTTTCGTAAAACAGATAATAAGCAAGTGGTCGCGCAATATTATCAAGGGCCATTATTGGTGATTGCCGCAGAGGATGATGAAGAAGTGCCGCCAGAACTGTCAGAAAAACTGTTTGCTGCAAGCAAGTCTGCTAATAAGCAGTTCATTATGGTACCTAATGTCGGCCATCAAGGCATGCTAGAAGAGGCAACCACAATGCAGCAGTATCAAGCTTTTATTGATGAGCTTTGATTTGAGCGGAAAATTGGCATAAAAAAGAGGCGCAAATACGCCTCTAGGTTTGAAATGAATTAGGTTTTATTTACGCTAATTTCAAATCATACCGGTTGCGGTACATCACCATGTCTTCGATGGTGAGTACTGGCATATTGTGCTTTACACCAAATGCGACAATTTCAGGCGCTTTGGCCATGCTGCCGTCTTCGTTGGTGAGTTCACATAACACGCCAGCAGGCATTAAGCCGGCCATTTGCATTAAATCTACTGTACCTTCAGTGTGACCACGACGAGACATTACCCCGCCAGCGCGAGCGCGTAGCGGAAATACGTGTCCTGGGCGCGCTAAGTCTGAGGCTTTAGCATCACGATTAGCGGCCGTTTTAATGGTGGTAACACGGTCTTGAGCTGAAACGCCCGTGGTAACGCCTACTTTAGCTTCAATCGACACAGTAAATGCGGTTTGGTTTGCACTGTTGTTGTCGGCAACCATCGGTGGCAATTCAAGTTTGTTGGCGTGATCGTCGGTTAAGCATAAACACACAATACCGCTGCATTCGCGGATCATTAATGCCATTTGGGCTGTGGTTAAATGCTCAACTGAGTAAATAATATCGCCTTCGTTTTCGCGATCTTCATCGTCTAGTAATAATACGCCGCGGCCTTCTCTAAGCGCTGCAAGGGCATTTTCGACACGGGTGATAGGTTCGCCAAATTCGGCAAGTAGTGAAAGCTGATTCATGGTTGTACTCCTAAAATGACCAGAATCAGGGCTTGTAAAGAGGGATATAAATCCAAAACAAATTGCATCAAAAAGCCGTGGGCTGATTGATGTATCTCCATTCTCTCTCATCCGGACTATAACCGTCGGCTCTGGACTGTTAGACATTACCTTTAAGCAATACTAAGTCACCAGATCTGCTGACCTCGACGAATCGAGCGCTCGCGGGCTTACTTTTTCAAGTTTACCGCCGGTGGGGAATTGCGCCCCGCCCTGAGAATTATAAATAATGTTGTTTGCGTTGCTCATCTTGTGAGTGTCTTAAAACACCAACAAGATAAAACCGCGTTGCTATGGTAATCAGTTCAGTCACAGATGAAAAGGGGGATAAGTCGCAAAAAGAGTAACAAAACAAACAATAGGCCTAAACGTACAGCATAAAACTCATGTTAAATGGCGCTGGTACCCTTGCTCACTGGTATGACCTTTGTTAGCCTGTCGCGCTAACAATAGGAGTAGTGGTAAATGAATCTGTATTTTCGTTTTGCGTTGTTGTTTTTATGGCGAATAGGCCATTGCAAACGTATTGATTTTTTAGGCACCAGTAAAATTAACTATCGGGTTTTGCCGTTAGATTGCGACATCAACTTACATTTAACCAATTCGCGCTATCCGGCCTTTATGGATTTAGCCCGTACGTACATGATCGCCGAAATTGGTTTAATGAAGCAGTTTTTAAAGAACAAATGGCTACCTATCGTCAATGCCGCTGAGTTTACTTATATCCGCGATATTAAACCGTTTGAAAAGTTTACTATCGAAACCAAAATTGTCGGTTGGGATGAAAAATACTTCTATATTGAGCACCGCATGGTGACCGCACGCGGCTTACATTGTATCGCCCATGTGCGCGGGGTGTTTATGTGTCGTGGTAAGCAAGTGCCTCTCGAAACCTTAATTACGGCAGCGGGTTACACCGGTGACATGCCTGAACTGCCGGCCGAAGTCGTTAAATGGAAACAGTTTTTACAGCTTAAAAAAGAGCGTAATATTTAAGGCTTTCGTATACAACGTAGTTATTGTTAAGGACATCCTGTGGCAACATTAGAAAAATTCAGTGATATTTGGGCGCGAGCTTGCGAGCGTAAAGGCGGACCTGCAATCGTGAACTCGTTATTACCCGACACGTTAAGCGCCGAAGACATCAGTGAGTATTCCGATGCACAATTGTTGTCTGTCATCAGCAAGCGGGTGTTTCAAAGTGGTTTTGTGTGGCGCGTGGTCGACAATAAATGGCCTGCTTATGAAAAAGCGTTTTTTGACTTTGAGCCCATGAAAGTCCTGATGCTATCTCCAGATCAAATTCAACAACGCGCTAGCGATCCCACGCTGATCCGCCATCAAAAGAAAACCCAGGCCATTGTTGATAATGCCTATATGATCCAGAAAATCAACGCGGAACACGGCAGTTTTGCTGAATTTATTGCCAATTGGCCAACCGACGACATTACCGGTTTATGGCAAGTGCTTAAAAAACGCGGTGCTCGTTTAGGAGGCAATACTGGGCCATACTTTTTGCGCGCGATTGGTAAAGACACCTTTTTACTTAGCCAAGATGTGCAGGCGTATTTAACCGCTCGTAAGGTGGTTGATGCTGGCTTTACCTCGAAAACGGCATTACGCCAAACGCAAGCAGCGTTTAATCATTGGCAACAAGAATCTGGCAAGAGCTTGGCTGAAATCAGCCGGGTGATTTCTTTGGGTGTGGGCGACAATAGGGTGTAGTCGATATCAGGGTCTATTACACTTGATAACGGCTTAAAAACACTTTAACGACTTCTGCCGCGTGCTGGTCTTTTTCTTCGTCAGTTAACGGCTCGATAATTTGGAAAATTAATGGCCAAAAACATTGGCCTTTAATTAAGCTTTGCACATGGGTTTGTGCCTGTTCAATATCATCTACCTTAATTCGACCATCTTTGTCGGCCGCTTTTATCCAACGTAAAATCGCTGTTTCTTCTTTAATGATTCTTTGGATTTCTTGCTGCATTTCAGATGTATAAAACAAGTGACCAATCACCATCCGCGACACTTCAATGTGCTCTTCTGACTGAATATAATCTATATCACAGCGTATTAATTGTTGTAACTGCGGTGCCAGCGGTGTGTTTGGATCATAAGGTTCAGAAGGTTGTGATAATGCCTGTTGCCATAAATCGGTCATCAAGGTCATCACTAGCGCTTCTTTAGTGGCAAAGTGATTGTAAACCGTGCGTTTTGATACCCCTGCCACTTCGGCTAATTTGTCCATACTCGTTGCAGTAACCCCTAATGCTTTAAAGGTTGTTCTGGCGGCTTCAAGAATGGCCGCACGTTTAATTTGGCTACGAGTTTGTTTTTCAGGTTTCATAACGGCCACAATAATAAGGTTGATTTAAGATATTTTACACTGAGCAGTTTACTTTTCAATGGTAGATTATTAAACTACACCGTGTAGTTTACTCGATGGGTGGCATAGATGAAATTATTAACCGGTATTATGCTTGGTGTGTTGTTGTTAATTGCCATTGTTTGGCTAAGCAAAACCTGGTCTAGTGCCAATAAAAGTAAGCCATTTACCAATAGCGAAAAAGTATATCAAGCAGGGTTAAGCAGTTTATGGCCAATCGCTAAAGCTTATTGGCACACCCAGCGCAAAGCGCCTGCCCCTAAAAATGACGTCCCTTTAACCACATTAACTGCTGACATATTGGCACAAACTACTGAAGATGCCGTTTATCGATTGGGCCATTCAACCATACTAATGCGTATTGACGGTGAGTATGTGTTAATCGATCCGGTATTTAGTGAGCGTGCATCGCCTGCACAATGGGCTGGGCCAAAACGTTTTCATCAATCGCCGATCAGTATTGCTGAGTTGCCGAACATAAAAGCTGTCGTGATTAGCCATGATCATTACGATCACCTTGATAGAGCCGCCATTGAACAGCTCATCTCTAAAGTAGAGCATTTTATTACCCCTTTAAAAGTGGGTGACTACTTAACGGATTGGGGCGTCGACCCTATTCAAGTCACTGAGCTTGAATGGTGGCAGTCGGTTGAGTTAAATGGCCTCAATATTACCGCCACACCGGCGCAGCATTTTTCTGGTCGAGGTTTATTAGATCGCGACCACACATTGTGGGCCAGTTGGGTTATTCAAGGTTTGCATCATAAAGTCTTTTTTAGTGGTGACAGTGGCTACTTTAATGGTTTTAAACAAATTGGTGATTTATACGGACCATTTGATTTAAGCATGATTGAAACAGGCGCCTATAATGAATTGTGGAGTGACATCCATATGTTGCCAGAGCAAAGCATACAAGCGCATATTGATATTAATGCCAAAGCGATGATGCCGGTACATAACGGCACGTTTGATTTGGCGCTGCATGACTGGTTTGAACCTTTTGAGCGTATTAATCAGTTAGCAAAACAGCATAATGTGACTTTGTTGACCCCTCAATTTGGCCAGGCTGTGACGCTGGCTAATCCGCAAGCCAGTGAGCGTTGGTGGCGACCCATGATGGCAGAGAGCCAAAACATGGATGAATTAAATAAGGTTGTCACGAATAACAATTAAATTATGTTGGTAATGAAATCGTTTAACACTATACTAGCATAGTTGACTTTATCAACATCCTGACCAGTAATATATGTGATCGTAAATTGAACTCGTTTTGTTTAATTAATACTATTAACTAAACACTTAGTGAATAAATTGCACATATATTACCTAAGCTTATTATTTCTTTACAATTTAGTACATTAGACTTTGTTGTTTGAATTTTGTACTTGTGCGATAAAGAGCGCAGAATATTTAACAGTTTAATTTTTAGCTATTTTCAAATGAGTTACTCAAGGTTGAGACACCATTATGAAAATACACCAAAGTAGGAGCACCCATGCACAAAGCATTGAAAGTCGCTGCAGTTATCTCTGCCGCATTATGGATTACCGCTTGTGGCAAAGGGGAGGAAGCCGCTCAGGCACAACAGCAGCAACCACCTTCTCCGGTAGGCGTCATTACCGTTGAGGAGATATCACAAGCAATTACGGTCGAATTACCAGGTCGTAGCCGCGCGTTTTTAGAAGCAGAAGTGCGCCCACAAGTATCAGGTATTATCACCAAGCGGGCGTTTACCGAAGGCAGTGAAGTGACTCAAGGCCAGTCGCTTTATCAAATCGACTCAGCCACATACAAAGCTGCGTTAATCAGTGCAGAAGCTGACTTAGCCAGCGCCAATGCAGCATTAGCATCAGCTAAAGCAAAAGCGGACCGTTATGCCAAATTAGTTAAAACCAATGCGGTGAGTAAGCAAGATTTTGACGAAACCGAAGCTGCTTATAAAGAAGCACAAGCAGCAGTTACTGTGGCTAAAGCGGCGATTAATACCGCCAATATTAATCTTGAATACACTGAGGTTAAAGCGCCGATTTCAGGTCGCATTGGTAAGTCATCTGTTACTGCTGGCGCCTTGGTTACCGCAAATCAAAGCAATACGCTTGCAACGATTCAGCAACTTGATCCTATTAATGTCGACATCGTCCAGTCAAGTGCGCAACTACTGCGTTTAAAAGCCAATTTACGTTCTGGGCAATTGCTTAAAAGTGATAATGCCAAAGTATCGTTGATGCTTGAAGATGGCAGCACTTATGACTATGAAGGCACATTACAGTTTGCCGAAGTCAATGTAGACGAAACCACGGGCTCAGTGACGTTACGTGCAGAGTTTCCCAATCCCGATGGCACCTTATTACCTGGCATGTATGTGCGTGCCCAGTTAAATGCTGGCCAAGACCCACACGCTATTTTAGTGCCTCAACGTGCTATTACCCGTAATACAAAAGGTCAAGCTGTTGCCATGGTGGTTAATAAAGACAGCAAAGCTGAAATGCGCGTAGTCAAAACAGCTGAAGTTATCGATAACCAATGGCGTATTGTTGACGGTCTGGCCGCTGGCGATAAATTGATTATCGAAGGACTGCAAAAAATCCGCGCTGGTGCACCTGTGTCACCAACAGAGTTAACGGCTGACCAACCACAACAGTAGGGATAAATTATGGCTCGCTTTTTTATTGATCGCCCAATTTTTGCCTGGGTGATCGCAATATTAATTATGCTTGCAGGTGTGTTGGCCATTAAAGGTCTGCCGATTGCTCAGTACCCTAGTATTGCGCCGCCTACAGTGGTGATCAGTGCTTATTATCCTGGTGCGTCTGCCAAAACCATGGAAGACACGGTGACTCAGGTGATTGAACAGCGTATGACTGGGCTTGACCATTTGCGTTATATCTCATCTACCAGTGACAGTTTTGGTAATGCATCGATTACCTTAACCTTCAATGCTGAAGCCGATCCTGATATTGCCCAAGTACAGGTACAAAACAAATTACAAGCCGCGACCCCATTGTTACCGACGGAAGTGCAGCAACAAGGTGTAACTGTTAACAAGTCTACGACAGGCTTTTTGATGGTGCTTGGCTTTGTGTCTGAAGATGGCTCAATGGGTAAAAGTGATATTTCAGACTATGTTGCTGCTAATATTCAAGATCCAATGAGCCGGGTACCAGGAGTGGGGGAAATCACACTGTTTGGCGCCCAGTATGCGATGCGTATTTGGCTCGACCCACTGAAATTAAACCAATACAACTTAACCAGCATTGATGTGACTGCAGCCATTAGTGAGCAAAACGCGCAAATATCAGCTGGTCAACTCGGTGGTGCGCCCTCAGTCGTTGGGCAAGAGCTCAACGCAACCATTACCGCACAAAGTCGATTACAAACACCAGAACAATTTAGACGCATTATTATTAAATCTGATTCATCAGGTGCCAATGTGTACCTTGAAGATGTGGCAAAAGTCGAATTGGGCGCAGAAAGCTACACGGTTGATTCGTATTACAACGGCAAGCCTGCTTCAGGTTTGGCATTTAGTTTAGCAACAGGTGCTAATGCGCTCGATACTGCTGAAGCGATTAAAGCCAAAATAAACGAGATGAAAGACTTTTTCCCGCAGGGACTAAAAGTAGTTTATCCCTATGACACCACGCCGTTTGTTGAGCAATCCATTGAAGGTGTAGTGCACACATTAATAGAAGCCGTTGTATTGGTATTCTTGATTATGTATTTGTTCCTGCAAAATTTTAGGGCCACACTTATCCCAACGATTGCGGTACCTGTGGTATTGCTTGGTACGTTTGCAGTATTGTCGGCATCGGGCTTTACCATTAACACCTTAACCATGTTTGCCATGGTACTGGCCATTGGTTTGTTGGTGGACGATGCGATTGTTGTGGTGGAAAACGTTGAACGAGTGATGTCTGAAGATGGCTTAAGTCCACTTGAAGCCACCCGCAAGTCAATGGACCAAATCACCAGCGCCCTAGTAGGTATTGGTTTAACGCTATCTGCTGTGTTTGTGCCTATGGCCTTTATGTCCGGCTCAACGGGGGTTATTTATCGCCAGTTCTCGATTACGATTGTGTCGGCTATGGCGTTATCTGTGTTTGTGGCAATTGTATTAACACCGGCACTATGCGCCACCATGTTAAAGCCAATCAAAAAAGGCCATACCCATGTTGAAACCGGTTTCTTTGGCTGGTTTAACCGTAAATTTGATGCAATGACATCGCGTTACGAATCCAGTGTTGGCAGTATTTTAAAGCGCTCGTTCAGAGTAATGCTGATTTACATTGGTTTGGTTATTGCGGTGGGGTGGATCTTCTTACGTATGCCAACGGCATTCTTGCCCGATGAAGACCAAGGTATTTTGTTTACTCAAACCATCTTGCCAACAAACTCAACCCAGGAAAGTACTGTTAAAGTACTTAAAGAGATTAATGACTATTACCTCACAGAGGAAAAAGACATCGTTAATTCTGTGTTTACCGTTGCGGGCTTTAGTTTTGCCGGTTCTGGTCAAAATATGGGGCTTGCGTTTGTGAACTTAAAAGATTGGTCAACTCGTGAAGCACCTGGTGAAGATGTTCAGTCATTGGCTGGTCGTGCAATGGGGCGCTTTATGCAATTGAAAGAAGCCTTTGTGTTCGCTTTTGTACCACCCTCAGTGATTGAGTTAGGTAACGCTACCGGCTTTGATTTGTATCTCAAAGACTTGAATGGCCAGGGCCATAACAGCTTGATTGAGGCACGTAACCAATTGTTGGGTATGGCTGCACAAAACCCTAACTTAGTAGGTGTAAGACCAAACGGTCAAGAAGATGCACCTATGTATCAAGTTAATGTTGATCACGGCAAGCTACGCGCGCTAGATATTGATATCAATAGCGTTAACAGCGTAATGGCAACCGCTTTAGGTGGTAGTTACGTTAACGACTTTATTGACCGTGGCCGTGTGAAAAAAGTGTATGTACAAGGTGAAGCTAAATACCGTATGCAACCAAGCGATTTAGATTCCTGGTATGTGCGCAATAGCCATGGTGAAATGGTGCCATTCTCAGCATTTTCAACCGGCTCTTGGGATTTTGGCTCGCCTCAGCTACAACGTTTTAATGGTGTGCCAGCGGTTAATATTCAAGGCGCGACTGTACCGGGTTACAGTACGGGTGCGGCCATGGATGCAATTGAGGAAATGGCTAAACAGTTGCCTCCGGGTTACGGCATTGAATGGAATGGCTTGTCATACGAAGAACGTTTGTCGGGCAACCAGGCGCCAGCCTTATATGCACTGTCTATCATGATTGTATTCTTGGTACTGGCGGCATTGTACGAGAGTTGGTCGGTGCCACTGTCGGTGATTCTTGTGGTGCCACTGGGTATTATCGGTGCATTACTTGCCATGAACGGTCGTGACTTGCCTAACGACGTATTCTTCCAAGTGGGCTTGTTAACCACGGTTGGGTTGGCAACTAAAAATGCCATCTTGATTGTTGAGTTTGCCAAAGAATACTACGAAAAAGGCTCAGGTTTAATTGAGGCAACATTGCACGCTGTAAGAGTGCGTTTGCGTCCAATCTTAATGACGTCACTGGCCTTTGGTTTAGGTGTTGTGCCATTAGCGATTAGCTCGGGTGTAGGTTCAGGCAGTCAAAACGCCATTGGTACAGCGGTACTGGGCGGAATGATGTCATCAACATTCCTAGGTATCTTCTTCGTGCCGTTATTCTTTGTGGTGGTTGAGCGTATATTCAGTAAACGTGAAAAAGCCACCGAAGTAGATGATGAACAAGTGGATAACGACAGAAAGTCGATTTAATCAGTAAGTGATCATTGTTTAAAGCCCAGCCTAGCTGGGCTTTTTTATACCTGTAACAATATAATCTGCTTATCGGATTAAAAGCGATTTAACTGTGCATAAATGATCTTTAAAGGCAGTTAATTGACTCTTTTTAAAAGAGTAAACTTAAATTGTGTCTAAAAAATACCCTGGTAATTTTACGTTTAGGTTATTGAAAAAATTAATGATTAAAAAATTAACTGTGTAAATATCACCCAGATACTCGATTATATTTGTGTTATGATTAAGATCGTAATCAAAACAGATTTTTAACATCTATTTATGCCAACTAAACACCTTTGTGGTTATTTTTTAACGAAGAGATTGCTGATAAAGATGAACTTTTGATTAAATAATGATTATGATAGTGAATAACAATAATAAAGGATGTCACCATGCAGGCGCTGTTACTTAGCCTCACTTTAGCCACTATTCTGGCTTATCTTTGGTATGCCAGTTTACTTAAAAAACGCACTTCAGCCATTGAAGCGCTAAAAGTGATCGACTCAAAAATTGATAGAAGATTAACCCTATTTACCGAACTATGTCAGGAAAAGCCCTCTTACCCACGCCCGTTAACCGATGACCAACAAGCTCAGTTAGAGCAACTAAAGCAGTTACAGCCAGAGCATGATTGGAACCAACCGATTGAAGAATCAAATGTTGCTGGTGGCTCATTGTCAGTGTCGATTGCCGCATGGCAACAAATTGATCAAGGCTTAGAATCACTTTTAGCGACAGTGAATAAAGACAAACTGTGCACCGAACAACTCGCTGAGTATTTGCAACTTGAACTTGATTTTGTTCACGCCGAAGATTTTTATCGTAAAGCCGTGGACGAGTTAAACAGTGGAGTAAAGATTTTTCCTGGGTCGGCAGTGGCAAAATTTGCCCACATAGCCCCAATGCCCATTTTTGACCAAGTGCAGGAATAAGCCGATGATATGGCGTAATGGTTTGGCGCTATTACTGATCAGCACCGTGTTGGCAGGGGTAACCGCACAGGCCAAACAAGTGGTTTACCCAGAGGTTGAAGACGTCGTTAAACCACAAATTAAAGCCAAATACATTGAAGAACAGCCAGAGCTAAAACCACAACGGTCACTGCTACAGACTACGGTGAGCAAGCCAACGCTTGAGCCTGTTAATGTTATTAATCTAAACCCTGTGAAGTCGCTAAATGATCAACTGGTGTTAGATAATAGCTACGTTAGCGATAAATCTAAGCCTCGTACATTAACCAATGATTACCCGCTTAAAAAATCCGCTGTAACGCCTAATAAACCCAGAGTTAAAGCGCAATATTCTGAAAACGGTATAGTGAGTGATCTCGGCGTTGAAAAACGCAAAGTGTACCAATACAAGCAAGCTAATGGGATTATGGTATTTAGCGATCATCAACCGCAGGGTGAAGATTACCAGGTACTCTTATATGAATGCTTTGCCTGTCGCCCAGACTCCACTGTCGACTGGTATAAAATCCCGTTATTTACCTCGCATTTTGCCACCGATGTGGCGCTAGCCGCACACAAATATCAGTTAGATCCGGCATTAATTAGAGCGGTGATTCATGCCGAATCGGCGTTTAAGCCCCGTGCGGTTTCAAAAGCAGGCGCCAAAGGGTTAATGCAATTAATGCCCGGTACTGCCAGCGATATGGGGGTTGATAACCCATTAAATGCCCAACAAAATATTCGCGGTGGTAGCCGCTATTTAGCGCAACTGTTAGCCCAATTTAATGGTGATTTAGACTTAGCTTGCGCTGCGTACAATGCCGGCCCAAGTACCGTCACCCAATACAGTGGCATTCCGCCATACCCTGAAACTCAGGCCTATGTGAAGCGCGTAAAAATATTATTCAAACGCTATCAAAAAGCATTAGCCAGTTAATCGAGGTTATATGAAATATCTAATCCATAAAGCACAGCCAAAGCGCGTTAAACTCAGTCCTAAAAGTGGTTATTGTTTAGCGGGCATGGCAGGGTTATTAATCCTAGGCGCTGCGACGGTTCCTGCTATGGCTGCAACCCCAGCAGCAGTTGCACCATCACAAGAAGACATGCGCTTATACGACATTGCTAATGCGCCACAAGCGCAGCGTATCGAACAAGATATTCGCACTCTAGTTGATTTTGGCACTCGCCATACTTTATCTGACACTCAATCAGACACCCAAGGCATTGGCGCAGCAAGACGCTGGATAGAAGCCGAGTTTAAGCGTATTTCAAAAGAGTGTGGTGGTTGCCTCGAAGTGGTAACAGTAGCCAATACTGTAGAAGGTAAGCGCATTGCTAAGCCTACCGAAGTGGTTAACGTTATTGCCATTCAGCGCGGTAACACAGACCCTAAACGTGTGGTGATGATGAGCGGTGATATTGATTCGCGGGTCACCGACGTGCTTGATGCTACCTCTATTTCACCAGGTGCTAACGATAATGCCTCCGGTGTAGCCGGTGCAATTGAAGCCGCGCGGGTGTTATCTAAATATCAGTTTAACGGCACCATAGTGTACGCAGCCCTGTCGGGTGAAGAGCAAGGCCTGTACGGCGGCAATATTTTAGCCGACTATGCCAAAGCACAAGGTTGGCAAGTACAAGCGGTGCTTAATAACGACATGATAGGCAATATTGCTGGTATTAATGGCGTAATAAATAACAGCAGTGTGCGAGTTTTTTCTGAAGGCGTACGCTTTGCCGAAACTGCCGAAGAAGCCAAAGCGCGTTATTTTAGTGGCGGCGAAAACGATTCTGCCTCGCGTAATTTAGCCCGTAAAATCAAATCATTGGCCGACCAGTACATGACAAACCTCGACGTCATGTTAGTGTATCGTCTTGACCGATTTGGCCGTGGTGGACATCATTTACCGTTTAATCAAGCTGGTTTACCAGCGGTGCGCATTATGGAAACCAATGAGCATTACGACCGCCAGCATCAGGATATTCGGGTTGAAAACGGCATTGCCTATGGTGATGTCATTGAAGGCGTCGATTTTGAGTTTAACGCCAAACTCACCGCATTAAACGCAATTAGCTTAGCCGCCCAGGCATGGGCACCAGCACCGCCATCTAAGGTGAGCATTGAAGGCCAGGTGTCACCCAGTACTACGCTAAGTTGGCAAAAAAGCGGTGATGAAACTGTGGTGGGTTATCGGGTGTATTGGCGCTCAACTACCGCACCAGAGTGGACCCACAGCCGCTATGTGGGCAAGGTTGATACCTTTACTCTGGATAATCTAGTGATTGATAATTATTTATTTGGCGTGGCAAGTGTTGCTGCCAATGGCAATGTCAGCCCAGTGGTATTCCCTGGGGCTACAGGCGCGTTTTTTAAATAATGCTATAAAAAAGCCCTGAGCATCAACATGCACCGGGCTTTTTATTATCTAATTGAGGCTACTCGCCGACTTCCCATTTTACTGTTGTGTAACCGTCGGCATGGCCTAATAAAGGCGCTAAGTAATCTAATGCTTCTTTGGCCATAACATCCATTTGCCACGGCGGATTAATCACCCATAAACCAGCGGCTGTCATGCCAAACTCATCGCTATCGGCATTAATGGCTTGCTCAATACGCAGCTGTTTTTTAATGCCGCTATTTTTAAGCAGTGTCAGCATGGCTTCTGTTTGCTCACGCTTTACTACCGGATACCACAACATAAAAATACCCGTTGCAAAGCGTTTATGGGCTTTAATCAGGGTCTCAGCCACATCAATATAGTCGGTTTTAATTTCATAACTTGGGTCAATTAAAATCACTCCACGGCGCTCTAATGGCGGTACGGCAGCAATTAACCCTTGTAAACCATCGCTGTTGAGTACTTTTACTTGCTTGTCTTGAATAAAGTAACTTTCAAGCAACTCATGGTCAGTTGAATGCAACTCGTGTAATACCATGCGATCTTGTGGGCGCAGCTCTACATCAACAAACGCTGGTGAGCCAGGATACACTCTAAGCTCACCGTCATATTCGGCATTAAAGTGGTGTACGGCTTCAACATAATCGGCTAAGGCGACAGGGAGGTTTTCATGTTGCCACAGTTTGGCCACGCCATCTAAATACTCACCGGTTTTTTGCGAGTACTCATCGGTTAATGAATACGCGCCAGCGCCTGCATGAGTGTCGATATACACATATGGCTTTGCTTTTTTCTGCATGGCTTTTAATGCTTGTATAAGCATTGAATGTTTAAGCACATCGGCATAATTGCCAGCATGGTAACCGTGGCGATAACTAAGCATGGGTATTTCCATTAACTAAATGAACAGTAAAAACTGTGTAATACCATCATTATAAGTTTTCTCAGGCGTGAGGTATAGGTATTCACTGCTGATGGCTTTTGGCATAATGAGGTAGTTTCTTATATTGGCATGGTATTTATCTTGTTGCAGACACCGATCTTCTTTAATCAGCAGTACCCAACATTGGTTGATATCGCCAGCCGCTGGCAATTAGTGTGGGACAAAGACGCCGCATTTGAATTGCGCTTTGAGCAAAACTGTTTGAGTTTGTATAAACGAGATGAACCCAAATTAGATGGCATTAACGTTGATTTTGTATCAGGCGCTGTCGCACATCGACGCAAATTTGGTGGCGGGCGCGGTCAGTCTATCGCCAAAGCGGTCGGGTTAAAACAAGGCGTAACGCCAACGGTTGTCGATGGCACAGCAGGCCTAGGCCGCGATGCGTTTGTATTGGCAAGCCTAGGTTGCAAAGTGATTATGGTTGAGCGCCACCCTGTGGTTGCTGCATTATTAGAAGACGGCCTACGCCGCGCTTATGAAGATGCCGAAATCGGCGAGTGGATGCAGGATTTGATGAGCCTATTTCACGGCTCGAGCCTGGATGCATTAGCTGATGCTGCACAGTCCTCAGGTACAGAAATAGACGTCGTCTATTTAGACCCCATGTACCCACATCGTGAAAAGTCAGCTTTAGTTAAAAAAGAAATGCGCGTATTTCAAACCTTAGTCGGTGCCGACCTAGACGCCGACGGCTTATTAGCCCCGGCAATGGCACTCGCCACCAAACGCGTCGTGGTAAAACGTCCCGATTATGCTGAAGATCTCGATGGTGTAAAACCCAGCATGGTTATCGCAACGAAAAAAAATCGCTTTGATGTGTATGTGAAAGCCGCAATGAAATAGTGGTGAATATAGCGTCTGCTTTGGGATAAGTATCGCTGTCGCTGAACCCATACATTGACATAATGTACCCATAGTTTGACAAATTTAACCCATTCAATGACATAAAAATGGTTTTTGTAATTATGTTCCAAAAGCCATTTTCTTTAATATCAGCATCTTGAGCGATTAATAACCCATACATTGACAAATTTTTGCATGTTAGTACACTAAGTGTACTTAAATTGTTCAATTTTTATCGAAAATATGAGAAATTTACGTAAACCTTCACCTAATAAAAATATATTTAAATTTGCTAGTGCAAAAGTTGGCGAAACAATAATGTGTGAGAGTTCATTGGAGTTTGATGCGTACTTTCATCTTGAGTACAATGAATCGATCAAAATATTTATTAGTCAACCTGAAAAGTTTTATTACGATTTTGACGGCGTAAGAGCATTTTATACGCCTGATGCGCTAATTTACTACAATGATGGGACTATGAAATATCATGAATATAAGCCCTACAGTAAAATTTTTGACCCTATTTTTAGATCTCAATTCGCAGCCAAGAAAGTGGTCGCTCAGTCCTTGGGAGCAGATCTTATCTTGGTTACAGAACGTCAAATCCGCGTAAATCCTATTCTAAATAATCTTAAAATATTGCACCGGTATTCAGGTATCTATGACTTAAATACTATTCAAATTGAATTGCTTAAGCTTATAAAAAGAACAGGAAAAATTAACGTAAGTGATGTTGCAATTAAGCTGTCATTACCGTTAGCTGAGGCTAGATCATATCTTTATTCTCTGATACATAAAGGATTAATCAAGACCAACTTAAACCATGATGATCTTACTTGTAATCCTTCTGTATGGTGCATTGAGTGATGGACTTCGAGGATGAATTCAATGACTCTGAATTAGTTAGTAAACCTGATACTCCAGCCCAATATGTTAAGTTAGCTGATGCCGAATTAGTCAAGCGAGATTTAGATACCTTCCCCGATTTTTTAAAAGATAAAGCTCTCGATAAATATCAACTTATTGCTTTCATCGAAAAGAAAATTACAGGTGGATGGACTCAAAAAAATTTAGACCCAATTCTTGATACACTTTTTACTGCAAACATGGACAAGCGACCTAACTGGCGAACGTTAGTCCGTTGGCGTAAAAGCTACATTGACAGTAACGGCGATCTTGCATCATTAGTCGCCAAGCGACACAAAATGGGTAATAGAACAAGTCGTACTCAAGGTGATGAAGCTTTTTTTGAGCAAGCACTAATTCGTTTTTTAGATGCTAAAAGACCTCGAGTATCTACAGCATATCAATACTACAAAGACGCCATCACTATTGAGAATGAAAACATTATTGATGGGCAAATTCCTATTATTTCTTACAAAAGTTTTAACCAAAGAATAAAATCACTACCTCCTTATCCAGTGGCAGTTGCAAGGCATGGTAAATTTAAAGCTGACCAATGGTTTGCTTATTGTTCATCACACATACCTCCAACTCGAATATTAGAACGTGTAGAAATTGACCACACACCGCTTGATATAATCCTACTTGATGATGAGTTATCTATCCCACTAGGCAGGCCTTATTTAACCTTAATCGTCGATGTTTTTAGTGGTTGTGTTTTGGGGTTCCACTTAAGTTATCGCTCGCCCTCATATGTTTCAGCAGCCAAAGCAATCGTGCATGCAATAAAACCAAAATCATTTGAAGGTCTTGATATAGAGCTTCAAAATGAGTGGCCTTGCTTTGGCAAATTTGAAAATCTAGTTGTAGATAATGGAGCTGAGTTTTGGTCTAAAAGTTTAGAGCATGCGTGTAAAGAAACTGGAATAAATATTCAATATAACCCAGTTAAACAACCTTGGTTAAAGCCATTTGTAGAACGTTTCTTTGGGATGATAAACGAGTATTTTTTAACAGAATTACCAGGAAAAACCTTCTCGAATATCTTGGCAAAAGAAGAATATAAACCCGAAAAAGACGCTATTATGCGCTTCTCGACCTTTGTTGAAGAGTTTCATCGTTGGATTGTTGATGTTTATCATCAAGATTCCGACTCACGTGAAACGCGTATTCCCATAAAACAATGGCAATATGGCTTTGATATTTACCCGCCACAAAAGATGAGTAAAGAGGACGAACAACGATTTACTGTGCTGATGGGAATCACTGATGAAAGAACATTAACTCGAAATGGTTTTAAATATGAAGAGTTGATGTATGACTCTACTGCTTTAGCAGACTATCGTAAGCACTACCCACAAACGAAAAACACAATAAAAAAACTGATAAAGATAGACCCTGATGACCTGTCTAATATCCATGTGTACCTTGAGGAGTTAGATGGATACCTCAAAGTGTCTTGTACCGATAACTCTGGGTATGCTAATGGTTTGAGTCTTCACGAACATAAAATAATTAAGAAAATTAATCGTGAAACAATACGTGAGAGTAAGGACAACCTAGGTTTAGCTAAAGCGCGTATGGCAATTCATGCGCGAGTTAAACAAGAGCAAGAAGCATTTATTGCATCCAAAACAAAAGCTAAAATTTCAGCAGTAAAAAAACAGGCTCAATTAGCCGATATCAGCAATACAGGTCAAAGGACGATTAATTTAAATACAGAGGAACTAAACTTATTTTTACCTAATAAATCAGAAACTAAACAAATCAATGTTTTCGATAATTGGGATGATGATTTAGAGGCTTTTGAATGAAGACCTTGAGTTCTGCTCAAATTGAGCAATTACAAATATTTAGTGACTGCATTGTGCTTCATCCACAAATTAAAACCATTTTTAACGATTTTGATGAGTTAAGATTAAATCGTCATTTTCAATCTGACCAACAATGCATGCTATTAACGGGTGATACCGGTGTAGGCAAAAGCCATCTGATAAATCACTATAAAAAACGTGTCTTCGCTAGCCAGAATTACAGTCGTCAATCCATTCCTGTATTAGTGAGCCGTATATCCAGTGGAAAAGGGTTAGATGCAACCTTAACTCAAATATTAATGGATCTTGAGTTGTTTGGTAGTCACCAAAGAAAAAAGCGTGGTTATGAGACTGACTTGACCAAAAAACTTGTCGGTAGTTTGGTTAGGGCAGAGGTTGAGCTGCTTATCATCAATGAGTTTCAAGAATTAATAGAGTTTAAAACTGTTCAAGAACGGCAATTAATTGCCAATGCATTGAAGTATATTAGCGAAGAAGCCAAGGTGCCTATTGTGTTAGTGGGTATGCCATGGGCTGTGCAAATTGCAGAAGAGCCGCAATGGTCATCTCGGTTAATACGCCGAAGAAAGCTTGAATATTTTAGTCTTCAAAAAGACAGCAAGTATTACCGCCAATATCTGATGGGCTTAGCTAAGTACATGCCCTTTGAAGAGCCTCCCAAGCTGGAAGACAAGCATGTGGCAATTCCCTTATTTGCAGCTTGTAGAGGTGAAAATAGGATTCTAAAACACCTCCTTTTAGAAGCATTGAAGAATGCGTTGCTCACCCGTGCTAACACGCTAGAAAATCAACATTTTGCTGATGCTTATACAACACTTTTCAATAGAACATCGGGGCCAGTTTTAAATAATCCATTTACTCAACCAACAGAGAATATTCTGATTTCTGAAGTTTTTGAGCATTCTCGCTATAACTCAAATGCAATGTCAGCAGAAGACATGCTGATTGCTAGAGTATTTTCTAAACCACAAACCTTGGCTCAGCTACTGAGTAAATAATTGTCAAACATCCTGACGATTTGCTCTTTATATGAACCTAACAAAGCCAAATTGTAAGTGTTCTCTTCGTCTATAGCTGACTTATATGAAGCGCTAGCATGGCCTTTAGTATGAGGTAACGAAAAACCTGACAGATCCACATGTAACTCATTACCGTCATCTGCCTGAATTGTTTTACTCGATTTTGATTGCGGCAACTCTAGATCTAAATCCTGTGAGCCAGTGTGATCTATAAACACTGATTGCTCTGGTAAATCTTGATCAATTCGATAAGCAAATTCTGTCAGGCTTGTTTCTGCTAAAGTGAATAACCAAGCTTGTTGAGCCTCATCTGAATTAACTCTTAATATGCGACCTAGCACTTGTCGGTAATGCATTTCAGTTTTTATTCGGCTCAAATGACAACATACTTGCAGCCTAGGGATATCAGTACCTTCAGAAATCATCCCCACACTAACAATCCACTGAGTGTTACTTTGTCGAAAATCATCAATAATACGGGAAGGATGCTTTAAGTTAGACGTCACGATACAAGCACTTTGCTTAAGATCAGAGACAAGTATTTGGAGTAATTGTTTAGCATGCTTAATTGAAGCTGCTACAACTAAACCGCCGGCATTCTGGTTGCTCTGGCGTATTTCGGCCAATTTCTTAACGCTCTGATTCAACATATAATGCATTATTTGATGATGATTAATTAACGCCTGATAGCTGTATCTTAGATCTAACAAAAGCTCAGCTATAGATGCAAATGTCTCAGTCTCTTGATCCGTTTCTAGTTTGATTTTGTTGTTATCAATTAAAACAATATTCGGCTGACGACATACGTTATCCTCAATTGCCTGCTTTAATCCATAGCTAAAATCACAGTGGATTGTATTATCTGGTTCAGTGAATCGCGAAAGTACTATAGGGGCCTTATCTGAGCGCCAAGGTGTACCAGAAAGTGCCAAAGTATAAGCTGCATTATATTGAATGTTTAACAGCACCTCCTCACCCCAAGCATTGGCGTTAGTTAGTAGACTGCCCTTTAAGTGATGTACTTCATCCATAATCACAAACACTTTATGAGTACGTAAAAGCTGCCAGAATGCTTCTGTTAATGAGGGCAAAAACTGATAGGTATAGACACTACCAATTGCTCCCATAAGTCCATCAAAGCGCTTATTTAAGCGTTTAGAAAAGGTACTTCTAATGCTATCGTTGACTTCTGACGATGGAGAAAAACACAGCACAAAGTCAATTTTACCCATAGCAATAAGTCTTGCGGCTAGTTCTGCCGCCATAATGGTTTTACCCGCACCTGGTGTGGCTAAACACATAAAATGACTTTGAGTTTGATATCGTGCTAACGCAGCATCAACGCATTGGCTTTGCCATTGTCTTAACTTCACTGTGATAAGCCTTTAAGGTCGTTAAGACAAGACTCTACAGCCTTAATCTTCCCCATCAGGGTTGAACTTTGATTACGAGCATTCATGTATCTGGGATAAAGCCTGGGTTTTGAATTTGGGATTTCCTCAATTAGGCGTTTAAACTCTTCCGCCTCCCCAATGTATCCAAGTAAATCTACTTGGTATTGATTGAGTGTCGCTTTGAGTCGCATTAATTCTTGAGAGCTGGCAGATATCGTTATTGTCGCTTTCATGCGCGCTTTACTGGGCACTAGCTGTGACTTATCAAACAGTGCTGTTTTATAATAAACATGCTTTTTCCCCTGATATTTTTTCTCTAAAAATCCAACACTTACCAGTTTTGCGCAAGCACGACGAACCAACTGATCTATTTCTTTTGGCGAAACAGAGGGATTTGTCTTCATTATCAAATTTTTTATCTGAGTAACAGTGAACTGTTGAAGCTCTTCGGCAATGAGAATACTAAGCAAAGTTTCATTTATACGGATTAATTTTATGGTCACGATTTTTACCAATAGTGTTTAATTTCAATGTTTAACGAGCCACTCCATGACATTTGTTACTTATAAATCAACGGTATCTTCATTGATAGATAGCTTGATATGACTTAGCTCAGATTAAATCTTGACAACAAACATTAAAAAGCTAAGTATTCCTTAGTATACCTGAACTAAAAAAACTAAGACAATCTGAGTTATCTAAGGACTGACTATGTTGAACTTGTGGCAGATAAAAACACCAATCCACTTCCTTTCAGGCTTAAACAGGCTCGAACCGCTAAAGGCATTAGCCAAAAGCAGTTGGGCATCCAGTTAGGCATGGAAATTGGCACCGCGAGTGCGCGTATGAATCAATATGAAAAGGGCAAGCATACACCCGACTACAAGACCTTAAAAGCCATGGCTGATGAGCTAGGTGTACCAGTGGCTTACTTTTTTTGCGAGTCAGAAAGTACGGCGGAGTTGCTGTGTTTACTTGAAAAGATGAGTGAAGAAGAAAAAGACGTTATGATTAAAGTGCTATCTAAGCCAAAACCCAGGTGATAGAAAGCATTGTACAAGGTTGGAACTTTAACTACCGTGGAGAATGTTAAAGTTATTATCATCCATTCGCACCAAGCAAATAGTAGATAAAATCTCTTTAGGGTATACTTGTAACTGTTAAATAAATTCACTATTGAGCACTCTTTCATGGCTAGTTCAACCCAAATTAAAGCACTCATGCAGTCGCACATCGACAAAGATAACGATAGATTTTTATCTATCGCGCTTCAAGTTGCTGCTCATGAAGCAAGAAATGGGCATGGTAAACTTGCCCAAGAACTCAAGCTACTTGTCGATAAAGCTAAAAAAACTAGTGCTGATAATTTACCAGTATCTATTGCACGCAGCATTAAAGACTCTACAGGTTTATTGACAACAAGCTATCCTAAATTACGTTTTAATGACCTTATTGTTTCCTCAAATGTGAAGGACAGATTAGAGCGTTTAGTAAAAGAACAGAGACATTTATCTACATTAAAGAATCATGGTTTATCACCAAGGAAAAAATTACTTCTCGCAGGGAAACCTGGAACAGGTAAAACATTTACAGCATCCATACTCGCTGGAGAATTAAATTTTCCTCTCTTTGAAGTCCGTCTTGATGCTGTTATCACGAAGTATTTGGGTGAATCCGCCGTTAAGTTACGCCAAATATTTGATGCTATTAGAGATGTGAGAGGTGTGTACTTCTTTGATGAATTTGATGCACTTGGTTCTCATCGTGGATCAAGTAATGATGTAGGTGAAGCAAGACGCATTCTAAACAGCTTCTTGCAAATGATTGAACAAGACGATTCAAATAGCGTCATTGTTTGTGCCACTAATCATATTGAAGCTCTTGACCATGCCCTTTTTAGACGATTTGATGATGTGATACGTTACGAACTGCCATCAGAGAGTGAAATTATTGCTCTATTCAAATCTCGTTTGTGTTCTTATGTATCTAAAAATTTCCCTTGGAAAAAATTGGCTCTACTATCTGACGGACTTAGTAATGCTGAGGTCACTTTAGTTGCTAATGATGCAACTAAAGAAATGTTGATTCATGATCATCAGTCAATAACGATCTCTATGCTTCAACAAGCAATTGAAGACAGGAAAAGTATTAGCCAACATTTCACCATTTAATAAGGATGCTTAATGGCGAACAATGATTTCAACAAACCGCACTTTTTTCTTGATTCAAATGCTATTTCCCAAAACTTCACATCGCCGAATGGTGGTGGAGGCGGTGACGCTCAAATAATCCCTGCACAAAACCGTCTAATTCATAGTGGTAAATTAAGGGGTGATCTTGCCACTATTTCAACTCAATTAATTACATTGAAAGACGCTGTTACAGAAATTCCTCTACAAATGGGTATAGGAATTCAAGTCGAGTTCGAGAGTTTTCCCGATATTGAAATGGCTGTTGAAAGTCTGGCTAATACGGTAATCTCCCCATTTTTAACTGAGATCAAAAGTAGATATTTAGGCCACTAGTGCCAGTTTTTGCTTTGGTGGGACACCACCAATTGCTGTATTGGGTCTTTCATTGTTATAAAACCATAGCCATT
>NZ_BMQV01000010.1 GCF_014648295.1 Shewanella saliphila
ATCTACTTGGTGGATTGATTGCATATTGTTTAAAAGACGAGAAGCCATCATTAAATCTAACAGCTCAAGAACTTGAGCTGTTAGATAGCACTAATATCGTGTTTGCTTAACCAGATCTGAGGTTAATGAGTTATCTCGCAGTTATCTCTAAGTCACCTACAGCATATTATACGCCAACTGCACCGCCATCATCTTTACGGATCATCACTGTCGCTGCGCGTGGACGCACAGTCACACCTGCAGGTGTGGCTTCGTCTGCTTTATCAGAATATGGCCAGTTACTTGGATGCTGGATATTCGCGAAGATTGTGGTGTAATCAGGGGTAATCGCAAAACCTGTGACTTCACAACCATTTGGCCCAACAAAGAAACGCTTCAGTTGGGTTTGGTTGTCGGCACTGACCACTTGTTGGTTACCGTCGGCATCAACCATGGTTGATGGCACAATCGCTAACATTTGGTCGTTAGTTTCTTCAGTCACTTCAGAGGCACCATTATCGGTTTGCACCCATAAAATCCCACGAGCATCGAATGCTAAACCATCAGGGCTAGCAAACTGATTTAAATCAGTTAAGCCAGATAAGTTAGTGTCAGCATCGCCATCATCAGGTGAACCAAAGACAAAGATATCCCAGCTAAACTCAGTGGCGGCGTCGCCTTCATCCCAACGGATAATATGCCCAAAGTTGTTATTTAAACGAGGGTTAGCAGGGTTAGTGCTGTCGGTACGTTGACTGTTATTGGTCAGTGTCAGGTAAACCGTGCCAGTAAATGGATCAACCGCTGCCCATTCTGGACGGTCCATTGGGGTCGCGCCGACAAGATCCGCAGCACCTGCGGTATTTAAGATAATCGCGGCTTGTGAGTCAAAGCTGCTCGCAAGTGTGCTGCCATCAGTAGTCACACCGTCTAGGGTTAACGGTAGCCATTCACCCACGCCATCTTCACTAAACTTAGCGACATATAAGGTTCCTGCATTCATATATTTATCGCCTACAGTTAAGCGATTAGTGCTGTTAGCATCAGCTGCGTCCCACACTGCGTCAGACACAAATTTATACAGGTATTCAAAGCGAGAATCGTGACCAGAATAGAAAGTAATGGGTTTGCCTTCTTCAAGCTTACCGAACACGCAACCTTCATGACGAAAACGGCCTAATGCTGTGCGCTTAACGGCACGAGAGTTAGGGCTGTATGGATCAATCTCAACAATATAACCATGTCCATTGGCTTCGTTACGATAATCGTTCGCTGCACTTGATCCGCTTGGCGTGACATCAAAACGAGCAAATTCATCTAAACGCTCATCGTCATCACCCGCTAAATGATCCCAGCCGTAACGTGTATCAGAGGTTGAAATACCAATACGGGTTTGCTCGTCTGTTAGTGTGCCTTTATTAACAAAGTAGCCAGGCCAGTTTTCTTCGCAGGTTAAATACGTACCCCAAGGCGTGTAGCCATTCCCACAGTTGTTTAACGTACCGCGCGCCTGGCTGCCGTCTGGCGAGTAGCGTGTTTCAAGGTATGAGCTATAGGCTAGTGGGCCGCCCATATCCATCACTGTAGCGCCAGTAAAACGACGGTTATAACTGTCATTTTCGACCACTTCCCACATGCCTGATTCTAATTTAATTCGCACAACCGAGACACCGTGTGCGTTGATTTCTTTACGTATTTCGTCGATTACACTGCGTTTGCCATCTGTGTCGTAAGTGGGGCCTGTTGGGTGTAACGCACTTTGGTCAATGTACTCGTGGTTAATGCACAATAAACCGTCATCACCAGCATCATTGAGCGGAAAGAAATGCATGCCATCATGATGCATACCCACAGAGTTTGCCTGGTCTTCAGCGGTGTTGCTTCCGTCATCTTTCCATGCTGCGGCTTTTGAGTTAAGCGGCGTGCCCCAAGGCGCTAATACATAGGCTGAATAGCCAGCAGGAATTGCGACAGAGTCGGTTAGCGAGCCAGGGATAGACTCAAAACCTAACACGGCTGAACTTTGTGTTGGCGCTTCCGGTGTGGTTGGCGTTTCTGGAGTACTGTTATCATCATTATCAGAACCACAGGCACTTAATCCGAAACCACCAAAGGCAGTCATAGCACTGAGGCCCAAACCACGCTTAACAAAATTACGACGTGATAAGTGCGCGTCCATAACCTCATTAAATGGAGTATTTTTGCTTTTATTAAAACGAGTTGGGTTAAACGTCGCCTTGCTCATATGTATTCCTTGTGTATGCTCAACATTAACTGTAGGTATGATTATTCGACAGCTAAGATAAGCATCTAATGTGACAACAAGGTTCAAAAATCATGACAATAATATGGCATTTAAAAGACGGCTGATGCGCAACTAGCATCAGACAATTGTGCAATGACTATTATCTTTTATGACGAGAAGGACGTTGACCTAAGGCTTTTTTACGCGCTTGTTGCTTAAGAGCACCTTTGGTGGTTTTTCTAGTAGTAACAGCCAGTTGAGTTAAATCTGGCTCAAACCCTGTTAACCATTGTTGCGGGAGGCGGCGGTCTAAAAAGGTTTCTAATTTTATCAGTAACGGCTCGTCATCAACACTGAGTAACGTGATTGCTTGGCCTTGATTACCCGCACGACCTGTACGGCCAATTCGATGAACATAGTCTTCAACCTGAAACGGTAATTCCATATTAACGACATAATTAAGCTCGTTAATGTCTAAGCCTCTGGCTGCAACATCGGTGGCCACCAACGCGGTAAGCTTGCCGGTTTTAAATTGGCTTAGCACTTGTTCACGCAGGGCTTGTGATAAATCAGCATGAAAGGCTTCAGCGCTCACACCCGCGTGCTTCATTTGTTTCACTAAGGCATCGGCACCTTGTTTGGTGCGGCTAAAAATCAAGGTTTGTTGCCATTTTTCAAGTTTAATTAAATGACACAATGCCGCACACTTTCGGTTGCTGTCGAGGTTATAAACGCGTTCAACAATACTCGCGGCAGTGGTGTTACGCTTGGCCACTTCAATCACTTTAGGTGACTGTAATAAGCGTTTACTAAAGCTAAACATGCGGTCATCTAACGTGGCTGAAAACAACAGTGTTTGCCGGGTTTTAGGCACTTGCTTTAGTACATCAATTATCTCGTCTTTGAAACCCATGTCGAGCATACGATCGGCTTCATCAAACACAAGGTGTGTTAACTGCGATAAGGTCAATGCACGCTTACGGAGTAAATCAAGTAATCTCCCTGGGGTTGCCACCAAAATATCTACACCACCAGCAAGTTGGCGAATTTGTGCGCCAATACTCACGCCGCCATATACCATCACACTGCTAATGTCGCTACCATGAGCATATTGCTCAATACTGTGATGAACCTGTTGTGCTAGCTCGCGGGTAGGCACTAACACTAGGGCACGAATAACCTTAATGGCTTCTTTAGGACTGAGCGCTTGCTGACTCAAAATTGACTGTAATATAGGCAATGCAAATGCCGCCGTTTTACCTGTGCCAGTTTGCGCCCCAGCCATGACATCTTTACCGCTTAAAATCACCGGAATAGCCTGCAATTGGATTAGGGTCGCTTGCTGATAATCAAGCTCAGCTAAACGGGTCATTAACGAAGGGTGTAGCGATAATTCAGCAAAAGACATAACAGCTCCAAAAAGGTGGATGCGCAGTTTATCATGCCCATTCGCATCAAAACAAAAACTCGTAATGACATTGTATTATGACTCAATGTGACGTTTAAGGCATACCTAACAAAGTGTCACAAATAGTACTTGACTATAAAAGTGGGAATTATACAATTTAAACATGCAAAATATTTATATGTTTGATCTGTTTGCTATAAATCACTAACCACTTTATTACGAGGCATCACCATGAGTTTTTCAATTAGCGGTATTTTTAAACCAGCCAAACAAACTGAGCCGGTTAGTCATGTTGCGCCAAAATCTGAACCGGAAAACACAGTACCCAAAACAGAAACATCACAAAAAAATAAAGGCAATGGCGGCAGCTGTTGTGGTGGATGCGGCGGTGCAGGCCATTAATTTGTAACGTTATCGCGCTTAAATATTAATAAATTATCTTTAGTAAATAACGATGAATATTGCGCGGTAACATCCACAAACCCATTGACCTGAGCAACCTTTAACGAACCCTGGTTTTGTACATCAATATAGGCGTAAACCGGGCTAGAGATATATTGTTGTAAGAACACATTAAGCGCTTGCGTCGCAATCCCCTTCCCCCAATATTTACGCCCAATCCAATAGCCAATTAAACGCACTTCTGGTTCATTTTCGGTGGCTAACTCATCATTAATCCACGACACCAAATGGCCAACTAATATGTTGTCATGCCAAATACCGATTGCGATAGCTTGGTCGTTGGCAAAAATATTTTGCTGCCAATGCCGATAAAACGCCGCACGTTCACGTGCCGGAACATCGGCCATATTGTTGGCGATGGGGTCATTTTGAAACTCAAATAGTAAACTTAAATCTTGTTCGCTAACGTCTTTAAGATAAATATTCATTGCGCTTCGTTCACCTATAGGTTGTACAACCAAGATCATTTATATTGGCGTTAAGGGCGTTATAGCAAAGGAGATAGCATGAAACACATTAGTACTTGGCAATGGCTCGGATTTGCAGGTTTAATTCCGTTTATCACACTGAGTTTGTTGGCGTTTAATCATAGTGTGTTATCACCTGAGCATACCTTACTTGGCTTTATTAGTTACAGCGCAATTATTTTAAGTTTTATGGCGGGCACATTATGGGGCAAAGCCGTTGTACTTAGCCCCGATGATAATATCGCTAAGTTATTAATTGTCAGTAACGTTATTGCGCTAGGTTGCTGGATTGCACTATTAACGCCATTTGAATTGTCGGCATTAATCTTACTGTTCAGTGGTTATTTATACCTACTGTTTGTTGAGTTTAAGGCCAAGCAATTATCAAATTCTGCCAGCTATATGACTCTGCGCACCATACTCACCAGTGTGGTTGCTTTATGTCATGCGGTGGTAATGCTTAGCTTGTATCAATAGTCTTGTATCAATCGTTTTCAATGTAAACAGCCCAAAGGTTGATGGGCTGTTTACACAATCGTTTTAATTAAATCACAACCCTGCCTGGCATTGCTCGGTTTGATTAATCATTGGCGACAAGATTGGCATCATACCTTTAAGCACTTGCAATGGCAGTGCTGAAGTAAAGCTAAAGTCATCGGCTTTTTCACCCGGCACAAATGCCGTTAAGGTACCAAAGTGGCGATCGCCCAAGTAAAACACAAAGGTCGCAGTGCGATTAATGGCAGTTGATGCAAACTTACGACCGTCACGAATTTCGGTTGCGATACGGTTGTCGCCAGTACCGGTTTTACCGCCCATCACAATTGCCTGGCCTTGATTATCCGTCAAGCTACCATTAAGGCGTCTGGCAGTGCCATTTTGCACCACATTAGCTAAAGCACGCTTAAGGGCTCTGGCCACTTCTTGATGCATTACCCGAGTGACCATTTGCTTGTTATTGGCTAATGTCACTTCATATGGGGTGTCTTTAGCAAATTGCAGTTCATCTATACGTACGGTTGGAAAGCGATAACCGTCATTTTGAATAATGCCCATGAGCTCAGCTAATGCTGCGGGTCTGTCGCCGGAACTGCCTAACGCAGAGCCTAGCGACGGCACCATATATTCAAACGGGTAACCCATACGTACCCAACGTTGGTGAATACTTAAAAACGCTTCAACCTCTAACATCACCTGAATACGCACATCGCGGGCATTTTGATAGCGGGTTCTAAATAACCAACGATACACCTCTTGTAACTGGGGTTGTGCATCGTCTAATACCTGGGTTAAGCCCGTTTCAGGATACTCATTTAAGTAGCGTAGCACCCATAGTTCAAGTGGATGCACTCGAGCAATATAGCCCTGGTCGGCCAGGTTAAACTTGTCTTCGCCGTACTTGTTATACAGTGCGTTAATCTCTTTATCGCTAAAGTGTTTGGCTGGCAAACGCGCATTTAAAAACGCTTTAAGTTCACGGGCGCCATCGTAAGGTTTTAAATAGCGATACACTGCCGATAATTTTTGTTCTTGCTGTGCGATACCGTCAAATAGCACTTCTAAGCGTTGCTCGGGTGCGAGTTGTCGGTACTTACGATAAAAGCGTTTTACAAATGAGCTTCCTTCACGTTTAGCAAAGGCTTTTAGGTATTCTTCGCGGCGCGGATCTTTGTCATTACGCAATAATTGCGACACACTGCCTTCACTATTGTAACTACTGCTGTAACTGACAATGTCTTGCATTAAGCGCACGAACGGTAAGTTTATCGACTCTTGCAGGGCTTGATATAAAGTGGGAACACGACTGTTTTCTTTCTTGTTAAAGTTATTAAACACATGCAAGCCGCCCCCCGTGAAAAAGCGTTCATCTGGCGAGGCTGAATATTCACGCTGCAAGGCTGCATCGAGCATACGGGTTAAGTTACGGTCACGCGTGGTTATCAAATAGTCGACTACCCAACGGGTAATATGATCTTTTCGCTCCACATCAACCTGGCGTAAATCGGCTACCGTCATGGCCGAGAAGCGCTGCTGCAGTTCGGCAATAATGTCTAAATACGTTGCCAATACTCGCAGTTTAGCGGTAGAGCCAAGCTCGAGTTTACTGCCTTCGTTAATATCAAAAGGTTGGTCGATACTGTCGGTTTGAATACGCACTCTGTTGGCGCTGTCGGTGCTTTCGTACAAGGTAAAGCTATACAGCACTTTGTCGAGTTGTTGCGCCGACAATAAACGCTGGCCTAATAAGCCAATGCGCTCTGCTGAATTGACGTGCGCTAAGCTACGTAAGTAATCACTCACTTTGTGCTGTAAATCACCATGAAATGTACTGTTAATGGCTAAATCGTAACGGTCTAAATCATATAAATTAAGGTCTAACATGCCTGCAGTGCGAATGCGCACCGCATTAATACCTTTATTATGGATTTGGTTAGTTGCTGCTAACTTAGTGGTATTAAAGGTTAACGAGCTCTCTAGCGCAGCCACCATTAACTTGGTTTCAATTAAGCTGTCACGGCCTAATAAGCGTAAGTAACTGTCGACCAATGACTCTAAATCATCGTGGCCTTGTAGTAAGTAATATGACGGACGACGCTGAGCAATCATAAGCGCGACGATTTCTCTAAACACTTTACCGCGCTGCGCACCATTTTGTGGCGTGTGTCGGCTAAGTAATAACTGGTTTGCTTGGGCAAAGTCGGTTTTAAACCACGCCCATAAACCATCACCTATACCGTGCACTTCACCAAAACCTGGGGCCGATGATAACGGCACCGTGTTAAGGTAATCTTGCACAATACGCTGACGCGCATTAATGGTATTTTCGCCTTGCTGATATACCCGCACAATGGCCGAACCAATTTGCAGCAATTTATCTTTAATGCTTAGGGTTAAGCCATGATTTGAATGTCTAAACTTTTCAATTTGGGTGGCTAATGTGCTGCCACCAGCCTTTGACATATCTACACCCACCAGTTCGGCAACTTGGCTCGCTGCAGCCAATACAAAACGAGGCCAATCGACCACTGGGTTATAGTTGGTTTCAGGGCTAAGCATTTCGCGGTTTTCGATAAACAGCAAGGTACTCATGACTTGTTGCGGTATGGTGTCCTGGTCTTGATAGACACGTTTAGGGTACGAGAAGTCGAACACTGTCATGGCGCGGCAATCTCTAATCAACAGACCTGATTGGGCTTTTTCGTGATACGGTGGAAAAAAGCCCTTTTCGGTGTAATCCATCAACATTGGCGAAAATACCACTTGTTGAGTAATCTGGTAATTACGCTCGATTAGGCGTTCAATTTTTTTCGGTAATTGGCTATAGCCATGCCTATCATCGAAGGGGCCATATTCAGGATAAATCACCGCATCACTACGATAATCACGTTTTTTATAGGTGAGCTTGCTGGCATACTGGTGCAGAAAGTGAGATTGGTAATAAGATGTCCTAACTTCGAACTCAAGCAAATAAGCAGTCGCCAATATTAGGATTACCCATAAAATACCGGCTTTACTTTTACGAGCTTTAACCGGCTTAGCCGTAGACTCTTTTGGACGATAATTATCAAACTGACGCTCAGTAGGCTGACTCGACACAAACACTCCAACTAACCCATAAAACCAAGATAATGCACAATGTGTTTTTTGACTGATATGATAGTCAATCTCACTGATTTTATCAGATGGATAAAGCGATTAGATATAGACAAAATAACTAAATAACCTGAGCTCGGGATAAATATTGCTTTTTAGCTCGTTTAAGTGGTTTTGGTTATTACTACGATATTTTCATATAAAAACGACATTTCAGCTTGAGGACAGTTTTGAATACACAAGCATCATCGCAAGTCGATTTTCCCGCCATAAGATTGGGGCTCGCAATGTGGTCGCAAAACCATTGGCAACATACTGTTTATGGTCATAACGACCCCAGCCAGCGACTTGCCCGTTACGCTGAAATATTTAATACCGTTGAAGGCAACACCACCTTTTATGCTACGCCATCGTTACAGCAAGCCCAAATCTGGCGTAATGCCGTTAATGACAACTTTCGTTTTACCTTTAAACTGCCCAAACACATTACTCACGAACTAATGCTGCAAGACGCCAATATTGCAGTGCAGCAATTTTTTTCGGCAATGACACCATTAATCGACGTAACAGGCATGTGGAAAATTCAATTACCCGCCAGTTTTGGTCCGCAACATTTACCCGTGTTGGCCCAGTTTTTAACTCAAGTACCTCAAGGGTTAACCTATGGTGTCGAGGTTCGTCATCCAGCCTTTTTTGCCAAAGGTGATGCCGAGCGAGACCTTAACCGCTTGCTTATCAATTACCAGTGTAATCGTATTATTATGGACACTCGCCCAGTATTTGCTGCCCCGCCAACATCCGAAGCCGTTATTGACGCCCACCAAAAAAAGCCCAAAGTGCCAGTGCATGCCATCGCAACGGCGCAACGTCCGGTGGTACGATTTATTGGTCATCCACAGGCGGAGGCGAATGTGAGCTTTTTTCAAAACTGGCTTAAGCAATTGCCATTATGGGTGGCCGAGGGCAAACAACCGTATGTGTTTATTCATACCCCAGACAATCACGATGCACCGCAGTTAGCTGTCGATTTATATCGCTTATTGCAGCAACAGCTCATGCATACCCCTACGCCACTAAGCGACATTAACTTACTGGCACAACATCAAGATGCGACAGCGCAAATGGGCTTAGATTTGTAGCCATTAATGCAATGATTTTCAGCAGACGGCATAAAGAACAATATCCCCAATCAATGCCTTGCCTAAACACCTGTAAAGTCTTGCTGAAATAGAGCATCTTCAGGTTGTTTGGGTATAAAACAGTTTATGATATTATCTGCGCCGATCCAGCCTGCCAGTGCAGCGCGTTTATGTTGATAAAGGAACCGCTATGAGTGAATCTGCAACCCGTTTAAATAAATACATCAGCGAGAGTGGGATCTGCTCACGCCGAGAAGCCGATCGCTTCATTGAACAGGGCAATGTATTTATTAACGGCAAACGCGCCAAAATTGGCGACACGGTTGAGTTTGGTGACAAAGTGAAAGTCAACGGCCAAGATATTGAACCGCGTGATGAAGCCGATTTAGTGTTTATTGCGCTAAACAAGCCTGTTGGTATTGTGAGTACCACCGAAGGTACTGAGCGCGACAATATTGTCGATTTTGTTAACCACAGCGAACGCATTTTTCCGATTGGTCGTCTAGATAAAGACTCGCAAGGGTTGATATTTTTAACCAACAATGGCGATTTAGTGAATAAAATTTTACGTGCGGGTAATAACCACGACAAAGAATACGTCGTCACCGTCAACAAACCCATCACCGATGATTTTATTAAGGGCATGGCCGCTGGCGTGCCCATATTGGGCGTAGTAACCAAAAAGTGTAAGGTTGAACAAGTGTCACCTTATGCATTTAAAATTGTGTTAGTCCAAGGCCTTAACCGTCAAATTCGCCGCATGTGCGAATACTTCAACTTTGAAGTCACCAAGCTTGAGCGCCAATCAATAATGAATGTGTCGCTTAAAGGGTTACCCATTGGTGAATGGCGCGACCTAGACGAGCAAGAGCTCAGCACTTTAATGAAGTTGATTGAACACTCGTCGTCTGAAGTGAAAAAAGCGCCTAAAAAGCCCAAGAAAAAGCCATTAAAAAGCCTGCGTGACACCATTGAAGGCCCAGAGCACTTTATGCAAGGCAGAGGCAGCAAGCCTAAAAAGCCCACCGCGAATAAAGGTAAATCAAACCATTCGCGCAAACCTAAGCGTTAACATACCTGCAACATAACAGCTGAATGGTAAAGAATAGGTGTTGCGCAAAAAAAGAACAACAGATTTTATCCCTAATACTGCACGGGCTCACAAACGAAGAAGTTGCTAAAGAGCTCAACATTTCCGTTAATACAGTCAAAATGCACGTGCAAAATATTTATAAAAAAACCAAGATTAAAAATCGTGGCCAGCTCTTTGCGTTCGCTGCGGGTTAACCTTGCACACTACTTAAGCAGCAATTGTGTGAGTAATTTCGCTTGCGTGAGTAACTCAACATCATCATGATGTTCACCATTAATGGTTAACTTAACTTGTGGGTTGTCTAAAAACTCACGCGCCTCTTCAGCGCTATAAATTGTTGGGGTGATAATTTCATAACGTTGGTTGTTAGCCACATTTAACGTGAGGTAAAGTGGCTTTGAGCGCACCCAATAACCTGAGTCATCGGCATTGTCTTGAAACAAATCCCGGTAATTGATTTCTACCAGCTGTTGGCCACGTTTAAGGCCGACAGTGCTATCAAGGCTAACACTCTCGCCATTGACTGTTTCGACAACGAGCGAATCAGGCACGGTTAAACTGGAAGCCTGCACTTGAGCTCCAAATAATAAACTGAAGCTGATAATCGCTGTGCGAAAAACAGATTTAGGTGTGATTGCATTGCTAGTTAATAATTTCATGGGGTTGTCCTTTTAAAATATTGCCTGGCTACCAAGCAAGTTGTATTGATTTAAAAGACCCCGCGAGTGCAATTAATCTTTCAACAATGTTTGAATATCGATTTCAAGCCCCCTAACAGCGCCCCAAAAACAACCTACTACGCTGTATTATAATAATTTTTTTATCTCTATAAATAAGCATGCGCCCACTCACATTTACTCAAGATTATTTAGCAATCTATTAAGCTGCATGATAGCGTGAACCTCATTTCTCAACTTTGATCTTAGTTTGCCGCTATGGCGATGATTTAGGTAAAAAATAAATATACGACTAAACTCATTAAAAGGAATTCAGTGCGTCATTTATAACTTGATCAATAGCATTTTTAAGCCGAGTCAATGCGCACAACTTATAGTAATGGATGACAGGCCCTTTTATCTGCGGGGAACCAATGGATAGTTTTTTTAGCTTGATGAACAACGCAATACTCTTGCTCGCGCTAGTCGTGGTATACGATGCAATTGGCTTGCAAAAAATGTCCCCGTCTAAATACAAGTCTTTATTAAGTGGGGTTTTTATTGGCATTATTGCCATTAGCGTCATGAGCAACCCTTGGGAGCTGCGCCCTGGGGTATTTTTTGATGCACGTTGGATATTACTGAGCATTAGCGGGTTATTTTTTGGATTAATCCCCACGCTTATTGCAACCCTATTTGCTGCGAGTTTTAGGGTCTACCTGGGTGGCGACGGAGTCTATGTAGGGACGTTCATTATTGTTATCAGCGCCATTAGCGGATTGTGTTGGCGTTACGGGTTAACAAAATCGAATACAAAACTGACTTGGAAAAACATTTTAACGTTAAGCGTGGCCGTAGAAGTGATTGTTATCAGCTGCCTGCTGCTCATGCCGGTATCAGACAGATATACCATTATTTCAACCATCAGCCCCACCTTGTTAACCGTATTCACTGCATTGTCATTCTTACTCGGCCTCCTACTGAAACATCGGATTGATGGCCAAAAATTGGCTCAAGAGTTGCTACATCATAAGCAGTTACTCGAAACGGAAAAAAATCTTTTACAAAATATCATCGACGGCATACCCGATTTGATTTTTTACAAATCCACTGACGGTAAATATCTCGGTTGCAATAAAGCGTTTGCTAACGCATTAAATCGAACATTAGATGAAATCAAGGGGCACACAGACCATGACTTCTTTAGCACCCTAAAATCCAGAAAATTCACCAATGAAGACACTCAAGTATTAGCGCATAAGGCAACCCTAGTTTATGAAGATAGGGTGACCTCAGCCAATGGAATAGAGCATATTTATCGCACTCAAAAAACGCCATTCACCAATGTTGATGGCGATATTTTAGGGATTGTCGGAGTGAGCAACGATGTCGCAGAAAAACTTCATATCGAAAAGCAACTGCAGCGTAGTGAGTCCACTTACCACAATATTATTAGCACTGCACAGGACGGTTTTTTAATTGCCTCACTCGAAGGAAAGATATTAGAGGTAAACCAGAGTTTTGCCAATATGACAGGCTATACCACAGATGAATTAACTAGCCTGTCTGTTAATCAAATTGAAACCGATGATAAACGCCAGTTTTCAACGCGAAAACTTGACCAAGCAAGGCGCGAAAAACGCTTTAACTACACCTCATTACATCGACATAAACAAGGGCATCTGTTTCATGTTGAGGTCAGTGTCAGTTATTGGGACGGCGATAATGGTATGTTTTTCTGCTTTGTTAAGGATATTTCGGAGCGGATTGAAGCAGAGAAAAAACTCCTGCTTAGTGAGTCTAAGTTCAGACATATTTTTGAGCGTATTCCGGCGATTTCGGTACAAGGATACGACAAAAATCGTTCGGTAATTTTTTGGAACAAAGCCAGCGAAAATCTTTATGGTTACACTCAGGAGCAAGCTCTGGGGAAAAAACTGGAGGATTTAATTATTCCTGCGCCGTATAGGCAGGATGTTATTGATAACGTGACATCATGGATTAATGAGGGTATTCCAATTCCGGCTGAAGAGTTAATGCTTCAACGCGCAGATGGCACCAGTGTTCCTGTTTATTCCTCACATACGTTAATCAACAATACCGACAACGAAACCGAAATGTATTGTATCGATATTGATTTAAGTGCTCAGAAAAAAGCTGAAGAACAAGCACTAACCTTGTCACAAGCTATTGAGCAAAGCCCTATCTCGATGATTTTGACTGATACAGACAGTAAAATTGAATACGTTAACAGCGCCTTTGAAAAGATCTCTGGCTACAGCGCAGCTGAAGTTATAGGCCAGCCTACGAGTATGCTTAAATCGGGATTAACGCCCAAATCTTTGTATAGCGAACTATGGGAAAACATTACTTCCGGAAAGACTTGGCAAGGCGAACTGCAAAATAGAAAGAAAAATGGCGACATCTTTTGGGAGCACGCCCACATTGTCCCTATTTTTGATAACGCTGGAGTCACTAAACATTATTTAGCGTTAAAACAGGATGTTACTCAATACAAACAACAAGAAGAAAAAATTCTTCATCAAGCCCATTACGACAGCTTAACCGGCTTACCTAACCGTTTACTGTCACTAGAGCGGCTCGCTCAAATGCTGACACAAGCAAAACACGACAACAGTCACGTTGCCGTATTATTTTTAGATTTAGACGACTTTAAAAAGGTTAACGACACCTTAGGCCACTCGGTGGGTGATGAGTTGTTAATACAAGCCGCTACCCGTTTACAAAACACCATTCGCACCGATGATGTTGTCGGGCGTCTTGGTGGTGATGAATTTATTATTTTACTGAGCGACATTCACCAACAAGCAGATATTGAGATAGCGGCGAATAAATTGTTACAGCAATTCTACTTACCTTTCCAGCTGGAAAAACGAGAGTTGGTATCCACCATTAGTATCGGTATTGCGCTTTACCCTAACGACAGCCTTGATGCAAAAGAGCTGCTTAGACAGGCAGACTCGGCGATGTACCACTCTAAAGAACAAGGCCGGAATACTTATACCTTTTTCACTCATAAAATGAATAATGACATGCACCGCCGCCTTCAATTAGAAGAGCAGTTACGTAATGCATTAAAAAATAATGAGTTAGAGGTGTATTTTCAACCGCTGGTTGATATTCGTAATCGTAGCATTATTGGTGCAGAAGCCTTATTACGCTGGCATAACCCTGAACTCGGTAATGTCACACCTGACGAGTTTATTCCAATCGCAGAGCAAACAGGATTAATCATTTCTATCGGACAATTTGTATTAGAAAGCGCTTTTAGTGCCGCATACCATTGGCAGATTTACTATAACCGCCAATTTAAAATCGCGATTAACGTGTCACCAAAACAATTTAGAGAAAACAAATTTGTCGATATGCTTACAACGCTATTATCTCAATACGATATTCAGCCTTGTAGTGTCGAGTTAGAGATCACTGAGGGGGTATTACTCAGCGGCGACCAAATTATCAATAGTAACTTAACGGCCATTAATGATATTGGTGTCAACATTTCCATGGACGACTTTGGTACTGGTTACTCATCCTTAAGTTATCTGCGCAGCTATCCCTTTGACACCTTAAAAGTGGATAAAAGCTTTATTAATGACATTACCGTCGACCCCGGCGATTTAGAATTGGTGGGGGCGGCTATTGCAATGGGCCATGGTTTAAACTTAAAGGTGGTTGCTGAAGGGATTGAAACAGAAGAGCAATATCAATTACTCAATGCATTAAAATGCGATTACGGCCAGGGTTATTTGTTTAGCAAACCTCTGCCAAAAGCAGAATTTGAAGCGCTGTTAGACGCACAACACCAACCTAAATAATACTGCCTACCCATGTGGCATAACACAACGGCTAACCACAGAGTTAGCCGTTGCGATCATGCCAGCAAAAGCTGACAGCCATTAAGCGCCTTGCACTTTCCAGCTAACGGTTTCGCCAGCAAAAAACGGTACAATAGGGTTACCATTTGGCAAAATAATTTGCTCTGGCACTGTCCATTCTTGTTTCACTAACGTCACAGTACCGCTATTGCGCGGTAAGCCATAAAAGTCAGCCCCATGGAAACTCGCAAAACCTTCAAGCTTATCTAGCGCGCCTAAGTTATCAAACACTTGGGCATATAACTCTAACGCACTCCAGGCGCTGTAACAGCCGGCACAACCACATGCTGACTCTTTACGGTGTTTTTCATGTGGAGCTGAATCGGTACCTAAAAAGAACTTGCTTGAGCCCGTTGCTACCGCAGCTTGCAATGCCTGTTGATGAATATTGCGTTTTAATACTGGCAAACAAAAGTTATGTGGACGCACACCGCCGACTAACAAATCATTGCGGTTTAACAGTAAGTGTTGCGGAGTAATAGTGGCGGCCACATTGGCTGATGCGCCAGCGACAAATTCAGCAGCTTCTTTAGTCGTAATATGCTCAAACACCACTTTAAGTTGAGGAATAGCTTCAACAATGCGCGATAAATAGCGATCAATAAACAGCTTTTCGCGATCAAAAATATCAATATGCGACTCAGTCACTTCACCGTGCACTAACAACAACATGCCCTGCTGAGCCATGACTTCAAATATGGGAAATAATGCATCCAATGCTTTTACTGCTGCATCGGAGTTGGTTGTCGCGCCTGCAGGGTACAACTTAGCCGCTACCACACCCGCCGCTTTAGCGTCGATAATGTCTTGGGCGCTGGTGTTGTTGGTTAAAAACAGGGTCATTAATGGTTCAAAGTCACTGCCTTGAGGGCGCGCAGCTAAAATACGTTCACGATAGGCCACAATCATGTCGGCATTGGTCACAGGTGGCACTAAGTTTGGCATCACAATCGCACGTTTAAACAATCTTGCTGTTGCAGGTACGGTTTCACGCAACATGTCACCATCACGAAAATGAAGGTGCCAATCGTCTGGCGTTGTTAGGGTTATTTGCGTCATGTGGGTTCCTAGTGCTACTACCAAAATTGCCGCTATTGTGCCTGAATTCGCTTTTTCTTAATAGATGCATAATTTGAACGCAGACTTTTCTATATCAAAAAATCATGCAATTGATTAAAAAGTCGCGCTATTCAAGTAACTACAACCCATTAAAACCAGCGGTAACGCTCTATGTTATTATGTTGAAAGCATCATTTTTATAGGGGAATTAAATTGTTAGCTAATGCCGGTTCTAGATTACTATTCAATGTGCACTTTATTACCGTAATCACGATAATGATGACTGTCTCTGGCTGCAATCAAGCTGAGGTGATGAAAACCTCCGATAATATTCAACCACTTGTTCAAGAAACGCTAATTGATGGCGTACTGTCTAACGATGCCAGTATGGCTATTACATTAGGCAGAAGCCGTACATTATCAATTTGGGATGTGGCGACAAGTCAACTATTACATCAATGGTCTGACGATGACTTTGATGAAACCAATTATCTGCTGGCATTATCAGGTAACAAACAATTCCTTGCGACTGCTGGCAAACAAAAAATATCCGTTTTTAACCTTGAGACAGGCAAATTAGATATACGCTGGCCCGCCCAGGGATTTAATCCCGACGCCAGTATTTCGAGCCTTTTTCTGAGCCAAACCGGCAGCACTATTTTGGTGGGGATGAATGATGGTTCAATTACAGTGATACAACGAAGTAGCATGACAATGTCATTGTTTAAACAACACAGCGCCGCAGTTAATCATGTTGAGCTATCGGGCTTTGAACAGCAGGTATTATCGACGGGGCTTGATGGTGATGTACATATTTGGGCTGCTTATAGCGGTGAGTTGATCAGCAGTTTCTCACGTCCTCAACAAATCACCAGCGTGAGTTTTGATGACGCTAATCGGCGCTTATTTATTGCCGATGCACTCGATAACAATGTCATTATCGATACCCAAACAACGCAGTCAGTAAGTCATCTAGATTACCTTGAACGCTATCGCTATTTCCGGCAGGCGTTATTCATCAATCACGGTAAAAACTTAATTACCGCAACGTCAAAACAAAGTGTTATCTATTGGGATGCCTCATCTGGAAAAGAGCTTTCTCATTGGGATATCACCGCCTATAACGCTGGCACCACGGTATTTTCAATGGTAATGAAACCTAATGGTAAGCTATTGACCTTAAGCTCAGATGGCGCACTTGAGACGTGGAGCTTATAAGTTTATCACCATCAGATATCATTACCGCTTTATTTGATTTGTATTGTTAGGGCCTGTTTGGCGTATCACGGATTATAAAATAATCTCTCGGATAGCATCCATATGTATCAATAGCATCACTAAACAGTCACTCACGCCCCCCAAAGCCAGCTTGATTTAGCGCAGTGATAAAATCAGTATCGTAGAGTTGTCAGCTTTATGGGCTAGATCAAAGATCTGTTTGTATCTCAAACTCAATAAACAATAGAGCTTGCATGTACGAACTACATTCAGTATAAATGGCATATGCTAAAAATGAGGTGTCAAATGGCAAGACCCAAAATACCCCGAAACATATGCGGACAACCCGCCAACATTTGCTTTAAACCTAATGGTATTCCAATGACGCAATTGGAACAGGTGCCTCTAGCTGAGGACGAAATGGAAGCATTACGCTTAGTTGACTTGCTCGGTATGCAACAACAAGAGGCGGCTAAGTCGATGGGCGTATCTCGTCAAACACTGGCCAATTTAGTGAAAGCCGCAAGGCTCAAGGTGGTTGATAGCTTAATTAATGGCAAAGCATTGATGACAAAAAGCATCAACTAAATCAGCAGTACAGTAAACACGTAATGGCGTGAATAGGTAAGGCTAATGCAAGCAGTATTAAAAGACTCTGGCCTCAAAGTTACTCATCAAAGATGTAAACTGCTCGAATTTATCAACCAGGTTGGTGAGCAGCATTCATACCATTCCGCATTAATAAGTGACCGCTCAGAATGCATCCAGCGGTTTTTGATTAAGGCGTCGCTATGTAGTAATGGTTGTTCCCTTTCAAATAGCGAGAACGCAGAGCAAAAGCCGCTGGGGCATTCCTTTCAGGCGAGTTTTAAAAGGGCTTACACTGCGTTGCATGACTTCGAAAGAGAACAACTATTCATTCAGTCATTCGCCTTGTTTAAGTCCTTTTAAATTCTCGCTGAGAGATCATTTACTAACGCGGTATGGTATTAACCGTAGAGAACATCTATCAAGGTATTAATGCACAAGGTGAGAGCATTGGGCTAACCAGTGTTTACCGGATGATGTCTGATTTTGAGCAAGCAGGCCTTGTGACCCGTCGTTTGCTTGAATCTGAGAAAACGATTTACGAGCTCAACAATAAACCACGCCATGATCATTTAATTTGCCTCACTTGCGGCAAGGTCATTGATTTTGTCGACCCGTTAATTGAACTGCGCTTAAGCTTAGCGGCTGAGCATCATGGTATGAGCATTCATCACCACAGTCTCAATATGTATGGCCAGTGTTTTGAATGTCAAAAAGCACATTTAAACGAATCGATTACCTAAAACCTATTCCGTAAACCTATTGCACATCTACAAATAGGTTTAATGACTTAACTTTATTGGAGATAAGCATGACTAAGATTGTCATCATTGGTGGTGTTGCCGGCGGCGCATCGGCAGCCGCAAGAGCAAGACGAGTATCTGAAACTGCTGAAATCATTATGTTAGAAAGAGGCGAGTTTGTGTCGTTTGCCAATTGCGGCCTGCCTTACCATATTAGCGGCGAGATAGAATCAAGAGATGCGCTATTACTGCAAACACCCGAAAGCTTTAAATCGCGTTTTAATGTTGATGTGCGGGTATTAAACGAAGTGATCACTATTGATCGCCAGGCTAAACAACTGACAATACGCAATCTTGCAACCAATGAAACCTACCTAGAATCCTATGATAAATTGCTGCTAAGCCCTGGCGCCTCACCCATTAAACCGCCATTGCCAGGCATTGATAGCCACTTTGTTCATAGCCTGCGTAATATTCCCGATATGGATAAAATCCTATCCACCTTAATGCTGCATAAGCCCAAACATGCCACGGTTGTGGGTGGCGGTTTTATTGGTTTAGAAATGGTCGAGGCACTACGCCATGTCGGTTTAGAAGTCAGTTTATTGGAGCTTGCCGACCAGGTTATGGGCCCAGTTGACCTTGAAATGGCCAATATGCTGCACCAAAAGCTGGTCGATAACGATGTTGATTTACGTTTAAAAACCGGACTTGCCGCCATAACAGAATGCCCTATTCAATTGACTGAATCTGACAACACGGATGATTACGATAAACCTGCATCGCCGCATTTTCATTTGCAATTAGCCTTAAGTGATAACACAACACTCGCGACCGACTTAGTGATTTTGGCCATTGGTGTGAAACCAGAAACCAGCCTAGCATCTGAATGCGGCCTTGAGTTAGGTAAGCTCGGTGGTATTGAAGTTGATGATGAAATGCGCACCTCAGATGCTGATATTTATGCCGTTGGCGATGCCATAGAAACCGCAGATTTTGTCACGGGCAACCCAACGTTAATCCCGCTTGCGGGGCCTGCTAACCGACAAGGGCGTTTAGCAGCCGATAACATGTTAGGTGCAAATATAAAGTATCGCGCCACTCAGGGTACTGCCATTTGTAAGCTATTTGATATGGCTATAGCGTCTACCGGGCTCAATGAAAAGACCTTACTCAAAAAAGCCATTCCATTTGAAAAAATTTATGTGCATACCGCCAGCCACGCCAGTTATTACCCAGGCGCGCATCCTATTACGCTAAAACTGTTGTTTAATCCAGATAATGGCACAATTTTAGGCGCTCAAGCGGCAGGATTAGATGGAGTAGACAAGCGAATTGACGTGCTAGCCGTGGCGCAACGTGCTGGTATGACAGTATATGATTTAGCCGACCTTGAGCTCACCTATGCACCGCCATTTGGCTCGGCGCGCGATGTCGTTAACCAGGCGGGTATGGTGGCAGCAAACGTATTGTTAGGTGATGAACAGATTTGTCACACTCAAGATTTCGTTAACTTAAGTGCAAATCAAATCATCGTCGATATTCGCAATCCTGGTGAATTAACTACTGCAGGGGCTATTGATGGTGCGATTAATATGCCACTGCCGCAACTGCGTGACCGACTTAACGAGCTTCCAAAAGACAAAGAGTTACTGGTATTCTGCCAGGTTGGTTTACGTGGACATGTTGCTTATCGCATGCTGACTCAACACGGCTTTAAGGTGCGTAACCTCACTGGCGGTTACAAAACCTTCCAAATGGTCAACGCCCGTTTTTAATTTAGGCGTTAGACCGGCTCACTAAAACAAAAAACAGCAACAAAAAACCAGCCGGCAGGCTGGTTTTTTATTATGCTTCAATATTGGCCCAAGCCAACATGGACGATTAAGCTTGTGGACGCATCGCTGGGAATAAAATCACGTCACGAATAGTATGAGTGTTAGTGAATAACATCACTAAACGGTCGATACCAATACCTTGACCTGCTGTTGGCGGTAGGCCGTGCTCAAGTGCAGTAATGTAGTCTGCATCGTAGAACATCGCTTCATCATCGCCCGCATCTTTGGCATCAACCTGCGCTTTAAAGCGGTTGTCTTGATCTTCTGCATCGTTAAGCTCGCTAAAGCCGTTCGCCACTTCACGGCCACCGATAAAGAACTCAAAACGGTCGGTAATGAAATCGTTGTTGTCGTTACGACGTGCAAGAGGCGAAATGTCTGCTGGATAACCGGTAATGAACGTAGGTTGCATTAACTTAGGTTCTGCGGTTTCACCAAAGATTTCTTCTAGTAGCTGACCACAAGTCCAGAATTTTTCAAGCTTAATACCTAGGCTCGATGCTAAATCACGCATAAACTCAACGTCTTTCACTTGCTCGTAAGTCATTGCTTGAATGGTAGCGTTATCTGGGTTGTACTTTTGAATCGCTTCTAACATGCTTAAACGCGCATAAGGGCCGCCAAAGTCAACGGTGTGCTCACCGTATGGCATTTGCGCGCTGCCTAATAATTCAATGGCAATTGAACTAAGCATTTCTTCAGTAAGGTCCATTAAATCTTTGTAATCAGCGTACGCCATATAGAATTCCATCATGGTGAATTCTGGGTTATGGCGTGGTGATAGGCCTTCGTTGCGGAAGTTACGGTTAATTTCAAATACACGCTCAAAACCGCCAACCACTAAACGCTTAAGGTATAGCTCAGGCGCGATACGTAAGTACATCGCCATGTCTAACGCGTTGTGATGGGTAACAAACGGACGTGCAGATGCGCCACCAGGAATAACGTGCATCATTGGGGTTTCTACTTCCATGAACTCTTTTTTGATCATGAAGTTACGAATAGCTGAAACCACTTTAGAACGCATAACAAATGCATTGCGCGAGTCTTCGTTTACGATCAAATCAACGTAACGCTGACGGTAGCGAGTTTCTTGGTCGGTTAAACCGTGGAATTTTTCTGGTAATGGACGCAATGCTTTAGTCAGCAATTGGTATTCTTCCATGTTGACGTACAAGTCGCCTTTACCCGATAAATGCAGCTGACCTTTTACACCGATGATGTCACCGATGTCTAAACCTTGATAACGTTCTTTTAAGTCGCCTTGTACTGGCTTGCCAGCATACGCTTGAATACGACCAGACACGTCTTGAAGCACTAAGAATGGACCACGTTTAGCCATAATACGACCGGCAATACTGGTTTGAAAACCTAACGCTTCTAGGGCTTCTTTAGTTTGTTCACCATATTGCGCCTGCAGTTCAGCGGCTTTATGGCTACGTTGCCAAGTATTAGGATGAGCATTTGCAGGACAGCTAGTACGGATATGTTCTAGTTTAGCGCGGCGCTCTGCAATCAGTTTGTTTTCATCTTGTACGTGTTCGGTCATGTTATATTCTCGCGTTTACTCGCCACACTTACGATGCATGACGAAAAAAGTTAATATTTTAAAGTCCTGATTTTAGGCTGGCTTCAATAAACTTATCTAAATCACCATCCAACACAGATTGAGTATTGCGATTCTCAACCCCTGTACGTAAATCTTTAATTCGCGCATCGTCTAAAACGTATGAACGGATTTGACTGCCCCAACCGATGTCAGACTTAGCGTCTTCTGCCGCTTGTTTGTCAGCATTTTGCTTATGCATTTCTAACTCGTATAGCTTAGCTTTTAATTGCTTAAAGGCTGAGTCACGGTTTTTATGTTGCGAACGATCGTTTTGACATTGCACAACCGTATTGGTTGGCAAGTGAGTAATACGTATCGCTGAATCCGTTTTGTTAACGTGCTGACCACCCGCACCAGAGGCACGGTAAGTATCAATACGTAAATCAGATGGATTAATCTCGATTTCAATGTCATCTTCGATTTCTGGGTAAACAAATACCGAGCAAAAAGACGTATGACGCTTGCCTGATGAGTCAAACGGTGACTTACGCACTAAACGATGCACGCCGGTTTCTGTGCGCATCCAACCAAAAGCATATTCGCCGGTAAACTTAATGGTTGCGCCTTTAATACCCGCAACGTCACCGTCGGTGACTTCCATTAATTCAGGGCTATAGCCGTGGGCTTCGCCCCAACGCAAATACATGCGCAATATCATGTTGGCCCAATCTTGCGCTTCCGTGCCGCCCGAACCAGATTGAATATCTAAATAACAATTTGAGGCGTCATTTTTACCCGAAAACATCCGGCGAAATTCTAAGTCAGCCAATCGTGAGTCTAAGGTTTTTAGTTCCTCTGAAGCGTCGTTAAAGGTTTCTTCGTCATCTTCTTCGATGGCTAATTCAAGCAACCCTTCGATGTCTTCAAGACCTGCGTCCATATCATCAATGGTTTTAACAACCGCTTCTAGTGCTGCACGTTCTTTACCTAGTGCTTGAGCACGTTCAGGTACGTTCCACACTTCAGAACTTTCAAGTTCTCGACTGACTTCTTCTAAACGCTCACTTTTAGCAGCGTAGTCAAAGATACCCCCGAAGTAGCTCAGTACGTTCAGCAAGCTCTTTGATTTTGAATTTTACCGGATTAACTTCAAACATGAATATTCAACTTAAATTAGCAGTTAACAAAAGGTGCAACGGCGCATTTTACCCCATGACACGCGCTAAACCTAGACCGAAAGGCCGATTATTAACAAACTAATGGCGAATAAATTTCAGCAGTGCGAACACTCGGTCAATATGCTTTTTGGCATAAAAAAATGAACCCACCAGGAGTTCATTTCTATAAAGCGTAAACCGCGTTAATTAGTACACTAAATTTTGAACTGGCCCACCAACTTAGCGAGGGTTTGCCCTTCGCTAGCGACATCTTTACAAGCACCCGACGCATCTTGGCTGGCGGCTAATAACGAGTTAACGATTTCTTGCACTGAGTTAACGTTGCGGTTAATTTCTTCAGTTACTGAGCTTTGCTCTGTTGCTGCAGTCGCAATCTGGGTACTCATATCATTAATGCTAGTGACTGAAGTGGTGACAGCACCTAGGCTTTCAGAGATAGCGCGTGACGACTCAACCGAGCTCAAACAGCTTGTTTGGCTTTCTTGCATGGTTTGCACGGCTTTAGTCACTAATTTATGCAGTTGCGATAGCATATCGTTAATTTCTACCGTGCTGCTTTGGGTACGGCTGGCGAGATTTCTCACTTCATCAGCTACGACCGCAAATCCACGTCCTTGCTCACCTGCACGAGCCGCTTCAATGGCTGCGTTTAACGCCAATAAGTTAGTTTGTTCAGCGATGCCGCCAATCACACTTAACACAGAATTGATTTTTTGTGATTGCTCACTTAACGATTTAACATCCTCAGCGGCATTATCAATTTGTTTCATTAAGTTAGACACTTCCGTTAGTGAAGTATCAACACACTCTTGCGCTTTAGTAACATCACCTGAGGCGGTATGCGTTGCATCGGCAACCATACTAGTATTGTGTGCCACATCATTTGCGGTGGCTGACATCTCAGTAATGGCGGTAACAATTTGGTCAATTTCATTATTGTGGCTATAAAGCTGTTCGGTCATTGACGCGGTTTGGCCACTGATACTCTGAGCACCGTGTTTGACTTTTTCAGTCGCACCGGCCACATCGCCGATAATGGTTTGCAGCTTATCAACAAATAAATTAAACGCACTGCCTAGCTGGCCAATTTCATCTTCGCTAGCCACATCTAAACGTTTGGTTAAGTCACCTTCACCTTTGGCAATATCATTAAGTGAATTAGCCATATTTTGGATAGGCACAACTAACTTGTGCGCCATAATGATCACTACAAATGCGGTAATGCCGGTTAAGCCAAGCGCCATCATTAAAAACATCAACGCTTTAGTGTTCATACGCTCCGCTTTTTCATCGTGAAACTTGGCAATAGATTGCTCGATATCATCAATATAGGCCCCAGTACCTAACATCCAGTTGGTATTAGGCACCATAATGGCATAGCCTAGTTTTTCGATTAACTTATCTGAGCCGGGCTTTTGATAATAATATGAAAAAATACCGTCGCCAGATTTAGCAGCATTTAATAACCCGACAATAATTTTAGTGCCGCTAGGGTCAGCCATATCAATTTTGTTTTGCCCTTCTAAATCAGGGATGGTCGCATGGAAAATGTTGACTCCAGCAGTGTCATAAATATAGAAATAACCAGCACTACCAAAGCGTAAATCGCGTAAGGCCTGGTTAACATTACCGTCGCTTCCGAGCGAAAGTTGATGTTCAACTACGCCTTGGGCAATTTCGGTTGCTTCAGCAAGTTGATTCTTTCTTTCCGCTATTAATTCGCCGCGAAATTGAGCAATATCATTTTTTAACGAGGTACCTTCATTAACATAAAACAGACTCAGTAATACCGCTAAAATTAGCGATAAAGGGATGAGCGACAACCCCAACAGTTTATTGCGTAAGGATGATTTCAGCATAGTTGAATCAACTCGTAATGTAATTGTAAATTAAGTATAGATGTTTATGATTTGCAACCAAACATTCTCAGCAAATAAAGTGACATACATCCCAAAATGACAAGAAATGAATAACCACTACAGCAAAGTGAGTACAGCTCCGATAACGGCAAATCCTAACACCAGCCACACAATACTGGGTTTAAAAATTTTCAACACACTAAAGCCTACAATCACCATTGCCATATCGAGCGGCATAATCACGGCACTGGTAAATACGGGTTGATAAAGCGCTGCAAGTAATAACCCCACAACGGCAGCATTGACTCCGGCTAACGCACCGGCAATGTGAGGGTGCTGGCTAATCGTGTGCCAACTTTTTAACCCCACCAGCATCAGTAAAAATCCCGGTAAAAAAATGGCTAAGGTCGCCACAATGGCACCCTGTATGGGAGACTCTAACCATAAATCTGCCCCTAAGAATGTTGCTAAGGTGAACATTGGCCCTGGGATAGCTTGCGCAAGTGCATAACCGGTTAAAAAGCGGTCGGGAGTAATGTAGTCGCCAACGCTTGCTTCAAGTAATGGCAGCACCACATGACCACCACCAAAAACCAAGCTACCGACTTGATAAAACTGGGCAAAAATTTGCCCTAAGCTATCATCATGGCCGATTAAATACAGTGACCCCACTAAGCCAAAAATAAATATGGCCAGCCAGCGATAATCAAGGGAGATAGGAGGAGTTTCTGGGGTCATGTTTTCACCGCGTGTCAGCAAGACCACTCCAGCAATGGCGGCGAAAATAAGCACGGCTATTTGAGTTAACATCGACGGCATAACTACGATAACAACCGCGGTTACGGCCATTAGCACCTTAGCGGTTTTACGCTGACAAAACTGATTAAACATTGATAACGTGGCATCAGCAACCACCACAACAGCCAACAATTTTAAACCATGAATAATGCCCTGCACTGAACTGTTCTCTAACCATTGCGCGCTGGTTACCGCAAACAAAAACAACAAGAGAAATGACGGTAAGGTAAAACCTAAAAACGCTGCGAGCCCGCCCAGTAAACCACCTTTATGGTAACCAATGGCAAAGCCGACTTGGCTTGAGCCCGGACCTGGCATAAATTGGCTTAAGGCAACAAAGCTGGCGTATTGCTTACCATCTAGCCATTGCAAATCATCAACAAATGCTTTTCTAAAATAACCAATATGCGCTGCAGGGCCGCCAAAACTGATTAAGCCTAATGCTAAAAAACGACTGAAGATTTGCCACATAGTCCTGAACCCTTATTGTACTGATAAGCAATTTTATGACATTTAAATGACAATTTCATGACCGCGCCACTGCTAACTTAGCGTCTTTCTAGCATCACTAATACTTCAAAATGGTCAGTATGCGCAAACATATCAAATAATTGCACTTTGGTGATTTGATAGCCTTCAATACTCGCCAAATCGCTCACTAACGTGTGAGGATTACAGCTCGAATACACAATAGCTTTGGGCGCAAATAAACTCAACGATTGACACAATGCCTCACCTAATCCTCGACGTGGTGGATTAACAATAATCAAATCCGGCTTGTCTTGATCGGCTTGACCTAGGGCAAATGTTGTTGAGTCCAGCGCACTAAAATCGACATTGGTTAGCCCTAGCTTTTCAGCTGATAGTTTAGCGCATTCAATCGCTTCCGCTTCAATCTCAATACCCGTTAGGCGTATGTGTTTATCGGCACAATGCAGACCAAAGCCCCCTACGCCGCAAAATAAATCCCAAATGTAGCTAGGGTTAAACGCTGCCACCCACTCGCGAGCGGTTTGATATAATTTGGCAGCCACCTCTGGATTGGTCTGAAAAAAGCTTTTAGGGCGAATAAACAGCGGCACATGATTAAATTGTTCTTCTAAACGAGTTACCTCTGTTAAAAAGATTTCTTGCTCGCCTTCCAATATCGCCATGTGTACAGGCTGTATATTGACAGACACTAACGCTATAGCAGGAAACTCCTGCAATAGCTGGGGCAATTCGCGTTCGATCCGAGCAATGACTTGTTCACTGCGCAGCACAAAACGCAACATAAACTGGCCGTGCTTTTGGCTACGAGTCAGTAAGATGTATTTCAATTCGCCTTTGGCTTTATCGACACGATAGGGTGGTAAACCAGCTTGCTGCACAAAACGCTCTAATCGATGCAGCAGAATTTGCATATCATGTGGATACAAGCTGCAATCACATAAGCTAACCGCCTCACCTTGTGGGTTAACCAAACCTAAAATAGGTTGATGCGCCGCGCCTAACACCACCATTTTGGCTTTATTGCGAAAACCAGACTCGGCACTCAATACCGGTGGTAACCATTTATCGACATTTAACTTGGCAAATAACTCAACAAGTTGCTGTTGTTTATTGGCAATTTGCTGCGCCATTGGTTGCTCAATATTACGACATGATAAACAATCACCACGTTGAAAATAGTCACACTTCACAACTTGTCGCCTCGCCAGAATTCAGCATGGCATATGCCTGATCGCACAGTATTTTCAACTGGGTTAGTTCTTCTACTGAACCACCCACTTTGCAAAACATTTGCTCTGGTACAGTCAATGCTTGTTGATGCAGCTGGCGACCTTGCTCTGTCACGTGCAATACTCGTACGCGCTCATCTAATTCACTGCGCCCACGGCTGACTAACTCTTTGGCCTCAAGGCGTTTAAGTAATGGTGTTAACGTACCAGAATCAAGATGGAGCTTTTCACCTAAAGTTTTCACGCTGATACCTGGCTCTTGCCAAAGCACCATCATCACTAAATATTGCGGATAAGTGAGTGATAACTCTTCGAGCAAAGGTCTATAGGCGCGGATCATGGCATTAGTCGCACTATATAATGAGAAACACACTTGGTTTTCAAGCGCTAATGGATTTTGGGCAGTTTTAGATCCGCTTACCATGGGGGTTTTAGTCGTCATAAGCTATACTCAATTAATAAATAAAAGTCGTAACACATCATTTAATCAATGGTTTTATTGTAACACATGTTGATTGTGCGCAATCTATATTGGTTATGATATTTTACTCAAGTTGTTACGACAAAAGCCGATAACTAAACATCATATGAATCTGAGGGGAAAACATGACTATCAGTGTGAATGCACCATCTTCGATGCCAACGACGATTGATTCAGGAAACAGCTTGAAAGTGGCTGTGATGGCAAAAGATCAACAAGAAGTTGAAGGCCAAATGGCACTACAGCTTATTGAAGCCGCAGCGCCAGCACCACAACCCGTTGGCAATAGCGGCCACAATATTAATACTACGGCATAGAAACATGATGCATAAAAAACCTAGCGATTAATGCTAGGTTTTTGTTTTTAAGGCAACTTAGAGGTTAATAGCGTAACCATTTCAGCGCATCGTTTTGTTCTTCAAAATACTTCATTTCTCCAGAAATAAACCAACTGCCCATTTTTGCAGCCCATTCATGCCAGCCTTTATTGCCCCATATGGCGACGCGTTCAAATTCAGACTGATGCTTTAATCCCAGCTTTAAATCATCCCAGGCGGCACGTAAATCCCAGCCCTCAAGTTCAGTAGCATCCAATAACAAACTGATTTTGGGTTGTTCGACTTGGCTAAGCGCGCCTTCAAGCATTGGCGTAATCACCAGATAATCCTCATGGGTTAGGGTACCCACGGCTTTAAGTGTCACAAAGAAAACATTCTCGATACGGTTTATGCCAATCGACAAACCATGTTTTTTAATACTCATACCCCACTCCTTAGTGATATAAAAAAACCGAGACTTATGTTTATATTTTAACCCCTTTAAAGGTAAAGAGTGTGCATAACTGCACAAAAAATGCTTAATTAATCATCAGGGTTGAGCTGAGCTAATGGTAAGTGCATTTTAGTCTTGAACCATCACCCGGCCATCATGTTCTGATAACAGAGAAAAGATCGCTGCAGCGAATATGGTCATCACACCAACGCTTAAAAAAGTCAGCTGAAACGCACTCAACACAGTCGCTTGTGTAGCGCTACCAACATCGGCACTAAAGCCGCCGAGCAACGCGCCAGCACATGCAACCCCCAAGCTTAACGATAACTGCCCTACTACTGATAATAAGCTATTGCCACTACTGGCATTTTCATCATCTAAATCAATCAGTGTTACCGCATTCATCGCAGTGAATTGCAGTGAGTTAATCGCACCTAAAATGGCCAATAAAGCCAGCAGCAACCAATATGGTGTTTGCTCGCTCACTAGGCCAATACTTGCCAACATAATGCCCAATGCGAGTGTGTTTGCGGTGAGCACCAATCGATAACCTAAGCGGTCTATAATTGGTCGAGCTAACGACTTAGCCAAAATGGCTGCAGCGGCCAAAGGTAACATGCTCATCCCAGCTTGAGACGGTGAGTAACCCAAAGCCACTTGCAATAATAACGGCACTAAAAAAGGCAATGCACCGCTACCCAGCCTTGCAAAGAGATTGCCAAATAACCCTATCGCAAATGTTCTGGTGTTGAATAAAGAAGGTGAAAATAATGGATTGGCGACACGCCCTGCTTGCAGCCAATAAGCAATCAAACATGCCATGCCAGCAAATAGCAGCAACATTACCCGTAAATGAGGTAAATGCAGCTCACCTAACCCTTCCATGGCAATGGTGATGAGCAGCATCGCCGCGCCAAATAACACAAAACCTAGGCTGTCAAAACGCGATTTTTGTTTACCACGTAAGTCGGGGATAAACTTAAAGGCGGCATAACATCCTACGAGTCCAACTGGCAGGTTAATTAAAAATATCCAATGCCAGGTTAAGTATTGCACCATCCAGCCGCCCATAGTTGGGCCAATCAATGGGCCGAGTAAACCTGGAATGGTAATAAAGCCCATAATCCGCACAAGCTCAGATCGCGGGTAAGCTCGTAGCACCACCAAGCGCCCTACCGGCAACATTAATGCGCCGCCGAGTCCTTGAACTACCCGCGCACCTATTAACATATCAAGTGAGTTAGATAATGCACACAGCAAGGAGCCGAAACTAAACAATACAATCGCACTAAAAAAGATCTTTTTGGTGCCAAAGCGATCGGCTATCCAGCCTGATGCAGGGATCAACAATGCCACCGTAAGCATGTAGGCAATAATAACCCCTTGCATGCGCAGCGGGTCTTCATTTAAGTCACGGGCCATTGCGGGCAAGGCGGTATTGAGAATAGTGCCATCCAACGACTGCATAAAAAACGCAATCGCCACCACCCAAGGTAATCCTCGGGCTGTCTTGTTATCAAGAATTTGGCTTTTGATCATCATCCCTCTTTATACCATTCCGCGTTCGTAAGTGATCTCTCAGCGAGAATTTAAAAGGGCTTAAACAAGGCGAATGACTGAATGAATAGTTATTCTCTTTCGAAGTCATGCAACGCAGTGTAAGCCCTTTTAAAACTCGCCTGCAAGGAATGCCCCAGCGGCTTTTGCTCTGCGTTCTCGCTATTTGAAAGGGAACAACCATTACTACATAGCGACGCCTTAATCAAAAACCGCTGGACGCATTCTGAGTGGTCACTTATTAATGCGTAATGGTATTACACATGAGCGTGGCGACCCCAAGCAGTGCAAAAATCAGCGCACAACCTCGGTGAATAAGTGCCATAGGTAACTTATTCGCACTAAAATGCCCCGCTAATACCACAGGTACATTGGCAATGAGCATGCCTAACGTAGTGCCAATAACCACCCAGATCAGCGATTGATACTTTGCCGCGAGCACCACAGTGGCGATTTGCGTTTTATCGCCTATTTCAGCAATAAAGAACAAAATAAACGTCGCGCCAAAAGCCCCGAGTTTATAAAAGCGATGATCATCATCGTCGATTTTATCTGGAATTAACACCCACAATGCAATGGCAAAAAAGCTAACAGCCACAATATAACGTGACCATTGAGGATCGAGCCAGCCTATCGCCCATTGCCCCAAATACGCAGCAATAAAATGATTAATTAAGGTGGCCAGTAAAATAGCACTAATAATGGCGGATTTATTGCTAAAACGGATAGCGAGTAACAATGCGAGTAATTGTGTTTTATCGCCGATTTCGGCAATTGCAACAGAAAAGGTTGAAGTGAGTAATGCGTCCAATATGAAATCCCAGGGGTAAATGACAACTAAGCACAAGCCGCCGCATACCCCTTGATGCAGTGATTGTGCTTAGGTCTCGCTGGGTAAACATCACCGATTAACAGTGTGTTACTGTCTGCACCATGGCATGAGGCCAAATATGTTGATACAGACACCTCGCATGCTACGTTTAGCAATACAAAGTTAGCTACTCCCCTAAAACTAGGCGCATTATAACGGCTTAGGCATTTTATTCAATCATCTGTTTTTACATTGGAAGTTTGGCTTAAAACACATAGCTAACCAACTAGCACTGCTGTAATGCTACGCTATTGCAAAAATAGCGTGTAAACCAGTTTGGTTTAATGTTGCGTAATTGTTTATAAACAGCGCTGATAGCCTTTAACTATCGAAGATCCTTGCCTGCCCTGTTACCCTTCTGCTAATGTCCGACACAAATAAAATAATAATTAAACAGGACATTGGCTGTGAATTTGAAAACCTTAGGTTCTATTTCGATTGTCGCGGGAACCGCGATTGGCGGCGGTATGCTCGCCTTACCTTTAGCCACTGCCGCATTAGGTATGACCCCCGCATTAATCTTATTAGTGGTCATTTGGGCTATTTCAGCCTACACCTCACTTCTTATGCTAGAAATTAACCTGCGCAGCGGTGTGGGCGATAACGTCCATGCCATCACCGGCAAAACATTAGGTAAAGTCGGGCAAATGATTCAAGGCGGCTCCTTTTTGAGCTTATTATTTGCCTTAACCATGGTCTATTTGATGGGCGGTTCATCGTTGCTTGAAACCCGCCTGCAACCAATAGGCATTGACATGAGCAATCAAGTCGCGGTGATTTTATTTACCGTATTTTTTGGTGGTTTGATTGCTATCGGCGTTAAATGGATTGATAAAATATCGCGTATTTTGTTTAGTGCCATGGTGCTGTTATTAGTTGTGGTCGTCAGCTTTTTATTACCCGATGTTAGCTTAATGACAGCATTAAATAATTATTCAACAACGGTTGCCTCGGGAAATGCCCTGCAACAACTTTGGTTAGCGGCTATTCCAGTCGTATTTACCTCATTTGGTTTTCACGTGTGTATTGCAACCATTGTGCGCTACCTTGATGGTGATGCTGTGACATTAAGAAAAGTGCTTCTGATTGGCTCAACCATCCCTTTGGTTTGTTACATTTTATGGTTACTAGTGACTCTAGGTTCATTAGGCGGTGAAGCCGTACATAGCTTTGGTGGTTCATTGCCTAAATTGGTGGCGGCATTACAAGGCCTTGCCCAATCTAGCATTATTAGCCAGGCCATCGATATCTTCGCTAACCTTGCATTAATCACCTCATTTTTAGGGGTCACCATGAGCCTCTTTGATTACGTCGCAGAATTAACCCGTGCCAAAGATGATGTTGCCGGACGGGCTAAAACCTGGTTAATCACTTTTGTACCGCCTCTGCTGTGTGCGCTTTATTATCCTGATGGTTTTTTTAAAGTGTTGGGGTTTGCTGCCATTCCACTCGTGGTAATGATCATCTTTTTACCGATAGCCATGGCATTAAAACAGCGCGCCCAACTTTTAGGGGGTTACCAAGTCTCTGGTGGTAAATTCGCGCTAGCCATTGCCGGATTATCAGGAGCCCTTATTGTGTTTGCACAACTGATGGTCGCACTGGGCTAATTCTGGTCTGTTAATGATTTGTAAGCGAGTTTTTCAGGCGCTACCATGAAGTGACAACTTTTGTTAAAGTCAGGCCTAGCCTGACTTTTTTGTTTATGGGCAACTAATAAAACCTAAATGGACTAATCAAAATGAAAAAATGGTTATTAACCGTCGCCATCGCCGCCAGTTTTGGAGCTTCGGCTGATGAAGGGATGTGGCAACCACATCAATTGCCTGCAATGGCTGACGAGCTAAAAGCAAAAGGGTTAGAGATAAGCGCAGACTCTATTTCAAAATTAACAGAGTTCCCAATGAATGCCGTGATCAGTCTAGGCGGTTGTACAGCATCATTTGTCTCTCCTAAAGGTTTGGTGGTTACCAACCATCACTGTGCTTATGGATCGATTCAGTACAACTCCACACCAGAAAAAAACCTGCTTAAAGACGGCTTTTTAGCCAAAACATATGCAGAAGAATTACCAGCCACACCTGGCTCGCGTATTTTTGTTACCGAAGACGTCACCAACGTGACAGACAAAGTGACTGCAGGCCAAATGGATAAAGTCGGCAATGACTTTTACAAAGGCATTGAGCTACAAGAAAAAGCTTTAGTCGCTGAGTGTGAAAAAGAAGATGGCTACCGCTGCCAGGTGTATAGCTTTCACGGCGGCTTAGAATACTACCTAGTAAAACAACTTGAAATTCGCGATGTGCGTTTAGCCTATAACCCAGCAGCCAGCGTGGGTAAATACGGCGGCGATATCGACAACTGGATGTGGCCACGCCATACCGGTGATTTCTCGTTTTACCGTGCTTATGTATCAAAAGATGGTAAGCCAGCCGACTTTAGTAAAGACAACGTTCCTTATGAGCCAAAAAGCTTTTTAAAAGTATCAGCCAAAGGCGTGAGTGATGGCGATTTTGTGATGGTGGCAGGCTACCCTGGTCGCACTAACCGTTATCGCACCGCAGATGAAGTGAACAATCAGTTTAATTGGTCATATCCTCATGCAAAAGAACTGCAAGAGACAATGATTGATATCATTAAAGACACCGCACCTGAAGGCAGCGACGAGCGTATCAAGTACGAAAGTTTAATTGCTGGCTTAGCTAACTATGCTAAAAACTTCACTTCGATGATTGAGTTTTATGGTAAATCAACCATGTTAGCCGATCGTCAAAAAGTGGAAAGCGACCTTGCAAACTGGATTAGCAAAGATAACAAACGCCAACAACACTATGGTGACACCCTAGCGAACCTAGAAAAACTGGTTGCTAAAAGCCAACAAAACCAAGAGCGTGACATTTTACTGGGTTATATTGGTTACACCACCATGGTCACCACTGCACGTAAATTATACCGCTTAGCAAACGAGAAAAACTTAGCCGATATGGCACGCGAGCCTGGTTATCAAGACCGCGACATGACTAACTTTACCTCAAGCATGGAGCGAATTGATCGCCGCTATGCTGCCAGTGTTGATAAAGCGTTATTAGCAGATTTACTGACTCGCTATGCTGCATTACCTGCAGAACAGCGCATTGCATCATTAGATAAAGCATTTGGTATTACCGATAAGTTTGACGCTAAAGCCTTAGCGAAAACACTCGACAAAATGTACGCCAAAACCAAGCTTGACGATAAAGACACGCGTTTAGCCTGGATGAATAAATCAGTTGCCGACTTTAAAGCGTCTAACGATCCCTTTATTCAATTTGCTGTACAAACCTATGATGCAGACATGGCACTCGAAAAAGCCGAAAAGCAGTTAAGCGGTGACTTAATGAAAGTGCGTCCACAATACATGGATGCCATCATTGCTTATAACCGTGAGCTAGGTAAGCCAGTTTACGCTGATGCAAATTCAAGCTTACGAGTGACTGTGGGCAACGTCAAAGGTTACTCGCCACAAGATGGATTACAGGCGGTACCCTTTACTCGCTTAGAAGGCTTATTAGCTAAAGACACTGGGGCAGATCCATTTGATGCACCGGCTAAGCAGCTTGAGCTGATTAAGCAAAAGCAATACGGCGATTACTACGTTAAAGCGATTGATTCAGTGCCGGTTAACTTTTTATCGACCCTTGACACCACCGGCGGTAACTCAGGTTCGCCAACATTAAATGGTCGTGCTGAACTCGTTGGTTTGTTGTTTGATGGTGTATACGAAAGCATTATTGGCGATTGGGGCTACGATGCTCAAAGCAATCGTTCAATTCAAGTTGATAGCCGCTACATGCTATGGGTGATGAAGTATTTAGACAATGCTGACAACCTATTAGCTGAAATGGATATCGCTAAATAACCCCTGCTTTAACTCAGTAACCTTAACTGAGTTGCTGTAAGCTCAATAACTCTGCGGCCGATACTGGCCGCATTGTTTTTTCTGGCAGATCATCTAAACACACCTCCATGAGTTTTGTTCTCTGTAAATCAATCACCTTAAAACCCAACGCCTGACACATGCGCCTTATTTGACGATTTAGCCCTTGAGTGAGCACAATTTCAAAGGTTGTTGAGTTAACTAATGCTATGGTGCATGGCCTTGTTTGCACCTTGGCATAACTCACCCCTTGTGCCATATCATTTAAAAACTCATCCGTGAGCGGTTTATCGACCTGGACGACATAGGTTTTGCTGTGATGAAACTCTGGATGCATTAAGGTTTGAGTGAGCTCGCCATCATTGGTTAACAGTAATAAACCACGCGAGTCTTTATCTAAACGCCCTGCGGGATACAACCTTGGGCTTGTAGGAAGTAAATGAAGTAAACTGTTGGGGTCGTTAATCAATAAACGGCAATCAATACCGACGGGCTTATGGTACAGCCAATATTGCTTTTCTTGTGGAGGTAAAACAGGTTGGCCATCAACACAGATATTAAGTGACGTTGAGCTATCGACCCTATCGCTATGGTTCGCCCGTTGCTGGTTTATGGTGACGTATCCACGCTCAATTAACCGTGAAGCCTGGCGGCGTGACGCAACACCACATAAGGCCAAATAATGACTAATGCGAACCAAAGGCATGGTCTAGAGCTACCCTTAAATTAAAAAACTAATAGTTTTCGAGCCACTTATAAACCACTTTTTGTTGAGTTTTAATGGCTTTCATCATGTGAAAACTCAAACAAACGCACCATAAAATATTGGCTTGTGTTAACGACCACATCGCTAAAGACACACCACAATACTGCGGCATGTAAGTTGAACATTCAGGAAAGTCGAGTAAATTCCAATTTAACAATTGCAATAACAAACCACCACTTATCAACGCCATAATAGTGAACGCCAGCATGCGCTTATTCATAGTACTGCCGGGTTTAAAGTAATCTAAAACACAGACACAATGCAGTACAATTGAACTGAATAAATACAAGGTAGACACTTTACGGTGAATATCTAAAAAGTTAATCGGAAACACGCCCATCAAAATAATGCTCGCACCGACAATGCCGCCCATCATCGCCAGGTATCGGCTGAGTCCGTCTTGATAGGTATGAAATACTGCGACCATCGATAGCAACAAGCAAGAGCCACCAGCCAACAACGACAAATTAAACACGACCGCCAGCGGTGAGTTCATGTAATCGCCCAAAGTGTCAGGACGGATCATCAGCATATCAACGCTGATCCCGCCGGCTTCAGCCAGCAATGCACTGCCAACACCAAATGAGCAAATCACTGCGGTGGCTAAAGACATCAACACGATCACTAGGTGCAAATCGTAATTTCGAATTCTAGATATCACTTGATATTGATCATGCTTATGCCAAAAAAAGGAGGCAAATATTAACCTGTTAACGACTAAATTTAAAGCAAATAACAACATGCCCAACCGTTTAGGGTTGGGCATGTTTGTATCAATCATAAAATGGGGCTTGTTGGCTTATTAAGTTCGCTTACGCAAAATCACAATAGCCACTGCAGTAACGGCTAACACCATGCAATACCACGCGTTTGATATTGCTGTTAATGGGCTAATGGTAAATACCGATGCAATCAGTAATGCTTGCGCGCCGTGTGGAATTAACCCCTGGATAATACAAGCAAAAATATCCAAAATGCTGGCGGCACGCTTAGGGCTAACACCGTGTTTTTGGGCTAACTCTTTAGCAATATCACCAGTAACCACAATCGATACCGTATTGTTTGCAACACAAGTATTGGTTGCGGCAACTATAGTCGCCATACCTAATTCAGCTGCGCGGCTTGATGCTTCACCATTGGCTTTTGAAAAACGACCAATCAGTTTTTCAATAATACGGCTTACAAAGGTCAATCCACCTTGTTGCTGCATTAACGCGGCTAAACCACCCACTAACATCGACAGAATAAAAATTTCCTGCATGTTAGTAAAACCAGTGTAAATATCATTACCCATTTGGATCACGGTATATTCGGAGGTAAATACCCCTGTAGCACCGGCAAGCACAATGCCTAAAGACAACACCACAAATACGTTAAGCCCCGCAACAGCAAGCACTAAAATCGTTAAATAAGGGACCACTTTTAAGATATCGATATCTTGCGCTGCAATATCAGCCTGACCTTGGCCAGACAAAGCAAATAGCACTAAGGTGATGATTGAAGCAGGAATAGAAAACACTAGGTTTTCACGAAACTTGTCTTTCATTTCACAACCTTGCGTACGAGTTGCCGCAATAGTGGTATCTGAAATAATCGATAAGTTATCACCAAATAATGCGCCCGACATTACCGCGCCCGCCATTAATGCGTAATCAATTTGAGCCTGATCTGCAACACCTAACGCGACTGGTGCAACCGCAGCAATGGTGCCCATTGAGGTCCCCATTGACGTGGCAATAAATGCGGCAATCACAAAAAAGCCTGGCAATAATAAATTAGACGGGATAAACGATAAGCCTAAAGCGACGGTAGCATCGACGCCCCCCGTTGCTTTAGCGACTGCAGCAAAAGCCCCCGCTAGCAAATAGATTAAACACATGGCAATGATATTGCTGTGGCCAATGCCTTCAATAAACGTTTCAATTGCTTGGTTGATGTGTTGCTTAGATAACAATATGGCCAATACAATGGCCGGCAAAATGGCGATGACGCTCGATAATTGATAAAACGCATAATCAACACCTTGGCTTTGAAAATATAAGCCAGCGCCAATAAATAAACCTAAAAATACAAATAACGGTAATAACGCCACAAACGAAGCAGGACTTTTTGCGACGCTCGTGGGTGATTGAATTGGTGTGCTCAAAGTAATCTCTCTTTATCTTAACGATTTGGGGTTGTCGGATGAGAAAAGCGAGTACGACACAATCTCGGTCATCGGTATTATCTAGTGGCTCAGGGGCACAAACTAAATATTGCAGTCACATCTTAACAAGTTGCGCCAAGAATAAGAGAACTTATTAGTCATGTCAATCTAGACGTCTAGACTTCTTTGCCTCTAGGGTGACATTTATAATTAAGATGACAAACTTTTACAAAATTTAATCAAATTCTCTCATTAATCTCACTCAAACTTGATTTAAGTTAACACTAACCTAATGCCGATTTGCTAACCTGACAAGAGTTCATCGATAAAAATAAGGTGAAGCTATGTTACGTAAGCCAGACAGAATGACAGCGATGAAACAACTCATCTCTCAAGTAAAAGTCAACTTCCCACTTGACCAGCCTGATATCTTTCGCTGCGGGCCAAACAATACGTGTATCGGTTGCCCTAAAAAACTATTGGATTTAGTCGACGCAGAAATCAATTATTGGGAAGCAGCCATGGCTCAAGGGGTTAGCCCTTCACTCGGTGACATAAGCCGTTTTGCCAAAATGTGCACTAACGTTAACCGTGGTTTAAAACGAAATAATGTTCCAACTCAGCATTAGCTGGCATAAAAAAGCCCACTTAAGCGTGGGCTAATCAGCATAATGACGTTATGACTTACTCGTCAGCATCGCCTAACGACAACAACGTTGCATTACCGCCAATTGCGGTAATGTTATTAGTGCGGGTCTTTTCGGTCACAAAACGGGTTAAGTAGTGTGGGCCGCCGGCTTTAGGTCCAGTACCTGATAATCCTTGACCACCAAAGGGTTGCACGCCAACCACAGCGCCAATTTGGTTACGGTTAATGTACACGTTACCCACATTGACCTTATCTGCTAAAGACAGCGCATGGCCTTCATTACGGCTGTGGATCCCTAAGGTTAAGCCAAAGCCTGTACTGTTGATTTCATCAATCACTTTAGCTAAATCAGCAGCTTTGTAACGAATCACATGCAAAATTGGCCCAAAATGCTCTTTTTCAAGTAATTTTATTGAGTCAATTTCAACTGCTGTTGGCGCGACAAAGTGGCCATGTTCAGTCCCTGCTGGTAACTCAAGTTTATTGATCAATTTACCTACCTGGCTGATGTGATCAATATGCGCATTTAAGTTCGCTTTTGCACTCGCATCAATCACAGGGCCAACATCCGTTTTCACTGAACTTGGGTCGCCAATGGTTAATTGCTCCATTGCGCCTTTCATCACTTCAATAACGCGCTCTGCTATATCTTCTTGTAAAAACAACACTCGCAATGCTGAACAACGTTGACCTGCACTGGTAAATGATGAAGCTACCACATCATTTACCACCTGCTCTGGCTGTGAGGTTGAGTCAACCACCATGGCATTCTGGCCGCCGGTTTCAGCAATTAATGGAATAATAGCACCGTCGCGATTTGCCAAAGTACGGTTGATTAATTTAGCCGTGCCTGTAGAACCAGTAAAACATACACCGCCAATACGTTCATCTGCTGTAATCGCCGACCCCACCACAGCACCTGTGCCAGGTAAGAACTGTAATACGTCAGTTGGAATACCCGCCTGATGAGCTAATTGCACAGCACGGAAACCGACTAAACAAGTTTGCTCTGCAGGTTTAGCAATAACCGTGTTACCTGCAGCAAGCGCTGCTGATACCTGACCTAAGAAAATCGCTAATGGGAAGTTCCATGGGCTAATACAGACAAAAATGCCACGGCCTTGTAAAAACAGTTCGTTTAACTCACCTGTTGGGCCAGGGAGCAATTCAGGCTTAGCCATCATCTTCTTAGCTTGCACGGCATAGTAACGACAAAAATCGACGGCTTCGCGTACTTCATCAATACCGTCTTGAATGCTCTTACCGGCTTCGCGGGTACATAACGCAATCAATTCTTCGCGATTTTCTTCTAATAAGTCAGCTAATTTTTGCAATGCGTTAGCGCGAGTTTCAACTGGAGTACGTGTCCAACCAGTAAATGCGGCATCAGCACCCGCAATAGCTTGCTCAATGGCGTTAGCATCTGCAAACGCCACTGTGCCCACAGTTAATTCAGTATTAAATGGGCTAACAACGGTTTGCACTTCACCCGGTAAGATTTTGCCATTAACTAATGGGCCTGCAGTCCATTGCGTGTTGCTAAAGGTATCTATTGCAGCAAAAAATGGCTCTGACTCAGAAATAATGTTCATGTTTAATCCTTTAGAGTTTTTACGTTCTGCACCGAAAATATCCGCGGGTTGCACAATTTTATGATTAGCTAAGGTCTTGTAACCTAATAGCGTTACTAAAGGGTGTACTACTAAGCTGTCGATTGGGGTATTTGGGTCAACTAATTTATGTACAAACGAGGTGTTAGCGCCGTTTTCAAGTAAACGACGCACCAGGTAAGGCAGTAAGTCTTTATGGGCACCAATTGGCGCGTAAATACGGACCGCTTTAGCGCCGCTTTCAGCCAACATAGTGTCGTAAAGCTCTTGGCCCATACCGTGTAAGCGTTGAAACTCGTACAAACGATCGCCTGCCATTAAATCAATACTGGCTACCGTTTGGGCATTATGGGTGGCAAACTGGGGGTAAATCGCGCCACGGGTGGCGTCAGACAATAAATAACGTGCACAGGCTAAATACGACACATCGGTACCGGCTTTACGGGTAAAGAGTGGGTAGCCTGCTTCACCCGCTTGCTGCGCCCATTTAAGCTCACTGTCCCAATATGCACCTTTCACTAAACGCAGTGGAATCTCATCACCTTGATCTTTCGCCAGACGCGTTAGCCAGCATAGCGTTGGTAAACAGCGCTTTGAATAAGCCTGTACCACTATGCCTAATAAACCCCAACCTTTAGCGGCTTCAGACTGATACAACTTTTTAAATAGAGTGAGCGATAACTCAAGGCGATCAACTTCTTCAGCATCGATAGAGATACCAATGTTAAGTTCACGCGCTTGGACGATGAGCTTAATAACAGTGTCGTACAATTCGGTTAATACGCGGTCTTCGTTAGCCACTTCATAACGAGGATGTAAAGCCGAAAGCTTGATTGAAATGGTCGGTCTTGGCGAGTCTGACTCATCGTATTGCAGCGCGCCTAATTCACGGATCGCATTGCTATAATCCATAAAATATTTTTGCGCATCTAATGTGGTTAATGCCGCTTCGCCGAGCATGTCATAGCTGTGGGTATAGCCTAACTTACGTTTTGCTTCGCTGTTTTTAAGCCCTTCTTTGACATCTCGGCCTAATACAAATTGCTTGCCCATGATTTTCATTGCTGCAAGCATGGCTTGGCGGATCATCGGCTCGCCCACGCGATTAACAAGACGCTTTAATAGGTTGCTTGGCGTGCCATCCAAGTTACGGTCTAATTTAACGATACGACCGGTTAACATTAAGCCCCAAGTAGACGCGTTAACTAACACAGATCCACTCTTGTTTAAATGTTCATCCCACTTAGCACCTGACAATTTATCTTCAATTAATGCGTCGGCCGTTTCCGCATCTGGAATGCGCAATAAGGCTTCTGCCAAACACATTAAGATAATGCCTTCCTGCGTTTCTAAGCTGTATTGCTGCAAAAAGGCATCAATACCCACCATTAGGCCTTTTTTCTCAAACTGGCGTACTTTGCTCACAAGTTCATGGGCACGACGAGTGACTTGCTCAATGTCTTGTTCAGACGATGGCACAAGCTTAATCAATTCAGACAGGTATTGTTCTTCATCGACAATGTAGTTGTTCGTCACTGCCAGAAACAGTTCCTCTAGAGTGGCATTGTCATAACGACCGCCCAGTACTTCACTCGCTTTGAACATAGTATTCGCTTCCATCTAGGTCAGGTTAAGGATGGTTATGGTGGTGATTTTAGGGACACTGTATTCACGAATATTTTATTTTGTATACAATGTACAATCCGATTTTCGGCGATTATACATTCAAAATGTGAACTTGCACACATTAGTTGAATAGTTGTGATTGAATGTTTAATTAATCAGACTAAAACCCACAAAAAAACTTTGATGAAATCAGTTTTTTACACCCAAAAACAACCATAAACCCTTAATTAAAAACAAGTTAATAACCAGCTTCCAAAATGCTAATCCATGAGCAAAATTCATCATAAAAAACCATAAAAAAAGGCCAACGTTTAAATCGTTGACCTTTTATTAGCTGTAGTTTAGCAGAGAATCGCGATTAACTTACATCCAACGATTTTTCTTTCGACGCTGTGGGCGAGGTAAATAGACTAAAATAATACCGATTAACGCGCCTAAGCCACCAATCAATCCACCTTGTTGCCACAACTCATAACGTTGATCATCAACCACTTGAGAAATTTTAGATTGCGCTTCATCACGTTCCGTTGTGGCTTGTGCTAACGCCGTTGTCAGCTCGGCAATTTTATCATTGGCCAGCTTTAAGTATTCTTCATTGTTGTCGGTGCTGAGAGACACTTTATTAAGCTGCTCATTGGTTTCTCGCAGTTGCGCTTCCATCTCAGGAAAACGTACACGGAAACTGGGTTTGTCGGTCACTAAACTGCTTAACACCCAACCTTCACGACCTTTATGGTCGATGATTTGAGTATAGTCACCTTGGGTATTATCCAATAAAGTGATTGGCTGCCCAGCTTCGACACTACCAAGAATACGGAACTCAGTGCCTGGCCCGCCATGGATATAAGTGAATACATCATCAGAGATATAATCAGATTCGGCATGCGCAGTAAATGCGACACTGGATGCAAGCACTAAAATAAAGATTGAAAGCAGTCTTAACACGGGTAATTATCCAAACGTTGTAAACTTGTTGTCATGCTATTTATTAAATGCCCTGAATGCAAGAAGGAAGTCATATGACTTCCTTCTTAAATGCATTTAACCATTCATATTTTTACGAATGTGTGCAGCTCGATAGCTAAATTAACTAAAGATACCTTGGATAATGTAAAAGAACACTATCGATAATGCCGCGCCAGCAGGTAAGGTAACCACCCAAGACACCACAATATTACGTACTACACCAATGTTAATCGCCGCAATACCACGGGCCATTCCCACACCTAAAACTGCACCCACTAAGGTTTGAGTGGTCGAAATAGGTAAACCAGTACCAGAAGCTAATACCACTGTAGATGCCGCTGCAAGTTCAGCAGCAAAACCACGACTAGGTGTTAAGTGAGTGATATTTTTACCGATGGTTTGCATTACACGCTGACCAAAAATGGCCAAACCTAATACAATACCCGTTGCGCCTAATGGTAAAATCCACCAAGATAACACGGCTTTAGCACCGATAACGCCACCGCTTTCGACAATAGATACCACAGCAGCTAACGGGCCAATCGCATTGGCAACATCGTTTGAACCATGGGCAAATGCCATACAACAAGCAGTGACAACCATTAATACGGCAAATACTTTCTCAACGTTACCAAATTGAGTTTTAACGTCTGCTTTGTCGCTCATTTTTAAACGACCAATCGCCAGTTTACCCACAATACCTACAGCAACTGCAACAGCAATGGCTAACAGATATGCTTCAGTGGTCGAAAAGTGCAAACCAACATGCTTTAAGCCTTTAGTAATTGTCACTAATGACATTACAAAACCCGCCAAGGCCATATAAAAAGGCACATAACGTTTAGCATTGGCTAACGGATCTTCAGTATCAAAAATCAGCTTTTGTACGCTTTGGAATATGATAAAGGCAATAAAGCCTGAAATCGCAGGTGTTACCACCCATGAGCCAACAATACCGCCTACTGCGCCCCATGACACAGAGTCGATATTGACACCAACAGCAGCAAAACCAACAATCGCACCAATAATGGAGTGCGTAGTTGATACTGGCCAGCCTAATGCTGATGCGACCACTAACCAAATACCTGCAGCTAATAGCGATGCAATCATACCGTATACCAGTAATTCAGGTGCTTCGATAAAATAGCTCGCGTCGATAATCCCTTTTCGAATAGTGCTGGTCACTTCTCCGCCGGCTAAAAATGCGCCAGAGAATTCGAAAATCATTGCAATAATGATGGCTTGTTTAATAGTAATGGCATTAGAACCTACAGAGGTTCCCATGGCATTGGCTACGTCATTTGCGCCAATACCCCATGCCATCAAAAAACCAAATGCCGCCGCAATCATAATAAGCATTGGGCCGTTGGTGACTAATACATCAACCATGTTGTTTCCTTGATAACCTTGTGATTAATTACGAGCTAGCATTAGCTCTAGGCGGGAACCCACACGCTCAGCAAGATCTGCTAAACCTCCGACCCATTCGATAATTTTATACATGAACATCACATCAATAGGATTCAATCCATCTTCTAATGCGTACAATTGGCGACGCACTTGAATTTGTAGATCATCAGAATCTTCTTCGATGATATCGAGTTCATTGATCATTTTGGCAACCAACTCAACTTCGCGACCACGGAAACCGGTTTCGAGTAAATCGTCGAGCTCGTTAATAGCTTGCTTAGCTAAAGACACGGCATCTAAACAACGTTTTAGATAGGCACCGAAAGCAGCTTGCACAGGCTGAGGAAGGACTAATTGACGGCCAATAATACGACCAGAGATATCTTTTGCCTTGTTGGCGATTTTGTCTTGCTGAGTTAATAACTCAAGTAAGTCAGTGCGCTCAACGGGCATAAATAATCCACCAGGTAACGTTAGGCGAATTTCACGCTTGAGTGAATCAGCGTCTTTTTCCAGCAAACTAATTTGTTTGCGGATCTTTATCGCTTCATCCCAGTCACCTGAAATGGTTGCGTCAAAGAAAGGAACAAGAAGTGATGCACACTCATGTACTTTGTCGATATGCTGTTCTAAAGGCTTAAGAGGTGATTTTGCAAACACACCTAAAATAGAGTTTACTGGCATTGCCGTTTACCTATTTAATTAATTCCAGTTTGGAAAAAGCGGGCGCATGTTAACCCAAGCGTCCGCATAATGAAACTGTGTTTTTTAATTTTATATCACACAGCTTCTCAGTTATCGTTGCTCAGTATATATGATGCGAGCGAGGCTATCCTAAGATATTTTTATGACAGCAATATTACATTATGAACTAAATGTGACGCATTAATGAACATTTGATTACAACTAGGGCGAAAAGTAAATGGACGCAGAAATAGAGTTGAAACTCTTCATTCAACAACAAGATCATGATTTATTGAAAAAAATATTGAATGAACTCCCTCACTCGTCCCCTCAAGGACAAAAGAAACTGACCAATGGATATTTTGATACAACGGATTTACAACTTCGCCGTTGGGATATGGGGTTACGGGTAAGAGGTTTTGATGAGCAACTCGAACAGACCATAAAAACAGCAGGTAGTGTCATTGGTGGCATCCATACACGTCCAGAATATAATGTCAGAATTAATCAAAAAATGCCGGAGTTGTCACTTTTCCCGTCTAAAATTTGGCCAGATGGGCAAAATGTTAATGCGCTCACAGAATCTCTTGAATGTATTTTTGAAACCAATTTTCAGCGTCAAACGTGGCACATTGAACATCAAGGCTCTGTCGTCGAAGTCGCCTTAGATCTGGGTGAGATTATTGCCGGTGATCTCAGCGAACCGATTTGCGAACTTGAATTAGAATTACTCTCAGGCCAAGCCTCATCGATACTTCCTTTAGCTATCGCGGTAGCTAATTCAGTTCCTGTTCGGTTAGGTAAAGCCAGTAAAGCACAGCGCGGTTATCAATTAGCCGGAAAATCACCTAGGGTTGCAACATCACCTCTTGACAGCTTGCCAGCGGTAGATGCGAATCAAAGCCAGAAGGCATTAACCCAAACGCTTGCCAATGCTTTAGAACGTTGGCAATTGGTTGAGCAGCGCTTGAGCGTGGCTTCGCTTGTGCAACAAACACCACTATGGGCACAACTCATTGAGTGTCTAGAGTTAATTGAAAATTCGTTAACACAACTTAATTCCAAAAACCGCCAACTTGATGCACTTGTTAATCCGGTTTTAGCCGCGGTAAAAACGGCGGCGACAGCAACATCAAGCTCCTCATTAGCAGCGTTATGGCGTCAACCTCAATATGGACAATTACAATTAGCGCTAGTCGCTATGCTAATGAGTTAAAGGCTGGCTGTTCTTTACTGGTTAGTTTTGAGAGACAAAAAACAGCAAGGCGAGCCTTGCTGTTTTTATTGGATTACCTCTAGCCGAATTCATTTACTTAATCTGAACTCGGGGTAAAGAATGAACTGATGCAAATTAAAATCAGCATGTTAACTCTCCTCCCCCCGTTCTCAGGTTACTTAGCTAATGCTTGTTTTACCCGTTGTCCGTAATCTGCATCGGCTTTTGTAAAGTGATCGACCATCGTTTGTTGTACCGCTAGCGTTGCTTGGCTTAAGGTACCGGCGATAGTGTCAACTAAACGCACTTTCTCTTCTTCACTAAATATGCGGTATAAGTTGCCCGCTTGCGTAAAGTCGTCTTGGTTATAACGGCTATAACGAGCGGCCTCACCCTCTAAACGTAATGGTGGCTCTGTAAAATCAACATTTTCAGTTAAGGGTGCCTGAGTATTAGGGCCATAATTGACACTCGCGTCACCACCGGTTTGGTTACCTTGGTATGGGCATGCCGTTCCTGCCATTGCACCAGCACGTTGATGATGATTCGCTTTGGCGGCATGTGGACAGTTAATCGGTAGCTGATTGTAATTGGTACCAATACGGTAACGTTGAGCATCAGCATAAGAAAACAATCTTGCCTGCAACATTTTGTCTGGTGATGCACCGACTCCTGGCACTAAGTTACTTGGCGCTAATGCTACTTGCTCCACTTCAGCAAAGTAATTTTGCGGTAAACGGTTTAACTCAAGTACACCCACTTCAATCAGTGGATAATCACTGTGTGGCCACACTTTAGTTAAATCAAACGGGTTGATGGCATAGGTGTTTGCATCAGCCTCAGGCATAATTTGCACATTCACTGTCCAACGCGGGAAGTTTGCATCCTTAATGGCCACCATCATGTCACGCTGTGACGAATCTGGATCAATCCCTTTTAAGATATCGGCTTGCTCGCCTGTTAGGTTCGCTACACCTTGCTGCGACTTAAAGTGAAACTTCACCCAAAAACGCTCACCTTTTGCATTCCAAAACGAGAAAGTGTGTGAACCATAGCCGTGCATTTGGCGATAGTTAGCCGGAATACCACGGTCAGACATCAAAATAGTCACTTGATGCATCGCCTCTGGGTTTAGCGCCCAAAAGTCCCACATGGCTTGTGGATCTTTTAAATTGGTTTGTGGATGACGTTTTTGGGTGTGGATAAAGTCTGGAAACTTAATACCATCACGAATAAAAAATGTTGGGGTGTTATTACCTACAATATCGTGATTACCACGTGCGGTGTAAAAACGTAATCCAAATCCGCGCGGGTCGCGCTCAGCATCAGCAGAGCCCATTTCACCGCCCACTGTCGAGAAACGCACAAAGGTTTCTGTTTGCTTACCAACACCATTAAAATGGTCGGCAATAGTATATTCGCTTAAATCTTTGGTTAAGGTAAATGTGCCGTATACACCGGTACCTTTTGCATGCACAACACGCTCAGGAATACGTTCGCGGTTAAAATGAGCAAGCTTTTCAATTAAGTGCCAATCTTGTAATAGAAGCGGCCCACGCTCTCCTGCTGATAATGAGTTTTGATCGTCTGCTACTGGAGCACCGTTTTGACTTGTTAAATAGTTAGCCTGATTCATGTTTTGCTCCTACGCGTGGTCTGTTATCCACTGTTCAATTATGTCGTAAACTGTTGCCATGATGATTTTCCTCACTCAACTCATCAATCGATGGAGCAATAATAAACGTGCAGCACAATTAACTAAAACGATTAAAACAGATGGCTACCAACGATAAAACAGATTAGATAATACGGCTTGCATTAAAAAAACAGATTGGATGCGAAGGAGTAAATTGTCGGTAATAAAAAAAAGCCAACATCTGCATGTTGGCTTATATACCCAATAGATTATTGATTATCGGGTGCGGGTGCTCGGTATAACTTAACCAGATAATAAAGATCGATCAGTACAATGAAAAAGTTAACCAGTGCCACCGGGATAGCGTCAATGGCTAAACCATATGCCACAAAAAGCCCTGCACCAATCAAGTTCCACCAGCGTAATTTTTTAATGTCTGACATCATCAACGAAATCGCGACAACAACAGAAGCCAAATATCCAACCCATTCCCAGATATTAATACTGTCCATGGATTCTCCTTAAAATAATAGATTTGTCACAATACCGGCCTGCTGTTATCTGTCTATGACAGCCAGAAGATAAATGCATGACAACAAATTAAGCAAAAACCTTATAAAATCATAAAAAATATAAGGTTAGAGTTTTGCTTTATCGTTTATTCCCCAAAATAAACCGCGCTGCGCTTATGATCCCCAGATCAATAAGTGTAGCTTAGCGTTCAACTACTGCAGCTGTCATACGTGAAATACAGCATAACTCGCCTGCACTATTGCGGATTAATATTTCCCATACAGAGCTACGCTTACCAAGATGTACTGGTTTTGCAATTGCCGTTAACTCACCATTACGTGAGGCTTTTAAATGGTTGGCGTTAATTTCTTGGCCAACACAATAGTAGCGAGTAAAGTCGACGACAAAATTAGCCGCATAACTGGCAACGGTTTCAGCTAATGCGACATTGGCTCCGCCATGTACAATCCCTAACGGGTTATGTACCGAGGGGTTAGCAGGCATGGTTGCCACCATATAATCATCGCCAATCTCGGTAATTTTAATGCCTAGAGTTTGCATTAATGTGCCTTTTCCCTGCATCCCTGCATCTAAACGGGCACAATCTTCTATGGTGAAATCGGTAAACCAAATACTCATGACAGCTTTCCATTTTTGTTATTAATAATCCTAGTGTACTGTTTTGATTAATATTTTTAAAGATAAACAAAAAAGGAGCCGAAGCTCCTTGATTAATCAATATTGCCACCTGTTTTAACTGACTAATTCGCAGTGACTTTGGTAAGTCTGGGCCCAACGTAATAGTTCAACACGGTTACGCGATTCAGTTTTTCTAAAAATAGAAGAGATATGCGCTTTAACCGTATGCTCACTAATGCATAAACGCTGCGCGATTTCTTTGTTACGTGCGCCACTCGATACTAACTGAATAATGGTGCGTTCGCGGTTTGTTAGCCGTTGCATAATGGCTTCAGTTTCTTCTGTTACATCAACATTGGTGTCAAGTTGTTGTACTAAACGCCTAAATATTTTGCTAATCAGTGGTCTGTCATACCACAGCTCATCTGAGACCATTTTACGTAGACCAGTTAACATTAAGTCCATACGTTGGTCACTATACAATAATCCGCGCACGCCAAGCAGCAAGGCAGACTCCTGATCGAGCGAGCCGCGTTCAACTTGGTAAAGTGCCACTGGAACATGGTTAACTAAGCGTGAAGCCAGCAAAGGGATGCCTTTTGCATCAAGCGCAGCCCCCTTTTGTGAAATGAGATAAAAGTTATTCGAATTTTTATCAAGTTCAAGCTCAGCAGCATGCTTAACAATCCGGGTTTTTAAGCCGATTGATTCAGCTAAAATAGCTAAATGGCATGGTGCGGCTATTTGATGTAAAAACACCAATTCATCGATATTAGAACTCATCACTCTTCTCCCTGAAAAGCTTATTTTTGCTCTTTAACACTTGAGCACATCCTGAGCAACATTCTATACGTAAAGCTCATACCTTGACTAGCCTTAAGTCTTAGACGCGCCGCCTGCTTGTTGTTTATTTTGCTTTGCATTTAATACTTTAGAGTAATAACACTAATCAGTGTCTTAATCTGTCAAATTAACGCTAGGCCGCTAATTCACTCAATAAGTTGATGTAATCAGGTGCGGTTCAATTAACAAACACCGTTCTCATAAAGCAATAATAGTAAATTTTTGCTAGTGCATAGGGTTATTATGTCAATCAAAAGTATGAATAGGTCGTAAGACTGACAAACTACGCACTTTTATAAGCACTTGCCCGATGTAACAACTGGGCTGTAACAACAAGCTTGAAAACTCAGCGGGCCCTAATGTGTAGGCTTAGTCATTATTTGCGAAATCTGTTTATTGTGAATCGGTGTCAGCAATAACAATGCCGTAATGCCGCCAATTAACGCTAAAAACATATCAGACTGTGTGTCCCATACGTAACCTTGAGTCCCTAAAAATGCTTCGGCATTTTCACCTGTCGCCGCAGCAACCCACCATTCAATAAGCTCATAAAAAGCAGAAAACGCCAGCACAAAACACACTGCCAAAAATTGGCACCAAGCTCCTATTTGCATCACCTGTTTACGAATAAAAATTTCTCGCGCCAAAATGACCGGAATAAATCCCTGAGCAAAGTGGCCCACTTTGTCGTAATTATTACGTTCGCTGCCCATCACTTGGGCTAACCAATCAAATAAAGGTACTTCTGCATAGGTAAAACGGGCACCGACAAATAACACGCAGCAGTGAACCAAAATAAGCCCATAAGCCAATGACGTCAGCGGGAAGCTTTTACGACTAAAAAATAAAATGGGTAACGCGATTAATGCGGGGATAGCCTCGAGCCACCAGGTAAAGATGTCTTTAGGATTACTGACCGACCATAGCAATACCATTAGGTAAATCGCCATCCATATTACGCGCATTTTCATCCTAAATTCCTTATCTACGATATTGTTCTTAATTTAAAATATTACTTTAGCCATCTAGCCCTCCACAAGCTCTAAAAAAAGTGCTACTTTGGCATTGCGTCGGAAGTCCGCATTTATATCATAACTATCAGTATATGCATTAACACTAATCGTGTATGCATTAAGCATAAGCACCATTGAATGATAAGAGGGTACCCATATCATGGCGAAACACTCGCTTGACAAGGATAAAATTAAAATCCTGCTGTTGGAGGGCGTACACCAAACTGCGGTTGATGTACTAGAACGTGCAGGTTACACCAATATTGAATATCACAAAGCCTCGTTAGGCGAAGAGGCACTGCTTGCTTCGATTAAAGATGCTCACTTTATTGGGTTACGTTCCCGCACTCAGCTGACTGCAGAAGTATTACACCACGCTGAAAAACTCGTCGCGATTGGTTGTTTTTGTATCGGCACTAATCAAGTTGATTTATCAACCGCTGAAAAGCTGGGGATCCCCGTTTTCAACGCACCGTTTTCTAACACGCGTAGTGTTGCAGAATTAGTGATTGGCGAAATCATTATGTTGATGCGCGGCATTCCACAACGTAATGCGATTTCGCACCGTGGCGGCTGGTTAAAGAGCGCCAGCGGCAGTGTTGAAGTTCGTGGTAAAACTCTAGGTGTGATTGGTTATGGCCATATTGGTACTCAGCTCGGTATTTTGGCTGAAACCTTAGGCATGAGAGTCATTTTCTTTGATATCGAAGACAAATTACCACTGGGTAATGCTTCGCAAATTCATTCAATGGACGATTTACTCGCTCAAGCAGATGTTGTGAGTCTTCACGTACCTGAAACGCCACAAACTAAAGATATGTTTGCTAAAGCTGAATTTGCCAAAATGCGTCAGGGCAGTTTCTTTATCAATGCTTCACGCGGAACCGTCGTTGATATTGAAGACCTCGCAAGTGCATTAAACTCAGAACATTTAGCCGGTGCTGCTATTGACGTATTCCCAGTTGAACCTAAATCAAATGACGATGAATTTATCACGCCATTACGTGGTTTAGACAATGTGCTGCTTACGCCACACATTGGTGGTAGTACTGCAGAAGCGCAAGAAAACATTGGTATTGAAGTCGCTGGTAAGTTAGTTAAATACTCAGATAACGGTTCAACCTTGTCTGCGGTTAACTTCCCTGAAGTGTCTCTTGCACAGCACCGTGGCACCTCACGCTTATTACACATTCACCAAAACCGTCCTGGTGTGTTGATTAAAATCAACCAAGCGTTTTCTGAAAAAGGCATTAACATTGCCGCTCAGTACTTACAAACCACTGCAGAAATCGGTTACGTGGTAATGGAAGTCGATTCAGATCAAGCAGAAGAAGCGTTAGTTGAACTTAAATCAATTGAAGGCACCATTCGTGCTCGAGTATTGTTTTAATCTCACAACGTAATTAACTGGGGTTAATTAAGTTGTTCAAAAAGCTATCTTGTGCACAAGGTAGCTTTTTTTATTGCCTTTAAACCTCAACCCTCTGTTGAGTATTGAGTTAATCCGTTACACTTCAAACCATATCGTCTTATTCTTTCGTTAGGGATCGTTATGACCATTTCAGCAAGCCAACCAGATTGGGACTTCATCGCCACCTCTCCAGCATTAATGTTATCCAGTTTATCTCATATGGGATTAATCGAAGTCACCGGTGAACAAGGTCGCAGCTTTATTCATGGCCAAGTCACCACCGATATTACCTCGTTAACGGCAGACCAATGGAAATGGGGCGCACACTGCGATCCTAAAGGAAAAATGCTAGCCAGCTTCCGCACATTTGCCATTGCAGACAGCTTGTTTATGCTTATGCCAACATCAACCCTTGAGCTTGACTTACCGCAACTCAAAAAATACGCGGTATTTAGTAAAGCAGAGCTCAGCGATGTCAGCAGCCAGTATCAAATTATTGGCGTAGCGGGCAATGAGGCACAAGCATTTATCACCCAGCAATTTGGAGATGTATCTGCAGCATTAACCTTGGTTGATGGTGGTGCGGTATTGCGTGATGGTGAGCGTTTTATTGTCATCATTACTAATGATAAAGCCGCGGCATTAATCAGTGCCTCACAACAAACATTGGTTGACGCTAAGGCGTGGCAAGCATTAGAAATCAAAGCAGGTTACCCTAATATTGACGCAAGCCACTCGGGCCAATACGTTGCACAAATGTGTAACCTGCAAGCCATTGATGGAATCAGTTTCAATAAAGGTTGCTATATGGGCCAGGAAACCATTGCCAGAATGAAATACCGTGGTGGTAACAAACGTGCACTGTATATTTTGTCGGGCACCACCAGCACAACCATTAACACTGAAACCCAATTAGAAATCGCCTTAGAAGATGGTTTCCGTCGTGGCGGTAATATTATTGAGTGCGTACAGCAAGGTGAAAATGTTTTGCTTACTGCAGTATTAGCTAACGATACCGAAAACACTGCAAAGCTGCGGATTGCTGACGATGAAAGCTCACAATTAAGCATTATTGAACTGCCATATTCATTAGCCGATGCTTAATTAAATCAGCATGTTAATCTATAAAAGCGAGCCTTAGGTTCGCTTTTTTATTTTTGAACATTTGCGCTTTATATGACGTATATTGTTGTTATAACATTGCGCGTTAGTAAATGTTCTCTCAGCGAGAATTTAAAAGGGCTTAAACAAGGCGTATGACTGAATGAATAGTTGTTCTCTTTCGAAGTCATGCAACGCAGTGTAAGCCCTTTTAAAACTCGCCTGAAAGGAATGCCCCAGCGGCTTTTGCTTTGCGTTCTCGCTATTTGAAAGGGAACAACCATTACTACATAGCGACGCCTTAATCAAAAACCGCTGGATGCATTCTGAGTGGTCACTTATTAATGCGCAATGGTATTATGATGACATTAAGCGGTTTTATATGACTGCATTAATGGCGCGGTAACCACATTCGTTATGGAGCGACTATGACCAGCATTGTCACCTTAGACAGCATCAACAAAGGATTTCGTGATGGTGAGTCATTCCATTGTGTACTGCAGCAAGTCAGCCTCACACTGCACCAAGGGCAAACCATTGCATTAACGGGTCCTAGTGGCAGCGGTAAAAGTACCTTACTGAACATTATTGGTGGCTTTGAAACTATCGACAGTGGCGACATGTTGATCCGCCAAGGTGACACGCTGCATTCGGTGACTCAGTGGCAAGATAAGCACTGGAGTCAATACCGCCGCCAATCACTTGGAGTGATATTTCAGCAATTTAATTTACTGACGCCCCTTAATGTCCGCGACAATATTCAATTTTCATTGGCACTCAATCAATTAAGCTGGAGCCCCTGGTGTGACGAATTATGCCACCAGCTTGGACTGACACCACTGCTCGACCGCAGTGTTGAAAACCTCTCCGGTGGACAGCAACAGCGAGTTGCCATTGCACGCGCCTTAGCACACAAGCCGCAATTAATTTTGGCCGACGAACCCACAGGTAACCTTGACCAGCACGCCGGCCTGCAAGTGATGCAATTACTGACCGACTTAGCTAAACAAGCCAATTGTTGTATTTTGATGGTGACTCACAGCGAAGAGTGTGCGCAGTTTATGCAACATCGCTGGCACGTTGAAAACCAACAAATTGTCGTCAACCCTGCCGATAGTCAGCTGCAAGGGTAAGCCAATGAAAACAGACGCATTCGCCACTCGCCGCTTACTATTGTGTTTGCGCTTGTTTGCCAGCCATTACCGCCATGCTCCCTTGCAAGCCAGTGCCATTTTACTCGGTATTATGCTGGCCGTGACTTTACTGATTGGGGTGTATGCCACGAATGCCAATGCCAAACAAAGCTATGGCAATGTGTCAGAACTGCTTAGCAAGCAAGCCAGCGTATCCATTAGTCACCTCACACAAGACACGATCAACGAAGCCATTTATTTTACGCTAGCCAATGCGGGTTTTGACGCTATAGCAAGTATTGAAGGCGTGGCGACAGATGAGCAAGGGCGCTTATGGCGAGTCAATAGCAGCGATATTATTGCCGCGATAAGCACAGGCTTAGCCCAAGATGAGCAGGCAAGCTCATCAGTGGCTTCGGTCAATATCCCGCTTGCTGAATTGCTCGCAGGCCAACCCAAAGTATTGATGTCAGCAAGTCAGCAAGAGCGCATCAATAAGGTGACCAATCAATCGCAAACTATCACCTTAAATAATATCCCGCTAGACATCGTGACCATTGATGAGCAATGGGGGTTAGGCTCAGCCCTACTCGCCGATATTTCGTTAGCGCAGCCACTGCTTAACATGCAAGGTAAGCTGAGCTACATTGCGGTATTCAACGCAGATAAATCTGAAACCGACAGTGAGCTAATCACTCGTCTCACACACACCTTAACTCAAGCAGGCGTAGACAGCAGCCAGTTACGCTTTACAACACAAGCTAGCGAGGGTGAGTCTCTTAGCGCGTTAACGGCCAGTTTTCATTTAAACTTGGATGCCATGAGTATGTTGGCGTTTGTTGTAGGCTTATTTATTGCCTACAACGGCGTGCGTTATAGCTTAATGAAACGCCAAAAGCTGTTAGTGCAAATTATGCAGCAAGGGGTTGATCGTCGCACAGTAATGCTTGCCTTAAGCATTGAAATCATCAGCTTAGTGTTTATGGGTTGTGTGTTAGGTTTTATTGTTGGCTTACAATTGTCGCAATGGCTACAGCCCATGGTTGCCCTTACACTAGAGCAGTTATATGGCGCTAAACTGTTACCGGGTAACTGGCAATGGCAATGGTTTGCGCAAGCACTTGCCCTGACATTGTCTGCCGCCTTTGCCGCCTGCATCCCAATGTTGCTTAGCTTGGTCAATACCCCACTTGCACAGGGGGCACAAAAACAGCCGCAAAATAAACAATTTAATATCATTCATCGACGCCAGTTTATTATCGCGGTGATATTGTTATTGCTGTGCACCGTCGCTTTCGCCTTTACCGAACAATATCGCCATAGCTTAGTGCTATTAGGCGCCTTAGTCGTCGCCATCCCACTATTATTGCCACAATGCCTACATTGGGTAGTAAACCTACTCAGTGCAGCCATGCCCAAAGGATTATGGCAATACGTGGTTGCCGAAACCAAAGAGATTATTGCCCCACTTGCCCTCGCCATGATGGCCATTTTACTGGCACTGTGCGCCAATATCGCAATGAACACTTTGGTTGGTAGCTTTGAAATCACCTTAAAAAAATGGCTTGATGCACGTTTGCATGCTGATTTATATATTAGGCCAAACCCGAATCAGATGGAGGCGTTAATTATACTGTTGGCAAAGGATCCTAAAGTGGAAGCCACTTATGAACAATGGACCGTGGACAGCAGCCTAAGTAGGGCAAAAACACCGCAAACTCAAGTGCCTATTAACCTAGTCAGTCGCGACCATTTATCGTTAACCGACACCACGGTATTTAAAACAACCGCGGATAATTTTTGGCCAGCATTTACTGCAGGTCACAGCATTATGATCAGTGAACCATTGTCGATAAAATATCAGCTCAACATTGGCGATAAAGTACAATTATCACAACTGCAACAACATACATTAACCGTTGGCGCAATCTATTATGATTATGGCAACCCTAAGGGCGAAGTCCTTATTAGCCAGTCATTATGGCGACAATCTCCTCTGCCGACTAAACCTTTCAGTTTGGCTGTCAATTATCAAGGTGAGCTAAGCACATTACAAAATAACATTAGTCAGCAGCTCAACTTGTCATCGGCGTACATGTACAGCCAACAACGGATTAAAACCGAAGCCATTACCATATTTAATAAAACCTTCTCAATTACCGTCGTGCTCAACAGCTTAACGTTATTAGTTGCCGCTATTGGTTTATTCAGCGCTTGCGTGATGCTCACCCAGGCGAGACAAGCGCCATTGGCGCGTTTATATGCTCTCGGCGTGAGTCGCAATCAATTACGATTAATGGTCGTAGTGCAAATGTTATTTATTGTATTGTTAACCTGTCTCGTGGCATTACCAATGGGCGCATTGCTAGGTTATTTGTTGATACATAAAGTGACCTTACAGGCCTTTGGTTGGAGTATTGCGATGATCTGGGACTGGGCAGCTTATGGTCAGGTTGTTGTTATCGCGATCATCAGTTGCTTACTGGCGGTGAGCTTACCGTTATATTGGCAAACCCGAAAACCTTTAATATCCAGTTTACAACAGGAAGCACTATGACCTCTGTTACAGGTAAAAAAGTGTTCAGTATCAGTGTAGTCACAATGGCCTTTGCCACTTTGTTATTTGCCTGCTCTCCTGCGCAAGAGGCCCATGAACCATCAACAACTATCAGTAACATGTCAGCACAATCATCGGCTGGCTACAGTGACGTTGTACAAGGTAAGGTTTTGCAGTTTCCACGCGATCATTTAGCCCACAATGATTACAAAATTGAATGGTGGTATCTAACCGCAAATTTAACCACCAGCAAAGGTGAAGATGTCGGCGTACAGTGGACTCAATTTAGGATCGGCATGACGCCGCCAACCGAGCAACTGGCAACAACTGAAAACGACTGGAGCAGTAATCAACTTTACATGGCCCATGCTGCTGTCACATCAAAAGATGCTCACCTTACGGCTGAAAAATGGTCACGGGCACACCCCAAACTTGCCAGTGTCAGCCCTTCTCCCTTTACCGTGCACCTGCAAAACTGGCAATGGCAAAGTCAGTCTGATGATCTGTTTCCGGCAACATTAACGGTCAACAACCCGGCATTTCATTATCAGCTGCAACTCACTAGCCAACAGCCTGTGCAATTACAAGGCGATAGTGGCTACAGCAGTAAAAGTGCCGATCAGGCTGTCGCCTCATATTATTACAGCCAACCCTTTATTGATGTGACAGGAGAGATAACTCGCCATGGCGTCACCGAAAAAGTCAGCGGTAAAGCCTGGTTAGATAGGGAGTGGAGCTCGCAATTTCTCACTAAAGCGCAACAAGGATGGGACTGGTTTTCACTTAGGTTAAATGACGGATCAACCTTAATGGCCTTTAGGTTGCGTGGCGACACAGAGCAAGATCATTTCTACAGTGCTAGACGTATGTATGCCGACGGTAGCGGCCGTAATATCAACAGTCGTGATAATCCAGGCGATATAGATATGCAGCCTACACAGTGGCAACAAACCGCGCTTGGTAAGCATCCCATTGCTTGGCGTATTAGTATAAACAGCGAAGCCATTGACCTGACAACCCAAGCCGTTAACCCCAATAGCGACATGCTAGTGTCCACCTCGTACTGGGAAGGCCCCATTAATATTCAAGGTAGCCATCAGGGCCAAGGCTATATGGAGTTAACGGGGTATCGTTAATTGTAAGGGCTACCTATAAAGAGATTTATATTTACGATTAAAATAAATCGGACAGCCAGATAACCTCAACTGCAACCTGCTGCAATTCTTCAATCGTCGATAAAACCCACACCCCATACGCACTAAGCTTTACAAGCCATGTCTAAAACAGGATTGCCCTAATTGTTAAAGTGAGATTTACATCACGCGAAAAAATGTGACCTTGAACAACTATTAACCACTATACCCATTCAGAGGTATACCCATAAAAATAGTAAGGTCTAGACTTATTTTCATCACGTCACCTCCAATGACTATCACGCACCAAGAACAACATTCTAAGAGTGAGGAACACCATGAGCATAAGCCGTCGCGAGTTTTTAAAAGCCAACGCCGCTGCCGCAGCAGCATCGGCTGTGGGTATCGCTATTCCAATTAATATGGTTCACGCCGCAGAAGGCAAAACAGACATTAAATGGGATAAAGCCCCATGTCGTTTTTGTGGTGTCGGCTGTAGCGTATTAGTTGGTACCAAAAATGGCAAAGTTGTTGCCACTAAAGGCGACCCAGAAAGCCCAGTCAATAAAGGCCTAAATTGTATTAAAGGGTACTTCTTATCAAAAATCATGTACGGCAAAGACCGTCTAACAACGCCATTGCTTAGAATGAAAGATGGTAAATACGACAAAGAAGGTGACTTTACTCCTGTCAGCTGGGATGTCGCATTCGACACCATGGCTGATAAATGGAAAGCCAGTATTGCCAAAAAAGGCCCAACTTCAGTAGGTATGTTCGGTTCAGGTCAATGGACAGTTTGGGAAGGTTACGCAGCATCAAAATTACATAAAGCAGGCTTTTTAACCAATAACATCGACCCTAACGCACGTCACTGTATGGCATCTGCGGTAGGTGGATTTATGCGTACCTTTGGTATTGATGAACCAATGGGTTGTTACGACGATATTGAAGCCGGTGACAACTTTGTGCTTTGGGGCGCTAACATGGCAGAAATGCACCCAATTTTATGGGCTCGCTTAACTGACCGTCGTTTAAGCCATAAAGACGCCAAAGTACATGTGTTATCAACCTATGAAAACCGCAGCTTCGACCTTGCTGATAACCCAATGATTTTTAAACCACAAACTGACCTTGTGATTTTAAACTTTATTGCTAACTACATTATTCAAAACAATGCGGTAAACAAAGACTTTGTTAGCAAACATACTAACTTTGCCCTTGGTGTAACAGATATTGGTTATGGTTTACGTCCGGAGCACCCATTAGAGAAGAAAGCGAAAAACTCTGGTAACGGTGGCTCTAAACCCATTAGTTTTGAAGAATATACCAAGTTTGTGAGCACTTATACGGCTGAATACGCCTCAGAAATGAGTGGTGTTCCGGTTGAAAACCTCATTACGCTAGCCAAAGTTTATGCCGACCCTAAGCAGAAAGTCATGAGCTTATGGACCATGGGTATTAACCAGCATACTCGTGGTGTGTGGGCAAACAACATGCTTTACAACATCCACCTATTAACCGGTAAAATTGCCACCCCAGGTAATAGTCCATTCTCGTTAACAGGTCAGCCATCAGCTTGTGGTACTGCACGTGAAGTCGGTACATTTGCTCACCGCTTACCTGCTGACATGGTCGTTAAAAATCCTAAGCACCGTGAACTTACCGAAAAACTTTGGCAATTGCCTGCAGGCACAATTCCACCTAAGCCGGGTTATCACGCCGTGCTGCAAAGCCGTATGTTAAAAGATGGCAAATTAAATTGTTACTGGACCATGTGTACCAACAACATGCAAGCCGGCCCAAATATTAACGATGAGATTTACCCTGGTTTCCGTAACCCAGAAAACTTTATTGTTGTGTCAGATCCATACCCAACCGTCAGTGCTATGGCTGCCGACCTAATTTTACCAACCGCAATGTGGGTTGAAAAAGAAGGGGCATACGGTAACGCTGAGCGTCGTACTCATATGTGGCATCAACAAGTTAAACCACCAGAAGGCGCTAAATCTGATTTATGGCAGCTAGTTGAGTTTTCAAAACGCTTTAAAGTGTCAGAAGTATGGCCAGCTGAGTTAATCGCCAAGCAACCAGATGTTGCTGATAAAACCTTATACGACGTGTTGTTTGCTAACGGTGAAGTCAACAAGTATCCGGCTGAACAATGTAAAGGCGCATACAACGACGAAAGCGAACACTTCGGTTTCTATCTGCAAAAAGGTTTATTCGAAGAATATGCCAAATTTGGTCGCGGCCACGCTCATGATTTAGATGCCTTCGACAATTACCATGAAAACCGTGGTAAACGCTGGCCTGTCATTAACGGTAAAGAAACCTTACGCCGCTTTGTTGAAGGTAGCGATCCTTATGTTAAAGCTGGCGAAGGCTTTAACTTCTACGGTAAACCTGATGGTCGAGCAGTTATTTTTGCCCTGCCTTACGAGCCAGCCGCAGAAGAACCAAACAAAGAATTCGACCTATGGATGTCAACAGGCCGTGTACTAGAACATTGGCACACTGGTTCAATGACTGCCCGCGTACCTGAGCTGCAACGCGCTTATTCTGATGCTCAAATCTTTATGCACCCAGAAGATGCAAAATCACGTGGCTTAAAACGTGGTGACGAAGTTGTTGTTGCCTCTCCACGTGGTGAAGTTAAAACACGTGTTGAAACTAAAGGCCGTAACAAGCCACCTCAAGGCGTAGTATTTATGCCGTTCTTTGATGCGCGCCAATTAGTCAACAAACTGATACTCGATGCAACTGACCCGCTGTCAAAAGAGACAGACTTCAAGAAGTGTCCAGTAAAAGTCATGAAGGCTTAATTAATAGTTAAGTGCATAAACGGAAAGTCATGTTATGAGCAAAGCCAATAGCAAATTAGGAAGTGTTAACGGTGTAAACCGTAGGCAGTTTCTGGCCACCACGGCAAAAGCCAGTTGTGTGATGGGTATGGCCGGATTGGGGTTAACAACTGTTGCCACTCAATCTAGCCAACTTGACCCATTTGCTATTCGCCCGCCTGGTGCATTGGCAGAAGACGATTTTCTCTCAGCGTGTGTTCGCTGCGGTTTGTGCGTAGAGGCTTGCCCCTACGACACCCTTAAACTGGCTCGCTGGTTTGACGGGGCGGCAACCGGCACACCTTATTTTACTGCGCGTAGCATTCCATGTGAAATGTGCGATGACATCCCTTGTGTCAAAGCTTGCCCTAGCGGTTCGCTTGAACACAAGTTAGACAACATCGACGACGCAAAAATGGGGATTGCGGTTCTCATTGATGAGAAAAATTGCCTTAATTATCGAGGTTTACGCTGTGATGTTTGTTATCGGGTTTGCCCATTAATAGATAAAGCCATCACATTAGAGCTGCAACGTAATGAAAAAAGCGGTCACCATGCAATGTTTTTACCCACTATCAACCCAGATGTATGTACGGGATGTGGCAAATGTGAGCATGCCTGCGTGACAGAACAAGCAGTGATAAAAGTATTACCAAGCCACATAGCACTGGGTAAGTCGGCCGCTCATGATACTTACCAACACACCGAAGAAACCACACTTGAGATGTTAAATAGGGGGCTGTCTTTATGAGCAATCAACATCGTTCAGCCTCTAAATCAACCACACGCTTTGGCCATGCCGCTGTGACAGAATTAGGATGGTGGCGTGCTCATCGTTTTCTTCTTCTGCGCAGATTGTCGCAACTTAGCGTGCTGAGCTTATTTGCCATTGGCCCTTTTTTAGGTTTATGGCTTTTTAAAGGCAATCTCTCAAGCAGTTTATTACTGGACACTATTCCATTAAGTGACCCATTAGCCACATTACAAGTGCTGATGAGCGGCCACTGGCCAGATCTAAGCTTATTACTCGGCGCCGTTATCGTAGTAGGGATCTATGCTCTACTGGGTGGCAGAGTATTTTGCAGCTGGGTATGTCCAGTTAATATCATCACAGATTTAGCCAGCTGGACGAGGCGTAGATTATCTCTACCTCGTACTAGTGAAATACCGCAAAATCTGCGCTACTACATGCTAGCATTTGTGTTGATATTACCTATCCTGACAGGTTTTACGGTTTGGGAATGGTTGAACCCAGTACCCATCGTCTATCGTGCACTATTATTTGGTGCAGGGAGTGGATTATGGATATTGGCAGTGATTTTTTTGCTCGACACCTTTGTGGTTGAACGAGCATGGTGTAGCCATTTATGCCCGACAGGTGCGTTATTTTCGCTGATAGGTAAAGTTAGCCCAGTAAAAATAGCTGCCGTAAGGGCTGATGCATGCGACAACTGTATGGACTGTTTTACTGTTTGCCCTGAGCGCCAGGTACTAAAACCTGTGCTTAAAAAAGGCAGTACTCAACCCTTTATATTAAACAGTGACTGCACGCTTTGTGGCCGTTGTATTGATGTTTGTGCACCGCGCGTATTCCAATATAAAAACCGATTTAATTCAAAATACTCGAACAGAATTCCTCTTAAGGTGGAGAACAAGTTATGAAAAAATTAATCACTTTAGCAGCCGTAATGCTAGCGATTAGCGCTTACTCAGGTCAACAAGCACATGCCAATCCAGATCCGGTAAAATTATCGTCTCTTGCAGGTGACTCGCAAGTAACAGATGTACGCCCTGCAGACGAAATGCCAGTTTACCCAAAACGTGGCACAGCGGTAGAACGTACTTTTGTACATCAACCACCGATTATTCCGCATAAAGCGACCTACTCAATCAGTACTGATAAAAATGGTTGTTTAAGCTGCCACAGTTGGGACAAGGCCAAGCGCATGAAAGCGACACCAGTTGATACATCGCACGTGATGGACGACAAGGGTACTGTAAAAGGTATGTATTACTTCTGCGATCAGTGCCATGTACCTCAAGCTGAAAATAAACAGCAACTGGTAGAAAACACCTTTAATTAGTCTGCTTCCCCCCCCCGATTAAGACCTTACCGCTTGCTTGCAAGCGGTTTTTTTATCTTTACGGTTTATTAAATAATACCCAATAAAAAACCCAGCTTATGCTGGGTTTATTGTTTGTTGCGCTTGTTGAGTTACCGGTGAACTCGATTCAGCAACACTTGCTGTGTTATTCGGTGCTTGGTTTTCTTGTTCCATTGGCATCGCTGCTTGCCACAATGCGCCTACCCATAAACTTGATGTTGTTTTCATGATGATTACTCCGTTTCTGTTAACAAGTTCAAAGTAATAGATTGTGGTTTATCAGTAAAATGAATAATTAGCCTTTACTCGATTCCAAAAACGCATGAACATACCAATCAAGAGCTTACGCTGTTTTCTCACTGTTGTAGAAACAGAAAACTTTACCAGAGCCGCGCAAAAGTGCTTTATGACTCAACCCACATTGAGCAAAATTATTCAGCGTATAGAAGACAATATTGGCGAGCAATTGCTGATCCGCAATAATCAAAGTGTCGAACTGACTCAAGCCGGTCGTATTTTTGCCCAAAGTGCGCAAGAGATATTAGGCCACTGGCATCGTCTACAAGAAGACATGAGTAATTTACGTGGGCTAAAGTCAGGTGAGCTGCGCCTCGGTGTATGCCCAATGATGAGCAGTCTTATTATTGGCCTACTGACACAATTTAGGCAAAAATACCCTGGTATCTCAGTACAAATGTACGAATACGGAGGTTTTGGCTGCGAAAAGGCGTTAATCAATAATAGCCTTGATATCGCGTTCACCGCACTGCCAACAACCCATAAGCATGAGTTAGCGAATCAACCATTAACTAAGTATCCATTACTGGCCTGCTTACCTGAAGGGCACCCATTGACGCATAAAACTCATATCACCTGGCAAGACTTTAAGGCATACCCATTTATTTTATATAACGAGGACTTCTCGTTAGCCAAATTGATTAATCGACTTAGCCGCAAAGCAGGGGTTCAGCTCAATATTGCCTTTCGAAGTGGTCAATGGGATTTCTTAGCGGCGATGGTTGAGGCCAATATGGGGGTAGCCATATTACCAGAGCCGATATGCCAGCGCTTAACCACCAGTAAACTGGTTTTCAAACCAATGAAGCCCGCCATGACATGGGATCTTGCACTAATATGGCGTCAAAACCTACCGCTAACGCCACCTGCTCAAGCATTGTTAACCCTCAGTAGCGCTGATAGTAATCGGCTGTAATACCAATGCATGACACCAATACGCATGATACTAATCCGCATTAGCATTGCGCCTTTTGCGAAAATGCCAGGATTTGGTACTAGCTTAGCAAACACTATCAGCGTAGCTTCAAACCGCTTATTTCAGGCATAAAAAAACCGCTGCCTAGGCAACGGTTTTTATTAGTGCAGTTAAGAATTACTTCTTAGCTTCTTCTGCTTTACGCTCTTTAACTTGAGCAATAACTTTTTCAGAAACACTATTAGGACATGGAGAGTAGTGAGCAAATTCCATAGAGAATTGGCCACGACCTGAAGTCATAGTACGTAGTGAACCGATGTAACCGAACATTTCTGATAACGGTACGTCAGCTTTAATACGAACACCAGTCACACCAGCCATTTGGTCTTTGATCATACCACGACGACGGTTTAAGTCACCGATAACATCACCAACGTTGTCATCTGGGCTGAATACGTCAACGTTCATGATAGGCTCAAGAAGTTGCGCACCGGCTTTAGGCATAGACTGACGGAATGCACCTTTAGCAGCAATTTCGAACGCGATAGCTGACGAGTCAACTGCGTGGAAAGCACCGTCAGTTAGTTCTAGCTCAACGTCTAACACAGGGAAACCAGCAACAGTACCGGTGTTCATCATGCTAGCGAAACCTTTCTCAACTGCAGGCCAGAATTCTTTAGGTACGTTACCACCAACAACTGATGATTTGAACGTGAAGCCAGTGTTTTGCTCACCAGGGCGGATAATATAGTCAATCTTACCAAACTGACCAGAACCACCAGACTGCTTCTTATGCGTGTAGCTATCTTCAGTAACTTTAGTGATAGTTTCACGGTAAGCAACTTGAGGTTCACCAACAATTAAGTCTACACCGTAAGTACGCTTAAGGATGTCTACTTTAATGTCTAAGTGAAGCTCACCCATACCCTTAAGGATGGTTTCGCCTGAATCTTCGTCAGTTTCTACACGGAAAGATGGATCTTCTGCAATCATTTTACCGATAGCGATACCCATTTTCTCACTGCCGCCTTTATCTTTTGGCGCTACAGCGATAGAGATTACTGGCTCTGGGAATACCATTGCTTCAAGAGTACAAGGATGTTTAACATCACATAAAGTGTGACCAGTTTGAACATTCTTCATACCAACGATAGCGATAATGTCACCAGCTTGTGCTGAATCTAATTCGTTACGCTCATCTGCTTGCATCTCAACCATACGGCCAACACGCTCAGTTTTACCAGTAGCAGAGTTAAGGATGGTGTCACCCTTCTTGATACGGCCTGAGTAGATACGTACGAATGTTAATGCACCAAAACGGTCATCCATAATCTTGAATGCTAATGCTTTTAATGGCGCATCAGGATCAACGATTGCGAATTCACCTGTTTCGTTACCTTCTTCGTCAGTTAATGGTTGTGGATCAACCTCAACTGGATCTGGTAGGTAATCAACAACTGCGTCTAATAATAACTGCATACCTTTGTTTTTGAATGCGCTACCACAGTATGTTGGGAAGAATGCCATTGTACGAGTACCGGCGCGGATACAACGCTTGATGTCTTCCATTGATGGCTCTGTACCATCCATGTAAGCTTCCATAATGTCATCGTCTTGCTCTACAGCAGTTTCGATTAACATTTCACGGTATTCTTCAACTAAGTCAACCATGTCCGCAGGAACATCTTCGATTTTGTAGTTTTCAGCTTGTCCAGTTTCGTCCCATACCCACGCTTTGCGAGTTAATAGATCAACAACACCTGTAAATTGGTCTTCGATACCAATTGGTAGAACCATAACCAGTGGGTTAGCCGCTAAAACGTCTTTAGTTTGCTTAACAACACGTAAGAAGTCAGCACCCATACGGTCTAACTTGTTTACGAAGATGATACGCGAAACTTCAGAATCGTTAGCATAACGCCAGTTAGTTTCAGACTGTGGCTCTACGCCGCCTGAACCACAGAATACACCGATACCGCCATCAAGTACTTTAAGAGAACGATAAACTTCAACTGTGAAGTCAACGTGGCCTGGGGTGTCGATAACGTTGAAACGGTGATCGTTCCAGAAACAGCTTACCGCTGCTGACTGGATGGTAATACCGCGCTCAGCTTCCTGTTCCATGAAGTCAGTGGTTGATTCACCATCATGTACTTCACCGATCTTATGGATCTTACCGGTTAGCTTAAGGATACGCTCGGTGGTCGTGGTTTTACCCGCGTCAACGTGAGCGAAGATACCAATGTTTCTGTATTTGGATAATTCGGTCATGATTCAACTTTAATGATTAGTTTAAGAAGTAGACGGAGCATGCGAAAAAAACCGACACACCGCACATCAGGTTATTAAGGCGCATATTGTAAATTGGAACCTTGCTGGGCGCAAATGGCAGTTGCAATATTTATTTGTTTTTATCATAAAAAACACAAAAAAAGTGCAGTTATTTTCTATAAAACAATAGATTAAAAAATAATAGTTTATTTTTTAATCTATTGAATTTTTATGCTTTAAAACAATAAAAATGACCATTTAGGCTAAAATCAGCTTAATTATCGCTAATCCCACTAAAATAATACTGTGATTTTGATAAAACTTCGTTGCGGTTAGTGCGCAAGTTAGGCACAACAATATCGATTACGACCTGTTTTTTTAGCTTGTAATAACGCCATGTCGGCACGTTCAAAACAAAGTTGAATTGCTTCGTTTTCTCCGAGCATGGCAATCCCGAAACTGCAAGTGACCTTAATATTGTTATCAAATGAAAAATCTCTAAGCTCTTGGGTTATTCGCTGACACAATTCTTTAGCTCCCTGAATCCCAACATGCTGGCAAACAATAACAAACTCTTCACCGCCCCAGCGCGCAACCACGTCACCGTCACGAACTGATGATTGCAAAATATCTGCAAACTGCACCAGTACTTGGTCACCTGCCGCATGGCCATAACGATCGTTAATGGCTTTAAAAAAATCGATATCGATCATCACCAAACAAATATTATTACAATCATGTTGCCTAGCATCAGCTAAAAAGGTTTGGTTAAAAAAATGACGGTTGTAAAGCTTGGTGAGTGGGTCATGCTGGGTTAAAAAATCCAGGTCAGTATTTTTTCTTTCTAATTCGAGCTGGAGTTGTTGCAGTGCTTTATTATGATCCGTGAGCTTTCTGTTGTACTTAGTCACATCAATAGTTCGGTAGAGTAAAAAGAAAATACATAAACTGAGTAACGCTAAAATTTGCAGCGCTAAACTGTAATCTATGTCTTCAACCACGGTAATGTTGTGCCATTTTTTATAAATCGCGATATGATCAGCATGAGTGATTTTTGCAAGTCCGGCATTAATTTGCTGGAGCAAGTCTTTTTTTGCATGGATGACCCCTACTCTGAGCTCATCTTCTGGCCCACCCCACCCGGCAATTTTTAGTGATGTCAGCCCATGCTGCTGAATATAGGCATTCACTGAAAACATAGACCCTACAAACACGTCAACGTCGCCATTAGCAACCTTTTCCAGTCCATCTCTTTCTGTCTTAGTTAGCACAGTATTGATATGAGGGTAAAACTGTTGAATGTATTCAACTAATCGATAATCCTTCGGGATGGCGAGCGTTCGCTGACCAATATGTTCAAATCCTTGTAAAAAAGGCTGAGTTTTAAGAGAGACTAATACATTAGGCGATTTAAAGAAGATATCACTAAATGACAGGTATTCGTCGCGTTTAGGGGTTTGATTTAATATAGGCGTCAGTTCACACTCACCTTGTTGTAGTAGCTCTAAACTCTGCCGCCAAGATGAAGTGGGCACCAACTCAAAACGTAAATTGGTATAGTCGGCTAGGAGATTGAGATAATCGGATGAAATGCCAATATGACGTCCGTCGATAATCGCCTCGTAAGGCAGCCAATCAGGGTCAACGCAATAACGGATCATCGGGTTACTTTGTGAGGTAGCCGAAATAGCGGCTTCTGCAAAAGCAAAAGCGGATGGCGTCACGCCAAGACCAATGCACATACATACGAATACGCGAAGTGTGCTGAGTAATATCATTCTCTTACGATTAAACAATGCTTACACCCAATTGTATTTGGACGAAAAGTGTACCTCGTAAAAAAGTGTAGTATATACCAACAAAAGTATGACAAAAAAATACCCGCCAATTGGCGGGTATTTTATTCAACAATCACGAGTGCGAGTTAAGCCTCAACAGGCGATATCACAAACAGTAAGTCACCTTGAGAGACTTGTTGACCATTGCTATTAAGAATTCGCTCAATGCGATACTTTTGGTCTTCAGGGTATAGCACACCGCTTTGACGGTTAAAGCCGGCTAGTGTGACCTGAGAAAACATCTTCATCGCTTCCATCAGCGCAAGCGTTTGCTCAACCGTTACGATGTCACCTTCTTTAACAAAGTCGGCTTCACCCGGTGCTGGAGAGGTATAGAAAATACCTGCGCCTTGCGCCAAGACTTTAAGCTCGTTACTTTCGCCAACACGTAAAGATTCAGTATCAACTGGCATAGCTTCTGCAGCAGCTTCCATTTCAGCAATCAATGCTGGAATGTCTAACTCAGCCATTAAACGTGGTAAGTAGTTAGTGTCATACACACCTTCGTTGAAAGTCGGATCTTTAAGGATCAACTTCAACAACGGTATGTTAGTCGCAATACCTTTAATCACTACGCTGTCTAAGTAAGCGTACATTTTAGCCACGACATCGGCACGGTCTTTACCACGAATGATGATTTGCGCGATTAAGCTGTCGTAATATGGCGATACTTCTTTACCAGCTTCAGCAATCGAGATAATTTCGACATCGTCACGTTGTGGTAAAACGCATTCTGTAATCTTACCTGGGTTAGGAATTAACTGAAGAATACCCTGGCTATCAAGAGCAGCTTTTTCGGCAGTAACACGCACTTCCATTGCATAACCTTGCTCAACCGGTTCGAGTTTCTCAATTGAACGGCCAGCGGCAATATCAAACTGTGCACTCACAATATCAATACCAGAAGTCGCTTCGGTTACAGGATGCTCAACCTGCAGACGTGTGTTCATTTCCATGAAGTACACTTCATTTGCGTCAAGGTTATAAATAAACTCAACGGTACCCGCGCCCATGTAATCAGTTGCATCACCTAAGGCACGGGTATATTCCATCACGCGTTGCTTCAGCTCTTCAGGTAACATTGTCGAACCAGACTCTTCAATCACTTTCTGGTTGTTACGCTGCACTGAACAATCACGAATACCTAGCACTTTGGTATTACCAAACTTATCACGCAATAACTGCACTTCAATGTGGCGTAAAGAGGTAACGTATTTCTCTAAATACAAGTCACCATTACCAAAAGCTGCCGCAGCTTCGGTTGCGGTTTTTTGGAATAAACCAATCATGTCTTCAGAGCGCTTAACAACCTGAATACCTTTACCGCCACCACCTTGTACCGCTTTAAGCAGTACTGGATAACCGATTTCAGAGGCCACGTTTACCGCTTGCTCTGCGTTGGTCAAAATACCGTGACTACCAGGCACTACTGGCACGTTGTGCGCCTGTGATGTGTGGATAGCGTTAGACTTGTTACCCATGGTTGTCATTGAGTGCACACTTGGGCCAACAAAGTTAACGCCGTTGTTCACACATAATGCAGCAAACTGCGGGCTTTCAGATAAGAAGCCAATACCTGGGTGTAATGCGTCTACATCTTCATACTCTGCCACTTTTAATACTGAGTAAGCATTAAGGTAACTTTCATCTGATGTGTTACCACCAATACAAACCAGTTTATCGTTTTCTTTCAGCATATCGGCTGGTACTGAGGTCATATCAGGATCTGACGCCACTAATACCACATTGATATTGTTATCGTGTGCTTTACGGATCAATTTAACTGCAGTACAACCACGCGCATGCACTAATACCTTGTCGATTGGCTTCATCAAAGCACGTGGATCGTCTTGCACAATCTCTTCTTCTACTTCTACCATTTCTGGCACAAGTGAAGATAATGCTTTGCTGATCACCTCTTCAATATTAACAGTAGGTAATGGCATTAACGGATCAATTCCAGATAGCTGTGTATCTAGTGTTTCGCAGAATGGGTTATGCACCAATGCCGTCATCGCACCCGGTACTTTAGATAAGTAGTTAGATAACGTTGCTGTTGACGGTAAATAAGCCGGTACTACCATTTGGCCTGCAAACGGCATGTTAGTACCAGACAAGTAATAGGTTTGCACTAATGGGTGAGTCACAAAACTCGCCTGCGCACCACCGGTACAATCACCAAAACCAAACATCAGTACGGGTAATTCGTTATCACGAATAAAACGCGTAATACGGTCGTTAACGACAGCCATTGAGAATAGCGCCGCAGCGCCTTCTTTAGTCTGCATACCACCCGAGCTGATAAAGCAAATAACCGGTAACTTGCGCTTAGCACATTCAATTAATAACGCGCTGAATTTCTCAGCACTGGCCATATCAAACGCACCCGCTTGGAATGCCGTATTTGAAACCGCCACACCTACGCGCAGCTTAGTGCCATTGTTATCAAAATCAGCTAAGCCGGTAATCAAACCACAAGGACGGATCTTTTTATCAATGGCATCTTCAATCGATAAACGGAACCCTGGGAAGTTAAGCAAGTTAGCAGACATTTTGTCGGCATCAACTTCATCAAACTTAGTAAAGAACTGTTTGATGACATTTTCCCACCCCATCTTGCCTTGCTTTTTCTCTTCGCGAAGCACTTTTTGGATCAGTAAGTCTTGGTAACCCATGGTCAAGCGGTTCCAGAAATCCTTACGACGACCAATACGCACAGGGTTAATTGTGCCGGTGTATTTGTCGTGATCTTCTTCACTGTCAAAATACTCAGGCAACAAACGCTCAAAGAAGTAAGTCAAAATAACGAATAATGAATCATTTAGCTGTGGGAAACCCACGCTCTTCCATTGCTCTACCCGTGTTAATAACTCAGCACGGTTAGATTGATCCATAAAGTATTTAAGCCACTTATAGAACTTGTTCTTGTCGTTGGCTTTGTCGTTAGTTGATAACGCATGGTCGATAGACTTATGTAATAGCTTATCAACAGATTCGCGAGACAAGCTTTTAGACATCATCGCTTCTTTCGAAATCGACGCTAAGCTACCCACTACGTTGTCATATAACGCGTTAAAAATCAGCACATTATGACATTGCCAAATAAAGTCTTCACGCAGTTCGTCATTGACCACAACATCAAGTACTGTCAGTTGGTTTAGCTCAGGCCATGGCGCTTGAGTTGTCGACTTTGGTAAAGACTCTAAATACTTAATTAAACCATTAAAGTTGTTTGCTGCGTTACTCTTCCAACGGTGATACAAAGACCAACCGATGTTAAATAACAACGCTTTACGTGCTTTTTTGTAGTTCTCTTTTGGTTCACCCAAAATAAAGCGCGTAATCATGTTACGTTCAGTTGAGATTTCACCACGCTTGGCACTAAAAGTGGTCCAAAGCTTGTTAAGCTCTTCGTCGTAAACCAGTTTGTCAGGGTTAGTTAACCATGCCTGGAATACACGCTCTTGCTCTTGCTTAATACGCTCTAGCAAGTCACCTTCAGGCACGCTCACTTTCGATAAACGACCATATTGCTCTAGCGAAATCGATTGAATACGACTACGCAGCGTTAGGTAACGCAAATAACGATATGCACTACCAAAAATATTGTGGTACATGGTCGGGTCGCTGGCGACCGATAAACGAGTATTATTTTCTAGCGTTAGCAGGTTTTTAGACGGCGTTAAGAAACGCTGTAAGCTGCGGTCGTAATGCTCTTTTAAATCACTAGAGTCGCGCACGAAGTTGATTGCTGCACGCTCTACCGCTTCAATAGAACTAATAATGGCGCGGCGCAAATTATGCTGACGCTCGTCTTTATCCGACGGAGAAAAGTCGACAATGCCGTCAATACAACCAGAGGTATATAACTCTTCTGGCGATACACCTACAGACTTAGCACATTCTTGCCACGACAAGTTGTACTTGCGGGCAATGCTTTGTAGACCTTGCGGCTGAATCGTGTTGAAAATACCATCACGAACCGACAATAAAATGTTAGCTGCAGCTAATGGAATCGCACCACCAGAATAACCTGCACCAATCACAATACCGACAGTAGGAACATCAACATTGGCACTTTCTGCAATCGCTTTTGAAATGGTGTGCGCTTGGTTTTGGCTGTTCGCGACTTCACCCGCATCTGCACCTGGTGTATCAATTAAGTACACAATAGGCATCGACAGCTGAGCAAAGTGACGGATCGCTTTACACGCAGCGAGGTGATGCTCAGGCATCCACGCGCCATTGGCGGTTGTACGCTCTTGAGCAATAAACCCGATACGACGAGTACGCGTACCAAAATCAAGCTCAACTTCTGCACGATAAAACGGGCCCGCATGACTTTCGGCAATAATTTTGCCTTTCAAGTCTGCGATCATACGCTTCGCACCTGGGCGGTTTTTATCCAGTGTGGGTTGAATGACTTTAGTCACATAACCGTCAACATCTAAAGACGCTAAGCTTTTTAAATTAGCTTGTATTGCGTCTTCATTTAATAGTCCTTTCACTTCTTCAGATAAACTCTGCTTGTTATGAGCAGGAAATAACGAAAAGTCTTTAGCCAAGTGTTCAGCTTGTAAGAAAAGTGGGTCAGCCGATAGTGCTTGAGTCTTGTTAGCGGGCTGCTTTTTGCTGGTCATCCTTAGATCCTCTGCTTATATAGCCTCTGAAATTTTTTATAGCTCGTAAATATAACTTTGTTAGTAGGCAAATTACCATATAAACTACCTTGGACGCTTTGTTCCATAAATGAGACAGTGAGACTAAAATGCCCGATTTGAACGGTATGATGCTGTTTGCAGCGGTTGTAAGAGCCAAAGGATTCTCCCAAGCTGCACGAGACATCGGACAACCTAAATCAACAATAAGTCGTAAAGTTGCCCAGTTAGAGGAGCAACTTGGGGTGCGTTTATTGCAACGCGACACCCGAAATTTAAGCCTAACGCAAGTTGGCGCACTGTTTTATCAACATTGCGATTCTATTAGTCACGAGATTGAAGCCGCCAAGGCGATTATTGAGAATACCCATACCGATATTTCAGGGTCATTACGCATTGCCATCCCAGTATCATTTTCACAAGATGTGATTGGTCATTTATGCTCAAGCTTTATGCGACTTTACCCTAACATTGAACTCGACATTCAGTTTACCGATAACGATGTTGGCTTAGTGGGTGAGGGTTACGACATCGCCATTAAATATGGTCCATTACAATCATCGGATTTAGTCGCCAGATTATTGTTTGAACGCCAACCCATTTTAGTAGCAAGCCCGGGTTACATCAAAAAATATAATAGCCCAGCAACGCCCCAAGAACTGGCCCAACATAATGGCATATTATTAGGTACCACGTTATCAGCCCCAATTTGGCCATTAGGTAAAGGTAACCGAAAAATGATGGCCACATTTAAACGTAAAGTACGGGTAAACAGTGCCAGTATGGTAAAGCGATTAGCACTCGATGATTATGGCATTGCGATGTTATCGAACACCAGCTGCAAGCAAGAATTAGCATCAGGCAGCCTAGTGCCTATTTTACAAGAATGGCCAATGGAATCGTTTAAAGTGTACGGGGTGTATTCAAGTAGGCGCCAGCTCGCCAGCAACATCAGTGCCTTTTTAGACTTTTTCACTAAACGTTACACTAGCCAAGAATCTTTGCATTCGATGATGGGGCAATCAAATTGATTGTTTGCCCTACTGGCATATTGATTATAAAAAACCAACGCTGAAATCGCATACAATATAACGATTCAATCACGATAAAACGTTAGGTTTAACGCCGCTACAAAATGAACTACGCGATAACATTTATCCACTAATGAACAGTTAAGTCGCTGCTATAACTGTGATATAACTGTCACTTATACCCTTAAAGATTGTAAACATAACCATAATAAGGTCACCTGAGGACCTTAAGGAACCGTGATGATTAAGTGCAACACTTTAGTTGTGTTAAGTTCATTGGCATTGCTCACTTTTTCTAATTCTGTCATTTCTGGACAACTGCCGAAAAATATCGAAGAGATGCGCGTATCAAAAGCAGGCCAAACTCTGCCGCAAGTGGTTAATCGCTACCAAGCAATTAACGACACACTAGAAGTAAAACTTCAACGTGCAACGGATGAATTGTCGGTAACCGAAATGGCTGCTCAACAAGGCCACCGTTTATGGCAACAAGCAGTAAGAGATGTGCAATCTGGTTATCATGACGACCGCTCGCTGTATTGGAGCCGCTTAAGTATGCGCAATACACTTAAGCAAGATAAAGTAGGATTTAATATTGCCGATTGGCAACGCGAAATATTAGTCAAAACCGTTGAAAAATCATCACGTGGTTTTAGTGACATCGAGTTTGATCCAAACACTCAAATTAATATTCTACTTACCGGTTTTGATCCGTTCTTTTTAGACCGCAATATTGGCCAGAGCAATCCTTCTGGATTAGCCGCATTGGCCCTAGATGGTTACCGCTTTACTGTAAATGGTAAAACAGCCCAAATTGAAACCGTGATGATCCCCGTTCGTTTTAGCGATTTCGACAACGGAATCATTGAATCATTACTGACACCGTTTTATCGCGAAAACAGCTTAGACATGGTATTTACCGTCAGTATGGGGCGTGAGAACTTTGATATTGAACGCTTTCCAGCTCGCAACCGTAGTGCCGATGCTCCCGATAATTTAAACGTATTAACAGGTGCCAATTTTAGTCACCCTAAAGCGCCACTATTTACCAGTGGGACTTCAAGCGACGGTAAATTAAATGGCCCTGAATTTGTTGAGTTCTCATTGCCGGTTGAATTAATGCAAGCTGTAAAAGGCCACTGGACAGTGAATGACAACCACCAGGTTAGAACCCTTTCACGCGGGCAATTTTTAGCATCGTCATTAGCCGAGTTGCAAAATGAAATCTCTGTTGAAGGCTCTGGCGGCGGTTACTTGTCGAATGAAATCTCCTATCGCAGCATATTATTGCGCGACCAATTTAATTTAACTTTGCCAGTAGGGCACATTCATACTCCGCGAATAAAAGGGTATGATGCGCAAGTTGAATCAGACATAGTTGAGCAAATTAAGGCCATGATTGCTGCTGCCGCGACGAGCTTGTAACGCCATAACCTCAATAGCTAAACACCCAAGCGCTTGAGTAGCAAACGCTACTCAAGCCAAGAATGAAGCCATGATAAAGAATCTATTTAATTTTACGTCAGCCAAACAAGCCGCGTTGGGCAAACCCAAAGTAAGCGCCAAAGCAGCATTAGTATCCTGCTCGGCCAAATCAGCTTTGCAACAGCAAATACTCGATAAAGTAGAAAGCGATTACCAACATGCTGAACGTCATTTTAACCGCCCGTTTCCACGCCCTGTAGTGCAATTTAGTTTACGCGGAAAAAGTGCCGGCACCGCCCATTTGCAAACTAACCGCTTACGCTTTAACCCAGTATTATTAGCCGAAAACCCACACGTGTTTTTGGCTGAAGTGGTGCCACACGAAATAAGCCACTTACTTTGTTACCAGCTGTTTGGCCGAGTAAAACCCCATGGCAAAGAATGGCAAAGCATTATGGTGTCTACTTTTAACGTGGCGCCCAAAACCACCCATCAACTGAATATTCAATCGGTAAGCGGACAACAATTTGACTATTTTTGTGGCTGTGGCAACACCACGCTTTCTATTAGACGACATAATCGAGTGGTGCGTGGTCAAACTCAATATCGCTGTCGTCGCTGCCAACAAACACTCCAATCAGTGCAATAAAACTCAGCGCCATCAACGCATAACATTTTATCAATTGCGTCATCGCACCCTATGCCTTAACATCAGCGCAAAATGACGGATTAACTCCGCAATAAGGGGCAGCTATTGTTTCTAATTAGATACAAAAGAACACCAGTCCTGACGATTTTTAGTTTATTTTTTAGGGTTTATTTTGCGCTTATCTTACTATCACTCATGGCTTTTTTGGGTGTCGCTTTCGTGCGGCATTTTTTATACTACCGTTCAGGCTGCAGAGCACCCAAGCAGTTTTCGCAAAGCAAAAACCATTGCCAAGAAAATCTACCAGCAAAATCTTCCTTTAAGCACCTTTTATTGTGGTTGTGATATCGCCATTAGTGGCAAGCTTTGGCAAGCCGACCATCCAACATGTGGCTATAGCGTTCGCAAACAGATCATCCGCGCGAATCGTATTGAATGGGAACACGTGGTACCCGCATGGGAATTTGGCCATCAACTTCAATGCTGGCAAGACGGTGGCCGTAAAAATTGTGGTAAAAACAATGACGAGTTTAAAAAGATGGAAGCTGATTTACACAATTTAGTGCCTGCCATCGGTGAAGTGAACGGCGATCGCAGTAATTATCGTTTTAGTGATTGGAATGGTACAGCTAACCAATATGGTCAGTGCGACATGATTGTCGACTTTAAAGGCCGTAAAGTACAACCGCCCGCGCGTGCTCGCGGCCAAATCGCCCGCACATATCTTTATATGCAACAAACATATGGATTACAAATCAGTAGCAGTCAGCAAAAACTATTTAACGCCTGGGACAAAATGTTCCCAGTAAAGGTAACAGAATGCCAACGTGATAGTTTAATCGCTTCTCGCCAAGGTAATCATAATGATTTTGTACTCAAACAATGCCAAAATAACGGCTTGCTCCATTAATTGAATAACCCATACTGACTTGAGCCATAAACGATAAAAGGTCACCACTGATGAGAGTTCCACGCATTTACCAGCCCATAGACAACCTACAGCAAGGGCAAACCGTTGCGTTAAATGATGACGGCGTCGCGCACATTGGCCGAGTATTGCGTATGGGCAATGGCGACCACATCAGCTTATTTAACGGCGACGGCAATGATTATTTAGCCGAAATTATCGATGCCGGTAAGAAATCCATCACTGTCACGGTCTTAAACTGTGAAGCCAACAACAGTGAGTCACCGCTTGATTTACACCTAGGTCAGGTGATTTCGCGTGGCGATCGCATGGAGTTTACAGTGCAAAAATCAGTAGAGCTTGGTGTGACCACAATTACCCCGCTTTTTTCTGACCGCTGTGGCGTTAAACTGAACGGTGAACGCCTAGAGAAAAAACTGCAGCAATGGCAAAAGATTGTTATAAGCGCCTGTGAGCAGTCAGGTCGCAGCATAGTCCCTGTTGTGCGCCCAGCCATGACGCTCGCGCAATGGTGTGAAGAACAAACCAATGCAGTTAAGCTCAATTTACATCCGCGCGCATCACACGGTATAAATGGCTTGCAATTAGATGCAGGGAATCACAAAGTGAGACTGTTAATTGGCCCTGAAGGTGGTTTGTCAGATGAAGAAATCGCCATGACTGAAACCCACCATTTCACCGATATATTACTTGGCCCTCGCGTACTGCGCACCGAAACGGCATCGCTAACCGCGATTACCGCACTACAAGTTAAATTTGGCGATATCGGTTAACTCAACCGCTATCCCCCCCTAATATAAAGGAAATATCCATGATTAAGCTCGGCATTGTAATGGACCCAATCAGAGACATTAACATCAAAAAAGATTCAAGCTTTGCGATGTTATTAGCGGCACAGGCCCGTGGTTATCAATTGTTCTATATGGAAATGCACGATCTGGCAATGGTCAATGGTAAAGCCATGGCAAACATGCGTCCGTTAACCGTTAAGCAAGATGCTAATGAGTGGTTTACCCTAGGTGAAGCCGAAGACACGCCATTAGCCGACCTTGATGTCATATTAATGCGTAAAGACCCACCATTTGATACAGAGTTTATTTACGCAACTTATATGCTGGAGCGCGCCGAAGAAGAAGGTGTATTAATCGTTAACAAACCACAAAGTTTACGTGATGCTAACGAAAAGCTATTCACGGCATGGTTTTCTGAATTCACCCCAGAAACCATTGTGACTCGTGATGCTAAACGTATTCGTGCATTTCACCAATTAAAGCAAGATATCATCCTTAAGCCATTAGACGGCATGGGTGGCACCTCTATTTTTAGAGTGAAAAAAGACGATCCAAACCTGGGTGTTATTATTGAAACATTAACCAGCTATGGTCAGCAATATGCCATGGCACAAGCGTTTATTCCTGAGATCACTCAAGGCGACAAACGTATTCTTGTGGTTGATGGCGAACCCGTCCCTTACGCTTTGGCACGTATTCCAATGAAAGGCGAAACTCGTGGCAACTTGGCTGCTGGCGGCAGTGGTGTAGCCCAACCTCTTTCAGAAAGCGATTGGAAAATAGCCCGCACAATTGGTCCAGAGCTCAAAAAACGCGGCTTAATTTTTGTCGGTTTAGACGTCATTGGTGACAAGCTGACAGAAATCAACGTCACAAGCCCAACATGCATTAAAGAAATTGAAGCTGCATTTGATGTCAACATCACAGGTATGTTGATGGATGCCATTGAAGCGCGTATTAACGCTTAACCAGTTAGGGTTCATTATGAATTTTTTAGCGACATGTAAACGCTCATTAAGCTGTTTATTGCTAGTACCTTGCCTTAGCGTGGCAAGTGTAACAGCAAATGATGTCATGATTACTCCGGCAGTCACTGGATCGGCTAATAGCAACGTACCCACTGCGGCGCCCGCCAGACCTAAAAACATCATTATTATGATTGGTGATGGCATGGGGCCTGCTTACACTACGGCGTATCGTTATTACAAAGATAACCCTGAAACCGAAGAAATAGAACAAACCGTGTTTGATCGCTTACTGGTTGGTATGTCTAGCACTTATCCGGCATCAGTCAGTGGCTATGTAACCGACTCAGCTGCGTCAGCTACCGCGCTCGCTACCGGGTTCAAAAGTTACAATGGTGCCATTTCTGTCGATACTGAAAAACGTTCGCTGCCAACGTTAATGGAAAAGGCCAAAACATTAGGGTTAGCAACCGGAGTCGCAGTAACCTCACAGGTTAACCATGCTACCCCTGCGGCATTTTTGGCCCATAACGAAAGCCGTAGAAACTACATCGACATTGCAGAGTCTTATTTAGACTCTGACGCCGATGTGATTTTAGGTGGCGGACAACAATATTTCTCAGATTCATTATTGGCTCAATTTACAGCCAAAGGTTATCAACACATCAACGAGTTTTCACAACTTGAGGCAATAACCACACCCAAAGTATTAGGGTTATTTGCAGATGTACAATTGCCTTGGGCCATTAACGACAATCAAAGCCATAAACTCAGCAAAATGACACAAAAAGCCATCGACCTGTTGTCGCAAAATCAACAAGGCTTTGTATTATTGGTGGAAGGAAGCTTAATTGACTGGGCCGGCCACAGTAACGACATCGCTACCGCAATGGGTGAAATGGACGAGTTTGCTGCAGCCATTGAAGTGGTTGAACAATTTGTACGCCAAAGTAAAGACACTTTGGTCGTAATCACAGCCGATCATAATACTGGCGGCTTGTCTGTTGGGGCGAACGACAAATATGAGTGGAACCCCGCTGTGCTGCATAAAGTCAAAGCCAGCCCAGATGAAATTGCCACGCGTGCTGTTGCCGACAACAATTGGCAAGACGTTATTGCCACACACATCGGTTTTACGCCAACAGAAGCTGAATACACATTATTAGACAATGCGCGTATGCAGGGAAATGAGCCATTAACTATTGCGCTGCGTAAATTAATTGATGTGCATTCTAACACCGGCTGGACCAGCGGCGGTCATACTGCGGTAGACGTTCAGGTGTTTTCATCGGGCCCGGGTGCAAGGTTATTTAGCGGTCACCAAGACAACATCGATATAGCCAACAAAGTAATGAGTTTATTGCCGTTATCAGCAGTAAAACAGTAACTGCTCGAAACAGCCTTTTGTGATATTGCAACGGGCTGTTATTCATTTATTTTTACCGTGAGTAATCCCTGTGCTAACAAATCCTTCTCAAGCATTAATTAGAAATAGCGAACTTTTTCAACAACAAAAAGTGCTAATCCTCAATTATGAAGCCGATACATTTGCTAGCCAATGCTTAGAAACAGCAAGCCATGTTACTGCATTAGCCTTTGATTTTAACCATCATCAAACCTTGTCACCTTATGCCGGCACCACACTAGAATGTTACTTTGGCCATCAATTACCTGATAACTTAGCCAACGAAAAATACGACAGTGTGATTATCTATTTTCCTAAAGCTAAGCCTTTAATGGGTTACTTGTTGCAATTAGCGGCTCAACATATGGCAATCGATGGGTTACTCGTTGTCGTAGGCGAAAACAAAGGTGGGGTTAAGTCTATTGCTAAACTCATGCCAGCGTATTTTTCTGCGCCAATTAAACAAGATAACGCACGCCATTGCTTGCTCTATACAAGCTACTTAACACAAGCTGCACCAGCGTTATTACTGAGCGATTGGCTAAGCCAATACACGCTAGACACCCCACAAGGGCAACTGCACATATGTAATTTGGTCGGTGTATTTAGTGAAAAAAGGCTCGATCAAGGCACCGAACTATTGTTGTCACATTTACCCGATAACCTCCAGGGTCGCGTGCTCGATTTTGGCTGCGGTGCCGGTGTCATAAGCGCTGCACTACTTAAAGCAAATCCACAACTCAATATTGAATGCATTGATATTAATGCAATGGCCCTCGCCTCTTGCCAGCTGACTCTTGCCGCCAACAATATGCAAGCTAAAGTATATCCATCAGATGGCTTTAACCAAATCACTGGTCAATTTAACGCTATCATTTCTAACCCGCCATTCCACGATGGGTTAACGAGCACCACAGACATCGCGACGCAGTTTGTTAAACACAGTGCGTCGAGTTTAGCCGCTAAAGGCATATGGCAAATTGTCGCTAACAGACACTTACCTTACTCTGACACCATTGCAGCTCATTTTGGCAAAGTGAATGTGCAAGCTGAAAATAACAGATATAAGTTGTATTTACATCAAGCCTAATAAGTGTTTATAGCTGGAAATGGATTTCGATATCAGCTAAATTGATCAAAGCTAAGTGACTCACATTTTTTCTTTATTACGATTGTTACTCTATGCTTTCTAAATTGAGCTGAATAAAAACAAAAAACAAAGGATGTTATGTTAGAGCCATCAGTAGTCTCATTAAGTGCAGATAAAGCCAAAGCAGAATTACGTGTGATCCCCAATACACACGGGCCGGTAACAGTCGAAGATATTACTCAGATACTGAGCCAGCCCGACTTTGTCATGTTATTTCCTACCTCCCCTGCGATTAATAAAGCCGTTAACGAAATCAATACTTTGTGTGGCCAAAAGCCTGGTGATCATGAGCTTTTTTTTGTCATTGCCGAACGTAAGGATGGCTCGGTCAGTATCGACGTCAGTGAAGATAAAATGCATGCAAGCATGACAATCACTTCGGCTTGGGGCGGTAAAGACATCAGTCTGCCAGATATCCTGACGACACTGAAAAGCAAAAAAATAAAAATGGGCCTAAGCAAGCCAAGGATCATGGCTCTTATGCAGCGCTTATCTATATTGCCTCCAGGTGAAAGCTGCGAAGGGGTTATTGCTAATGGTAAACCTGCGGTTAATGGCGACCATGCCGTGTTAAACCGTAAAGTCGCCTTAGCCCGTGAGCGCTTACTGCAACCTCAAGAACGTGAAGACGGCTCGGTAGATATGCGTAATTTAGGCGCTCTCATCACTGTAAAGCCCAATGACGTATTAATGGTAAAAACCCCTGCTACCATTGGCACTCCAGGTTTTAATGTTCATGGTGATGTGCTGCAGCAAATGCCCGGCAAAGATAAGCCTATGGAGCCAGGCACAGGTACTAGCATACACCCTAAAGATCCTAACAAGCTGATTGCCACCTTATCAGGACAACCAGTAGAAAACCGCAAAGGCATGCAAGTTGATGACATGCTGCAAATTAAAGATGTTGATGTGCGCTATGGCCACGTCAATTTTAAAGGCAGTATTTTAATTACCGGTGACGTACACGAAGGCATGGAAGTGAAAGCCAGTGGCGATGTTACCGTGATGGGCTTTGTCGAGTCAGCCAGTATTGAAGCGCAAGGTGATGTCATTGTCAGTAAAGGTGTCATTGGCCGTTTGATTAAAGAGCAAGATCTGAGCACCAAAATTAAAGCGGGTGGTCAAATATGTGCTCAATTTGTCCAATACTCGCATTTAGAAGCGCAAGGCGATATTTTAGTCACCAAGCAGTTACTGCACAGTAATTCAACTTCATGTGGCAGCATTACTGTTAGTGACGCTCAATGTCGGCGTGGCGACATTGTTGGCGGTGTCGCTACCGCCAACAAAGGGATAAGAGCGATTGCCTTTGGTGCCACCGCAAGCACTAAAACAGTACTCTATTGCGCTATGCAACAGGATGAATTAAAACAACAATTAAAAGAGTTAGATGGCAGCATAAAAGCCATGGTTGTGGCAGGCCTAGAGCTCGAAGCAAGATTACGTAAACTACCGCCAAAAACTGAATGGCAAAACGATGCAGGCATGATTGAACAAGTCAAAATGATGTTAGATCAAAAGCATCAAATGACCGCTGAACAAGGTAAAGAAGAAGTTGAATACAATCAACAACTCTGTGAAGTTGAGAACTATTATGACAATTACTTTATCAAAGCTGAAAAGCATATTTTCACCAACGTTGAAATCCACATTGGCAATGCCTTTAATCGAACCCAGCGAGAACACGGGCCTTGTATAGTGAAGAACATCAATCATGAGATATCATACGATTACAGTAACCGATAATTCACTGTACAACTAATAGACCCAATCAACTGAGATTATTGTTCACTATGCAGCAAATACATTGGCCAGCTATTTTGAAGTTTGATCAAGATGATGAGCTTATGTATTTGGCCAACCATCAAGATTGGTTAAGCTTTATTTGTGCCAATCAATATACTGTTTGTTTTCAAGATCAGTTGATAGACAGCAGTGGTGATATCTACCTCATAGCAAAGCCACTTGCAGAAAACACCGCCACAGAAAAGAGCGTTGCACAACTGCCGCACCTCGTGAAACAACCTCAATCAATAAACGTATTGCAAATGTTGCCTTTAGTACGCCAATACGGTCAATTTCAAGGCCATTGTTGTAGCGCAAAAATTGTTTTCACCACAATAGAGCAAGGTATTGCCACTGTTGCAGAGTTAGAACAGCTTTATTAACCTGAGCTCAGGTTTATTAGACAATAAACGTCTCAGCCCCATTGAGCATCAAACAGCGCTCTGGCAAAATGCCCGCATACTCACCGTCTATAAGCTCTGAGAATCCTTAATGGAATTACTAAATATTGAATGTCTTGGTAAACGTTTGCGACTAGAAGGCTCAATTGCCGGTTGGCAGCAACTTTATTGGGACAACCAACTGGTGTCACAAAAGTCAGCCAGTGCCAGCGATCAAGCTTTTCATATTCACTCGTTTGAACTCACTCAACAATTTGCGCCACCGGTTAACCCCGTTGATGCACCTAATGACCATTTCGATGAGAATATTGCCACCCACACCAAAGCAATTTCTGTGCGCTTAGAAATAGACGTCAACTGGCAACCTTTTCAACTCGACTACTGTTTACTCGTGGATGATGAACAGATCACGCAAGGGCAACGTACTGTAGCGGACATTGAAAAACAAACACCTGAAGTGCCAGTCGCTAAAACGCAAAAACTCAGTGTTGTCGGCTTAGCTTCACTGGGGTTTAAGCTTCTTAAAAGCGCTAAAGTGGTTAAAGTATTATTTGCAGGTGCCAGTGTTGCCGCATACTCATGGCTATTTTCGTTAGAGTTTGCGTTAGCGCTCATTGGTTGTTTAGTGTTTCATGAGTACGGTCATATTAGGGCAATGAAACACTTTGGCATGAAAACCAAAGGCATTTATCTAATCCCGTTTGTAGGCGGATTAGCCTTAAGCGATGAGCGAATTAACACCCGTTGGCAAGATGTCTATATCTCGATTATGGGTCCGACCTTTGGACTGATTTTATCTGTTATCAGCTTAGGTCTGTACTGGATCACCGGCAATATCTTTTTTGCCGGACTCGCTAGCTTTAATGCGCTACTCAATCTGTTTAATTTATTACCGATTTTACCACTCGATGGTGGTCATATTTTAAAAAGCATCAGCTTTTCAATGAACAGCATGGTCGGATTAATCGCCTGTATTTTAGGTGCTGCTGCAGGTGTGTTTATCAGTTATAGTTTAGGCCTTGCTCTATTAGGCTTTTTACTGCTGATTGGTAGTGTAGAAATTGTCTTTGAATGGCGTGGTCGTCATCAAAGCCATTTATTACCGCTTGACCGATATGGACAAATATTCTCAACCGTGTGGTATTTATTAACGGTTGCTGGCTTAGTGGGGATTATTTGGTACTTTGCGAGTTCAGGTGATGACATGTTAGCAATCCCACTGCAAATCCTTGGCAGTTAAGGTTTCTCGCGCAACGTCATTCAGTCAAAGCAAAAACGCCTGCAAAATGCAGGCGTTTTTATTATTTTTTTTACAGCGTAAACACATTGGTCATCACTTTATACAGCTCAGTACCTTGATGTACCGATGCCGATGCAAAGTGCAAAATGGGCACACAATCCATTGGCAAACTTATCACTTGATGCGCCTCATCACTGCCATATAAGTCCATACGCAATATATTCACTAATGGCTGACCGGCATTAAGTGGCTGGCCAACCGCTGCGCAATATTCAATTAAACCCGCTTTAGGGGCATGAAACTTTTTATAGTCTTTTAAGTAGCAACCAAAGCGCGCCATATTAGCCGGCTCTACTTTTTCGCAGATCACCCCTCGATGACTTAAATACGCCAAAATACCTTTTGCATCTTCCAATGCATCAGCTAAATCAATCCGCTCCTGACTCGCCAGCTCTAGGGTAAATGCCGACACAGGTACAGTAAATTCACGCCCATGTTGTGCGGCAAAATCGGTGAGTTGCCACCACGGACAAAATGCCGCTTCATCCATTGCACCACCAAAGCTATTAGGTATAACCAAGGTGTAAGGAATAGAGAAAAAACGTGCAGCATCAATGTCATACTCAGGGCAATACAAATGCTTACATGACTTAGGCCCGGTATGTAAATCCAGTACGATATCAACCTTGTGTGCCATTGTTTGCAAGCTTACGGCTAGCCTATGGCCTGTTGTGATACCAAAAGGCTGATTGAGCCTTGCTTGGCACGACTCAACTAACGTTGCACGGTAGGCATCAAATAATCCATCATTGGTTAAATGTTGATGCTCTGCATACCAGGTCGTTAAATCAATATTGTGGTCAAAGTATTCACGGTTCCAATTCACCCCAGTGATCGGATCAAACCGCCCTAAGGTAAACTCGCCACTTTTTTGATTTATCCCCAAGGGGTTAGCCAAAGGAGCAAAACGAATATCACCGAGTACATCGTAGCCTTCGAGCAAGGTCATCAGTTGATAAATAACCGCATTACCTTGAACTTCAGCACCATGCACATTGGCCTGAATATATACGCTTGGTGCCGCGCTATCAGAGCCTTGAATATCATAAAGCGGTATGTTGAGAGCTTGCCCTGTGGCAAGCTCGCCAACTTGAATACTTGACGGTATAACCTTAGTCATCAATTACGACTCAAATAAGTTCTGATGTAATGCATTTACCACTTGTGGAGCTTCTGACTCAGACACTAAAACACATAAATTATGTGGACTAGCACCCTGACAAATCATGCGCACATTGTGGTTTTCAAGCACCTGGAACACGCGGCTACAAATCCCCGCGGTTGACGCAATGCGATTACCAATAATCGCAATTAGCGCTAAATTATCTTCAACACGTACACGACAGTGCTGAGACAGCTCTTGCAGCAATGACTCGCTCAGTAAACCCTGACCACTTGAGTCTGAACCGGTCTTATCTAAGGTCAACGATACGTTAACTTCAGAGGTGGTAATTAAATCTACTGAAATTTTATGGCGTGCAAGTGTAGCAAAGGTTTCAGCTAAAAAGCCCTGTGCATGAAGCATTTGTAAACTATGCAAATTCAATAAAGTTTGATCGCGGCGTAATGCAACAGCACGAAAAACAGGTGTGTCTTCAACTTGATGACGGATCCATGTACCGCCCATTTCAGGTGCTTTACTGGAACCCACAAACACCTGAATTTTTTGTCGTACCGCAGGTAAAATGGTTGCTGGATGCAATACTTTAGCGCCAAAGGTCGCCATTTCGGCCGCTTCGTTAAAACTAATTTCTGCAATTGGGCGAGCATTAGGTGCCAGTCTTGGGTCGGTAGTATAAATCCCGGCAACGTCGGTCCAAATTTCAACGGCGGTTGCGCAAAGTGCTTCAGCTAATAACGCTGCAGAATAATCACTGCCACCACGACCAAGCGTTGTTGTACGACCGTCTTGGTCTGCGCCAATAAACCCTTGGGTCACGATGACATAATGAGCAAGTAGCGGTTCTAATAAATCGCCTGCTAATGTTGCTATCGCTTCAATATGCGGTTCCGCACGGCCAAAATGACTGTCAGTGCGAAGGACCTGGCGCACATCAAAATGATCAGATGCTGTACCCTTTTCACGGATAACAGCGGAAAACAAAATCGATGAACATTGCTCTCCAGTGGATAGCAACTCGTCCATGATAGCTTTGCTGCGATCAAGCTCTAACGACTCACTTAACACTGACATGCGGCTCAGAATTTTATCAATATTCGCCGCAACATCTTGCGGACGACCTAACTCATCTAAAATCGCATATTGAATTTGAGCAATTTGCTTTAACAGCGCTAAACGGCGCTCATCATTCACATTCGCTTGAGTCAATTCAACGAGTAAATTAGTTACACCACTCGAGGCACTCACAACCACTAAACGCGTGGTGGGGTTAGCTAACACAATGTCAGCACAACGGCTCATTGATGCATAATCGGCAACCGACGTACCGCCAAATTTAGCGACCACTAACTCAGGGCGAGATTCTTGAGATACTAAGCTCATAGCGATGCCTCCGCAAAATGCGCAAGGCTAAAAGATAAGATTTGATTAACTAACATGATATACGCTCCGAACACACTACGTTCGAAGAGCCTGGTGCTAAGATAACGCACCCTTAAAGAAGGGAAACAGCAATCATCACCAGAAGCTCTCCACCAATAAAAACAGGTGACAATCGTTAGGATTCAGCCTATACGACCGGTACCAATGTGTGCCACACAATTTGATACCTCGGCGCTAATCTCCATCATAAGTTGTCATCGGACTGGCATCCTCAAACTTACTACCTAGTTAACGCTCCTCTTCTGTGCCTCCCGAAGGAGGGACCTGAAAAATAGCAACAAACCTACTGGCAAGTCAATCAACAATCGTAGTAAAAATACACTATTTTACTTATATTCATCTTAATTCGAACAATACCGTCTATTTACCAAAATATAGCTGTCCACAACAGGATTGTTCTTTATAGCGAAAAAACCGATAAAATCTCAAGAAAAAGCCAAACCAATCGACACAAGTGAGACAATTTGAGTTTATTGACTTAAAAAATAGAACAATAAGTAGTTAGCGCTTAAAGAGGACATTAACGCTGAGCAAAGATTAAATATGAGCACCAATATCAGGCAACTCACTCACTAAGCGTAATCTATGATTAAAAATGCCCATTTCAACTTCGGGCATCGCCGAGTCAGCACAAGCGACCAAAGATAACAGCCCCTGATTAACGTAGTAAATGGCATGTTGATTAAACTCACGCCCTAACTCAAGCGCCTGTTCTTTATCAATAAAAACTGCCCAGCTCTTTTCCATGTGAGACAAATCTGGTGCCGCACCGATTAATGAACGGTATGGGCTTTTGTATTGTTGGATTTTGGATTGAAGCTGGCGATCGAGTAAACGGTTTTGCGAAGGATTGAGCAATAAACCGCTGGGATTATGAGCGGTAACAATAGCAAATGGATAATCATGTGAAAGGCGTTGAGTCAGCAAAAAGTGCGTGCTTTGGTACTCATGCCACAATGTATCGATAACATTTTCCATAATATTAATTCGTCAATTAAGCCAAACTCAGTTTAACAGAGGCTTTTGGATTCTTAAAGGTTGTGACATCAGTCACAAGTATAATATTTAAAATAGCTTTAAAATTATAACGTTATAGGGTCGAATCTTTCATATAATTGACAGTGAATTAATTTTTTAACATTTAATTTGTTAACAAATGCCTAAAACGAGTACAATAGTACTTACCAGCTGTTAAATCGCCTAAATAAGCCAGTTACAAAGCTTTAGCCACCTTTGACTTTACGGTGTTTAAAACGAATTTACTGGAAATTAACTACGTTGATGTGCTTAGTTTACACATGAACGATTTATGTTCTACATTTAATAAACTAATGACTAGAACAGCAATACGATTAAATTAAGTTTGCAACAAATGGAACTATCTTCTTAAATCGTATTCATAGTAGTAAGCCAGTTGGCAAAAAATTTAACTCATTAGGCACTATCACTAACATGCATTTTGCATTGGCGTAATGAGATTGATTATACGCGAGACAACTCAGTAACCATAAGCGTTACTTCATACGAGTTAATAAGAGTGTTTTATTCAGGGCAGACATAGATAAACACCATAAAAATACTGGAGTATCAGCGTTCATTAATACGCGATAACAACTTACTAGCAGCGAAACGCTAGAGTCGAATTTTATAAAATTAGGTAAATATCATGCAAAACCCGCACATTCTGATTGTTGAAGACGAAGCAGTAACCCGTAATACATTACGCAGTATTTTTGAAGCCGAAGGCTATGTCGTTACAGAAGCTAACGACGGCGCAGAAATGCACAAAGCCATGCAAGATAATAAAATTAACCTAGTGGTTATGGATATTAACTTGCCAGGCAAAAACGGGTTATTACTTGCTCGCGAATTACGTGAAATAAATAACATTGGTCTTATCTTCTTAACGGGCCGTGATAACGAAGTAGATAAAATCCTTGGTCTTGAAATTGGCGCAGATGACTACATCACCAAGCCTTTCAACCCACGTGAATTAACGATTCGTGCTCGCAACCTATTAACTCGCGTAAACAGTGCTGCTGCAGAAACCGAAGAGAAAGGTTCTGTTGAATATTACCGTTTCAATGGCTGGAGCTTAGAAATTAACAGCCGTTCTTTAGTGAATCCACAAGGTGAGTCTTATAAGCTTCCACGCAGCGAATTCCGTGCGATGCTTCACTTTGTTGAAAACCCAGGTAAGATTTTAACTCGTGCTGATTTATTATTAAAAATGACTGGCCGTGAGTTAAAGCCGCATGACCGCACTGTTGACGTGACAATCCGTCGCATTCGTAAGCATTTTGAAAGTTTAGCTGATACGCCAGAAATCATCGCGACTATCCACGGTGAAGGCTATCGTTTTTGTGGTGACCTAGAAGACTAATCTTGTACGTTATCCAATAAAAAACCAGGTGATTAACCTGGTTTTTTTATGTCCGCTTTTAGCGATTAGTTTATGATTATTTCAACTGCTGGTCTAAAAATGCAGCCAACGATTTGTATAAGTGATTACGCACTTTCTCGCCGCGCATTGAATGCTTAGACCCTGGGTAATCCATCATCTGGAATAATTTACCTTCATCTTGCAATGCTTTATAAACGCGCGTGCTGTTTTCAAACAACACATTATCATCCGCCATGCCGTGGTACATCAACAGGCCAGACTGGTAATTGCTAACATAAGGCAAAATACTGCTGGCATCATAGCCTTGTTTATTGGTTTCAGGATCCCCCATATAACGCTCGGTATAATGGGTATCGTATAAACGCCAATCGGTAACTGGCGCACCTGAAATAGCCGTTTTAAAATAATCTGGCGCCTTAAATTGGCTCATTAATGCCATATAGCCGCCGTAACTGTGACCATAAATTGCCACGTTGTCGCCATCAATAAATGGCAGGCTGCGTAAGTAGTCCACACCCACTTTTTGATCGTTTACCTCAGCATCGCCCATATTTTGATAAATCACATACTCAAACTCCGTGCCTCGATGGGCCGAACCACGGTTATCTAATTGAAATACAGCATAACCTTGTTGCAATAAGTACTGAGTAAAATAATCCGCCTCGCTCCAACTGTTCACCACTAACTGGGCATGCGGGCCACCATAAACACGCACCACAACTGGATATTTTTTATTGGCATCAAACGGCACAGGCTTAAATAAACGGTACATTAATGGCTGACCATCTTCCGCTTTTAATTGGCCAAACTCAGGCATTTGCCATAGCCCAGCCACATCATATAACGGGTGTTTGCTATTGATTTCGTTTTGTTCAACCCAAGCTAACCGATTACCACTGTCGTTGTGCAAGCTGATCTGTGGCGGCTGCTGTAGACTACTAAAATAATCTAAATACACTGGGCTTTTGTCAGCAAAAACGGCAGCATGCATACCCGCACGTTGGCTAATTCGCTCGATTGAATCGGCGCCCTTTTTTAAATTAACCCGATATAAATGACGTTCTACCACACTGTCTTTACGGCCACTAAAATACACCCAACCGCGGGCTTCATCGACAAATTCGAGTGCATCAACCGCCCACTCACCCTGGGTTAATTGTTTGAGCTGCTTTCCTTGTAAATCAAATAAATATAAATGATTAAACCCGTCACGCTCAGAGCCCCAAATAAAGGCAGACTGCTGCTTTAAAAAATGCAGGTCATCGTTGAGGTTTATCCAGGCTTGGCTGCGCTCTTCAATCACAGTGTTAGCTTGATCTGGTTGACTTACAGCTGCAATGCGTAGGTCTAATGCTTGTTGATTACGACTTTGCCACTGAAAAGACACATGCTTGCTGTCGGGTAGCCATTCAACACGCGGTAAATACATGTCTTTTTGGTTGCCCAAATCAATCCAGTTGACACTCTTATCTTGCAAACTCACGACACCAAGGGCGATTTCAACATTGGCTCTACCGGCATAAGGATAACGTTGCTCGGTTAATTTAATGCCTTCTGCATAAATCTCATTTCGTGTCACCAGCTCAACACCTGATTCATCAATGCGAGTAAAAGCAATAGCTGACTCATCCGGCGCCCACCAATAGCCCGTCATGCGATCCATTTCTTCCTGGGCGACAAACTCAGCCATGGCATTTTTGATCGGCCCTTTACCGTCGGTTGTCAACGCGATTACTTGTTGTGACGCTAACGACAACACATAAAGGTTTTGATCGCGCACAAACGACACATAGCGGCCTTTAGGCGACAAACGCGCGTCCGTTGCAAAGCCTTCACCCGTGTTAAGCTCAGTGACTTTATTGCTAGCCACATCATATAAATACAATTGCCCGGCGGCAGGAATTAAAATACTTTGGCTGTTTTCGGACCAAAAGTATTCCATGATCCCTTCGCCGTAAATCCGCTGACGTTCACGGCGCGCTTTTTCTTCATCAGACAACTCACCACTGGCGAGCAGGTCAGCATTAATCAATACACTGCGCTCACCCGTGGCGATGTTCATTTGCCACAAATCATAAAAGTGTTGGTTATCGGCGCGGCTCGATAAATAGGTCACTCGTTTGCCGTCTGGTGATAATGCCAACCCGCGCGGGCTTGAGCCTGCTAATGCGGGAGAAGCATGAATACGCTCAATAGTGAGTGGCGTTTTATTGCCATTTATTGCACTTAACGGTGCGGTAGTAAGTGAAGTCATAGCACTGCCTTGGTTTGCTGCAGAAATCTGGCTAGTAAAGAGAAACGGTACGGCAGTCATTGCCGCTAAAGCATGCTGCTTCCATGTTGTTGTCATTATTATTAATCCTAGGGGCAATCAATCAGTCAACATTTTGCCTTAATTTGCAGTAAAACCAAAACCTCAGATAACAATCGCTGAAATTAGCCTCATTGTGGGGTATGATTTGCCTATAAAATGAATAACATCGACCTTAACCTCGCAAAATCTCATAGGAAAAATCATGCAGACTTTGGCCCAAACTCTTAGCGCACAAGCGGTAAATTCGTCACTCACGCAATTGCTGTTCACTTTAGCAGAAACCTCAATCGCCATTAGTGGTGCCGTTCGTCACGGCGCATTAGCAGGTGTATTAGGGGCAACAGAGCAAGAAAACGTTCAAGGTGAAACCCAGAAGAAACTGGATGTGATCACCAATGACATGCTTAAAGACGCTTTAAAGGCTGACGCAACAGTGCGCGGTATCGCCTCTGAAGAAGAAGATTATGTTGTAGAAGCCAATGCACAAGGTGAGTACCTAGTGAGTTTTGATCCTTTAGATGGCTCATCTAATATCGACATTAACTCGTTAGTGGGAACCATTTTCTCAGTATTACCTGCACCCGCTGGCGAATTTAACGAACAAAGCTTTTTACAAGCTGGGCGTAAGCAAGTTGCTGCAGGTTACGTGCTTTATGGCCCATCAACTATGATGGCATTAACCACCGGCCAGGGTACACAATTTTATACCCTAGACCCAGACAGCCAAACCTTTTTGCAGACCAACGACAATGTGCAAATCACCCCAGACACGGCTGAATTTGCCATTAACATGTCTAACCAGCGCTTTTGGGAAGCGCCAATGCAAACCTATATTGCCGACTTGCTACTGGGTAAAATTGGCCCGCGTGAGCAGTCTTTTAACATGCGTTGGATTGCCGCTATGGTGGGTGATGTGCATCGTGTTTTGTGTCGCGGCGGTATTTTTACCTACCCAACAGACAATAAAAACCCGGCTAAACCTTTTAAATTGCGCCTAATGTATGAAGCCAATCCAATGGCATTGCTTGTCGAGCAAGCAGGCGGTAAAGCCTCAACAGGTTACGAAACTATTTTGGATATTCAACCGACTGAAATCCACCAGCGCGTAGCCGTGATTTTAGGCAGCGCGAATGAAGTTGATACCTGCTTAAGCTATCACGATATTGATTACAGCGAAGAGCCATCGATTGACTAAACTTAATCAGTTCTCTAAAAACCGCCTTTTGGCGGTTTTTTTATGTTTACGCTGGAGTTAATACCATTCCGCATTAATGAATACGTCCAGCGTTTTTTGATTAAGGCGTCGCTATGTAGAGTAATGGTTGTTCCCTTTCAAATAGCGAGAACGCAGAGCAAAAGCGGCTGGGGCATTCCCTTCAACACAAAAACTACTAAGCCATAGCAACACAAAAGATAAAAACAGGTTTTCTTTACAATAACTTAATTAACCACTAAGTTAATTCATTCGATATTGATAAAGGACTATCGCAATGCCACAGGCACCGAGCTCACATACTTATAAATACCTTACAGGCGTAGTTATTTTGCTGCTGATTGGTATTGGTGCGTATGTTTACTTGTCCAATATAAAACCCAAACCTCTGGCATCTGGCGCGGTATTGGTTCTTCCGGTCAAAATTGTCACTCCAAAATCAACCACAGATATCGATACTCAATGGAACGCCTATGCCGCGATGGATGTGCTTATTCACCAGCTAACTCTTGGCGTGAGCTACCCTTTATTGCAAACTGAGGATGTCATTAATATCACTTCTCGGCTCACTCAAACCGATAACGTTAGCCCTTCAGACATTAACAAAATTATGGCGATATCGGGTGCGGTATTAGTCATAGAGTCCAGTGTGAGTTTTATCAACAACCAGTATCAACTCAGTTATACGTTACACAGCCAAAGTCAAAGTGACACATCAAGTGTTAACGCAGCCAATATCAATCAAGTATTGTCATCAACTGCGGCAGCAATCAGCCAAACATTTAATCCTAAACATAATAAGCCAGTAACTGACTATCAATCCCGCTTACATTCTTCACCGTTAGTTCAAGCAATAACACTCAGCCAACAAGGCGATTTACTGGGTGCTGAACAGCACTTATTAACCGTTATTGGTCATTCGCCAACCAACCTACTTGCCAGTCGTCTGTTAGGTAATATTCAATTACAACAACGACAATTTGAACGCCTTAGCCTTACATTGACGAATGCTATTGATGAAGCACTACGTCAAAATGATCAACGTGAACTAGCTCGCCTAAGAATACTATTAGCTCAAAGCTATATCGAAACCGACAACATTGAACAAGCTTTAGGTGTACTTAATATCGCAAAAGGCAATGCAGCCAAAGTGAAAGATTGGCTAACATTAGGCTATGCATCTCAACTTTCGGGAGTGATAAATCAACGGATTGGACGTAATAACGATGCTAGAGAGCAGTTCAAAAAAGCCATTGAATATCATCAAATGATGGGATACCCCATTGGTCAAAATCAGGCGTTAAATGATTTAGCCGAACTTGAGGTCGTCGAATTTAACTACCCGCAGGCTTACCGATTAATTAATCGATCATATGAATTAGTCGCCCATCGTGGCTTAGATGATTTAGAAAATACTACATTTAACATTATGTCTAATATTGAAAACAAAATGCAGCACAGATAATGCTTCTAAGTCATAACAAAAACGGCCTGCAAGGCAGGCCGTTTATGTATCACTCACTAAACTTATTCTTTCGCTGCCACTAAACTGTCTTGACTCACTTGATGCTTTTTCTCTGTTTGGTCGACAATAGTCAGTACCGCAGTGTCACCCACCACGTTACAAGATGTCAAAATCATATCAATAATCCGGTCAAGCGCTGCCACAATCACAAACGCTTCTACCGGTAAGCCCAGTTGATAAATCAATACTCCAATCATTACCATGCCACCACCCGGTACACCACCCGCGCCAACTGAAAGCAAAAACACGCTAAATAATAGCGACGGGATTTGGTCGTTACTAATTGGCATACCGAACGCGTTGGCGACAAAGAAAATGGCGATAGTAATATAAATCGATACACCGCCCATGTTCATGGTAGCGCCTAATGGTACCCCAAAACCGGCGACGGCTTTGCTTACACCGAGTTTATCAGTCAAGGTACGCATGGTGACCGGAATAGTGGCATTAGAGCTTGCCGTTGAAAGCGAAAACAAGATTTGCTCTTGGGTTTTGTCGCGGAAGGTTTTGGCCGACACTGGGGTAAACACACCCACAGCAATAGGATAAACAATAAAAATCCACATCAGTAATAGCGCTAAAATCAACACTAGGTATTCAACCACACTGACAAAAATTTCAGGTTCTAAGGTAGCGCCTAGTTTAAACATCAAGGCGAATACACCGTATGGTGCAAGGCTCATTACCAATGAGATTAAGCGCATCATGATTTTATTGGCTGTTTGAAAGCCTTTTACTGCGCCTTCTACCGAGGTACCCATCGATTTCATTACACCACCCAATAGCAGCGCCATAAAAATCACTTGCAACATGTTGCCAGAGGTAAACGCTGAAAACGGATTGTTCGGCACAATGCTCACAATGAGTGACATTAAGTCAGGCAGCTCTGTTGCGGTAATATCGACCGAGCCAGAGCTCGACATATCAACGCCTTTACCTGGTTCAAATACCATTGCCACTGTAAATGCCGCAAGAATGGCAACTAAAGTGTTAATAATGTAAAAACCAAAGGTTTTTCCACCTAAACGGCCAAAGCTTTTTAAATCTTGTAACTCACACACGCCACAAACAATACTGACAAACACTAAAGGTACAACTAACATCATGATCATATTAACGAACATGGTACCGATACCACTTGCTAAAGTGACGAGAGTGCCACCAAAAAAGGCGTTGTCGGCAAGTGAAAATTGGACAATACTGCCGAGTAGCACACCTAAAAAAAGACCGATAAAGATCCGTGCTGAAAGTGATTTTGTCATCTGTTATTTCCCATTCGAAATGGCAACTTCTGTTGCTGATTATTGTTATACCAATCCTGGTGTTCATTATTTTCGAGCGCTGAAATACTGAGACATCGCGCACAATATTTCAATCACCTTGATGAACAAAAGCGCACACAAAAACACCACACATAACAAACGATACAAAAAAGCAATAAATAACAATGCATTATGAAATTTAAAAATATTATTATGATGGTATAACCAGTCAGAAAAACGGCTTGGGAAAGGTTGTATCAGCGAGAACTACAGCAACATTTCGCTATTAATAGTCAATATTAATGCGATCGAGTCGCAATGCATTCGCTAACATATGTTGTTGCTTAATACTGACATGATTACGTCCAACCCACTGAGTTAATGTGTGCCATTGGGAAGTATGGGTCACTGTGTTGTGAGTTGATTGCGACATAATATTGTTAAGATAAGTTAATTGCTTATGTTGTTTATTAAAGTCGCTAACCGAATTAACTTGTTTGAGGGCCAGTAACTCATTTGGCGCATCGAGCACCAATTTCGGCACTATCATGCTGTGACAATTTTCAAGTGTATTGGCAATCATCAACCCTGCGGGATCAAGGTCGGTAAAGGCGATCACATCCAAGTTAAGTGCGGCGATTAAATGTAAAAAACGTTTGCGCCCTGCTGGTGAATAATCGTGACTGCCACGATACAACACCATGCAATTGTCGATGATTGGCTGTAGCTCGGGCGTGAATGAATAAGCAAATAGATTGTCAAAACTGTCGAGGTTTTCGACTACGATGAGTTGGGTAATATTGAGTCGCTGACAAAGTGTAACGGCAGTGTCGACCTTTAATCGCAAAGCATTATCCAATGCGGTCAGCACATCGAGTACAATATCTGCCACAGATTTAGACACGAGAGATTGGGTGATATTAGGCGCGAGCTTAATTAACACATAGTCGGCATCTGGGTTGATGTTGGCGTACTTTTCATTGGCACTTTGCTGCGCCATTTGTTGGCGAGGTACATCAAAATCGAGTGCGAGAATATCTAAGCCCGAGTCAACCTGCGCCATTTTGCGCAGTAAAGCATAATCTTTATGAGTTAAATACAGGTATTTATGAGCACCATCCGGCTCGCCGATTTGCCATAGCTGATAGAGTTTTTTCCAGCTTGCATTTAAAGGTACGCGCGGCAAAAGTTGTTTTGCCGCGCGGGCCAATAGCTGTAATTGGCTCTGAGTTAGGCTAGCCATAACTCAACATCATGAATGATAAAATTACCGTTATATACAGGGTCGGGTTTGCCAATCGGTTCTAACTCAAAGTAACTTTTATGCTCGTCTGCCAAGCCTTCATACCCCCCAATCACCTGGTAAAGCCAACTTTCTGCATCCCACTGTAATTGCTTGTCGGTTAAATAACTCAATGCAGATTGGCGTAACCCCGAATCGATCACCTCACAGAAATATTCATCCACGGCAATTTTGAGTGGGTTTTCTGGAATATCAAAGTCTTCACTGTCGCCCATTTCAAAGGTGACATTATGCTCACGAGCCACATGCGGTAAAGCATCACGGCTAATGGCTTTTACCTGGGCGACAACGTTCATTAACTCCAGCTCATGATGCGGGTTGCTCACATCAACACTGGCTGGTGCGAGTAACGCTTCAGCGCAATTAAATAAGTTTGGAACATTTTTATGACCCACATGGTTATCAACTTGATAATCTGGGTGCATATCGGTGTGCAGTAACCAGCCTTTGAGTAACCGAGTACGGCCTTGGATTTGTCTAAAGCGGCCGAGCAACTCATATAACCTGCTCTGTACAATACTCAACTCTTGGGTGCACTGGCTTAAGGTTTCTTGCAAGCTGGTCATTAATAAACGGCGTAGCTCGCGGATGTCGCCGGCAATTTCACCGAGCTCACTAAACTGAAACATCTCAAGGCCATTGAGCAAGTCTGACACCTGGCTTTGCGCCAATTCGTTTTCACGAATTTTGGCATTAATCGTCCCGACATAACCAAACTCGTTGTTAATCCGTCCCCACAACACCCTAATCGAATAGCGTAAGCTGTCGGTAAAGCTGTAAACGTGTTCGTTTAAGTCGGCTAAATAGGCTTCTGCTGCACTGTAATCAACATTATGACGCGCTTCTTTATAATGATCGGCCAGGGTTTTAATGGTGGCTAAAGACGAGCCAACATTTGAGTCAATTTGGCGGTTACGCTCATCGCTTAAGGCTTCTTCAAGCAATGCCCGCACAGAACGCTTTAAACGCAATTCTTGATCAGGCTCAGGGCGCCACAAAATGCCACTTTTTTTAAGTTTTTCAATCACGCCAGCATCATGGGCTGTGTCGTTTATTGACCCCGCTAAATATGCATCCATGATCACATCGGCATGCCGCCCGAGTTGTTTCAGCAGCTTTACCCCAGCTTGGTGTAAGTTGCTGCTCATATTAACTCCCTTTGAGTCGCGGTTTCGGCTTGCGCCTCAAGGCTTAGACCTTCGGTTTCGTCAATAAAGCGGATCACTTCGTACAAGTAATCAAGCTTGCCGGTGGCGATGTAAATTTGTTTCTCGCTGTTAGGTTTAGTTAAATAACCCAGCTCGACCAAGCGCTTAAACACCAACTTAATTTGGCCGTCGACATTGCTGCTGCTTGAGCCAAATAGGCGATACTGGCTAAGTTTGGTTAGCTGCTCTCTAAAGGCAGGCGTGTCTTCTATACGTGCTTGTAAGTCAGTTAAACGTATTGGTGCCCCTTCGCTTAGTGGCGCATCCTGGCCGCTAGCTTCTTGCACTAATACTAACCATTCCACCAGCGGGATCAACGCTGAGCAAATGTCTTTAAACTGCGATGAAATCACTTTGCGCTCAGCATCGCCGAGCTGTAAATAACCACAAAAGAACACTTCACCTTCGCCTGCGCTGGCCAGGGTGCGGTTAATTTGATTTAAGTACGTTTCTATCCGCTCGCGGGTGCTGTTGTTTTTTAGTGCACGCCAGCCGTCTTCGTTAGTCACTCGGCAAATAAACTCGCCACGCAATAACTGTTCGATTAACGCACTGGTTCCCACTAAGGTTGTTTCATTTGAGTCAGACATTAACTGTGCTCCTTAGCAGTTTCAGTATTTCGTTGTGATAATCGCTCTGCTAGCGGATTAGTTTTTGGTTTAACCACCTGCAGTTTTTTGGTTTGTTTGTTAATAATGTAGCGGTTAGCAAATAAGTTAAGCACTTCAGATTCTGGGTTTGGAAACGCCCCTAACACGCTAATGTTATTGTTTTCACAAGCGTCAAAAATCTTCTTCACGTTGGTGTGATGTAAGGTGCCAAGCTCATCAATAGGCCAATGAATGGTCACATGGGCTTTACCGCGCAATAAACGAGTAAATGCCAGCAAGAACTTACATAAAATCAGATATGCCATACCGTGGCTAGACGATTCGTTTAACTGGCGGTCGGTGCGGATAATCAAATCGCTGTTGCCCTCTTTTAAGCGCAATTCAATTTCCAGCAACTTGGCAATGCCACCGGTTAATGCGGCGCGGCCAATAATGTCTAACGCGCGGCGCATTGAGTTAGTGTAGTGCTCGTCTGGGAGCTGACTAAAGCCGTCGGCTTTCCAGGCTTTAAAGGCTTTTACAAACACTTCAAGCTCAGGCCAAAACTCGAGCTCACTGATGCGTGAGCGAATGCGTACAGCTGATTCAGAAACGCCATCGAGGAATAACTCTTCACCCACTTCTCGAGTAATACGCGCACTTTGGCTGGCAATGCGGCGGTCAATATCAGTTAATACGTCGTAAAATGCGGTTAAGTCGATACCAAAAATACGCCCTTGTTCGCGAATCGCCATTAACGATTGCGGCACCATTACATTAAGTAACTGCTCAAGCTGTGGCACTAATTTACGGTAGTCGAGTAGGCGGATACCTTTGTCATTAACAAAGCTAGACTCGTCACGCGCGCGCTCCCAGAACTCGGCCAAACTTGAGCCCGATTTACTGGCAATAACAGAGTCGAAGTGTTCAACATATTGCTTCACCGAACCCATTAAATAGTCACGCTTTAGCAATAAATCTTCACCCTGGCGCAGGCGCTCGCCGATACTGCCGATGGCTTCGTCGCTATTGGGCGGTAATTTAAGCTCGGCCAATTTACGCATCACCGAACGCAGTTTAGTGAGGTTTTCAGACGCTTCAACTTGTGCAGCATCGCAGGCTTTACGTTCAGTTTCTAAGCTGGTGCGACGTTGTTTAATTTCAGCAGTTTTGGCTTTTAATTGCTGCTCAAACTCAAGTGCGGCCCGTTTAACGTCTGCCAGCTGTGCTTGCAATTTAGGTTTACGCGCTAACCAGGTATGCTGATACCAATCGTCATAACGTAACACGTCGCTACGGCGTTGTTCTGCCTGGCTTATTTGCGCTTCAAGTTCACGAATTTGCTTTTTAAGCGCTAAGATTGTGCCTTCATCGACACCGCGAGATTTCAGCTCATTTTTGTACCAGGTTTCACAGGCTTTTTGCTCTGCTTTAGCATTAGTGCGGCGCTGTTCAATATTGGCTTTAATTTGCCCTAACTGATTGTCGATAGCACCCACGACTTCTTGCCAGTAAGCATTTTTCTCCATACGTGCTTCAAGCGCCTGATCTTTTTGTTCGGCTAGCCATTCAAGATGCTGGTTATGCAGCTGCTTTAATTCATTATCAAGTTGTACCAAACGCTTGCCCGATTCGGTTTTGCGATCGGCGACGGCTTGATTAATCTTTTCCTGCTCGCTGCGCTTTTCATCAAACAAGCGGCGTAAATCTTCACGACTATTTTTATAGGCTGTGCGGGCGAAGGTTAATTCACGGGTAATGGCATCCAGTGCGCTGTTCATCACCACCAGCTGATCTTCTGCTTCGGCATGCATTTCTTGCGCGCTTTGCAGTGCTTCTTCAGCTTTAGCAAAACGGATACGCAGATCTTGCTCTGTTGCGGCGTATTCAGGCACATCAATGGCATTAAGATCTAAATGAACACCAAATAAACTGTCGCTACTGTCTTTGGTTAAGCTTGGGTGTAGATCGCTGCGATGCAGCAGCTCTGGGGCGATCACTTTACCAAATGATTGCTCCCAACCTTGGGCTTCTTTGCGCAAAAACTCCAACAGCGTATGCGACTGTGGGAACAGCATATGATGCAATTCTTCTTTGGCATTTTCGCGCTCGCTCACCCGAATACTGGCAATGCGCAGCGCTTCGTTGGCCTGATCTCGTTTGGCTCGCTGTTTACGCTCTTCAGTGGTTAAACGCTCAACTTTGGCATTACAGGTTTCTTGTTCTTCGTCGGCGAGGCTGATGCGCTCATCAAAAATCGCCAAACGCATTTTTTCATCTTCGGTGTATGTTACGCCATCAACTTGATGCTTAAGCTCTGCGGCCTGCAATTTAAGTTGGTATTCTTGTTCAGTAAATTTGGCTTTACCCGCGTCAGTTTGCTCGCGCCATTGCTGCTCAAGTTTGGCTAAATCGTCATTGGCTAGCTCACGCTGTTTATCACGCGCTTCACGTTGAGAGTCTTGTTCGGTGTGTAACGACTCAAGCTCACGGTGAAGCTGCTCGGCAATTTTACTGCGGCGCGCATTAAAAGCCGCTTCAATGTCTTGGTGCTTTTCAGTTTGCAGTTTGTGGCGTTGTTGCAGGTTCTCTAAATCGCTGCGCCAATTAGACAGGTTATCTAAATCGGCTTTGGCCTGCTCAATATCGGCATCTAAAAAGGCGGCGTGTTGGTCTTCAATGGCATCCAGCTCATCTTCAAATTTACCGACATCTCCTTTTGCAGCAGACAACTCCTGGTTGAGCTCATCACGGACATCTTTCCACTCATCGTCGAGCAAACGCAGTTTAAGATTAAGTTCTTTGCCTAAGGTTTGATTACGGTCTTGGCGCTCGGCTTCGAGCGTTTCATCGTCACGGTAGCCACGCGATAAACTGGCTAAACGTAATTCGGCACTTAATAGCTGATTAAACTCTTGCTCAAGCTTGTCGTATTCTGGGCGAATTTGCTCAAAACCTTGTACTAGCTGGCTTTCACGGATCCAGGTTTCCACCCGCTGTGGATTAAGGCGTGAAGTGGGCGGGTTTACCCCATCTTCTTCTAATATGGCGGCGATCATTGATTTGACCGTTTCCATTTTGCCTTCTTTTGAATGCACGGCTTTGGCGAGCTTTTCAATATGACGTAGGCTGTGTTCGCCATCGCATAAGGAGAATTGGCGCGCATAAGTGCGTAACTCGTTTCGGTTACTGCCCGTATTAAGTAAACTGCGATCGTTTTGAATAATGGCGCGAAACTCACGAGTATTAAGCAAGTTAGTGTGCGCGATGCCTTCACGTTTCACTTCACGACCAAGCTCGGCCATCGAATGACAAATGATGGTATCGCCATTGCGAGATTTGATGTAATCCTCAAGCTCAAAACCACGTGCAATAAAGCGGTAATTCACCCCTTTACCGTCGCCAGCTGACGCTAATACTGCTTGATATTGTAAGCCATCATCTTTTTGGTATTCATAAATAATATAGCTAGAATCGTGCGGTAAGTACCAACGCTCAAAACTGTCACGAGTTGATGGCACCACACGGCTAGGGTATTCACCATAAAATACTGGCACAAGGCGCTGTAAGGTTGTTTTACCTGAGGCATTGGTACCACAAATGTTGGTATGGCCATTTAATTTTAATTCGACCACACCTGGCAGGTGAGTATTAATTAATACGATTCTAATCAAGCTTGGCATGATAATCCTTTTCCAAACAACTCACATTACAGTGAAAATAAGCAAAATAGCGCTGAATAGCTAACATCAAATTTTTGAATCTGATTAAAGTAAATCAAACATCGTCTTGAGGCAATTTTCAGCAAAAAAATTGTCTTGATAATACGCTATTTCATTAAAAAGTGACGCTTAAGATGACAACAATTAAGTGCAATTGCTGTGATAGTGCTCAATTAGCGCGAGAGAAAACAAAGATTAACTAGAGAGGATGGTATAAATATACATCGAGTAGGGTGAGGCGTCACCGCCCCATCCCTCTCACAGAACCGTACGTACGGACCTCGTATACGGCTCATGCATACTTCCATTCAGCATAGTTGCTGAACACATACCCTGTCCTATCAT
>NZ_BMQV01000011.1:0-97533 GCF_014648295.1 Shewanella saliphila
GGCTTCCTTCAGACCCTGCCGTTGGCCAGCAACGCCCTTGCCATTCGGATTATCTTCCCCTCAGTCGGGGTGATTCAGGTTTCTTTCAACCTGACGGGTTTGCCAGCTTCGCTGGGCAAACAAAAATGCCGCTCATTGATATGAGCGGCATTGATAATAACAGCAGTTATATTAGGTGATTAAGCGGCTTTTACATCGGTTTCTTCTGAGTGTCTGATTAAGTAATCAAACGCCCCAAGAGATGCGGTTGCGCCACTGCCCATGGCAATAATAATTTGCTTATATGGTGTGTGGGTCACATCACCTGCAGCAAACACACCAGGAATCGATGTTTGACCGCGCTCATCAACGATAATCTCGCCGCGAGGTGTCATATCAACCACACCTTTTAACCATTCAGTGTTTGGCACTAAACCAATTTGCACAAAAATACCGGCTAAGATAACTTCTTTACTTTCGCCGCTAGCACGGTCGGTATAAATCAAGCTGCTAACGCGAGTACCGTCGCCTTTTACTTCGGTAGTTTGCGCTTGAGTAATAATCGTAATATTACCCATTGATTTCGCTTTACGCTGCAATACTTCATCTGCACGTAACTTGCTGTCAAACTCAAGCACGGTCACATGTTCTACAATATTAGCTAGGTCAATTGCGGCTTCAATACCTGAGTTACCACCACCAATAACAGCAACACGTTTACCTTTAAATAACGGGCCGTCACAGTGTGGGCAATATGCGACGCCTTTACCGCGATATTCTTGTTCACCAGGCACGTTCATTTCTCTCCAACGTGCGCCAGTGGCCAACAATACGGTTTTACTGCTTAAGGTTGCGCCGCTTTCTAGCGTCACATCAAATAGGCCGTTTTTAGCGAGGCTTAATGCGCGCTGGTTCGCCATAATATCGACGTCATAGTCTTTAACATGCGCTTCTAAATTGGCAACCAGTTTTGGGCCTTCAGTTTTAGACACAGAGATAAAGTTTTCGATTCCGACGGTTTCAGCCACTTGGCCACCAAACTTATCAGCAACAATACCTGTGTTTAAGCCTTTACGAGCAGAATAAATCGCGGCTGCTGCACCTGCTGGGCCACCGCCAACAACCAACATATCGAATGCTGATTTTTGGTTTAATTGCTCGGCTTGTCTGCCGGCTGCATTTTTATCTAATTTATTCAGTACTTCAACAACGCTAATGGCACCTACAGAGAAAGCTTCGCCGTTTAAAAATACTGATGGTACTGACATGATATTGCGATCGGTCACTTCTTCTTGGAAAAGTGCACCGTCGATCATCACGTTAGTAATATTTGGGTTAATTGCCGCCATCATGTTCAGTGCTTGAATCACTTCAGGACAAGTTTGGCAACTTAATGACACATAGGTTTCAAAATGAAATTCACCAGGTAACTGACGAATTTGCTCAATGACTTGCTCATCCAATTTAATTGGGTGGCCGCCACTGTGTAATAACGCTAATACCAGTGAGGTAAATTCGTGACCCATTGGTAAACCGGCAAACGTAATGTTTGTGCCATTTTGTGGGTTAATGACGCTCATACTAGGGGTGCGTTTACCTTGTTGATATGTCACCGACACCAAGTCAGATGAATCAACAATATCTTGCGCCAAGCTGCTTAATTCTTTGGCTTTGTTTGAGTCATCCGCAGACACGACAAGTTCAACTGGGCGCTTGAGGTTTTGCAGATAGGTTTTCAGTTGATTTTTAACATTCGCGTCTAACATAACAACTCCTAAAAAAGGGAAATAATGGAAAAGTGGAGAGTGTTAGTCGGTGCCGGGGGAACACCGACTAACTGGAGATGATATTACTAACCTAAGGGTGAACTTAGCGGTTAGATTTTACCTACTAGGTCAATTGAAGGTGCTAATGTTTCTTCACCTGGCTGCCATTTAGCTGGACATACTTCGCCATCGTGAGTTGCAACATATTGTGCAGCTTGAATTTTACGAACTAATTCTGAAGCGCTACGGCCAATACCTAGGTCGTGAATTTCAGCAACTTTAACTTCGCCTTCTGGGTTCATCACGAAAGTACCACGTAGTGCTAAACCGTCTTCTTCAATCATCACACCGAAGTTACGAGTGATTGCGCCAGTTGGGTCACCGATCATTGGGTAAGTGATTTTACCGATAGTGTCAGAGCTTGCATGCCATGCTTTGTGAGTGAAGTGAGTGTCAGTTGATACTGAGTAAACTTCTACGCCCATCGCTTGTAGCTTTTCGTAATGGTCAGCCATGTCGCCTAATTCAGTAGGACATACGAAAGTGAAGTCAGCTGGGTAGAAAAATACGACAGACCATTTGCCAAGTAAGTCTTGTTCGGTAACGTCTACGAATGCACCGTTGTGAAATGCAGTTGCTTTGAATGGCTTGATAGTGCTGTTGATGATAGATTGTGTCATGTCATGCTCCATTAGATTAAGATTCATATAAACCCGACAACCTTGTGGTGTCGGAGATGATGAACAAGCTGCTCGTCATCTGATGTGAATCATAATAGCGATGGAGACCGATTAAGTATAACGGATAAAAACTATCACCTTAATCGGTTTTTTATATTGAACTTATTATTAATCGATAAAACCGCATAACACTCTTATTTTGTAAACTCACTCTATTGCCATGGACCAAAGCGGATTAATACTCGGCTAATATTAGTATCAAGCTTTTGCGATAAGTTTTGTAATGCTTGTTTATTGTTAGCCCCGGCAAAGTTACCACTGCCATTAGTGGCATAGACCACCCAGTTGCCGCCACCGGTTAAACAAGCATATACATGGGTAAAGTGGCTATAAAGCGTGTCGCGTAAGTGGGTATCACGGCTATGTTCTTTCCAGCAATTCAGCACTAAAAAGCCATCTGCTTTTAATAACTGTTTACTTTGTTTAATAAATAAATCGGTTAACTGTTGCTTGTCTACACCTTTGTTACTGTATATATCAGCAAAAACCACATCAACTTTTTTATGCTCGCCACCAGCCAAAAACACATTGGCGTCTTGATTGAGCAACGTAAGCTTTTTACTCAAGGGCAACTGAAAAAAGCGTTTAGCCACTTCAATAACTCTTTCACGCAATTCAACCGCAGTGATTTTAATCGCGGCATCAACATGACGCAGCGAGTGAACTAAGGCGCCGCCCCCTAACCCTAAAATAATCACACTTTTAGGTTGAGTGAATAACAACACGGACAACATTGCTTGCACATAAGTGTGCTGCGGTATGTAAGGCTGCGTTTTGTCCAGTTTACTTTGCTCGTCATTGTCGCCAAAAGATAACACGCGATAATCGCCATCATCGAGCACACAAAAATCACCAAAACTATCACTGTCGACATGCAATACTTTATAATCGGACATACTTTACTCTATGGCAGGTTTGGCTAATGGATTTCGCCAGCAACAAAGCCATATTGTACCCCAGGTTAATGCCACAAGTCCGTGGCTTATGGCCATTAATAAGCGTGATTTTTTCGAGCAGGAAACCGAGATGTTTAATCAGTTGTTGATGTGTATTGTGTATTTGGCTGTATTTACCTTTGCTCAGCGTCAGGTGAGCCATTGGATCCGCCAGCAAGCTAAGAAAAAACAAGTTAATGAAGTGCGCAGCAGAATGGTGACCCGGTTAATATCCTACTTTATGTTTTTTGTTACCTTGTCGGTTATGGCCGTGTCGCTAGGTTTAGGCTATCAGGAAGTGTCTCTTTTTGTGTCGTCAGCGTTTGCGGTACTAGGCGTGGCGTTATTTGCGCAGTGGTCTATTTTGAGCAACATTACCGCTGGCGTGCTGATATTTTTTGTTTTCCCTTATCGTATTGGCGATCGCATTCGTATTGTTGAAAAAGATGAAGACATGTCAGGGGTGATTGTCGAAATTTCGCTGTTTCATATTTTACTTAAACGCGAGTCGGGTGATGTGATGACTTACCCGAACAGTTTGTTATTGCAAAAAGGGGTGGTCAAGCTCCCTAATAATCAAGTGGCAACCAAAAAAGTCACCACTCGTAAAGCGATCCCCAAGCGTAAATAACGCTTTACCGACATAAATGAAAAAAGGCGCTAATGCGCCTTTTTTAATGCCTACTTCAGCCATTGATGCTAGTTCAGCACGCGCTGAAAAAATGCCACCGACTGTAAATACATTTGCAACGCTATTGCGGCATCATAACGCTCGCCTTCATCACGCATAAAGGCGTGCTGAGCATTCACTTCAAGCCAAGTAAAATTAGCATTTACTTGCTCAAGCTGCTGGTAAATAAGCTTACGGCCTTCTTTACTCACGTGCGGGTCTTGTTTACCAAACACCATCACTAACTCACCTTTAATATCGCCTGAACGGGTCAGTGAATCATTACCGGTTTGGCAAAGCAAAGTATTAGAATGAATGTCTGTAGGGTATAAACAGAAAGCACCGCTGATGTCAGGGTTTAATGCTGCGCGGTAAGCTAAATGACCGCCAATACACACACCCATTGCCCCCACTTTGTCTGAGCAAAATGATTGAGCGCGGGCAAAGTCGACTAATGCTTGAGTGTCGCTGTCATGCTGCTCTAATGGTTTAGCCCATTTGTCGGCATTGCCTTTATCTTTACCTGCTTCGTCATAGGCGAGTACGGTACCGATAGGATTTAATTCATGAAACACTTCAGGCACAAGCACCACAAAACCATGACCAGCAAGAATAGCCGCTGAGCGAGCTATTGGCGCCGTTTGCTGAAATATTTCTGAATAAAAAATAATTGTCGCAAATTGGCCTTTACTATCTGGGCGGTACAAGGTTGTACGCATTACACCTGTGGGCGTTGTAATGTCGTGCACTTCAGTTTTCGTAATCATATGATACCCATTCCATTGTGATTCTAGTGATGAGCGTTAGCCGTTAGCAATACTAAAACAACTCATTGTCACACACTTCACCAGACATTAATTGAGTGACGTTCATTAACGTAGTCGATGCGATAGCATTAAGTGCTTCGTCAGTTAAAAACGCTTGGTGACCAGTAAAGATTACATTATGACATGCTGATAAACGACGAAACACATCATCTTGAATAATCTCACTCGATTTATCTTCAAAGAACAGTCCTTTTTCGTTTTCGTAAACATCTAAGCCTAACGAACCAATATGACCATCTTTCAATGCTTCCATCGCATCAAAGGCATTTAATAATCCGCCACGGCTGGTGTTAATCACCATTACGCCTGGTTTCATTTTCTTAAAACTCGTTTGATTAAGTAAATGGTGGTTATCTTGAGTCAGTGGGCAATGCAAACTAATGATGTCACATAGAGGGTATAAAACGTCTAGGTCGACATACTCAACCCCAAGATCAGTAACCGCCTGGTTTGGATACGGGTCGTAGGCAATCACTTTACAGCCAAAACCCAGTAAAATTTTAATCGTCGCGACACCAATTTTACCCGTGCCTATCACCCCAACGGTTTTGCCAAACATGTTAAAACCCACTAAGCCCGATAAAGCAAAGTTTGCATCACGCGTGCGTTGGTAGGCTTTATGGATTTTACGATTTAACGTTAGCATTAATGCAACAGAGTGCTCTGCGACTGACTCAGGAGAGTAGGCCGGTACGTTAACCACTTTCATGCCTAAACGCTCAGCAGCAATCAGGTCAACATTGTTAAACCCAGCACAGCGCATAGCAATAATTTTAGCACCCCCTTTGGCGAGCTCAACTAACACTTCTTCACATAATGAGTCGTTAACGAATGCGCAAACCACTTCATAGCCTTCAGCTAGTTTGACGTTTTGCATACATAGGCGGTAATCAAAGTATTCAATATCAACATTAAACTGTTGATTAGTACGATTGAAATGAACAATATCGTAAGGTTTCGCGCTAAAAAATCCGATTCTCATAAGTATCCAAATTAGCCGTTGTAGATGGTGAGGATGAGTCTATGCCTCCCCCCAAAAAGATACGTTAATTGTATGTGAATTCGCAGTTGTTGTCGTTAATATCACATTGGATAAACACCAAATTGTGATCCAGTTTGCGTTGCCTTTAAACTAGTCTTTAACCTTGATTTGCGCTAAACAAACGTTAAATCACACCATCAAGTAATTAGGCTATCGCAATCAGTATAAAAACCGCATTGCGTTGCGATAATTTAACGCGTTTAGGCAAGGCAACATCTCAATACGTTTCGCCATTAAACAATGAAACACTGGCGCAAGGCACAATGCACTGACATTTTTATACTGAATATTAAATTCTGTTGTCTGTGAAACAAACCACAAATTGGCGTGCTAATCACTGTTTACATTAGCATTACTTGTTAGTATTAAAGTGTTGTTAAACTAAGACAGTCATTTATGAAGAATAAAGAGAAAATGCCGGTATCTGAAGGTCGATTTTGGGTAGAGCGGATCAGTAAAACATCACTGAGGGCGATTCATATTATTGGTGTCGTGGGCAGTGGCGGCGGGATCATGTTTGATCTTGATTTATCATTATGGTTTAACTACTGGCTCGCTGCAGTTTGCTCTGGGGTGTTACTGATGAGCTGGGAAATCATACGAGACTGGCGTTGGCTTATTCAATTAAAAGGGGTATTAACGTTATTAAAGATTGTACTGCTTGGCTTTTTTATTCAAATAAGTCAGTGTAAGTCTGAATTAGTCATCTTTATTATTCTATTATCTGTTATTGTATCTCATGGTCCTGCGGGATTGCGCCATTACTCAATCGTGCATCGCAAGGTGATCCAGAGCCGCAAAGAAATTAAAGGTTAACAAAAAGGACATGGGATGTTCCCTTACCCAGAACAATATCGCATCGCACTCCCTCCTCTCACGACGGGGTTTATGGTTATTTGGGCCATTTTAAGCCATACCATCTTCGCCGATGCGAGCCCGTTTGCTTTATACCCATTATTTTTATTATTTATTGTCGTTGTTGGGGCACACTTTTACCTGATAGTCATGTCAAAAGGGATGCAACGCCTCGACCAATGCTTTTACGCATTAGTGCATATTCCACTAGCATTTGTAGTATGGACATTCACCATAATGCACGTAAACGGCCACGCCTTTTCTTAATCATTATGCAACACTTGCACATCTCGGTGTCCAACGGTATCGTTGCCGCGAATTGACTGACGAGACCCTCATAATGGCTGACTTTATTTATAATCCACCGACCACACCTTGGTTAGATATATTGCATCAAGATAAAGACATTATCGTGATCAATAAACCATCGGGGTTACTGTCAGTGCCAGGTAGAGAAGCGATTTATCATGACAGTGTTTACTCGCGTGTTTTAGCTGAACACCCTAATGCACAAATAGTCCATCGCCTTGACATGGCAACATCAGGTGTCATTGTTGTGGCACTGCGCCGCAATGCTGAGCGAGAGCTTAAAAGGCAATTTCGCGAGCGTGAAACCGCTAAAACCTATTATGCGCGAGTCGCTGGTCATGTGAGCAAACAAGTCACCCAAGTTGATTTACCACTAATTTGTGATTGGCCTAATCGACCAAAACAAAAAGTGGACCATAACGTTGGTAAACCCTCAACTACTCTGGTTGAAATTGTCAGTTATGCCACTAAATCAACATTGGTCAAACTCACCCCCATTACTGGGCGTTCGCATCAATTGCGGGTACACATGATGGCACTAGGCCACCCGATTTTGGGCGATGGTTTTTATGCCGACCCATTGGCAAAAAGTTTATCTCCACGTTTATTGCTCCATGCGGCTGCATTAACCATTAGCCATCCGTATACACAAGCGCAAATGCACTTCGAATCACCGGCAGAGTTTATCGAACCGACTGCAATCCAATAATTTGAATCGACAAAGATAAACATTAGATAAACATTATTAATTTCACCCGTAATTTTTCTGGCTATTATGCAATGAAAGACGTAGATTTATGGCCAAATAGTGATTTATTAGGTTCAATACTGTGGATAGCTCATTTCAACGCGACGATTTAGACAATCAAATCCTGACGGCACTAATGGAAGATGCTCGTACACCATTTGCAGAGCTGGCAAAACGCTTTAATGTAAGCGCGGGTACGATTCACGTCCGTGTTGAAAAAATGAAACAAGCTGGCATTATTACCGGTGCACAAATCACTGTTAACCCAAAAGCCCTGGGTTACGACGTATGTTGTTTTATTGGCATCAACCTCAAAAGTGCCGGTGATTACCCTGCGGCAATCGCCAAACTCAATGCCCTTGAAGAAGTGGTTGAAGCCTATTACACCACCGGAAATTACTCTGTTTTTGTAAAGGTAATGTGCCAGTCTATCGATGGTTTACAACATGTGCTGATTAATCGCATTCAATCGATTGATGAAATCCAGTCCACAGAAACCTTAATTAGCCTGCAAAACCCTATTGTTAGAGCTGTAAAGCCTTAACATGCAATAGCCTCCCCCTTTAATATGACCTCCATCACAAACCTCGGTTAACATTTAATTACTTTTTTATTAACTTATGGTGTGACTTTTGTTAATTAGTTGTGCTACAAATGCAGTGATGCATCATAGAATGCAACATAAAACTAATTACATTAAAAACACCATCACTTAAAAATCATCGTCTTAGCGCGATACTCCCTCAAATTAAGTGATGTCTAATAACAAGGAAGAAGTTGTGAAGACAAAACTAGCCATTGCCATCTCGGCCGCACTAATCTCTAGTGCAGCATTTGCAGAAACTGCAAGCAAATACAACACCACTGACCGAGTTAATAATGAATACGCAGGTATAAAAGCCACTAAATCAGAAAAGCAATCAACTATCTCTGCTTGGATGATCAAACTAAATACCCAATCAGTGTCTCAACAATCACGTTTATCGAAAGTCTCTTCAGCTCAAGCTGCTGCATCTATTCAAGAGTCTCAAGCTCGAGTGTTAAGCTCAATTGAAAGTCTGGGCACTGATATTGAAGTCGTAGGACAAACCTCAAACCTGGTTAACTCGATTTTAGTAAAAGCTGACAAAGCACAGTTAGTATCACTATTAAAAAACGCTGACGTTGCAGATATTTTACCTATTTACGACTACGAGCTGCATGTAGCAGATAGTGCAGATTATATCGGTGCAACTGCGGTAATCGAAGCGGGTACTGCATCTGGTCAAGGTCAAACCGTTGCCGTGTTAGATACCGGTGTAGATTACACTCACGCAGCATTGGGTGGCTCTGGTGACATTGCTGATTATGAAGCTGCAGTAGCAGCGAAAGCAGATATGCCAAACTGGCCGCAAGGTAAAGTCGTTGGCGGTTATGACTTTATTAACTACGACCCTAACCCGATAGATGTTGATACTAATCATGGTACTCATGTGAGCCATTCAGTTGTGGGGATCGCACCAGATGTTGAATTGTATGTTTATTCTGTCTGTGATTCAGGTTGTCCTGGTCTAGCGCAACTTTACGCGTTAGAAGCCGCCATGGATCCTAATGGTGATGGCGATATCTCTGACCGTGTTGACACAGTTAATATGTCCCTCGGTGGTGATTTCGGCGACTCTAAAGAAGGCGCTGTTCAAGAACTGATTGATGAAATGGTTGAGCTAGGTGTAAACCTTGTAATTTCAGCAGGTAATGATGGTGCGACACCATTTGTTGTTGGTGGACCAAGTACGTCTGCTAATGCATTATCTGTCGGCGCAATGACTCACCCAACCGTGACCGCAGGTAAAATCACAGCAACGGCTGCTGGAGTTGAACTAGCGCCAATTAGCGCTGCATTTAACACCTCTAATGAATTTTCATTTAGCAACACAACCGCCCCATTAGTACTCCCTACGGATAACTTAAATGGTTGTGATCCATTTGCAGATGACGTCGACTTTACAGGTAAAACGGTAATCATTGACCGTGGTGGCTGTGGTTTTGTAGATAAAGTCTTTCACGCTCAAGAAAGTGGTGCATCATTTGTCATTGTTGCCAATAACGTAGAGGGTGATGGTGCATTTACCATGGGCGGTTCAAATCCAGACATCACCATCCCATCTGTAATGATTTCTAAAGAGGAAGGTGATGCACTTAAAGAAGCAATGGCTGAAGGTGATGTTGTATTCTCCATTACTTCAGTAGAAGTCACCACAGCGGGTGCAATGGCAAGCTTCACCTCACGTGGACCATCAATTGCTGGAACACTAAAACCAGAAATCACAGCTCCTGGCACCTCGATTATGACTGCTCACCCAGGGCTCGGTGATGAGTTATCACCTATTAGCGGAACGTCATTCTCTAGCCCGATTACTGCTGGCGCAATGAGTATTATTAAAGAAGCATTACCAAATCGCAGTGCGCTTGAAATCAAAGCCACGATGATGAATGCTGCAAACTTGAATGTGACTGTTGAGCCTATCGCATTAAATGAAGATGCTGAGTTAGCACCGATTAGTTACATTGGTGCAGGCTTGGTCGACATTGAGAAATCAATTAATCTTCCTGTAGCGGCATACGACAAAGATACTATGCAAGCTGCTTTAGCCTTTGGTCTTGTTTCATTAAGTGAAACAACATCAATGACTAAGACCATTTCTGTGAAAAACTTCTCAGCAGAAGCGAAAACTTACACATTAATGGCAGAGCAACGCTTCCAAAATGATATCGATTCAGAGGCTGTGACTTTTGAGATGCCAGAAAGCATCCAAATTCCTGCAGGTCAAACGAAAACCTTTGATGTAACTGTCACAATTGATCCTACAAGCCTTCCTGAGTGGACCTTGGATTCATCATATGAGTTAGGCGGTACTGCTAGCGAGGCATCTGATGCGCTAACATTATCAGAATATGATGGCGCAATTAAGTTCATGGATGGTGAAGAGCAAGCATTGCATGTTGTTTATCACATTCTACCAAAAGCGGCTGCAGCTGCATCTGTAGCCACTGAAGTGACCGATGACGGTATTGTGAAAACATTAATTAACGTTGGTGCAACAGCAATTACCGCTCCATTTAGCGCACCATTAACAGCAACCAGCCCTGTTGACATGTCTTTACGCCATGACTTACTCAATGCTTCAAGTGAATTAGCAGGCAGCTCAACGTGTGATGAAGGCATTGCAATTTGGAACACCTTCCAAATGCGAGACCCAATTGTACATGGTTTAGTAGCTAGTTATAACGTCGACTATGATATTGATAATGATGGTGTATATGATTTCACAGCAAAAACCATCAACTTAGATTGGTTCAGCAGCAATACCGTAACATACCCACGAGCACTCTACGGTTTTGTTACGGATTATGGCACAGGCAGCGGAGTCTTCTCTCCGGCTTACCATGTTACCGGTAATGACTTCTTATCAATCAAAGCTTGTTTTGAAGATATTGGGCTAACAGCTACGGATTTAGGCGCATCTATTGGCGTACGTTTCCGTGTAGAAGAAGCCGACTGGGCACCTGTATCTACAGGAACAGGAGATGAATCGGAAGCGACGTTATTACTTGACGGCACAGATGCCATAGCTGGTTTAGTTGATGCTGAAGGCGAAGTGGTTACGGAGCTACAACCAGGCGAAAGTGCAATACTTGTAAGCCAAGTTGGTGGTAACTCTTTAGGTTATATGTTGCTGTCTGATAATGGTTCTATGTCAGTTGTTGCAAACACAACGGATGAAGGCAACGAAGCCCCCACAGTTGAAGACCTAGTACTTTATGTAGACAAAGGTGCTGCTGCAGGCACTGAACTTGGTCAAGTTGTTGCAACAGACCCTGATATGCTAACAAGCCCAGTATCAGAGTTTATTGTTATCAGCTCTAACTCAAGCATGTTCATGATTGACGCTAAAGGTAAAGTCAGCTTAAGCGACACTGCTGTCATTGACCAAACGAGCGAAACCATGGAAGCACAAGTTGTTGCTATCGACACCATGGGTAACCGTTCTGAAATGGCAACGGTTTCTGTCATGATTAACAACACGACTCCAACTGTTGCGCCTACAGGCATGACAAGTACTGAAGGCTTTATTGTTACAGCACGAGCGAACGGTAGCGATGCTGACGGCGATACACTAACGTACAACTGGGTACAAACAAGTGGTCCTTCGGTTAGCTTTACCAATGGTGGTGAAAAAATTAGCTTTACAGCACCATCAGGTAGTAGCTCAATTAAGTTCTCTGTAACGGCGTCTGATACGCGTGTAGAGAGTGAGCCAGGTACAGCAACGATTACTGTAACCGAAAAAGAAGAGAAATCTTCTGGTGGTTCTATGGGTTGGTTAACTGCACTATTACTGCCATTAGCTGCATTACGTCGTCGTAAGCACTAATTCTGAGTAATTAATAATTTGGTAACCCCAAATTAATCAAAAAAAACCAGCTGCGTAGGTAGCTGGTTTTTTTATGCATCAAATTCGAAGAATCAATATTTTATCTACCCAAAAATCATCTGCATAATTAGGGGTTGAAGAAAAATCAACTTGAGGGCGATTTCGAACTAAAAATCTGCCTAGAAATCTGTAATTTAGTCAATAAAAATCAAAAATGCTTTAAAACGCTAGGCATTGAGTATCAATGAGTGACTCTTTTTACCATCACGACAAAAACGTATTAGAAAATCACCACAAAACTTAAAAACAGAGACCATGAAAGAGATTTTAGGCTGATTAACGTGGGTCTATTGAAGAGATAAAAGCGCAGCTCATCCCAAAGGAATACGCTAAGCTTTTGATTAGTCTAGATATAAAAAAGCCCCGACATAAGTCGAGGCTTTTTTATTTAAATATGGTACCGGTGGGCGGACTTGAACCGCCACGCTCGAAAGCAACGGATTTTGAATCCGTCGTGTATACCAATTTCACCACACCGGCAGAGATTTTAAACTGTATTGAGTTTTGCAAAGTAATCTAGTTAACTCAAATATCTTTGCAAAGCAATAATACATACTCAATTTATATTGTCACAATTGAGTGTGGGCGATTATACCTTTGCTTGTGACAATGGCAAGCCCTTTAACGATTCTTTTCTATAAAAATCACCTGATTGCTCAAAAGTCATTCGCATCCCCTTAATCCATGTTCTAAGCGCTTTTTTGTGAGCTGTTTAGCAGATTTAACCTTTCAATAACACCTTGAGTGACAGTATTGATCAAGATCACCATTAAGGTGGCAATTTCATTTTATGATGACCTTGATTTCATATTTCAGAGGATAAGAATCATGGCATTTTGGCTAGATTTAATGTTTGGTAACCCAATTGGATTACTTTCAATGATTGTAATTTTCAGTACGCTGGGAATTATGTCTTATCTGACGTGGATGTTTATTGTGAAGTCTGCACCGGTTAAGTGAGTCTCTTAATCGGTTAAGTTATTTTACTGCATTATTCAATACTTCCTTGCGAATGATACAATTAGGGGGCTTTATAGCCCCCATTTTTTTACTTCAAATTTTAAGGTTACGCTGCATGCTTTCGTGCTTGAACAAGCCCGTTAATAAAATGCGGTCTGGTTTTAATCAAGTAACTCATTTCTTCAGCACTTGGCTCTCCTGCCGGCAAACGCAGCACATCGCGATTTAAATATACACGCGCTAGCATCGAAATCTTGTAATCTGCGGTTGGCCCTTGAATCGCGTAATGGCGTTCATTACCTAGCACCTCTAAAATATTCGTATCGACTAGGTTTTTCACTGCTAACTCATTTTTTGGCAGAGTCAAAATAGTTTGTCCTTGTAAAAAGAACTCTCGCAGCAAAGCGCGTTCTGCAGGGTCTAATAATTTAACTTTTGCCTCAATAGTTTCTACTGTGCGCTTTTGGCGTAAATTAACGATGGCTTCGTCCACAATAAAGGCAAAAAGCTGACTTAAAAAATAAGCCACACCAATAATCAATCCTAAGCCAATAAATTGTCCATAGGCTGTGACAAGGTGATCTAAAGATAAACTTACCAGAATATTTTTTGGGGCAAACAACAAACTCGCACAAGTGACCACACCCCATGCCATTACACTGACCAACACACGTTTGCCGTTCAGTAAATTCATCATACCTATATTCATTTTCATCATAGCTCGCTCACAGTGTCAGATTTTTGAACCTAACCCCAACAAAGCAAATATAGTGCCAAGAGAGTATAAATAATACCAATTCCACTAATTATCTGGTCATTCAGCGGGAGTTCTGTGCCTTCTAAGCAAGTAATAGAATTGTAGGCATAGTTGCTCTCGGCAACTGCTCCTGCGTTGCTCTACCTCCTGCATCCATGCAGTCGTACGTCAAAATGCTATTAAGCAGCATAGAAGGCACAGAAACCCGCCTTGTAGGAGGCTCTCAGACTGTCCATTTCTTTGTTGCATTGTCTTAGAAGGGAATAACCATTATTTCAACAATGCGCCTCAAACTGAACAATCTGAGTGACTCTGATTGGTCACATAATTAATGGAAATGGTATAACCTGAATTTGGGATAATAAAACAATGACTAAGTAAAGTTAGGTAATAGAATGGCCGCAATAATCATGCTTTCATCTTACGGCCAATAAAGGTAGATAGTGGGTGGCGCTCAATATTTTACGACTAGTCATTGCTGACATGCTGAACCGCATTACCTCAAATAGCCAATGGCGTTAACATATAGAGTGTTTATAAGATCAGGCGCTTTGACAAAAATATCTGCGTTAACGTGCTTATTTAGCCGCCAATTTAGTGAGTACTCGACTCACCGCAACAAAAGCAAAGGTGCCCGTCACCATGGTAATAGCACCAAAACCAGAAGCGCAATCCATACGCATACTGCCTTCCGCCGTTGCTTTGGTATTGCACACACTCCCGTCTGCTTGTGGGTAAACTAAGTGTTGGCTTGAAAATACCGCATCAACAGCAAAACGACGTTGGACATTTTTACTAAAGTTGTACTCTTTACGCAGTATGTTGCGCACTTTAGCCAATAAAGGATCTTGGACGGTTTTCGCTAAGTCAGTAACCTGAATTAACGTTGGGTCAGTTTGCCCACCCGCGCCGCCAATCGTCACCAATGGCATTTTATTGCGCTTACACCAGGCGATTAAACCTGCTTTTTGTTTAACCGCATCAATACAGTCAACGACATAGTCAATCGTGCCGCCTTGCGATGCTGGGACAAAATATTGACTTAAATTATCGAGCGTCACAAAGTCTTCCACTTCATTAACCACGCATTCAGGGTTAATCTCGTTAATCCGCTTTGCCATCACCTCAACTTTAGACTGGCCAATGGTAGAGGTTAATGCATGAATTTGACGATTGGTATTGGTCACGCAAATATCGTCTAAATCAATTAAGGTGATTTGGCCAATACCACTGCGAGCTAATGCTTCGGCAACCCAGGTTCCTACACCACCAATCCCGACCACTACCACGTGGGCCTGCGAGAAAGTCGTCAGCGCAGCTTGGCCATATAAACGACCAACACCAGCAAAACGATGAGTATAAGATTCAGACAACATGGGTTACGCCTCAATTAACAACTAATTTCGAGGCGATTCTAGCCGATTTAACCCTAAAGCTAAATGCTTGTTGAAGATAAACGGTTAACTGACTCCATTGCACCATTTTGAGGCAAGCATTTTTTACTGCAGACTATTGATTTGATTATTTATTAACCTTGATAGACTAAGGTCTAGCGATCCAAGCCATTAATATGCTCAACAATTAAATTAACATACGCTAAACTAACGCCTTACCGCTTTTTCTCAGTGTGCTAGCCTACTTAGCAATAAATAGGAACATCCCAAAAGAGGTATATAGACACGAAAAAGTATCATTTTTTGATAATTCACCGTTGTTGTCACAGAAATATTCACAATTTTTTAGGTAGGGCTTATTTATTTGATCTAGCCCACACTATGACGGTGCTAAATCTGTAAAACTCTGCACCAGATTGTTACAGGATAATATCTGCAACGACTTCACTAACTACAACCATGAAAAATGGAATATAGAACATAACGTTCTAGGGAGCATGAAAGATGAAAAAGACCTTAATCTCTGCATCAGTAGCCTCAGTACTTACACTAGTTTCTTTTGCTACACTTGCTGAAGGCCCAAGTTTCTATGGTCGTTTAGACTTATCAGTTTCAAGTTCTGATGAAGGCACTACGACTCAAAATGGTAAAGAAGGTACAGTTTTAGAAAATAACTTTTCTCTCCTAGGTGTTAAAGGTAGCGAAAAGGTTGCTGACGGTGTTGAAATTTTATACCAAATGGAATTCCAGGTAGAAAATACGACTCAAGGTGATGATGTATTTAAAGCTCGTAACACTTTCCTTGGTTTAAAAACTAATGCAGGTACAGTGCTTGTAGGCCGTAACGACACAGTATTTAAACAGTCTGAAGGTAGTATTGATTTATTCGGTAACTCAAATGCCGATATCGACCGTTTACTTGATGACCAAGATCGTAAAGCTGATTTGATTTCGTACTACTCTCCAGTTATTGCTGACTTAGTTACATTAAATGCAACGTATTTAATGGATGACAACTATGAAGGTTCTGATGAAGATCAATATGCATTAAGTGCAACTATTGGTGATAAAAAATTCAAAAAGCAAAACTACTACTTCGCAGCTGCGTACAACACAATTGGCGGAACTGATTCTTACCGTGGTGTTGCACAAGCTAAGTTTGGCGACTTTAAAGTGGGCGGTTTATTCCAAAACACTGAAAGCCAATCTACTGACCAAGAAGGCGATACTTTCTTCGTTAACGTAGCTTACAACCTAAACGGCGTTAACTTAAAAGCTGAATATGGTCAAGATGATGGTGGTTTTGGTAAGTACTACACAAACAGTGTCGACACTACAGGTACTGACATCGAAGTAACTCAAATTACTGTTGGTGCTGATTACCGTGTGTCTAAATCAACTTTAGTTTATGGCCACTATGCTATGTACGAAGGTGAGCACACTGTAAACGGTGCAAAAATAGACTTAGAAGATGACAACATCTTCACTATCGGTGCACGTTACGACTTCTAATCAAGTTGATGCACTTTATGGTGTAACACCATAAACTAAAAATGCCAGTCTACTCGACTGGCATTTTTGATTTTTGGCCCCAAAAACTAAGCAATAACTTGATTAAACACTTCCACATGATGCGACTCAACTAACTCTGGCATCACATGATGAAAATAGTGTTCAATGGCTTCTTTAGCGCAATGCTTGTCAAACGCAGCACGGTCGACAAACTTTTCCACAAAGGCGACTTTATTTTCATCTTCCACACTCACATTTAACTCATAGCGAATACAGCCTAGTTCACGACGAGTATCTGGAATTAAGCTTGCTAATGCTGCGACTAACGCATCACGTTGACCGGGCTTGGCAACAAATTGAGCAACACACACTATTTGTTGAGTGTTAATGGCATAATCTGACATTTATCTTCCTTAAAATTTATGAATGGGTAAGCAACATATCAAGGTGTGGTATTCCGTCCTCTAAATACACTTCAGAATTAACCACAAAACCAAGCTGTTGATAAAAGTGGCGTAAATAATCTTGTGCACCGATTTGAATATGATCATCTGGCCAACGCTGTTTTGCAATGGTTATTGCACGTTGCATTAACTGATTTGCGACGCCCTGCCCTCGCGCTGATTTTGCCACTGCAACGCGGCCGATACTGGCTTGTGGGTAACTGATATTGGGCGCTAAAACACGGCTGTAAGCCACAACCTCTTGTAGATCATTTAGGCCGAGTAAATGCCTAGTATGGACATGTTTATCTTTACCATCTAGCTCAGGGTAAGGGCAGTTTTGCTCCACCACAAACACATCTACCCGCAGTTGCAATAAACTGTATAACAGCTCAACATTGAGCTGATCAAAACCAACATCTAACCATGTTAATGTCATCAAATACCCATTCGCCTAAAGATTTATAGCAAGGGTATCATTCAGCAATGGCAATACAAGTCAATTGATACTGATGCTTATCAACAAATACTTAATGCATTTCATTAGGAGCATCTGCCTTATTTGATGCTGCAGGTTTTCGAATCGATAACACTGCCACAACTGCAATAGATAAAAAGCACGCCATAATGAAAAACACATCATTATAAGCTTGAATATACGCTTGTTGACTCATGTTTTGGGCCAGTAAAGCATAAGCTTGTGTATTGGCGCTCACCGCGTCAGAACCTGCACTTTGCAATAACAAAGTGGTGTCATTGATGTATTGGTAAGCTTGCGCGCTCACCGCGGGTAATGATTCTTTTATGTGTGCAAGGTGCACTCGGGCTAAGTTATCACTTAATGTCGCTACCAAGGCAATACCAAAAGCACCACCTAAATTGCGCATGACATTTAATACCGTTGAAGCTGACGCGTTTTCTTGGGCCTTAAGGTGCATGGTCGCCAAAATACCTATCGGCACTAAAATAAATGGTTGCCCCAACGCCCTGACGATTTGTGATGCTATCATTTGATCACCAGCATAATCGGCGGTCATATGGCTATTCATATAATAACTGATTGAGAACAACGCAAAGCCAAAACCCGCTAAATACCGCGGGTCATAACGCTGCATTAATTTTGGCACTAGCGGCAACACTAATAATTGCGGAAACCCCATCCACATAATCACTTCGCCAATTTCAAGCGGGGTATAGTCGTGGATTTGTGACAGGTATAGTGGGATTAAATAAATGGCGCCAAATAGTGCCATACCCAATAAAAAATATGCCACTGTAGACAAGGCAAAATCACGTTGGCCCAGCAACCTAATATTCACTAAAGGTTGGGGTTTACGTAATTGGATCCAAATAAACAAACCGATATTGATGACCGCAATAATGGCGAGATTACGAATAAGATCAGAGCCAAACCAGTCTTTACGATTCCCCTCTTCGAGCACCACTTCTAAACAGCCCATTCCTAGCGCCATCGTAATAATGCCAGAGTAATCGGCATCTTTTAGTTTGTCCCAAATAATGGGTTTTCGCTCCAACCCATACGCCAGCATCACCATCACTAATATGCCCGGCGGCACATTAATATAAAACAGATAATGCCAACTAAACTGCTCAGTTAACCAACCACCTAACGTTGGACCAATAGACGGTGCAAATGTGGCTGTAACGCCAAACAACGCCATACCCATGGCGCGTTTACTGTCGGGTAAAAATTCGAGAATAAGCCGAAAAGCTAATGGAATGAGCGCACCACCAAAGAAGCCCTGTAATGCGCGAAAGGCAATCATCGACTCGAGATTCCAAGACATTGAACACAATATTGATGCAACAATAAACGCTGCTGTGGTCCACAGTAAGTAGCGTCTGGTCGATAAACCCGTGCTGAGCCAACCCGACAACGGAATGGCAATCATTTCGGCCACCAAATACGCGGTCGCAATCCAACTGCTTTCTTCTAACGTCGCCCCTAAACTGCCTTGTATTTCCTTCATTGAGGCATTGGTGATTTGAATATCTAAAATCGCCATAAATGCGCCAATAAGTCCACCCATGACCGCAATCCATGAGCGGTAACTGCCACGTTGATACCCTGTCGGTTTAACATCGGCAACAGCCACTTGAGTTACATCTAACTCTGCCGTTGACTGACTCATATTAACGTCCTGCAGTGACAGTGGTCTTATCGTTAAAGGCCGCTTTGGCTGTAGCATGTGCTTGAGTTGCACTGTGAGTATCAACCTTAACTACGGCGCTCAACCCAGGTAAAATACGCATTGGGGCATTAGCCGCGTGCTTATTCTCAATACGGATCCGTACCGGAATTCGCTGCACAATCTTAGTAAAATTACCGGTGGCATTTTCAGCCGGTAACAAACTAAATTTAGAGCCAGATGCAGGCGCTAAGCTGTCAATAAAACCGGTAAAATCTTCATCAGGGTAGGCGTCTAATTTAACCTTAACTGTTTGACCAGGTTGCATATGCTCAATTTGAGTTTCTTTAAAATTAGCGGTTATCCATACCTGAGAGTCGGGCACTAAGCTAAACAGGGCTTGCCCGGGTTGCACGTACTGGCCCACCAGCGCTCCACGCTTACCTATAATGCCTGAAAAGGGCGCGGTAATTTGGGTGTCGGCTAATTGAATATTGGCTAACTCAAGGCTGGCTTGCGCTTGATCAACGTCAGCTTGCGCTTCTAATAATTGGGCATTAAAAACCGACAATTCACGCTGCTTTGCCACTAATGCCGCTTGTGCTTCATCAACATGCGCCGAAGCAGAATCAAAATTAGCTTGCAGTTGATCAACATCATTTTGCGAACTGTAATTGCTGACTTTCAATTTTTGCGAGCGTGCTAATTGTTGTTGAGCAATTAACTGATCAGATTGCGATGCCACCACAGCCGCTTTGGCCTGATTAATTAAGGCTTGTTGTAAATCCACTTTCGCCGCCAACGTCTGTAAATTGGCTTGCGAACTGGCCAGCACTGCCTGACTTTGAGCCACAAGCGCGACAAACTGACTGTCTTCAAGCTGTGCCAGCACCTCACCTTGATTGACATGCTGATTATCACTCACCGTCGATTGCACAATATACCCCGGTACTTTGACGCTAATGCTTGAAATATCGGTTTCTACATACGCGTTATCGGTCGACTCAATAAAGCGCACCTGTAACCACCAATAAACGCCTGCGATAACAATCGCCAAAATAAGGCTCGGTACAATGATAAAACGTTTATTAATAGACATGCTGAACTCCTAATTTATACCTTCTAGTTTACTACTGTTTCGTGTAATTTATTAGATAGATAGAATTCAACCCACTGTTTCACAGGTGTAACAATATGGATCTCAATCGCGTTCAGATTTTCTCGCAAGTGGTGGAGCAAGGCAGTTTTACCGGTGCCGCAAAAGCCCTAGGAATAACCAAAGCGACGGTGAGTCGTAAGGTTGCTGAGTTAGAAGCCGATGTGGGTGTGCAGCTATTATTCCGCACTACGCGGGCATTAAAACTCACCGAAGCGGGATCGAGTTATTACCATCGAATTAATAAAATTTTACAAGATTTACAAAGTGCAGAAGACTTATTAAGTGCCAGCCAGCAGGACATTAAAGGCAATTTAAAAATCATTTGCCCTATCGAATTGGGGCAATTATTTCTTGGACGTATTTTCGCGCGCTTTCTTGCTGCTTACCCAAACATGACTATTGATGCTGAATTAACTAACCGTAAAGTCGATGTGATTGAAGAAGGAGTGGATTTTCTGTTCCAAATAACAGAGGTTCACGACCCCAAGTTACAGAGTTACTCATTGGTTATCGCCAACAGACAACTGATGGCCAGCCCCGACTACCTTAAACGTCATGGCACGCCAAAAGTTCCACAAGATTTGATCAATCACACTGCTATAAAATTACAGTCAGCACACATCAATGGTGGCTGGCGAATATTTGATGGTAACCAATGGTTCGATTTGGATCCGCCCGCACAACTGAAAGTAAATAACGTCACGTTTGCGCGAGAAGCGGCCATCGAAGGACTCGGCATCACTGCCGTGCCAGTAATCATCGCCCAAGAGGCCATTACGAACCAGCAACTGACACCGATTTTAGAAGACTTTCCAATGGCACAAACTAAAGTGACCTTAAGTTTTCCCCAACGGGTATATATGCCACGTAAGTATATCGTTTTTATCGAGTTCCTTTACGCTGCGCTCATTGAAAATTGGGGCGAAAATGTATTAGAGATCCCCGAATTTATTAATGTTAAAGTACATCAAAATGGCTAAAGATTTTGCGCGTTTTATTATGCTTTTGTAATCTACGATTAGCACTAAATAATCTATATCTATGATAGATATTTTTGTGCAACTTGGTGCTAGTATCGATTTAACCTAGCCACGACAGGATGCTAATTTCAACGCTATATTCGCATAAGTTGTACTTGATATTGTGATTCAAATAATTGTTTAACATTTTTACAGAGTGAACCTAGCCCAGCGCATACACGGAGTAAATAATATGAGCAAAGAACGTAATAACGCCAAAGAGTCGAAGAAGCAGCCACAACTGACGTTAAAAGAAAAACGTGCAGTGAAACAAGCGAAAAAAGCCCCAGCAACTTCTGTTATTAAAGGTAAATAAGACGGTTATCACTTAAGTTATACCAAGATAAAAAAATACCGAGCAACTTGCTCGGTATTTTGTTGTTAAGCGCTAGCCTAATTAGAACAGGTATTTAACACCAATTTTTAACTGCCAAGCCGACTTGTTGATGTCATAACTATTATGGTTATCGGTTTCGATACCATCTTGGCCATAGGGCACTGAATAAGTGTAAACCCCAGTAGCTGCATTGTAATCATGGTCAACCAGTGTTGATGTACCGTAACTTTGGTATTCAACCACGCCCCAATCATCATTAAGCAAATTAAGCACGTTGCTCACATCAAAGTATAAAAGGCCTTTATGATCTTCGGTAAAGCCCGGTAGCTCTTGAGTAAAGCGGAAATCAAGTTGATGTACCCACGGTTGGTTGTCAGTGCCTTTAGGTGCAATACCCCCAGCATACTTACCTAGACCAATCTCATCGACAGCCGCTTTAAATTGTTCGTAAGTTAGCCCTCCATCGTACTCAACATTAGGGTCGTCGGCACCTGTAGGGATATACGGTAAGTAGTATGACGCATTAGCAAAACTTGATTGATCGCCTAGGTTACCGTCTTTATATGAACCTAACACCCAAGTCATCGGGTTACCTTCACGCGCCTCATAGAATAAGTTAAAGCTTGAGTTATAACCCGATACTATTTCAACATCATAACCTAAGCTAAACGTAAAGCGGTGCGGCGTTTCATAATAGCCGGTGCCCATGGTGGTGCTATTACGATCATACTGAACCGGCGTGTACTGATAGTTTGACGTTGCTGTAGAAGATGAACCTTGGTTGCCTTCTTTTACAGAGTTATAAGCATATCCTGCGCGCATGCTTAAGCCCATATCCCAGTTTTTTGCTAATGAAAAACTCAAGGTTTTGCTGGTACCGTCATCATCAGCATTAGTTAGCATAATGTCATAACGGTCAGTGTTACCACCGGCGCCGTCATTGGCGAGTGGGTCCCATGTTTCATACACAACACGACCAGTGTCATCGGTAGTGACTTGACGACGAGCCAAATCAACCCAGGCTAAATCGTTTTCTTTTTGAATGTATAAAAACTCTGCCCCCACAAACCAATCATCACCCAATGCACCAAAATCCCAGGTGCTGTCGACACCGATGCTGGCACGCCAGTCTGACGGTAATTCAAAGTGAGGGTCAATAACATTCACATTACCGTCACCACCGACTAAACCGTTTTGCGCAGCAGAAGGCACATTAGCAAAATCTGGCGTCCCCCAAGCAGAGTCCCAACCATCGTTGTAGCTAAGTAAGCTGTTTCCGTCATTTGAGAAGCTGTTTGAAATCCATACCGTCGGAGAGCCACCACTATATCGCCCTACACCACCATGTATGCTGATGTCTTCTGTTAGTGCATATTGCACGCCTATACGCGGTAACCAAATATCTTGACCATCTAAGGTTTCGTTATTAGCAAAACCATAGCGATCAACAAAATTTTGGTTGATTGCAGGCGAATCAGACATGCTAATGGTTTCATAACGCAAACCAAATGTGAGGGTTAAATCTGCGGTGATATCCCATGAATCTTCAGCAAACAATGCTAACGTGTCCATCTTAAAAGCTGCGCCAACATCGTCAGAATTACCAGATATTGCATTAGAATAGAAAAACTGGTCTACATCACCGTTTTCAAAGTCTTCAATGGTATTAAATGACCAGTTACCTGCCACATTTTGGGCAAACAGGTTAAACACTTCAATGCTATTGTACTGAGCACCAAAGCCAATTTCATGATCGCCTAGGTAATAATCACCCACAAAACGTAGTTCAAGGTTTTGATTATCAAGCTCGTTTGCCTGACGTGATTTATCTGTACCAAATACCACATAATCGCTAGCACGATCATAGGTTTGAACCGACACCATACCGATGCCTAAGTCATCAATGGTTTTCGATTTAGTGGTTGAGTCTTTATAAGCTATTTTAATTTCAGTGCTGAAATCATCAGTCCAATCGCTGTATAAGTTAGCAGCATAGGTTTCTAATGTTTCTTCTTTGTCGTACCAAGTGCTTGATAATTTTAAAGACGATGAGCTTGAGCTCATGTTATTGGTTAAGTTACCGACTGTAGATTGGTAAGTAAAACTCGCACGGTGCTGGTCGTTAATGTTCCAGTCAATTTTAGCTAGAATTTTTTCATCTTTTTCTTGCGGCGTGGTAGTGTAGCCACCAATGCTGTCTAAGCCATAAACTGATTGGGCAATCTGTTCAATTTGCGTTAATTCCGCTGAAGTAATATCCGAGTCGTTTGCATACCCTGCATCGGCTGGCCCCCACTCTGCAGATTTTGGTGCATCGAAGTTTTCATAAGAACCAAAGAAAAACAGCGTATCTTTAATTAACGGGAAACCCACCGTGCCACCAAACGTAGTTTCTTCAAAATCTTGCTTTAACGTTTCACCAGTTTGTTGGTTTTTACCATCACCCGCCATACTGTCGTTAGTGGTTTCCCAAAATACTGAACCTGATAGTTCGTTAGTACCAGACTTAGTGACCGCATTAATTTGCGCGCCCGTAAAACCACCATTGCGCGCACTGTATGGCGATACATTTAACGCCACGCTCTCAACAGCATCAATTGAAATAGGTGAACGTTGTGTTGGGTAACCGTTTGAGTTAAGTCCAAAATCATCGTTTTGCGATATGCCATCAACCACAAAAGTATTGAAACGCGGATTTAAACCCGCCACGCTCATTGATACACCATCTGTGCCAACTACAGCCATTGGGTTTTGACGCAATACGTCTTTTAAATCTCGGTTAAGGCCAGGTGAGTTGGTAATATCTTGCTCGCCAAATTCACTATTGGCCCCCGCTGAACGGTAATAACCCGCACTCCCTACCACGCCAATGCGCTCCATTTCATTTGCATCTTGTAAAGTGCGGTTAAAGCGGAATGTCTCGCCTAGTTGCAAGTAAACACCTTCTTCAACGGTGTCGGCAAACTGATCAGAGTCGACTTTAATAATATAAGGACCACCAACACGTAAACCGCGTGCAGAAAACTGACCATCTGCCGTAACTGGCACTTCGGTAACCGTCCCAGTTGGTTGGTGAATAATAGTAATTTTAGCATCAGAAGCAGCACTTCCTGCTGGCCCCATAATTTGTCCACGTATGTCCGATGCTGTGTCAGCTGCAGATGCAGGCAATGCAACACCCATAGCAAAACACGTCGCTAGCGCCAAACGATTCATTTTATGACTTCGTAACATTTCAGCCCCCTGAAAACTTCTTATATTTTAATGTTTAACCCAATCCGCTGGGCCTTGTATTGAAATGCAGCAAAAACTGCAGGGCGAAGTGTAGGGAGATCATGTTGCATTTTAATGTCAAAATTTGTACAAAAAACAACAATTACGAAACCTAGTGGTTACACAAAACTGTCATAAAGGTGCTGTATATTCCCGTCAAAAATTGCAAGGTTTGTTTGCAGCCAAACAACGCACTAAAAAGAGTGGAAAAATGAGAAAGTCAGTTTGGGTCAATAAAAGCATGATGATAGCGAGCGGGTTATTACTTTCGTTAAGCATCAACTCACCGGCTTTTGCCTTTGGGCAGCTGGGGCATCGTATCGTTGGCGACTTGGCTCAACAACACTTGAGCGATAACGCGAAGCGACAGATTAATCAGCTAACAAATGGGGAAAGCTTAGCGCAAATGTCTACATGGGCAGATGAAATTCGCTCAGATAAAAACTGGCATCATGCAGCGCCCTGGCATTACATTTCAATTGAAGATGATGAAACATGGCAGTCAGTAACACGCAATCCAGATGGCGATATCATTAAAAGCCTACAACTATTTGAAAATGTTCTGAAAAATACTAAAACTAGCCAAAAAGATAAATGGCAAGCGCTGGCCTTTTATGTACATTTTGTGGGTGATATCCACCAGCCTTTACATGTGGGACATCGCCACGATAAAGGTGGTAACACAATTAACGTAAAATGGTTTGGCCAAGAAACCAATTTACACAGCGTATGGGACAGTAAAATCATCGAGCAACAGCAATTAAGCTACACCGAATACAGTGAGTTTTTGAGCCGCATTAGTCAAGGTGAGCGCCAGCAATGGTCAGGGCAAAGTTATTATGAGTGGGCTGAAGAGTCTAAGTTTTTACGTAAAAAAACCTATATTTTGGAGCAAAACTATCAGGGAGAAGATGATTTACGCTTCAATTATGTATTTGTTAATAAACCTATTGTTGAAAAAAGATTGCAACAAGCAGGCATCCGCTTAGCTGAAAAACTCAATGCTATTTTTCATTAATCATCCGTTAAAACAGTTAACAAAATAAAACGGGGATCAATTGATCCCCGTTGTGATTTACGCTATGTCGTTAGTCAATAAGGCTAACGACATAGTGCATATTAGCGTTCAAACTTATGGTATTTCTCGATACCAAATGAACGGCCTTCTGCATGACATGTTGCACAAGATTCGCCGGTAGGTTGAGTAAACCAAGTACCGTCGTTACCAGAGCCTTTTTCTGCACTGATTTCACCACCGTTTAACTCCATGTGATTCAAAGCCTGGTCGCCATTATGACAGGCAAAACAGTTTGCAGCGATTGGACTAGCCATCTTAGTTTGGTCGCCATTATTGAATGCTTTAGCACGTATGTACTGATTAGGTATTGCATTCAAGTCAATGCCATCAGCATGACAAGACACACAGTTAATGGCATTTAATGCCGTGGCAGAGTTGGTAATATTATTGCCATCAGCATCTATTTTAGCGCCAGATAACGAGTTACCAATTCCCCAGTGCATACTGTGTACCATTGGGCCATAACCAGGGGCTGAGTTTGCCGCACTACGATCTTGTCCATTGTTATGGCAAGCAACGCAATCAACACCACCATTATTGTAAGCACCATTTTTGTGGTAGTTAGTTTCACTATTATGACACGTTGTACAGCTATCGTTGGTCACAGCTAAGCGACGCTCATACTCAACAATGTCACCTGTTGTTTGATCAACAGCGTCAGAATAGGCTGTAAATGACATAGACGTTTCACCATCATTTTGCACCCAACCTGGGTAGCTTAATGAAATGCGAGCCGTTGCCATAATACTTGCTTGATCAAAACCACTTGATGGTGATGGGAAACAGTGCGTTCTTGAGCCATCAGCATTATCCGTTTTGATTTCATCGCTACCATGGCCAGCAAATCGACCGACAATAGACTCGTTGTAATAGCCATGTAAATAAGCACCAGCATACACAATCGGCTTACCTATAACGTTGGTCGCACCTGAAGTATCACCATCTTTGTTGTATAGCGCACCAATATTAACTTGGGTCTTAGTGCCACTACTAATGTCAAATAACGACATAGTAGTACACCATACACCTTCATCATTTTTTTGCGGTACAGTGGTTTCTGCGGTGTAACTTACGCGCATCGATTGCAAGGTTTCTAAGCCACTCTTATTTAAGTGGAACTCTCTCGCATCAAACTCACTACTATTACTGTTGCTGATGACTTGGGCATAACTAGAACTGCTAGACGTGTTATGACAGTCTGCACAACCGTTACCAGCAAGGCTAGTGTTCATCACAGGCTCAGCATGACAGGTATAACAGTTAGCTGGTTCAAAATCTTTTTCAAAATTTTGGTGGTTAATGTGTCCAAGCATTTGCATGGTGTTTTTAGCATAACCACCGGTATTTAATGAGGTGCCGTCAGCAGCAACATCACGCGGTACGTTGTTGTGACACACCATACAACCGCCAACAAAATCAACTTCGCCATCGGTATTTAACGCGACATAGCCTGCATGCTTAAGGTCAGACTCGGCATAATCAACATGGCATGCATAACATGTTTCAGTTGTTGAGGTATGCATCATCTCAGGTTTAGCAATAAGCATATAAGGTGACTTGGCAATATCGCCGCCGCCAACTTGTAAACGAATTAACGCTTCAGTGTCAGCTTGCACACCCGCCATTGGTGCAACTAATTGATAGTTACCATTATCAAGTAAGGTTAGCGACGCACCTTCTGTAGGCGATGTACCGCCCACCGTAGCATTACCACCGACACTACCATCTCGGCTGCGTTGCATGCCATTTTCAGTTTTAGCAGCTAAGTATATCGATGCATCTGTTAAGCCAGTGATTGCATAACCTGATTCATTGGTAATACCAAACTCTACTGTAACTTGACCATCAGCAACAACATGGTCGATTAACTCAACATTGGTGGCTGTCGATGTTTTTACTGTTATTGCTGAAGCATCAGTACCAGGTAGACCGGGGGTTCCAGCCTGGCCATCAATACCGTCAACACCATCGACGCCATCTTTACCATCACTGCCACAAGCGACTACGCCCAATGACAATGCGATGAGCAATGCTATTTTGCACATTTTTATTGTTTTCATCTTTCACTCCTGCGTCGCTATAACGACTTATTACTTTATAGGTATCTTACGACCGCGATAGTAGTGCAAGTTGATAAAAGTCAAGGAGAGATAAATCACAATATTTGTGCAATTAAAGTGCAGAAATGTTTAATTGTTGTTAATTCATGAGGTGCTTCATAATATGTAAAAATTGTTGAAAACTTAAGGTATTTTTAAGGAACTGAAGCATTGAATAAATAGCTATTGAGGCTGATTTACACATTATTGCGTATGCATAAATACGCACTTATTTATGCAAATATTGATGACTCCATAACAAAACAAATCTGCCTATAAATGAGTGCGATAAAAACCCAAAAAGCCAGTGATATTAATCACTGGCTTTTTTAATTAAAACGCAAAAACTGACAATTTGTGTTTAACATTATTCGCTGATTATGAACAGCAGCTTTTCTCTTTATTGCCTTTTGGGATCATATCCCACAACACTTTCGCCATTAAGATCGCCAACACAATACCTGAAACAGCTACCACACCTTGCGGTAATAATGCGTGCTCTTCGCCAATTTGTGGCATCACTTTAAAGCCAAAGGTATCAACCAAATAGTTAACCAACACGCCAAAGATTAACGACACACCGATAACACCACCTAAATAACCATAAAGCGCACGTTTGCCTAACTCTTTAGTGACAACACCGAGTGTCGCAATATTAGTTGCTGGGCCTGCCATCATAAATACCAATACTGCACCAGGAGATACACCAGCTAATAACAGTCCAGCCGCAATAGGTGTTGAGGCTGTAGCACAGATATACATAGGAATAGACACAAGCACCATGACTAACATCGCCAAAATACCATCGCCCCACTTCACTAGAAAGTCACTAGGTACATAAGTCTGTACCAAGGCGGCAAAGAACAGTCCGACTAATAACCATAGTGTGGTGTCTTTAATTAAATCCGTGGCCGCATAATGCAAACCAGATAATACTCGGCTAAATACGCTGTTTTGTTTAAGCTCGGTTGCGATGTCTTGAGTTGACGTGCAGCAGCTAGCCTCTGCAGTGCTTTCTGTATGCTCTGCTTTCACTGATGTTGATGCGCAGCAACTGCTTGTTGCGGCGACCTCTGGCTCGACTTTGGTGCTGCAACAGCTTGATTTCACCTCTTTAGGTTGGGTATCAGCTTTATTCGCACAACAACTGCTTTGCTTTGGCGCTTGTTCAGCACTCAACACGTTGGCTGAGGCCATAGGGCTTAATACTGACTCTGCTTTAACTGCGGTCATTTTCACGCCAGCATGTTGCACGATTTCAGCATTGCTGTCGCGGGTACTTGAAGCTGCTTGAGACGGGCTTGATGGACTGGTCTTTTTACTTGCACAGCAAGATGATTCAACTTTAGCCGTTGCACTGCTGTCTGATTGAGCCTTAGCTGTTGCAGGCACACCATCATCGTCATCGCGTCCCACCAACAGCCCCGCCACAATGGCGCTAGTAATAGCGGCAATAGGACGCACTATGGCCATAAACGGGCCCAGCAACACGTAAGATACGGTAATCGAATCGACGCCGGTTTCAGGTGTCGATACCAAAAACGACGTGGTAGCTGCTTTTGAAGCTCCGGCACGGCGTAAGCCAACCGCCGCAGGAATAACCCCGCACGAGCATAAAGGTAAAGGTGCACCTAATAGCGCCGACTTAAATACCGTTTTCACCCCATGTCCACCCAGTTGCTTTTGCATCCACGCCATTGGCACAAACACCTTTAACAACCCAGCTAATACTAAACCCAGCAAAAGCCAGGGGGCGGACTCTAAAAATAAGTGAACAAAATTGGTCAATAACATAATTAGTCCTTATGACCCGAATGAGAGAAATGATGATGTTCTTTTTTGGCAATAATATGTTGATCGGACGACTCTAACGCTTCCAATATCGAGCAATGTTCAGCGCTATCGGGGCCGCCGCAACAGGTGTTCGATAAGCTCTTTAACGAGGTCGCAAAATGTTGTAACTCCGCTAACTTAGCTTCAACCTGTTCAAGCTTAGTGTCAACCAAGCCTTTGACTTCTGCACAGGCTCGGTTTGACTTGTCCACTTCAATAGACAATAGATCGGCAATGTCATTAAGCGAAAAACCCACCGCTTTAGCGCGCAAGATAAACTTCAACCTTTCAGAGTCGTCTTGATTATATAATCGATAGCCTGAATCTGAGCGACTCGAAGGAGACAACAGCCCATGTTTTTCATAAAACCGTAATGTGTCAGCCTTGATGTCGTACAAGGCAGCAAGCTCACCTATTCGATACATAATTTAACCTCAACTCAGAAAGTGATTCAGCTAAAAGTCTCTGAAACTAGCTTAAGTATAAACCTTAGAGTTTAATCCAAGGTCAAGGGTTAGTTATGGTTTATTTTTGATTATCTTTGTTCTCATTTCAATATTGTGAAATCACACAGAAAAAACACCCAATACATGCGGTTTACGATAAAATACGCCCGCCTGATCATAAGACAGTCATCTAGTGGTGTTATCGCAACATCATGAGGGACTTTGGTAAAGCAGACTTCAGACAATTCTGTTTTACGAAAGATCCTTAAAATCAAACTAGTGGACCCTGTACCTACATGAATAATGTCAGACCAATTCGTCGCGCGCTATTAAGCGTATCAGATAAAACTGGAATCCTTGAGTTTGCACAAGCGCTGCATGCACAAGGTGTTGAACTCTTATCAACGGGCGGTACTGCAAAGCTACTTGCAGACAATAATATCCCGGTAATTGAAGTTTCTGACTACACAGGTCACCCAGAAATTATGGATGGTCGTGTTAAAACCTTACATCCAAAAATTCACGGCGGCATTTTAGCCCGTCGCGGCATTGACGAAGTGGTAATGGAGCAAAACGCCATTAACCCTATCGATTTAGTGGCGGTTAACTTATACCCATTTGCTGAAACTGTGGCTAAACCAGGTTGCACCTTAGCCGACGCTGTTGAGAACATCGACATTGGCGGCCCTACCATGGTGCGCTCAACCGCCAAAAACCACAAAGACACCACGATTGTGGTTAACACAAAAGACTACGGTCGCGTGATTGCTGAGATGCAAGCCAACAACGGCAGCACAACGCTAGAAACTCGCTTTGACCTTGCCATTGCGGCCTTTGAACATACCGCTGCTTACGATGGAATGATCGCCAATTACTTTGGTACTATGGTGCCAGCACACAGCAAAGATGAGTGCCACGACGATTCTACATTCCCACGTACGTTCAATTCGCAGTTCATCAAAAAGCAAGATTTACGCTACGGTGAAAACAGCCACCAACAAGCCGCATTTTATGTTGATGCGAAAATTGATGAAGCCTCAGTGGCCAGTGCGATTCAGTTACAAGGCAAAGCATTGTCTTACAACAATATCGCCGACACTGACGCTGCACTTGAATGCGTTAAAGAGTTTGAAGGCCCAGCCTGCGTTATCGTTAAACACGCTAACCCTTGCGGAGTGGCATTAGGCGCTAACTTATTAGAAGCCTATGACCGTGCATTCAAAACCGACCCAACATCAGCCTTTGGTGGCATCATTGCCTTTAACCAAGAGTTAGATGCACAAACGGCCCAAGCCATTGTTGACCGTCAGTTTGTTGAAGTGATTATCGCGCCAACGGTTAGCCAAGAAGCACGTGGCATCGTTGCCGCTAAAGTGAACGTGCGTTTACTTGAGTGTGGTGAGTGGAATACTCAAACCACAACACTTGATTACAAGCGCGTCAATGGCGGTCTGTTAGTACAAGATCGCGATCAAGGCATGGTTAACCTAGACGACGTTAAAGTGGTGTCTAAACGCCAACCAACTGCTGATGAATTAAAAGACTTAATGTTCTGCTGGAAAGTGGCCAAGTTTGTTAAATCTAACGCCATTGTTTACGCCAAAGATGGCATGACAATCGGTGTCGGTGCAGGCCAAATGAGCCGCGTTTACTCAGCGAAAATTGCTGGTATTAAAGCTGCCGATGAAGGTTTAGTGGTTGAAAACTCAGTGATGGCATCTGACGCTTTCTTCCCATTCCGCGACGGCATCGATGCTGCAGCGGCTGCGGGTATTAGCTGCATCATCCAACCGGGTGGCTCTATTCGCGATGAAGAAATCATCGCCGCGGCAGATGAGCACGGTATGGCCATGGTATTTACTGGCATGCGTCACTTCCGCCACTAAATTCCACTTGAAACAAGCAGCCTTCTTTGGCTGCTTTTTTCGTTTAAAGAATCAAATTATTTAGTTTATTAAAAAGGTGAATAAAGATGCAGGTACTTATTATTGGCGGTGGCGGTCGTGAACATGCTTTAGCCTGGAAAGCGGCTCAGTCTGCTCAAGTTACAAAAGTGTTTGTTGCACCTGGTAATGCTGGAACCTCTTTAGAGCCAAAATTACAAAATGTGGCCATTCAAGTTGAAGCCATTGCTGATTTAGTTAAGTTTGCTCAAGACAACAAAATTGAGCTAACCATTGTCGGCCCTGAAGTGCCATTATCATTAGGCGTTGTTGATGCTTTTAATGCTGCCGGTTTAGCGATTTTTGGCCCAACGAAAGGCGCGGCACAGCTTGAATCGTCAAAAGCCTTTACCAAAGACTTTTTAGCCCGTCACAACATTCCAACGGCTGAGTACTCAAACTTCACTGAGATTGCCCCCGCTAAAGCTTATGCGGCTACATTAACCGCTAAAACGGGTTTCCCTGTTGTGATTAAAGCCGATGGTTTAGCTGCTGGTAAAGGCGTGATTATCGCCGCCGATCAAGCCCAAGCCGATGCTGCCATTGACGATATGCTTGCCGGTAATAAATTTGGTGATGCGGGTTCACGCGTGGTAATTGAAGAGTTTTTAAAAGGCGAAGAAGCCAGCTTTATCGTAATGGTAGACGGCAAAAACATTCTTGCCATGGCCACCAGCCAAGACCATAAAGCACGCGACAACGGCGATTACGGCCCTAACACGGGTGGCATGGGTGCATACTCTCCTGCGCCGGTTGTCACGCAAACGGTGCACGACTGGACGATTGCCAATGTTATTCGCCCAACCGTTGATGGCATGGCGGCAGAAGGCAATGTTTACACTGGCTTTTTATACGCTGGCTTAATGATTGCGCCAGATGGCAGCGCTAAAGTGCTTGAATACAACTGCCGCTTTGGCGACCCAGAAACCCAACCGATTATGATGCGTTTACAGTCTGACATTGTTGAGCTTTGCCTGGCAGCCACTCGTGGTGAGTTAGACAAAGTCACCGCAGAGTTCGACTCACGCGCAGCAGTCGGTGTGGTGATGGCCGCTGGCGGTTATCCAGATGCCTACCATAAAGGCGATGTGATTGACGGCTTAACGCTTGGCGATGTAAACGGCAAAGTATTCCATGCCGGCACCGAGATGAAAGACGGCCACGTTGTGACTAACGGCGGCCGTGTATTATGCGCTACCGCATTAGGTAACACGGTAACCGAAGCCCAACAAGCTGCTTACGGTTTAGTGGATGCCATCCATTGGGATGACGTTTATTTCCGTACCGATATTGCTTACCGCGCCATTGCACGTGAGCAAGGTAAAGCGTAAGCCATTCGCTTATTGTGTTAACGTAAAATACTCCCTTCGATGGCATCATCGCAGGGAGTGTTTATTTATACGACCATCAACTTTCTTTAATGCCATGTGAACCCAATAAACACTAACCCCCCTCTTGCATTATGATCATAACGTCCCAGCCAGACTGACCTGCAAGCTTGATATTTCAATTAACGCCAAAGGTTAAACATCATTCACCTTGTTCATAAACACCACTTTACGTGATCTAGATCACAAAAACAGTGCTGTATGAGGTGCACCCTAATATAAAACGAATTGGATAGTGTTTATCAATCTGATTGCTGAACATTACCAAGCCTTATAAATCATTTTGGGAGGACACAATGTCATATTCTATCGAAGACCTTATCTACAAAGGGGAAAAATCAGGCGTACATGGCTGGAATACATTAGCAGGGGCCACTTTTTATTGGCATCCAGATTGGTTACATATTGCCGAAGATGTGACAGGCCACAGTGCGATGATTGACACTCCCCCTGCGAAAGGTAAAACCAACAAAGCAGATGCTGAAAGCGCCATAGTTAACCACCTCAATCACCCCAAGTAACTACTCATATAGAACACTCATATCCCATATCGCGCACTCACATCGTTCATCCGACTGAGTAAAGTGAGAGATCCTAACAAGGGTATCACTGGTTCCACCATATACCCTTAGCGGATATTTATGCGAGCGACCAGTCAATATCAGCATATTTAACCAAGCCAAGTAACTAAGCAAGCACAACACCCCACCACCTCACTTAATACTGTTCATTCAAATCATTGGTTCACGATAACAATATTCGACTTATTGGCCTTTTTTTGTCAGGATGTGGCCTGTTACAAATTCGTTACCAAGTTATTAGAAAAGCATTAAGCCAGCTCACACGAATGAGATATTGGTCAAAATAATAATTATAAAGGAAATCGTATGTCTCAAGCTGAGCCTTCAAAACCGTCGCCATCGAACCATAAACAGCCCACGTTACTCGATGCGCTTATTCCCGTATTTGCACTCATTATCATGCTGGGTGCTGCGGTATATTTATTTTCATCCGACAGCTCATCTGGCGCCAACCAAATCGCATTAGTGTTAGCCGCATGTATAGCAATGATCATTGGTTATAAGAATGGCTACAGCTGGAACCAAATGGAGCGCGGAATTGTTAAAAGTATCGGGGTTGCCACAGGCGCGCTATTAATTTTGTTCAGCGTGGGCTCACTCATTGGCACCTGGATTTTAGCAGGCACTGTGCCAACGATGATTTACTATGGCATGCAAATCCTTAATCCCGATTATTTCTATACCGCTTGTTGTCTATTGTGCGCAGTAGTGGCGTTAAGTATCGGCAGCTCCTGGACGGTTGCTGGTACCCTCGGGATCGCGTTAGTGGGTATTTCGTCAGCAATGGGCTTAGACGTGAACATTACCGCCGGCGCCATTATCAGTGGTGCATATTTTGGCGATAAAATGTCGCCAATGTCTGACACCACCAACCTGGCACCAGCTGTGGCAGGTACCGATATCTTTAGCCATATTCGCCACATGACCTGGACTACAGTACCGAGCATTATTATTGCCCTTATCGGCTTTACTTTTTTAGGCTTAACCGCGGATGCCACCCCGATTGAAAACCAACTTACCGACACTCTGGCGCTATTAGACAAAACCTACAGCCCTGGGCTGCATTTACTCATTCCATTATTAGTGGTGTTGTATTTAGCTAACCGCAGATTGCCTGCTTTTCCCACGGTAATATTAGGCACACTTGCCGGCGCTGCATGTGCGGCGCTGTTTCAATTTGATAACGTGATCGCGTTTGTTCACGACGATACACTCGTACCGGTAGTTGCACTGGTAAAAGGCTTATGGATTGCCATGTTTGACGGTTACGTTGCCAACACGGGTGATGAAGTATTAGACAGCCTATTAAGCCGAGGCGGCATGAGCAGCATGGTGACCACTGTGTGGTTAATTTTATGCGCCATGGCATTTGGCGGTGTAATGGAAGTCACTGGATTATTAAATCGTATTTTAGAAAGCATTCTGACCGTAGTGAGCGGTACCACCAGCCTGATCATTACCACCATTGGGGTGTGTATTGGCGCTAACATCATTACCGCCGACCAATACATTGCGATTGTACTGCCTGGGCGAATGCTGAAGGTTGAATACACTCGCCGTAAATTAGCCGCGGTTAATTTGAGTCGCTCACTTGAAGACTCTGCAACAGTCACCAGCCCATTAGTGCCCTGGAACACCTGTGGCGCCTTTATGGCCAGCACCTTAGGCGTAGCAACCATTGCCTACCTGCCCTACGCCTTCTTTAACTTAGTCTGCCCATTTGTGAGTGCCACTTATGCCTATTTCAACTTCAAAATCGAACCATTAGACGAAACCAAAATAAGCACTGGCGAAGTCGTCGGTTAGCTAAGATGTCGTCTACTCACCTAGAAATAGCAGGTTAACCAAGGCGGTCCTTTAACCAACCATAATGATAATATCCCCATTGCCCAAGGCGCCTTGCTTGGGTAAAGAGGAATTTCGGCAACGCTTGCTGATATAAAGGAAGGTTAGGCAACGTTTCACCGGCAATGCTTTGTGCTAATCGATACGCCGCTTGACTGCTAAACGACACGCCCGCACCGCAATATCCTAAGCTATACCCTACGCTACCTTGACTATACACATGAGGCATATCGTCCATCGCAGCAACAATCCATCCGGTCCAGTTATAGGCTATCGCTTTGCTTGATAAGCTCGGAAAACACTTATTAAGCGCCATTTTTAAGCGCTCACCATATACAGGGTTTGCCGCATCTTTGCCCCACACCGCACCACGACCACCAAACAGTAAACGGTTGTCTGGCAGTAAGCGGTAATAGTATTTTAAAATACGTGTATCCATGGTGACTTGATGCGTATGCAAACCAGCTTGTGCCAGCTCTTGCGCAGTGAGCGGCTCGGTAACAATCACATTGCTTAATATCGGTAAAAACTTGTCATCTATACGCTGATTAAAGCGCTTTGGTGTGTAGCCATTGCCTGCCATAATCACCTTATTGGCAATCAACTCACCATTCGCGGTGATTAAACGATGCTTACCGCCCTCTTCAAGCCACTCTACAACACAAGATTGTTCAGAAATCGTCACGCCTTGGGCTTGTACCATGTCCTTATAACCGAGTAATAATTTAAGCGGATTAAGACCAAAACCGTCTTTTAAGCGTAAAGCGCCATAGGCTTGATGATGGTCTAAATACTGGGCTCGAAAATCATCGCTAGTGATAAACTCAGCGCCGCTGTCTTGGCTATCTGTTAGGTGTTGTTGAATATACTGAGCCGCATTTTGCAGTGTGACCAGGGCTTTGGGATTATGGGCCACTTTTAAGTAGCCAGCTTCTTGCGGCTCACAAGCAATATTGTGTTGTTGAATTAAGCCATCGACGCGCGCGACAGCCTGGGTAAACTCATCATAAATGCCTTTGGTGGTGGCTAAATCCCAGCGTTGGGTCATGGCAGCATAACCCAAACGACCCGAGCCTTTTAACACAAATCCAGCGTTGCGGGCGCTGGCACCAAATCCCACCTGATTAGCCTCTAATACATGGCAATCAATATTAAACTCACTCGCCAGGTAATACGCGGTTAATAACCCGGTATAGCCACCACCAATAATCGCCACATCGGTTTGTTGTCGGCCAGATAATGCGGCTGTTGGTGCGCCTAATGCCTGGGTCGTCGCCCAATAGCTTGGCGCAAAAGGTTGATTGTTAGGATGAGAATTTACCAGCGGATCGTACATATTATTCTTCTTATTAATAAGGGAAATCAGGCTAAAAAACTAACAACATTTCACAGGCGACACAGTGGCAGTCGTGATCGCAAATAACGCACATATACTCTTCGCCCATGTAACGTTGGTGCCAGCGCTGAGGATGTTCGGCAATTAGCTGCCCACCCGCTTTCGTAAAATAACGCACTGCTGCATTATTGGGGCTTTGTTGCCACAAATGGCTCACTCCCGCTTTAGCCCCTTGGGCAATCACTGCCGTTTTAGAGGCTGCTAATAACTGTCCGCCGAGGCCTTTTCCACGGGCAGATTTTGCAATGGTGTTTGACTTGAAATAACACACATCCTCAAATGCAATACCCCACTTATCTACCGTGCACCATTGATCTTGCGGCCATTGCCCAGCGGCATAGGTTAATCTAAAACCAATAAGCTGATCGTTTTCAATTGCGACAAAATTGGCGTTAATACCGTGTTTAATGCCTTTGTAATAAATCGCCGTGAGTTCATCAATGTCCATATAACCACTACCATGAACAATTTCGCCTAAAGCAATCACTGCGTCAAAGTCAGCGTGGGTCAATTCTCTAATCATCATATCTACTATTTTTAGTTGTTTCAGCACACTTTATCACACGCTAATATCGAGCCGCTACGATGTTAAACTTTTGTGATAATTCGGCAATAACCTAGTGAAACTCCTGTCGCATACTGGATGCAATTAAACAAAAGGAGCTCGGTTATGAAACGTACATTAATGGCTGCAAGTCTTATGGCTGCTGGATTATTTAGCCTTCCAACTTTGGCAGCGGATATTGAAGTTAGCGTGACCAATTTAACTCACGGAAATCACTTCACCCCTCTTTTAATCGCGGCCCACGATGCTGATAGCCACTTATTTCAGGTGGGCACCGAAGCCTCGGCGGCATTACAAAAAATGGCCGAAGGTGGCGATATTGCCGATTTAGATACCGCGGTTACCGGTAATGCGGGCGTCACATCGGCCAACCCAGCAATGGGATTATTAGCCGCAGGCATGAGTGTCAGCGATGTGATGTTAGATACTGGCGATAACACTCATTTATCGATTGTTGCCATGGTATTACCCACCAACGATGCCTTTGTTGGGCTAGATGGCTGGGAAATTCCAACAGAAGCCGGCACTTATACTATGTACGTTAATGCGTATGATGCTGGCACCGAAGCCAATGATGAAATCATTAATGGTGGCGGCATGTCTGGAGTACCGGGCATTCCTGCAGCACCTGGCGGCGATGGTGGGGCTAACGGTACTGGCGTAATGGACAATAGTGACAACAGTTACGTTCATACTCATCCTGGCGTATTAGGCGACATGGACCTTGCTGGTGGCATGAGTGACCTAGACAGCCGCGTACACCGCTGGTTGAATCCTGTTGCCAAAGTTGTGGTAACAGTAAAATAAGGAGGTAGCCCATGAAACTCACTGACTTTACATTAAAGCCCAGTTTACTGGCCATGTTGGCAGCGACCATCTTATTAACAGCGTGTGATGATGACGACAATGACACCGTTGACGAGACTCCGCCAGCAGCTGTGATGCAAACCTTCACGGTCACTGTCACTAACCTGACGGCTAACCAGCCCATGTCTCCGGTAATTTTAGCCGCTCATGCTAGCGATGCGATGTTATGGAACGCCGGTGAAATGGCAAGCGAAGCGATAGAAAAAATGGCTGAAGGTGGCGATACCGCAGATATAGCCGCATTAGCTGTGATGACTAGCAGCGTTAACGGAGCGGGACTTATCATGCCCGGCATGAGTGAAACCCTCACGCTCACATTAGATGAAGCCGACGTCGCCAGTGTGAGCCTAGCGACTATGTTGGTTAACACTAACGACGCCTTTACCGGCGTAAACAGCTACAGCATTGCGGGTATGCAAGTCGACGCCTCAAGCTCAATGAAGTTTATGGCCTATGATGCGGGCACCGAAGCCAACAGCGAAGCCAAAGGCACTATGCCAGGCCCAGCAGATGGCGGCGAAGGTTTTAATGCCGCGCGTGATGATGTCGACTTTGTTCATATTCACCCAGGGGTGATTTCAATGTATGACGGTTTAGCCGACTCAGTACTGGATGCTTCGCATCGGTTTGATAACCCAGTATTAGCCGTCACCATTACCAGAACTGAATAAATTTCAACCAGGCTGAAATTTATTCTCCTCAAGGCAGGTCTAGTTATTAATGTCAAAACTGGACTTGCTTTGGGGAGCTCAACATGAATGGAACCACTAAACATAACAACCATGCCTACCCGCAACATATTTTGCTGGTAGAAGATGAACAAGACTTGGCTAAATTACTCATTCTTAACCTCAAAGCACTCAATTATCACGTCGACCACGCCACAACATTAAAGCAAGCCATGCAGATTATTGAGCATAAAAAGCTCGATTTAATTTTATTGGACCGCATGCTCCCCGATGGTGACGGCATTATGTTGTGCGAACAATTACGCCAAGCCGGTAAGGAAGTCCCGTTGATGCTATTAACGGCTAAAGACTCAGAAGCTGATGTGGTATTAGGACTTGAGGCCGGAGCCGATGATTATCTGGTGAAACCCTTCAGCGTATTAGAACTTCGCGCACGTGTAAAAGCCTTACTAAGACGCGGTAAAGCCCAGCAAGAGCAAACTCAACAAATTGAATTTAACAGCGTCATCATTAACTCCAGTACTCGCGAAGTTACCGCATTTAACAAAGCACTGACCCTCACCGCCCGCGAGTTCGATTTACTGCTGTTTTTAGCCAAACACCCGCTACAAGTCTTTAGCCGTATGCAATTACTCGAAGCGGTATGGGGTTATAACTACGACGGTTACGAGCACACAGTGAATAGCCATATCAACCGATTACGCAATAAATTATCGCAGTGCTCACCCGAACACGACTTAGTGAAAACCGTATGGGGCGTGGGTTATAAATTTTCACCACCAGAGGTGCAAACCCACTAATGAATCGTTTATTCAACCGACTATTTTTGGCCGCTACACTGATTGTATTGTTGTTATTTGTCGCCTTGTGGCAATGGTTGCAACTCAACCATGAGTTTAGCCGCAATCAAATACAACAATCACTGCACCGTGAGCTGGCAGAACACATGGCTCACATTAACCCGCTATTGTCTCAAGGGATTACCTCTGACGCTGCGCTTAAAGAAGCTTTTCACGACTTTATGCTGTTAGGCCCAAGTTTTGAAATTTACACTCTAGACCCTAATGGCAACGTCGTTGCCTATGATGCCAAAGATGAAAAAATCAAAACTCACCGCGTTGATACCAATATTATTCAGCAGTTTTTAACCGGCGAAAACCTGCCTGTGCTGGGCACCGATCCGCGTAGTGAAGACACCCAAAAGATATTTTCGGTGAGTAAACTTGTGACACCAGAAGGCCTGCACAACGGCTATTTGTACGTCATTATTGGAGGTGAAGATTACGACAGCTGGCAAGCGCTGATCAACGCCGAAAACCAACCTAAAATTTGGGGCGCGACCATCGGTTTTTGGATCATTTTTGCCTTAGTGCTCTTTGTGATTTTATTGCGCTATTTTACTCGTCCGATCCAAAAATTAGCCCAAGACTTAACCGAGCTAAAAGATAAGCCTATGTCAGACAATCTCATGCTGCCACAGCGTTATCGCGGCAGTTTAGAGATAAGCCAACTGAGTCATCATATCAATCATTTACTGCAAGAAATCCAATTACAACAACAGCAAGTTAAACGACAGCAACAAGCTAAACATGACTTTTTATTGCACTTGTCGCATGACTTAAAAACCCCGCTGACTGCACTATTGGGCTATATCGATACCTGGCTTATTTTACCCGAAGATGAGCGCGACGAAGCATTGATCCAATACGCTGCCAACTCCGGTCAAACTTTACAGCAATTGCTTGCCCAGTTATTAGAGTTAGCCGCATTAGAAAACGGTCAAATCGATGCGCAATTACAACAAGTTAACTTAACTGAATTACTCAGCGACATTGAACAAACCTTTACCCCACGGGCTAAAAAGTTGGGGGTACAACTTGATTTTGACATTAATCATGCAGGTCAAATCTATACCGACCCCACCTTAATGCGCCGAATCCTCAACAACTTAGTCGACAACGCGCTACGCTACACTCCTGCTGGCGGCAAAATCCAAATCATTAATGCACTCCACAGTGACCAACAATGGTTAACCGTGCGTGATACCGGCGCAGGCATGCACAAACATGAAGTTGATGCCTTGAAACAATTGTCGATGACCACGCTGTCATTTGAGCCCAATCAAAGCCTGCCACAACTCGGCGTCGGACTCGCCATCGTCAGGCAGCTATTGGGGTTATTAAAGTGCAAAATTGAAATAGACAGCCAACCAGGGGTGGGAAGTGAGTTTAAGATAGAGTTGGTGACGCAAAGTTAATCTCATTTTTGAATCGCAAATGGTCAGTGATTTGATTCATGGCCTCAATGGTACTGACTCAGTTTTGCTTATCATTAAACTTCAAAGTAACTCATTACCTGCCTCAGGCTACGTGCAGGTATATAAAAACGATAATCTAAAACACTATGAATAAATGAGTTTTTATCATTAAATAAGTGATAAAAACTCATTTCATTTTATATGATTACTTATTTCAGCAACAAACCGCGAGGCTTGACACTGGCTGCAAGCCATAAGCATTACTCACAGGGGAGTTGTATTTGTTTTGCACAAGCTTGCTGAGTATTTTCTAGCGATTCTAGCCCTAAACAAAAGTCGAGACGAACAGTATGGCTTTCTTTCGCGGTTGGCGTTTGAGCGGTTTGCCACTGACTCACAATACTCGTTGCGTGTTGACTAATCTTAGTATTAGGTATTGAAATAACTGTTTGAATATTATCTGCTTTACCAGATTCGACAACATCAAATGACAATATTGTACAGCCAGCCATTCGTGCCTTAGCTAGTTCAATAGGAAACATTGGCTCTTTATCGTTAACGCGAGTCCACATTGCACCACTTTCTGGAGTAATCTCTGTTACGATGGTTTCACCGTAAATATTCATTCTTTTAGCTTCACTAGGAAACAAAACCACTGCACTTAATAGTACTGCCAAGACTAACAATCTCATTTTACACTCCATTGTGTTATTCATTACAGTTGATGCTGTTATTACCTTGCTTGATTTAAGCAGCATAAGACTATAAGTAATTGTTAACCAGATGTAAAATACCTTGTTCTTGAAGGGGGATATAGCAAAGGCATTATATCTTGCAGATATAGGTATGAATTTTTAGCCTCCACAGCTTTGGTTGATTTAAGTCGTTTTACATCCAATAAGTTGCACTACAGCACTGTCTCCCTGATGATATTTACCTTCAGAGATGTGCCTTTCGACTTCAATGCCAATCAAAAATTCGAGCCCTTTTAGCTCGGCTTCTAATGCTTCCAAAGACATAAATAACTCTTTGCTCGACGGAGGCGGTCCGCCTATGCCCGTCATATAAATATGACGTTCTGTAAAGGCTTCTAAAATAAACACACCGTTAATTTTCAGTGCGCTTACCGCTTGGCGGTGGAGATCTTTACGTAATGAAGGCGGAACATGTGCAGAGATTGAGACGATACCATCCCAAATATTTTGCCCTAAATCATAATGACTTAAATCGGCAACCACGGTTGTTATCTCTACACCACATTCTACTGCAAGGGCTTGTGCTTTTTTAAGGCCGACGGCAGATTGATCGACAGCGGTAACCTTGTAGCCTTGCTTCGCTAAAAACACCGCATTTCGGCCTTCACCTTCAGCTAAGCACAATACTCGACCACCTTTAGGTATACGAGAACACTCAGACTTTAAAAAATCATTAGGCTCAACGCCATATACAAAGCCTGCTTCGTTATATCTTTGATCCCACATCAACACTCCTACATTAAAGCTAATTAACATCTAGCCTCAACAACGGCTAAATTCAAAGCACAAAGTTATCCTCTGACGGCATCCCCCACTGCAATATTTAACGTGTTAGGTTTACTTCTTGGTTTCGCACGTTGATATGCCAAAAGGCACATATGCCGGGCACCAGCCAAACGCAGCGATAAACAAGGGAATAATCCCAACGATTCCCCACCAAGACTGATTATAAAAGCCAACAGCAATGATACATGCTCCAAGAAATATCCTTATCATCCGGTCGATTTTACCTATGTTACATTTCATATAAACCTCCATTTACTTCAGAGTTGGCAAAATGAAAACCAATAACAAAACCTTTAGTCGCTAACCTCAAAGATTGAATTCATTATTGCTAATTAAACGCTAAAGGCATTTTGCGTTTTTCGCGCTGAATGATTGGTTAACACCTTTAAAATCTGTGTGTTTTTTATTCACCTATACCATTAACAATATGCCTTTATGACGCAAAAAAACAGCAAAAAATTAACTTTTAAAAATCACATTTTCAGCGTGAATGCTATGTCGATATTAGCCGGTGGATTTAATACGCATTACTTCGAAAGAGAATAACGATTCATTCAGTCATTCGCCTTGTTTAAGCCCTTTTAAATTCTCGCTGAGAGATCACTTACTAACGCGGAATGGTATAAGGAAAAGGTTCATATAAAACGAATAGGTAGAGGTGAATAATGCAGGATACAACTCGCAAGAGCGCACAAAGAGGCAAAGAAAAAACGGCCATTATAAAAAAAAAGCGAATCCGAAGATTCGCTTTTCTTATTAGCCAATACCAATAATTACTTGTGGTATTTACCCGATAACTCATGCACAGAGTTGATAAATGCACCGGCATGTTCAGGATCAACATGCTGATGAATACCATGGCCTAAGTTAAATACATGGCCGGTACCTTCACCGTAGCTTGCAAGAATTTGGTCAACTTCTTGATGGATACGCTCAGGAGATGCATACAACATTGATGGATCCATGTTGCCTTGAAGTGCGACTTTATCGCCTACGCGACGACGTGCATCACCAATATCAACAGTCCAGTCTAAGCCAAGTGCATCACAACCGGTTTCAGCCATAGACTCTAACCATAAACCGCCACCTTTAGTAAATAAGGTTACTGGCACTTTACGGCCGTCGGCAAAACGGGTTAAGCCATCAACAATTTTTTGCATGTAACGTAATGAGAATTCGCGGTAAGCGTGGTGCGATAATGCGCCACCCCATGAGTCGAAAATCATTAACGATTGTGCGCCGTTAGCCACCTGAGCGTTAAGGTATAACACGACTGAGTCAGCTAACTTGTCTAATAACATGTGTAATGCTGCTGGTTCTGCGTAAGCCATACGTTTAATTTTTTCAAACGTTTTGCTAGAACCGCCTTCAACCATATAAGTGGCTAGCGTCCAAGGTGAACCAGAAAAGCCAATTAATGGTACTGCGCCGTTAAGTTCACGGCGAATGGTGCTCACTGCATGCATGACGTAACCTAACTCGTCTTCTGGATCTGGGATGCTAAGTTTTTTGATGGCATCAATCGTATCTGTTGGACGTTCAAAACGTGGACCTTCACCCGCTTCAAAGTACAGACCAAGACCCATTGCATCAGGTACTGTCAAAATATCTGAGAATAAAATCGCAGCATCTAAATCATAACGACGTAAAGGCTGTAGCGTCACTTCGCAAGCCAGTTCAGCATTGCGACATAAAGACATAAAGTCGCCAGCCTGAGCTCGAGTTGCTTTGTATTCAGGTAAATAACGGCCTGCTTGACGCATCATCCATACTGGAGTGACATCAACAGGCTGCTTTAACAACGCACGTAAATAACGATCATTTTTTAATTCTGCCATGTGGGCTTTCTTCCTAGACTGTTATGATTTCTGCTGGGCGCTAGTTTAGCACTTACGCGATTAATGTAACCACTCAAGCAAGATTTATGTGAGCTATTCCTAAATCTAATGGTTATTTTTTTAACATATCCGCTTTATTGCTCACAAAATACACTGGACTGATGAGTAAATCGCAAATTAACAGATTAAAAGTTGCGTCGCGGTAAGTCGTTTGGTATAAAAAGTGTGCGCTAGCAAGAACAATCAAGAAGCCCGATAAATCGAGCCTTTGAAAACTTCGTTACCCCGTGATGGCTTTGCCTTCACGGGGTTTTTTATTGTGTTTTATTTCCTGCCCTCTATTTTACCGCCCTTAGCTGGTTGGTCCTGAAAATATAAATAAAACAGTTGATCACAATACACTTTGTCCAATACATTAGGTGTTATAGAAAGGTTGCTGATTAGAGAAAACACATGCTAACAAAATTAGAAAAAGCAGAGAAACGCTGGGGCGGCGCCAATAAGTTAGTCGATCAGTGGCTTAATCACCGCCGAAAATTATTGATTCAATATTTCATTGTGGCGGGTCTTGCACCTTATTCGCGAGCTGAAAAATCACTGCCAACCCTAGAGCAAGTGAAAGACTTTTGCGATCAATTAGTCGACTATGTTTCTGAAGGCCACTTTGAGGTTTACAATAACGTCGTTAAAGCTTGTGAAAAATTCGGCGAATCCAGTATCGATACCGCCAAAGCATTGTTACCGCAAATAAGCGAAAGCACCGATGCTGCTCTCGACTTTAACGACAAATATACTGAAGCCGCCGACGAAGAGATTTTGTATCAACTTGATAGCGATTTATCTTTATTAGCACAGGCAATGGAAGCCCGTTTTGAGTTAGAAGATCAGTTATTAGAAGTACTGCATAACCGCCATTCGTAACGCATGTGAACGGCACAACTAATAAAAGTGCGAATAGTCGCACTTTTTTGTTTTCTGCATATAATTTCACTCTCGTTTATCAAAGAGTTTATTGCCTTTTATGCCAATTTTCAGGTAACTCAACCTGCGACCATAATTCTTGGCATAAGCGCTCAGGCTGATGCCAGTCGCCCTTTTTTAACCAATCCACCAATGCGTCGCCCACTTGCGGATAAGCAATAGGTTTGGGTGAAGGTGTCTTTAACCAGCGTGTTAATATGGCTGAATCTAACTGTTCCATACTCTCTGCCGCTGCCAGTAATTGCAACGCAGCTACATTTGCCAGCTGCTCAAATTGGCCTAATAACGGTTTAACCAGTAGCTTTTTACCTAGGGTCATTGCTTCACTGGCGAGTTCAAATCCGGCATTACCTATCACACCACCGCATTGCGACATATGCTGTTTAAAGCTTTCACGATTGAAACCATGCCAGTGTATATGGTCACCAATGGCTTTTAGCGGCTTAGTACTGTGATAAACAAAAAATTGATATTGAGTGAATGGCGCTAAAAACTCTGCAATCCGATCAGCGTCTTCAAATGGCAGATACACTAATATTTGATGACTATGATCACCGCAACTGGCCGACACTTCGACAAAAGGCGGTAAAATAGGAAAGCCAAAATGATGCCAGTGGCAACCGAGGGCGACATCAACTGGGGCAAAACGATTAAGTAGTAACTCATTGAACCAGTTTGTGCCCTGTTTAGGTACCGGGTATTGCAATGCCGCTTGATGACTAATGGCAATCGATGGCACGCTTTGTTGGCGCGCAGCCCAAGCACTAACCGGCTCAAAGTCGTTGAGCACAAGATCATAACCCGTTAAATCCAATTGTTTAATTTCTGAAAATATATTCGCCATTAGATTTTGTTTTGCCGTTTTAGCAACATTCACGCGGCCATTCTCGGTGATAAAAGTCATGCCTTTTCGTGTCTGGTAATCCCCAAAACATTGCATATCAAAATATTGCTCAGGCACTCTCCCTGAAAAAACAAAATCGACGTCAATGTCGTGTTGCCCTAATGCTTTAGCCATCACCCGTGCACGGCTAATATGGCCATTACCGGTACCTTGGACCCCGTACAAAATTTTCATATTGGCTTTATTTCCTAAAAAGGCTGAATGACTAGGGCGTGTTAAACAATGATTATTGAAAGAGAAGTTACAGCATTAGTTGCTCAACCAGCATGACGGACCCCATGCCTAATCCCGCACCCGCCATAATATCTAAGGGATAATGCACACCAAGCGCGATACGAGATGAGCCCACAAAACAGGCCCAAGCAAAGGCAATGGGCGCCAATGACGGAAAGACGACATTCACCACGCTAGCAAACACAAAAGCGCCTGCGGTATGCCCTGAGGGTAAACTAAACTTATCAGAGGGTTGAAAACCTGAGTCAAAGCCAGCTAATGCATGACATGGACGATGACGACGAATGCAATTTTTAAGCAGTAAATACAATGGAAACTCGACAATAAAGCTGCCCAAAATTAAATTGAAAAATGTTTGCCCATGAGGATGACTAAAAAGTAACGCGACAGACAAATAGACATAGTAGTGGCCATCACCCGTTGCCGACACGCGCTTAGCTGCAGAGCTTAACTGGTTGTCACGACTAAATTGCACTATCCAATAAAACCAATATTTATCTAATTCACTGATACTCATCTTCATGCTTGACTCCATGCCAAACGCTGGGACATCTTCAACCCGAGCAAGGTTATCTATTTGTTAACAAGCTAAATAATAAAGAGAAGGAATGAACGCGAGGTGACAGTGAGTCTACAGTTTTATGACAATGAAAGAATGAATAGAGATAGGGTATAAATACCTGAGCCTATAAAACAAAAAACCTCTCAAACATAAGCTTGAGAGGTTTTGTACTCGACTTAGCTCACACGTTTTACCGCGCTAAAAGTGCTAAATGCGATTTAAGCTGTTTGTGCTTGTAATGATCTGCCGCGATAAATTTTCACTAGGTGATAAATATTGATACAAGCAACAAATGCGTTCATTCCAGCAACAGGCCATGCATCGATTGAATACCCGTAAGCAACAAAGAAAGAACAACCAAGAAAATTTAAACATCTTAGTAAAATGATGTCTTTCATCATCAAAGAAATAGCAACCATAACCGATGCTGCATAACCTAAGACTTCAATAAAATTGATATTTTCCATAAGAACCTCTATTTCAGGCCCTCTACCTTCCGTAAGCGTAACGGGGGATCCATGCCCCTAAAGCTAGTATTAATTGTAAACTAACATTAAAATCTGGGGGTTATGTTAACAAAATGAAATTCAAAGTTGTAATTAAAAAACGTATTAGAATGACCTAAATCAACATATATCGACTAAAACGTTCAATTTGAAAGAAAATTACTTCCAAATTTGATCCTTGTTCTGTATTTAGGCCAATCGACTAAATTAACCTGTTTTAGCAATAAGTTGATTTACAGCAATCTGGTGATTGATAAGGCTTTTATTTTCACAAAAAGCTCATATAATTCATTTATCTTTGCTTTACCCAGCAATTTACCCTTGCTGCCCAACAGGAGTTAAATATGGAATACAACACCTCAGAACTCTGCGACATGTATATAGATGTAGTTGATGTCGTCGAACCTATGTTCAGTAACTATGGTGGTTGCAGCTCCTTTGGTGGCTCAATCAGTACCATTAAATGCTTTGAAGACTACGGCCTGATTGCGGATGCTTTAGAAGAAGACGGTGAAGGTAAAGTTCTGTTAGTTGATGGCGGCGGTTCATTAAGACGCGCCTTAGTTGACGCCAAAATTGCTGAACTTGCCGTTGCAAACAACTGGGAAGGTATTATTGTTTATGGTTCGGTTCGCGATGTCGACACCCTTGAGGAGCTCGACATTGGGATTCAAGCTATTGCATCTATTCCTGTTGGCGCTGAAGGCAATGGCGTTGGCGAAGTTGAAATTCCGGTTAACTTTGGCGGCGTGACCTTCTTACCAGGCGATCATATTTACGCAGACAATACCGGCGTAATTTTGTCACCTGAACCATTAGATATTGAATAATAGCTAAGACTCAACGACAGTGCCCTGACATAATCTAGGGCGACACGATTTCTAAAAACCAGCTATGCTGGTTTTTTTATGTCAGTATTCAGCCAATGTGAGGTACACCAATGTTTACTGCGTTTACCCAACAACATTGTGATGCTTTATCGAGCATCAGAGCCAATGAAACCAAATTGGGCCAGCAAGTCTTATTGGCTAACCCACAAAAGACTTTGGCGGAAAATGCCCAGTTTGCAGCCAATGCCGGCGCACGATTTGGCATCATAGCCATTGCAGAAGATATTGGCCCACGGGCAAACCTAGGCCGGGGTGGCGCAAGTGAAACCTTACATGCCTGCATGGCTCAATTTTTAAATTTACAATCGAATCGTTTTTTACACGGTAACCAATGTGCCATTCTCGGCCAAATAAGTTTAACCACACAACCAGACTCAACCGCCAGCGTTGAAAGCCTTCGCCAGACCACTGCCGAACTTGATCAACTTGTAATTGACGCCGCTACCCAATTGTTTACAGCCGGATTAGAACCCATCGTCATTGGCGGAGGTCACAATAATGCATACGGCTTATTAATGGCGATTAAAGCCTACACAGGCTTACCCGTTGCCGCGGTTAATTTAGATCCGCATAGCGATTTTAGGCCCCGTGAAGGTCGTCACAGTGGCAATGGCTTTAGCTACGCAGCGGCCAATGGTGCATTGGACCATTACCATATCTTAGGGCTACACGAGCTTAAAAATAGCGAATCGACTTTAGAGCAACTGAGTTTATTTGGTGCTACATGGCACAGTTTTCAACAAATTTGGGTGCGCAGAGAATTGCAGCTCGACGCCGCATTAAAGCACATTGCAGCAGGATTAAATCAAACTCAATTACCGGTTGCCTTAGAGCTCGACGTTGACGCCATAGCCAATATGCCCAGTAGCGCGGCCACATTTGCCGGTATTCCGCTTCTCGATGCCTGCCAATATGTGCATTATATTGCCAAACATTGCTCGTGCAGTTACGTGCACTTTGCCGAAGCTGCCCCGTCATGTCATCACGCTGGTGCGGCAGCGGGTTATCGTGACGTAGGCCAAGGGCTGAGTGAGTTAATTTATGCTTATATTCAGGGACGATTAACTCGGCTGAATTAGAATCAGCTGAAGCTATTCATTAAAGGCTAATTTTATGCTCTAATGCAGTGCAATTTTTTAGCCTTTGATGGTCATTTTTATCAGGGTTAATCGACGCGAGTTCATTGTAGCGTTCAAGATGATGTGAATTACCCATTGCGTGCAGACAAGACAACTAATTGATTGTTGTCACACTCTAGCACCACAGTGTTTCAGCAATCATTCGCAATGACTTACACTCGCACTTACTAACACTCGCAATGAATAATCGCACATTATAGGAATATACCGATGTCTGAGGGCGACCCAAAGAACACGCATTTTGGATATAAAACTGTTGAAGCAGATAAAAAAGCGGACTTAGTTGCCGATGTGTTTCACTCTGTGGCCGCTAAATACGACATTATGAATGACGTGATGTCTTTCGGTATTCACCGCTTTTGGAAGCGCCACACTATCGAAACTGCGGCTGCACGCCCAGGGATGAAAGTGCTAGATTTAGCCGGTGGCACCGGCGACTTAACGGCTAAGTTTTCACATTTAGTCGGTGACCGTGGCCAAGTGGTATTAGCTGACATCAATGATTCTATGCTTAAAGTGGGTCGCACTAAACTGCGCGACAAAGGCATTGTTAATAACGTCAGTTATGTACAAGCAAACGCTGAAGCATTACCGTTTCCTGATAATCACTTCGACATCATTACCATTGCATTTGGCTTACGTAATGTTACCGATAAAGATGCTGCGCTTCGCTCAATGCAGCGTGTTTTAAAGCCAGGTGGCAAGCTGTTGGTACTTGAATTTTCAACACCTAAGCATGAAATTATGCGTAAAGTATACGACATGTATAGCTTTAAAGTATTGCCAAAAATGGGCGAGCTTATCACTAAAGATGCCGATAGCTACGAATACCTAGCCGAGTCAATTCGTATGCACCCTGATCAAGAAACCTTAAAGCAAATGATGGTAGATGCCGGTTTTGAACAGGTTGATTACACCAATATGACCGATGGCGTTGTGGCTTTACACAAAGGTTATAAGTTTTAATGGCCGTCAATCAGTTTGCTTTATTAGTTTGTGCGGCAATCGAAACCGGTTTTAATCGATTACCGCCACAAGCTAAAGATGATTATGCCAGGCAGAAATCATTGCATGGCAAAGTGATTTGCATCCAGTTAAGTCAGCTCAGTTGGCCCATATACCTAGTGTTTGCCAAACAAATACAAGTGATGAGCCATTACGAAGGAAATGTTGCGGTTACGGTGAATGCCGATGCATCGACTTTGTATCAGTTAACCGAAGGCGCCAATTTAACTGAGTTGATCAAACAAGATAAACTCAGCTTAGAGGGTGATATTCAGCTACTGCAAACACTGAGTCATTATCTACAACATATTCATTTCGACTTTGCCGAACCCTTATCACGTTATCTCGGCGATGCCCCAACCCACAAGTTAATCACAGGCGCTAAGCAACTAGGCCAAGAGATTAAACAAGTGATGCTTAAATCACGGGCACACGTGAGTCAGTTAACCACCGAAGAGTACCGACTGGCACCGCACAAAATTGAGATCATTCATTTTCGTGATAATCTAGAAGAGCTCGTAAGCCAAACCGAACAAATAGAAGCCAAAATAGCTAAATTAAGAGAACAAATAATTCAATGACATTTGCAAGTATCAGGCGTGGTTACCATGTCATTAAAACCATTCTGCACTTTGGCTTAGATGACCTCATTCCTCGACACAAAAAGCCTTGGTATTTTGTCATTTTACGTAACAGCCTATTTTGGATCCGCAATAAGCATAAACGTAAATCTCCCGCTGAACGCTTAAAACTTGCCATGCAAGATCTAGGGCCGGTTTACATTAAACTCGGCCAAATGCTGTCAACTCGCCGTGATTTACTCGACGACGAATGGGCGTATCAACTTGCCATGTTGCAAGACAGAGTACCGCCGTTTGATTCAGCCCTTGCGCGTGAGGCTATAGAAGCCGAACTTGGCGCTCCTATCGACACCTATTTTGATGACTTTGACGACAGCCCATTAGCGTCAGCGTCTATCTCACAAGTACATACCGCAGTATTAAAATCTAACGGTAAAGACGTAGTGCTTAAAGTGCTGCGCCCTAATGTAGAACAGCAAATACTCGCCGATTTACAATTAATGACTCAAACGGCAAACTTGCTTGAAACCATACTCGGTGAGGGTAACCGTTTACGCCCAGCGGAAGTGATTGAAGATTACCAAACCACGATTTTAGGTGAGCTTAACTTAAAACTTGAAGCACTGAACGCCATTAAATTACGCAATAACTTTATCGACTCAAATGCGCTTTATGTGCCTTTTGTCTATGAAGAACACAGCTATGAACGCTTAATGGTCATGGAGCGCATTTACGGTATTCCAGTATCAGACACCGAAGCGCTGCGCGCCCAAGGCACCAACTTTAAATTGCTTGCAGAACGAGGCGTAGAACTATTTTTTACCCAGGTATTTCGTGATAACTTTTTCCATGCTGACATGCATCCCGGTAACATTTTTATTAGCCGAGAACACCCAGACGACCCGTTTTATATCGGTTTAGACTGTGGCATTATGGGGACCTTAACCGAGGTCGACAAACGCAACCTCGCAGAAAACTTTTTAGCCTTTTTTAATCGCGACTATCACCGAATTGCCCAACTGTATATTGAATCAGGTTGGGTGTCTGAGCACACCGATATTATCGCCTTTGAACAGGCAGTAAAAGTGGTATGTGAACCCATGTTTAATAAACCATTAGACGAGATTTCATTTGGCCATGTATTGCTAGAACTATTTCGCACCGCACGCCACTTTGACATTGTAGTGCAGCCACAACTGGTATTGCTTGAAAAAACCCTCCTTTACATCGAAGGATTAGGTCGTCAGCTCTATCCGCAATTAGATTTATGGCAAACAGCAAAACCTTTCCTTGAACAATGGATGTCAGAGCAAGTTGGCCCTAAAGCCATGTTCAGTAAAGTAAAATCTAACGCGCCATTTTGGGCAGACAAACTGCCAGAGTTTCCAGAGCTTATTTACGACAACTTAAAAGTAGGCCGTAAGCTGCTTGGTACCCAACAGCAAATGTTAGATAAGTACTTGCGCTACCAACAGAAATCACACAAAAGTAATTATCTACTGATCACCTCTGCGGTATTGTTGATCTGCGGCACAATTTTAATTTCACAAACAGCTACACTATGGCCTGCATATACTTGTATTGGCGCTGGTGTGTTGATTTGGGCAATCGGATGGAGATCTAGACCAAAGAATCGTAAATTTTAGCTAGCACTAATTCATTAGAGGTTCATAATACTTAAAGAATTGGATGATATTGTAACCTTTTAACATCACATTTTGCATAAACCATTATTTATTGAAAGAGGATAATCTTCATGGGCGGCATCAGTATTTGGCAGCTTCTAATTGTTGCGTTAATTGTCATTTTATTATTTGGTACTAAAAAACTTCGTTCTTTAGGCGGTGATTTGGGTGGAGCAGTAAAAGGCTTCAAAAATGCCATGTCACCTGAAGAAGAAAAGAAATCACTAGAAGACAAAGAGCCAGAACAAGAACAGACTGCAGCGACTTCGCAACAGGCAGCTGAAAAGCAACCTGAATCTAAAGATAAACAGGCGTAATTTATTATGTTTGACGGTATCGGCTTTATGGAGCTGCTGCTGATTGGTATTTTGGGGCTAGTTGTTCTCGGCCCCGAAAGATTACCAGTGGCGGTACGTTCGGTAACAGGTTGGATACGCGCCCTCAAGCGCATGGCTAACTCTGTCAAAGATGAACTCGAGCAAGAACTTAAAATCGAGCAGTTACATGCTGACTTAAAAAAAGCGGAAAGCAAAGGTTTAGCTAATTTATCGCCTGAGTTAAAAGAGTCGATTGATCAGTTAAAGCAAGCAGCTGAATCAGTTAATCGACCTTATAAAGTTGAAGACGATTCACCTAAAACGCCAACCACCGAGACAGCATCGACATCGAGCACGACAGTGGAGCAACCAGCCGAAAAAACGACTGAGAACAGTTCACCTCCTAAATCTAACGGATAATTCATGTCGCAACAGCAACCGCTTATCAGCCATTTACTTGAATTACGCAATAAACTGCTAAAAGCAATTGGCAGTGTATTACTTGTATTCATTGCTATTGTGTATTGGGCAAACGATATTTATCACTACATTGCACTGCCTTTGATGCGATCGCTACCTGAAACTGGCAGCATGATTGCAACCGACGTAGCCGCGCCGTTTTTTGCCCCTTTTAAACTGACACTGGTGTTAGCATTTTTTATTGCTATCCCTTATGTGCTCTACCAAATATGGTCATTTGTAGCCCCAGGGTTATACAAGCATGAAAAACGCTTGGTCGTGCCATTATTAACCAGTAGCACATTGTTGTTTTATTTAGGTATCGCGTTTGCCTACTACATTGTATTTCCTGTTGTATTTGGTTTTTTTACCAGTGTCGCCCCCGAGGGTGTACAAGTTGCAACAGACATCAGTAGTTACTTAAGTTTTATTTTAAAGCTCTTTTTTGCTTTTGGTTTGGCTTTTGAAATACCGGTAGCCGTTGTTCTATTATGCTGGGCTGGCGTAACAACCCCTGATGAATTGCGGGCGAAACGCCCTTACATCGTGGTGGGTGCCTTTGTGATCGGCATGATGTTAACACCTCCCGATATTATTTCTCAGACTATGCTAGCAGTACCAATGCTGTTATTGTTTGAAGGTGGCTTGATAGCTGCGCGTTTTTACAGTAAAAAAGAAGATGAAGAAGATGACGTGCCAGAGAATGAGCACGCAGATAGCTAATAAAAATGGCCTTAATTGGCCATTTTTTTGCTAGGCCTTTTGAACGTTGCAACAAAAAGTAAACTGAAACGTTCCACTGCCCTAAATAATAATAAGGAATAACAATGCGCTTATGTTTAATTGCGACTGGTATCTTATTGATATCAGTTAATGCACAGGCCAATACTCAACTTGGCGAACAATTGTCTTTTTGTGCTCAAAAAACAGACAAACTTGAACGTTTAATCTGTTATGACCAACTCGCCGCAAGCGCTAATACAAGTCTTCCTGCCGTAGCCAAAGCACCAACAGTTGCAGTTACCGCTAATAAGCCTGCTGCACCCGTTATCGCCAGTGCTCCACCTCAACCAGTCAAGCCAGCCGCAATTGCAGTGCCTGCTACCGCCGCATCACCCGAACTAAGCGTCAATGATTTTGGATTACAGAAAAGAGTCATCGAAGATGAAGTCGGTCGTCTGTACTTTACTGTTGCCGATGTATCAAAAGCCCCAGGTGGCGCACTCATTGTGACCTTGGATAACGGTCAAGTGTGGAAACAAACTAACGCTGAACGTTACAAAGTGAAAAAAGGCCATGATATTTATATTGAAACTGGCGCGCTTAATTCATTTTTAATGGGCAGTGATGAGCGTAATGCCACTACCCGAGTTAAACGTTTAAAATAGCCTAAGCCATTTTATTCTTATGACTCAACACATCGATATCGCGGTTAACCTACTCAGCGAAAGGTTAAAGCACGACATAGATTCGATCATTGATGATGCGGCAAAACAGCATGTTTCGCCGCTGATTGTTATTGGTAGCGATTTAGATGAAAGCGCTGAAGCCAGCGCTGTTTGCCAACAATATCCCCAGCAGCTGTTCAGCACAGCAGGTGTTCACCCTCACCAAGCATCAACTTGGCACGCTCAAAGCCGCCAAACACTTAAACAGCTTGCTGCACAACCCAGTGTAGTTGCCATTGGTGAGTGCGGCCTAGACTATAATCGAGACTTTTCACCTAGGCCTGCTCAACGACAAGCGTTTGCAGAACAATTAGCGCTAGCTTGTGAGCTCAATATGCCGGTGTTAATGCATTGCCGCGATGCCCATCAAGACTTTATTGCCATTGTGAATGAATATCGCAGCGCATTACCTAAAGGCTTATTACATTGCTTTACCGGCACTAAAGATGAACTTGAAGCCTGTTTAAATGCCGATTTATATATTGGTATAACAGGCTGGATTTGCGATGAACGCCGTGGACAAGAACTCGCAAAGCTAGTGCCATTAATCCCTAACAATCGCATAATGGCTGAAACTGACAGTCCTTATTTATTGCCTCGCAGCATGCGCCCTAAACCTAAGTCGAGTAAAAACCTACCTCAATATTTACCTTATATTGTTGAGTGCATGGCAGCCTTACGCCAACAAACACCCGATGAACTGGCGCAACATTGCTACCGCAATAGCTGTGAGTTTTTTGGTTTAAACATCCTACCATTGATGGTTGACGATTAATGAATAGGCTTTACGGTGTAGGTTTATCATTAAAAAACAGCTTAGCCCTGATATTGGGCTTATGTTTGTTAGTGTTAAGTCAACTCAGTTGGGCAGACTCATTACAAACGGTACCGTTAAGACTGACCTCAGATTCGATTACTAAAATTGACTTAAGAGACTGGGTTTATATCAATAAAACTAGCGACATAAGCCTACTCAGCAAATTATTAGAACAACCCGAACACACCTGGAAAAAGCTCCCGGCTAATCAGCCTCATAAAATGGGACTCAGTAATTACTGGCTGACATTCAGTATTTATAATCCAGACGATTACTTATCGCGGATCATTGCATTAGATAATCCATTGCTCGACAGCATTGTGATTTATCATTTTATTAATGGTGAGTTAGTTGACGCGAAAAAAATGGGGGACACATTACCCTTTAGTCTTCGTCCCATGCAAAGTAATATATTTTTATATCCGATTGATTTACAACCCGGCGATACTCACAAGTTTTATATCAAAATAGACAGCCTCGGCAGCGTAAATACGCCTATGGTGTTATGGTCATCAAATGATTTAACCCAATTAACTGAAACAAAAAACTTATTCATTGGTTTGCAAATTGGATTATTGGTTGCCATTAGTATATTCAGTTTATTTATCGCCTTTGCGTCATTGTCATTCAGTTACAGTTATTACAGCGGCTACGTGCTGGGGCTAACCCTACTCACCGCCAGCATACATGGCGTCGCATTTCGCTATTTATGGCCTAACTGGCCCATCATGCAGCAATTAATTTTTACCTTTGTGATTCCATTAACATTAGGGTTTTCCTTAATGTTTACCGAAAAAGTGTTACAGCTTAAGTACCACAATCTCAAAATGTTGCGTATTTGCCGGGTAATGGCATTTATGGCATTTTCACTTGCGGTTGTAATGCCGCTTATGCCCTACAGTTCAGCGATTTATATCTTGGTGTTTGTTGTATTAACCGTGAGTACCATTTTAGTGACATTTTCACTGATCCAGGCATTTGTCGGCCAGCGAAATGCAACATTATACGCCATAGGCAGAGTGGCTTTACTGGTGGGTTGCATCATGACTGGCTTAATGTATCTTGGCCTGTTAAATATTGATATTGCGCCGCATTTCCCCACCATGATAGGGCTTACATTCGAGGTGATCATTATGGCTGGGGTGCTGGCGCTCCGTTATAACGACGAACGTAAAGCCAAGTTTAAAATTCAGCAGCAAGCACTGGAACAAGCCCGACGAATTAAAGAAGCTCGCGAAGAAGCATTAATTGCTGAGTCTGAAAACAGTGAAAAGCTCGAGCAAATGGTTCAGGAGCGCACGCTAGAGTTAGAGATCACCCTAAGAGAGCTTAACGAAGCGAATCAAAAGCTAACTGAACAAAATACCATTGATAGCCTTACTGGCGTTAAAAATCGCAGTGCCTTTGACCGTCGCCTCGTTGCAGAAGGCCGCATTAGCCGCCGTCAGCAAACATCAATGGCACTTTTAATGATAGATATCGACAAATTTAAAGATATTAATGACAAATTTGGCCATCTAACGGGTGACTACACCATTAAAATAATTGCCCAAATGCTCAATGAATATTTAAAGCGCCCAACCGATCTCGTGTCACGTTTTGGTGGTGAAGAGTTTGCTATCATCCTGCCAAGTACCGAAGCTGAAGGTGCCCAACAAGTTGCCGAACAGATCCGCCAAGCAATTAGCGAATCTAAAATAGTACATAACGATAATCATATACCGTTAACGGTCAGTATTGGTGTGAGTGCAGATATTATCGACAGCGATGAGCACCCTATGTTATTACTCGAGCAAGCAGATAAAGCCCTGTATCAAGCAAAACGCAGCGGCCGAAACAAAGTGTGTTATTACACCCTCAAAGCAGACCAGATTTAATCCAGGAGTCGAAATTGAATATTATTACTAGTGCCTTTCCTCAGCGCAGAATGCGCCGCATGCGTAAACATGATTTTAGCCGTCGCTTAATGTCTGAAAACACGCTAACGGCGAACGATCTTATTTACCCAATGTTTGTATTAGAAGGCTTTCAGCGCACAGAAAAAGTCGCCTCTATGCCTGGTGTTGAACGCTACTCTATCGACTTGTTATTAAAAGAAGCGGCTGAGCTCGTTGAGTTAGGGATCCCACTGATTGCTCTATTCCCAGTGACACCTGTTGATAAAAAAAGCTTAATGGCTGAAGAGTCTTATAACCCAGATGGCTTAGTACAACGTGCAGTACGTGAACTAAAACAAGCCTTCCCGCAATTAGGTGTGATGACAGATGTGGCATTAGACCCGTTTACGACACACGGTCAAGACGGCATTATTGATGACACGGGTTACATCCTTAATGACATCACCACAGAAATATTAGTTAAACAGGCCCTATCTCATGCTGAAGCCGGTGCAGATATTGTTGCACCTTCAGATATGATGGACGGCCGTATTGGCGCGATTCGCCAAGCATTAGAAGAAAATGGCTTTGTTAACACCCAAATCATGGCGTACTCAGCTAAATACTCTTCAAGCTATTATGGGCCTTTCCGTGATGCAGTCGGCTCTGCAGGCAACTTAAAAGGTGGCAACAAACATAGCTATCAAATGGACCCAGGCAACAGCGATGAAGCATTACACGAAGTGGCACTGGATATTCAAGAAGGGGCAGACATGGTGATGGTGAAACCGGGTATGCCTTATTTAGATATCGTCCGCCGAGTGAAAACTGAACTTGCCGTGCCAACGTTTGCTTATCAAGTCAGTGGTGAATACGCCATGCACATGGCCGCGATTCAAAATGGCTGGCTAGCTGAAAAAGCCATTGTGATGGAGTCATTACTGTGCTTTAAACGTGCTGGAGCAGACGGCATCTTAACTTACTTTGCCAAACGTGCTGCGCAATGGCTAAAAGAGCAAGATTAATTAATATCACTCATTCAGTCATTAAAAAGCCAATCAGTTTATGATTGGCTTTTTATTTTATATTTTAATATGACTCGCAAGGTTAGGTTTCTTTTCCTTTATGTTGTTAAAATGTTTTGACGTACACCTATATGGTCTCTTTATTCCATAAAAATAAGGCGTATCCGTCATCCATAATGATCAGAGGCAGAAAACAGAGTTACGCAGAAACTCTAATCAAAAACAACTACACCGGTTTAACTTGCCTAGAGTGCGAAGAACTCCCGTAGAATGATTAAGCAAATATTAGAATAGGTATAACTTAGTTTAATTTTAACTAACTAAAATAGTGATCAATCCAACATAGTGGCCTATAGCCACTTAACAGTATTGATTCAGCGTGTTTGAATGTTTTATAACAGTATTCACTACTTAAACGAGACATGATAATGCACAATCACGTTAAAACATTATTAGCCACCACCGTACTCTTTTTTGGCACGCAATTATTACCAACGACAGTATCCGCAAATTCAGGTTGCGCGTTTGAAGAAGATCAGCAGGGCTTTATTGCGACATGCAGCGAGGAGAAACAAGAAGTGATTTTAACTGGCGTCATTGAACCACAAACTTTAACAACAACATTACCCGGCTACGCCGATGGCTTTGCAAGTTATCAAGTTGATGCGCAAGCAGTAGCAACACTTAAAGCCATTGATGAGCCAACGCAAATCACCGTTATTATTGGTACCTGGTGCCCAGATTGCCATCGTGAAACCCCACACTTTATGCGCGTACTTGAAGCTGCTGCCAACCCTAATATTCAAGTTGAATACATTGGTGTTGACCGCAGCAAACAAGACCCTGAAGGGTTAGCCGCTAAGTATGCATTTAGCCGCATTCCAACCTTTATCGTTAAGCAAAATGGTAATGAATTAGGCCGTATTGTTGAACGCCCAAAAGTCACCTTAGAAGCTGATCTAGTTGAAATATTAAAATAAATATCTTTAGCATACGCGTTTAATAAACCATAAAAATAGGTCGCCATGGCGACCTATTTTTATGTTCAAAATGCCCAAGTCATTCATTATCAAGTTGCTTAGCAGCAATGCGATCGGCCAATAGTTGCAATACGCCTTCGCGCAGTGCTCCACCAGCAAGATGCAAACTGCTGATAGACAAGCTTTCAAACAATGCTGTCAGTATCGCAACACCGGCAGCAAATGTAGGTGCTTGTTCAGCATCAAGGCCGTTAATGCCAGCTAAACTCGCATCACTTTGCGCCAGAATCTCTGCCTTAAAAGCCAATAAGATCTGTTGGGTGATAATCGCTGAGCATTGTCTGTGTTGTAGCACTGACACCACCGATTGCACGGCACCTGAAGCACCAAGCACAGCCTGCCACCCCAACGACAGCAATTGCTCGCGATGTTCACTTAGCATGACATTGACGTAATCAATGGCTTGCTCAAAATCAATATTTTGTAATGGATACTGATTAAAAAAGCGTTGATTAAATAACACGCAGCCCATCGGCACACTGGTTTTAAACAACACTTTGCTGCCATCACCAATAATAAACTCGGTACTGGCACCACCAATATCAATCACTAAACGGCGACCATCACCTTGTGTAGTGGCAACCATACCTTGATAAATCAACTCTGCTTCACGCAGACCTGAAATCACTTCGATAGGGTGTTGCAAGATGGGCAATGCACGACGATGAAACTCATCGGCATTATTGATAACGCGTAATGTCGCCGTTGCAAATACGGCGACGTTATCGATAGCGACATGGTGCTGCTCAAGCATTGATGCAAACATGGCTAAACAATCTAAACCACGCAGCATAACGTCTTCAGACAAATTACCATCGTCACCAATACCTTCAGCAAGGCGCACTTTACGTTTATATTTGGCGATAACCGTAGGTTTATTACCTACGGTTTGAGCAACTAACATATTAAAACTGTTAGAGCCTAAAGTTATCGCCGCATAAGACTGAAATACGTTCGACACTGGCATTTATTGTGGTCTACGAGTCCTGTGGCGCGGTGGACGGCTATTGCCACCACTACGATGTGCGCCTTTATTTGCACCGCCATCACGGGTACGTGATGTTGGGTGCTTACGATGGATACGCACTGGTGGTGGAATATCATCTAACAAAGCAGCTTGATCATAATTAGACACAGGAATCGAATGGGCAATATAGGTTTCAATTGCGGGTAAGTTAAGTGCATATTCTTCACATGCAAAACTCACCGACACCCCCGTTTTACCCGCACGACCTGTACGGCCAATACGATGCACGTAATCTTCACAGTCATCAGGTAAATCGTAGTTATATACGTGTGACACATCAGAGATATGTAACCCACGTGCAGCAACGTCGGTTGCCACTAAAATATCTAAATCACCTGTCGTAAACTGCTCTAGAATACGGATACGTTTCTTTTGCGGTACATCGCCCGTTAACAACCCAACACGATGTCCATCACCTTCTAAATAAGACCATAACTTTTCACAGCTATGTTTTGTGTTCGAAAACACAATGGCTTTATCTGGCCAATCTTCTTCGATTAGCGAAAGCAGTAAGCGCATCTTGTCTTCCATCGACGGGTAGAAAATTTCCTCTTTAATGTTTTTAGAGGTTTTTTCTAACGGCGCGATTTCAACTTTTTCAGGGTCATTCATGTGATCATAAGCTAATTCCTGCACTTTCATCGAAAGCGTGGCAGAAAACAGCATATTTAATCGTGACTGCGCATCAGGCATTCTGCGGAATAAAAAGCGAATGTCTTTAATAAAGCCTAAATCAAACATGCGATCGGCTTCATCAAGCACCACGGCTTGAATGTGATTTAAACTAATCACACCCTGGCGAACGTAATCAATAATACGTCCGGTGGTACCAATTAAAATATCCACACCCTTGTCGAGCACTTCTCGTTGGGTTTCATAGCTTTCGCCACCATAAACAATACCGACTTTAAGGCCGGTATGTTTAGCGAGCAAATTAGCATCTTTGGCAATTTGGATCGCCAGCTCGCGAGTTGGCGCCATGATAATTGCGCGGGGTTCAGTTGCTTTGCGGCCCTCTGGCGCTGCAACGGTAAGCAAATGGTTAAATGTGGCCACTAAAAAGGCCATTGTTTTACCGGTACCGGTTTGGGCTTGTCCGGCAATGTCTTTTGCTTTTAGTAAAATAGGTAAAGATAACGCCTGAATTGGCGTGCAAAACTCAAACCCGTTTTCATTTAATGCCGCAAGTACTTCAGGCTTTAAAGGGAAGTTGGCGAATTTTTGGGTCGATAAATGTGTTTGGCTCATAGCACAAGCATACCTGTAGGGGTTGCAAAAAAAGATTCGATCGTTTGAAATAGCTACATTATTAAAACGGTCTCTTGAAAAGCTATTTAACTGACCCAATATACATGGTAAGCCATTAATAAACTAGCAATGGAACCAAATCTGGAGAACAACATGAGCGATAAAATTGTATACCTTAGCGATGACAGCTTCGAAAACGACGTATTAAAGTCTGATTTACCGATTTTAGTAGACTTCTGGGCTGAGTGGTGTGGTCCTTGTAAAATGATTGCCCCAATCTTAAATGACGTTGCTGATGAGTATGCAGGCAAGTTGACAGTGGCTAAATTAAACGTTGACCAAAACAACGTGTCTCCTGCTAAGTACGGCGTACGTGGTATTCCTACCTTGCTTATGTTTAAAGGTGGCGAGCTAGTGGCAACTAAGGTTGGCGCACTATCTAAAACACAATTAAAAGAGTTCATTGACGCTAAAATCTAAGCATCAATTGTCTTAAAAGTGTTAATCGGCACAAGTTTTATACAATTTGTGCCGTTTTTAGATTAAAATTAGCCTAAATTTCTGGACGGACAAGTCATATAGTGCTAATTTATTCATCAGATTTTTTCAAATAACCTCTTCTCGTTTATCAATCATATATTTCTTTTCAACCTTACTGATTGATTGCGGTAAGCTTCGTCGCGTAACACAAGACTCCCATACATGAATTTAACAGAATTAAAAGACACGCCCATTTCGGATCTAGTTTCTCTCGCTGAAAGCATGAAATTAGAAAACATGGCTCGTACTCGTAAGCAAGATATTATCTTCTCTATTTTAAAAGCTCACGCTAAAAGCGGAGAAGACATCTTCGGTGGCGGTGTATTAGAAATCCTCCAAGACGGATTCGGGTTTTTAAGAAGTTCAGACGGCTCATACCTTGCGGGTCCTGATGATATCTACGTATCGCCAAGCCAAATTCGCCGCTTTAACATGCGCACCGGTGACACCATTTTTGGTAAAATCCGCCCGCCAAAAGAAGGCGAAAGATATTTTGCACTGTTAAAAGTCAACGAAGTTAACTTCGATAAACCAGAAAGTTCTCGCAACAAAATCCTGTTTGAAAACTTAACCCCACTTCATGCTGAAGAACGCTTGCGTATGGAACGTGGTAACGGCTCAACAGAAGACATTACCGCGCGTATTCTTGATTTATGCTCGCCTATCGGTAAAGGTCAACGTGGTTTGATTGTTGCTCCGCCAAAAGCGGGTAAAACCTTATTACTGCAAAACATTGCGCAAAGCATTACCTATAACAACCCTGATGTGGTGTTAATGGTATTGCTAATTGACGAACGCCCTGAAGAAGTAACCGAAATGCAACGCCTTGTAAAAGGTGAAGTGATTGCCTCTACCTTCGATGAGCCTGCAAGTCGTCACGTGCAAGTAGCCGAAATGGTTATCGAAAAAGCCAAACGTTTAGTTGAACACAAAAAAGACGTGGTGATTTTGTTAGACTCTATCACTCGTTTAGCCCGTGCTTACAACACCGTTATCCCATCGTCTGGTAAAGTATTAACCGGTGGTGTTGATGCTAACGCCCTGCACCGCCCTAAGCGTTTCTTTGGTGCTGCGCGTAACATTGAACACGGTGGCAGCTTAACCATTATTGCAACTGCGTTGGTTGATACCGGCTCGAAAATGGATGAAGTAATTTACGAAGAATTTAAAGGTACTGGTAACCAAGAGTTACACCTTTCTCGTAAAGCTGCTGAAAAACGTGTTTTCCCAGCGATTGATTTCAACCGCTCTGGTACACGTCGTGAAGAAAAACTCACGACACCAGATGAACTTCAGAAGATGTGGATTTTACGTAAAATCCTTCACCCAATGGACGAAGTTGCTGCAATGGAATTCTTAATCGATAAATTGGCGATGACCAAAACCAATGAAGAATTCTTTACTGCGATGAAACGCGCTAAGTCTTAATTCCGTCGATTATCGAGTAATAGACTCAAAAATGCCGCTAACCTAGGTTAGCGGCATTTTTATTTATCTGTTTCACATGCGTTCACGATTTCATTAATAGAATGAGTATTACTCATCCTCATCTGCTACATCAGGGTGGCTTGTTGCATCAAATTGTTCAACTTGTGCAAATTGGCCAAACCAAAACTCTGAGCTAACCATGTGATACTGCCGAGTACCCTCTTGCGTAGACACTAACTCAAGCTGCCATAAAACCCCCTCTGCCTCTGGGAATTGATTACCACTTATTTGATCTTCATATAAACGGTGCATTAAGGCGTCTGGGCTTAATCCACCAGCCAATAAACGCACCATTGCGGGGTGTAAGGATTGATCGAACATGGTTAAATCATCGGTATTTTCAGCGGTAATATTAACGCTAAACTCAACCCCGGTAGGCTGAGCAAACACACCGTTAAATGCTTCGCGCAGTAACGCATAGGCACTAAAGAAACGTTCATGAAACAAGCAGTCTGAGTATTCTTCCCACAGTCTGTCACTGGCCATATCATTAGCAAGCTGGTCAATTTTGCCTTCGGTAACTTCACCTGAAAATAAATGAGTCAGTACCATTTTTGCGGCTTCAACCGTGCCTAAATCATTGAGCGACATCATGCACATTTCTCGTAGCTCGGCAGAATCCATACCCTCTAAGCCATCATCAAGGCCCATGAGCGCCATAAGCTGTAAATAAGCATCATTTGACCAGGCGTTGGGGATTTTATTGATTTTATGAAATGAGCCAATTTGAACAGTAAATTGAGTTTGCATTGTTAAACTCCTTTTTAAATCGCTTTCTATCGCGAATCACTGTAGAAAAAATCTACACGTTAACAATACTGCATAATCCATTAAAAACAAAACAGCCGCTTACTGCGATCATTCACGCAGTAAGCGGCTGTTTAGAATATAATCAGTTAAATTATATTAGTGACACTAATGCTCATTTTGCGACGAAGATACGCTATTTGCTGCATATGCGGTAAATCTTTAGGGCATGCATCTTGGCAACCTAATAACGTCATGCAACCAAATACCCCATCTTGATTACCAATCACATGATAAAAATCATCACTGGTGCGACTGTCGCGACTGTCGAGTTCAAAGCGGGCAATTTTCATTAAGCCTACCGCGCCAACAAAGGTGTCACGCATTTGCTTAGTGGCACACGCCGATACACACACACCACATTCTACGCAGCGCTCAAGCTCATAAAGTTTGGCCGCTTCTTCTGGCGCCATAGGCGCTTCAATACGATGAATGTCCATGTCAGTATCGTTGGGTTGTAACCACAACTGCAAACGTTCAGCTAATTCACGCATAAACTTACCGGTGTTAACAGATAGATCACCAATCAACTCAAATCCCGGTAATGGCATTAAACTCATTTCAGCACTTGGGAAGTTAGCGGTAAGCGTTCGACACGCTAACGTTGGTTTACCATTAATGACCATGGCACAACTGCCACAAATTCCTGCTCGGCAGACAAAATCAAATTGCAGCGATGGATCTTGCGTCTCGCGTATTTTATTTAATGCTATAAATACCGTCATGCCTGGGGTTTCGGTAATATAATAATTAACCATTTGTGGTTTATCGTTAGGGTCTTGTGGATCATAACGAAATATTGAAAACGTCAATTGACGGGCTTGACTCATTTGGCGGTATCTCCTTTAACATCGACGTTATCAAACAACCTTTGGTTGGCTGGCATAAAATCATCGGGTAACGCAAAAGGCATAATAGCCGCTTGTCTTGCCACGCGATCGCTTGGGTTATCTAAGTCTGCCAATATTTGCTCAATTTGCTGCTGGCGTATCACGGTATCAGGATGAGCAATGGCATTGTTAGTACCATAACCTCGGTATCCTGGTGGTAACTCCATAGACAGCACATCAATTGGTTCATAGCTTAGTGTAGGCTCTAATGCGTTTTCATCAGGCCACGAGCTGAGTGTACGATTAAGCCAATCACGGTCATTTCGTTCAGGATAATCTTCACGCGAATGCGCTCCGCGACTTTCTGTACGAGCTCTAGCACCGCTGGCTACGGTTAACGCCACCTTTAACATGCGCTTGACTCTTAACGCGTCGACTAACTCAGGGTTAGCGTGACGCTTTTTACAGGTTAAGCCAATATTACGTGAACGCTTAAGCAGTTCACTTAACTCATTAACGGCTTGATCGAGCTGAGTGCCATTACGGAAAATACCGACGTAATCCATCATAATTCGCAGCATTTCTTGCTTGATTGTCATTGCTTTTTCGGTGCCATCACCGTCAATCAACTCAGTAATTTCACTGTCTATTTGCTGACCAAACTGCTCAATTAATTTGGTATCAATGGTTAAGGTTGCTTGTTGGCAAAAATCTGCCACATATTGACCAATGATCATCCCGCCCACTACGGCTTCAGCTAACGAATTACCGCCTAAACGATTAAAACCATGCATATCCCAACACGCCGCTTCACCGACACTAAACAGCCCTGATAACTGCGGGCTTTCACCATTAGCTTTTGTGCGAATGCCGCCCATTGAATAATGTTGTGTTGGTCTCACAGGGATCCAATCTGTCACAGGGTCAATGCCTAAAAAGTGCTGACAGATCTCTTTGACTTCGCGCAAATTGGTATCGATGTGTTTCTTGCCAAGCAAGGTGATGTCTAACCATAAATGTGGCCCATAAGGGCTATCGACACCTTTACCTTTGCGCATGTGCTCGGTCATTCGTCGCGATACAACATCGCGCGAGGCGAGCTCTTTTTTATCGGGTTCGTAGTCAGGCATAAAGCGGTGACCATCTTTGTCACGTAATACGCCGCCGTCACCACGACACCCTTCTGTGGTTAAAATCCCTACAGGCACAATGGCCGTTGGGTGAAACTGTACCGCTTCCATATTACCCAGTGTGGCAACACCAGTTTCTAGTGCTAATGCCTGGCCAATGCCTTCACAAATAATCGCATTGGTCGACACTTCATAAATACGGCCGTAACCGCCGGTTGCAATGGTGGTCGACTTAGCCACATATGCACGTATTTCACCAGTAATTAAGCAGCGAGCAATCACCCCGTGACAACGTTCGCCATCGTGGATAATTTTCAGTGCTTCCATGCGCTCATGAACTGGAATGCCCATTGAGATCGCACGGTTATCGACAGCGTATAATAATGAATGCCCTGTACCATCGGCGGTATAACAAGTACGCCACTTTTGAGTACCACCAAAATCACGAGCGTTAATTAAGCCATGGGCTTCTTTTGCCTCGGTTAAGGTCACTTTTTGCGCATTAACAATAACCTCGCGATCACCTTGGCTCACTCGGCTCCACGGCACGCCCCAATGGGCTAATTCGCGTACGGCTTTAGGCGCGCAATGGGTAAACATTCGGGCAACTTGCTGATCGCAGCCCCAGTCAGACCCTTTAACTGTATCTTGAAAATGCACATCTTCATTGTCGCCCATTCCTTTTACGGTATTAGCTAAACTGGCCTGCATACCGCCTTGCGCGGCAACAGAATGAGAGCGTTTAGCCGGAATAAGTGACAGTACTATGGTATCAAGCCCACGCTCTTTAGACGCGATCGCGACCCTAAGGCCAGCCAAACCAGCCCCGACAACTAAGGAATCGGTATAAATAATTTTCACAACATATCCTTATTACAAACCAGGCACAAAAGGCACCACAGGCAAACTCAATGAACGACCAATAATGATATAAGCCACTAGACTCGCAACACCCAACACCATTAAATAAGCCAGCATGACTTTAGCTAACTTTAATAATGCAAAGCGTTGAGTGACCAGGCCCCATTTAACCGAAACCCGATACAAACCAAATATGGCGTGTATGGTGACCGCCGGTAATAACAGCACATACAACACCCAAGCATTTTGATAGACCACTCGCTCAGCTGATAAATGTGGGCCAATTTCAGGGTTAGTGATCATGGTAAACAGATGTACTGGCACCAAGAAAAACAATAAAAATCCACTGATCATTTGCCAGAACCAAATTTTGGTATCTTCATGAGGTAAAAATTTCATCTGTTGACGCAGAGCTCGCCACTGGCCAATTTGAGTAGGAAAACGTCTTAATGCAAACACGGCATGAATAAGTACAACCAACAACATTACGACAGAAAAGATTTGCGTAAGAATGGGAAAACCATGTCCGGTTTCACTAAAAATACCGCCTTCGAGAAATTGCGCTACCTGATAAAAAGCCTCTTTACCCAGTAAAATACTCGACTCAAAATGCAAATGCATAATAAGGAACAAACCGAGTAACACACCCGAGGCACTTTGCAATCTATCTGCTCGAGCCGCCCAAATAGGATGCGAAAATCCCTTAGCGGTATAACGACTCAAAATATTTTTTGCAGGTAGAGGGTTTACGGCCATAAACATTACATCCTGTGCTGACACAATAAGAGATAATGAACATAGCAAGTCTTTCAACGCTACAGCACTGTTCGCAAAACAATACGTGACAACGCTCACTTTTATTTACAGTTAGTTAGACACTGGTCACAAATACAGCGCAATTCGTCTACAGGGTTTTACAAATAAGGCAGATAAACTGTCGACGAAAACGCACAAATGCGGGTGGTTTGGGTATAATAGTCGCCAATTACATTGTTTTATTATCGATTAGGAATATTCCATGGCTTGGATCCAATTGCGCATTCACACCCATCGCGACCATGCAGATATGCTTGGTGACTTATTAATGGATCAAGGTTCAGTTTCCATCACTTATGAAGATGGCCAAGACGAGCCGATTTTTGAGCCTAAATTAGGCGAAACCCCACTGTGGCAAGACACTATCTTAATCGCCTTATTTGATGCCGAAACCGACTTAGCACCGACTATCGAGTTTTTAGAAACCATGCCATTTTTAGGCAAAGGTTTTACCCATAAAATAGAACAAGTTGAAGACAAAGACTGGGTACGTGAATGGATGGACAGCTTCCACCCAATTCAATTTGGTCAACGCCTATGGATTTGCCCAAGCTGGCGTGAAATTCCAGATCCAACAGCGGTTAACGTTATCTTAGATCCTGGCCTCGCTTTTGGTACCGGTACTCACCCGACTACAGCCTTATGTTTAGAATGGCTAGACAGCCTAGATTTAGCAGACCAGGAAGTGATCGACTTTGGTTGTGGTTCAGGTATTTTGGCCATTGCAGCCATTAAACTTGGGGCCAAAAAAGTCACTGGTGTTGATATTGATTACCAGGCCATTGATGCTTCAACGGCCAATGCCGAGCGCAACGATGTCGCCGACAAACTAGCGTTATACTTACCAGAAAACCAACCAGAAAACCTACAAGCTGATGTCTTGGTTGCCAACATTCTGGCTGGGCCACTCAAAGAGTTAGCGCCACTGATTGCAGAAAAAGTTAAAACCGGTGGCCAACTGGCATTATCAGGGTTACTTAAAGAGCAAGCTCAAGAGGTTTCTGACTTTTACAGCCAATGGTTTGATATGGCTCCAGCATGCCATAAAGAAGACTGGAGCCGCTTAAATGGCATCCGTAAATAAACTCCTGCTTGCCGATTAATGAGTAAAAGTGGGTTGTTTTACATACAAAACAATCCACTACATTTTATTTACAGTATGCTTTTCATTTTTTAACAAACTATTCTCTGTTTTTTCTGCCAACCTGCTTATTTTTACAGCGCATTTTTCCTAAAAAATCTTAGTGTCAATAAAAAAGGTGAGCTACAGCTCGCACCAGCACTCGTACATCCCGAAAAAACGCTAATTATTAGTCAAAGTTGTGACAGCCCATAAAAGTCAAGCAAAAAAGTTGCATTTAGGTCATTTATTGACCTTTTCATGACCGTCAAAAAGGGCTACTATAGCGCCCCTTTGAAGAGCAAGGTGAAGTTCGCAATGCAAATTGGCCCGTATCAACTGTCGAATCAGCTGATTGTGGCACCAATGGCAGGTGTCACCGATCAAGCCTTTCGAAATCTCTGTTTACGTTATGGCGCTGCCTTAGCTGTATCAGAAATGCTTTCATCAAATCCTGAGGTTTGGGACAGCGATAAAAGCCGCCAGCGCATGACGCATTCTGGTGAAGAAGGTGTACGCTCCGTACAAATTGCAGGTGCAGATCCTGAGTTAATGGCTAATGCCGCAAAGTTCAACGTTGAACAAGGCGCGCATATCATTGATATCAATATGGGCTGCCCGGCAAAGAAAGTGAATAAAAAGTTTGCTGGCTCAGCGCTGATGCAAAGCCCCGACTTAGTCAAAGATATTTTGCAAGCCGTGGTGAGTGCCGTCGATGTGCCTGTAACGTTAAAGATTCGCACAGGTTGGGAACCTGAACATCGTAATGGTGTTGAAATAGCCAAGATAGCTGAAGATTGTGGCATCGTCTCGTTAGCCGTTCACGGCCGTACAAGAAAATGCATGTACAAAGGTTTTGCCGAATACGACACCATCAAAGCCATCAAACAAAATGTCTCAATTCCTGTTGTCGCCAACGGGGATATCGACAGTCCGGAAAAGGCCAAGTTTGTGCTTGACTATACCGGTGCCGATGCCCTGATGATAGGAAGAGGTGCACAAGGAAGGCCCTGGATTTTTAAAGAAATCCTACATTATCTGGAAACAGGTAAAAAGTTAGCGCCAATTAAGGCTGACGAGCAACGCACAGTGATGCTCGAACACCTTAACAAACTTTACAACTTATATGGCGAGTATAAAGGTGTCCGATTTGCTAGAAAGCATGTCGGGTGGTACCTAAACCATGAGGAACAGCGCCAATTTCGTGCTGACTTCAATCGGATTGAAACCGCTGCCCAGCAACATTCCTTAGTGGAATGTTATTTTGATGAATTAGTTTAGAATTTAATAAAGAGCAGAATAGAATGTTTGATCAGACAACTAACACAGAAGTTCACCAGCTTACCGTAGGCAAAATCGAAACAGCAAACGGCACTATCAAGCCGCAGTTATTACGTGACGCAGTTAAACGTGCCGTAACTAACTTCTTCTCTCAGTTAGACGGTCAGGAAGCTTCTGAAGTATATGAAATGGTATTGTGCGAAGTAGAAGCGCCTTTACTAGACATCATTATGCAACACACTCGTGGCAACCAAACGCGCGCTGCTAATATGTTAGGTATCAACCGTGGTACTTTACGTAAGAAATTAAAGAAATACGGCATGAACTAAGACCTCGCGTCTCAGTGATTGTAATAAAACGGGCTTATCAGCAATGGTAAGCCCGTTTTGTTTTTAATTATCCGCATAATTTTAAAAAACATAAAACAACCAATTTACAATAACTTAAGATTGATTTTCGTTGTGGGTTTAATTTATTTTCAATTTTTTAAAAAATAATTGGAATAGAATCTGTCGTTGTCTCGTTATCACTGTGTCAATCACGACAACAACGAGGGAACTACAATGAACACATTATTCAAACCTACTTTAATCGCACTAGCCTGTTTTTCAACAATGGCCATGAGTGCTGAAATGTCTGTTTCAACCTCAACTTCTGCACAAGCTGATGCGCAATTTAGCCAAGATCAATCAACACAAATGAGTGTTAGCGTTAACCTTCAAAATAGTAACCAAGCTGCAGCATCTAATGATATCGCAACCTCAGATACCGCCAATGAAAGCAGCACTGATATGAGCGCAGAGCAAACAGCAGCTAATGATACTGACAGCGCTGAATCTAGCGAAACAAATGATGCTGACTCAATGACTGCTGAATCATCAACATCAGCTAACGGCGAATTAACACTATCAATGCCGACGGAAACGCTAACGGCAGTCAACTCATCAATCAACTCAAGTGTTGACACCACAATTGCCAATGTCGATTCTGTGTCTCAAATTGCCAGTTCACAACTTAGCGCCTTAGCGAATGGCGGCGTGACACTTGCGACTGAACTTAGCGGTCAAACTGAGGCGGCGGCTGAAATGGCAGCAACACAAACGCTAACATCGGCCTCTACCGCTGTTGCCACAACAGCTGATACATCTGCTGAATTAAGTGCAAGCTCAGTTAATACTGCGTTAACTGCGGTAAACTCAACTGAACTCGCTTTAAACAGTGCAGCAGATAGTGCAACCGAGTTAGCAACGACCAGCGCAATCAATAGTGCGGAGCAACTTCAAAGCAGCATGACAGCCAATACCCTTGCGACCACCAGCAGCGCCGTGTCAGCATCAACGAGCGCTGCAGTGTCACAAGCCACCTCTGCCACGGGCAATGCCAGTGCATTAACTGCTGTTCAACAGCAATTACAGGCAAGTGCGAGCGAGTTAGTTCAACAAAATGCACGTGAACAAGTGACCCAAGCCGTGAGTCAAACCGTAAGTGCTGAAGTAAATAATACAATCCAAAATACGATTCGATTAACCAGCGGTTTATAAGCGCTTAATCCTACCTCGTTTATGCCGGCAATATTGCCGGCTTATCTTCCCTGTTGACTTTAGGATCTCACATCATGGCCTTATTCAATCGTAACACTGCGCTTTCAACGGCTATCGTACTGACCAGTGCGAGCCCATTATTATGGATAAACGTATCGGCAAACGACAATGTCGATGCATGGTCATTTAGCGGTAAAGCCAAAGCCGGAATGGAGTATCAGTCTAACGTTAACATCAGTGAAATTGAGCAAGCGAGTGGCGAGTCTGACTCCGCTGTCGTGCTTGATGCTCAACTCGACCTAGGTTGGCAAGTGAGTGACAACTTACGCATAGACAGTGGCTACAGTATCAATGATAAAAGCTATCAAACGGCCAGCGATTATGATTCACGTCTGCAGTTAGCCTTTGCTGATGTGAGCTATGCATTAACCACAACCACCATAGGTGCTAATGTGTATCATGCCCAGGCCGATTTGGCTGGCAGCGACTTTTTAACCTTAAATCAATTTAGCGTTTATACCATGCACAGTTTATCCGATAGCTGGTTTTTACGCCCAAGCCTAGTGCATGCCGATAAACAGTTTGACCAAATTGAGCAACGTGATGCCAAAAGTTATAGCGCTGCGGTTGACTCCTTTTGGTTTTTTAATCAGGGTCAGCGCTTTATTTCATTGGGGGCAACCTATGAAGATGAAGAGGCCAATGCAACTGAGTTTAGCTATACCGCGACAGGCTTAAATGCCCGCGTATCTAATCAATTTTCATTATGGCAACTAACACAAAAGCTGCAGTTTGGTTTAAAACTCAGTCAACGTGATTACCTAGCTCAAAATGATGGTAGTCGTCGTGATGATGTGCATCAGCAATATGATGCAAAATGGGAGGTTAATTTAGGCCAACATTGGGCGGTATTAACCTCGGTCGAATACGGTGATTTTCAATCCACCTTAAGCACAGCAGATTACGATGAAACCCGAGCAGGGTTGATGCTACAAGCCAGCTTTTAAAGGACGAGTTAATAAACCATAGCCATATTGACTGTCTCTACCTGGTTCGCCTAGATCTTGCGCTTGTTGTTGTAGTTGCTGCACAACTTGCGCCAGAGTCAATGTGGGCGATGACGCCAGCAAACATGCCACTTTAGCACTCACTACAGGCGTGGCCATTGACGTACCACTCTCACGTCCAACCGAGCCATCAGCGCGAGTGGTTAATACTTTTACCCCCACTGCCGCAAAGTCAATATATTCACCTTGATTAGCCCAGCGATATAATCGCTTAGCATCATCGACTGCGGTAACGGCGATAACCCCGTCATATGCCGCAGGATACAATGGCGCCGCCGCAGGGCCGCCATTACCTGCCGCCGCAACCAAAATAATGTTTTTAGCCACCAAGCGCGACACTACCTCGGTTAATACCGGATTATCTGGCCCCGTTAAACTCATATTGATCACCCGACTTTGCTGTGCCACTAACCAATTTAATGCTTGAAGAATACTGTCTAATGTAGCCCCTTGTTGGTATTCATTTTGGGCATAAAACGCCCCTGCACTGTACAAGGTAAGTGATGGCAATAATGGGCTCAACCCATCGTTTGCACCAGCCAAAACACCTGCTACGGCTGTGCCATGGCTGTATGAAGTGGCGATATCGGCAGGTAAAAAGTGTTGTTGAATTAAGGCAAAACGCTCAGTCATATTCGGCCAGGCGCTGTGTTTGGGGTTAATGGCTGTATCGACCATACCCAACGAAATAGGTAATTCGCACATGGCAGCAGGCATGTTGTTCTCAACTTTTATTGCTGCTTGTGGGGGCATTGTTATGGATTCAGCCGTTTGAGTTTGCGGCTGGTAAATAAAATTACGGCTTAAATAAGGCGCGAGCAGTGCAGGCAATTGTTGGCGCAACATGTGTTTACTGTCTAGAGACTCTGGAACTCGCAATTTAATCAATTGTAAATCTAAGCTATCTAAGCCTTTGTTAGTTTGTACGTACTGACTTAATGCAGGCATCACCTCGAGTACTTGCTGCCATTGATTTTCTGATAATAGTAACAGCCATTCTCGTTCAACCGCGCGTTGCCCAAGTTCAACTTCAACCTCATTCCACACGAGCTGTTTACGGGTATCTAATATGGGTAACACGCTAGGTAATTGCAGTAGCGGGTCTAATAGCTGGGCTTTAATCGCGAGTGTTTTTTGCAATTGCTGCTCAATTAAGCGTTGTTGTTTTAATTCTTGTAGGCGCTCAGCATTACGGTTTACGCTGCGATCAAGGTGATCCACAATGGTGTCAGGCAACTGAGTAATAGGTAATAACTGGGCTGTAGCCACCCAAGGCACAAAGGCTAAGCCTAATAATGTCAGTGTATATTTTTTCATTACTCTCATTGATTTACCTAGCTTGGCGTATAGTGTGTAACATTAAAACGTCTGACAACAATAAAAAATTCCCTCTCGACTGGAATAAATAATCTATTGGCTCGTTATCCCTATAAGTACCACGTTAAGGCTAACTTAAAACATGAAGACAGAATTAACCACATTGCTGCCAGCATTAAGACGCTTTGCCTACTCATTAACCGGATCAATGCCTGATGCCGATGACTTAGTGCAAAATACGCTACTGCGCATCCTTAAGTCGCCACCACCAGAAGATGTACCCCTGCTAAAATGGGCATTTAAAGTATGCCGTAATCAATGGATTGACGATTATCGCTCACAAAAAGTACGCACCGAGGCAACCCAAAAGCCCGAACTACAAGCTGAAAACTACAGCGACGGTGAAGCCGATATGATTAACGACATAACACTCAGTGAAGTTAATCAGGCCATGAACAGCTTATCGGATGATCAACGTGAAGTGCTATCGTTAATTGCGGTACAGGGGATGAGTTACAGTGAAGCGGCTGATGTATTGGCCATTCCTACCGGTACCATTATGAGCCGCCTAGCCAGAGCAAGAGCCAATATGGTCAGCTTTTTTAAACAACCCAACGGGAGCATGGCATGAACCTAAGCGATGAAACCTTATCCGCCTTTTTAGATGCCGAATTACCTGAGCATGAAATGGAGCAGGTTAGAATGGCACTTGTCGATAATGAAGATATTGCAGAGCGACTTGCCGAACTGGCAATGGTTGATGCTATGGTGCTAGAGCATTATCAGGCCATTGACCAACAGCCTATTCCGGCTGCCACACAAGTATTATTAGCCGATGCTGAATCAGCGGCTGACAATCCAGTGACCGACAACGTTGTTGCGTTTCCCTGGTGGCGTAAAGCACAACAACACGTTCAACAATATGCAGCTGCCGTTGCCGTAATAGCGCTTATCGCAGGGTATGGCATCTATCAAATCGACTCACCAAGCCAAACTGACCTTGCCGCTCAAAATAATTCATTATTACCTGACGACATTAACGAGCCACTTAACCACCTGCCAAGTGGTATTGAAACCATGCTCGATGACGACAGCGTAATGACAATCCAGCTCAGCTTTTACAATCCTCAAGGCCAATTGTGCCGCCAATATGCGAGGCAAGATAATTCACAGCAAAGCAGTACCATAGCCTGTGAGCAACAAGGGCAATGGCAACAAGTCGCCAGTGTGGAATATACCGTCAATCCTGATCATCAGGCCCAATATCAAACCGCAAGCGGTGACTCAGCCTTAGATGACGCGCTAGACCAGCTCATTGCCGATGCGCCATTAACGCTGGTACAAGAGCAACAAGCCCTGAATCAATTAGCCAGAGGGCAGTAAAAATGTACACTGCGGTTAAATTACTTAGCGGCTTACTTGGTTCGCTACTCATCCTTGTAGTGCTCAGTGGTTGTGGCAGCACAACTGCTGCACCGCAATATAAACAAGCAGAAGGTTATCGTTACCTTGAACGCAAAATTACCGATAATTACTACCTGCTCAGCATCACCAGTAACCACAAAGCAGATTTACTGGTTTATGCACAAACTCACGCGTCTACACTAACCGAGCAACTTGGCTTTGATTGGTATATTATTGTCGAGAAAAATGGCCCAGATAACAAAAAAGCGCCATATATACAGACAATTGAAATACGCATGGGCAAAGGCATTAGGCCTTAATTTAACACTCAATAATCTACTGTACTCGTCACATATCAACACAGGACTGACTTCATGCCACGCTTAACTAAACCTCATTATCTAACTTTTAAACCGGTTATTAAGCATTTGCGTAAAGTATGTATATGGTCAGTCGTGATGCTATCTGCGCCGCTCTACGCTACTCAAATAACGCCTTTACCTCAAGCCTTGAGCAATAACGCGGTCGCCATGGTACATAGCGACGAACAAACGTATTTACTAAGTTTTATGGGCTTAGGTAAAGGCAAAGATTATCAAGATGTGCATAACTTGGCGTGGGCATTACCCATCAATCGCCCCACGGCTCAATGGCAATCGATAAAAGCGGTACCACATGTCGCGCCGCTTTCTGGTCGCTTAGCGGCTATTGCAGTGGGCATAAAAGAGCATGCATATGTATTTGGTGGGTATACCGTGGCTGAAAATCATGATGAAATAAGCACTGTAGACAACTATCAATACTCCATCAATAGCAACAATTACCAACGTATTGCCGATATGCCTGTTGCGGTTGATGACACCACTGCAGCCACCTATCAGCAACGTTATATTTATCTGTTTGGCGGTTGGCACAACGACGGCAATGTTAATTTAGTTCAAGTGTATGACACCCAAACCGACTCCTGGGCGCAAGCCAGCCCTATCCCTGCGCCAGCAGTATTTGGTCAGGCTGTAGGCATAGTCGATAATCAGCTCGTCTTGTGCGATGGGGTCACAGTACAGCCAAATATTAATGCACGTCGCAGCTATAAAGCATCACCCGTGTGTTTATTCGGCGAGATTAACTCTAGTAACCACTTACGCATTGATTGGCAATTATTGCCGCATTACTCAATTGCAAATCTACCCTTGGGGCAATCCGCAAGCCAGCCAACAGCGCATTATCGTATGGCTGCTACAGGTATTATGACGCTAAAAGGTGGCCAAATCGTCTTTATAGGTGGCAGTGATAATCCCTATAACTATTCAGGTATTGGCTATAACGGTCAACCAAGTGAGCCCGGTAACTATCAATACCGCTTCGACTTAGCGAGTAAGCAATGGCTTACGCCACAGGCTTTATCGCAACCGAGTATGGATCATCGAGGCTTGCTATGCTGGCAACAGACTTTATTGCGGGTTGGCGGCATGTTGTCGCAGCAACAGGTGAGCGATGAGATATTAAGTGAACCTCTCAACAACGATGAAACCTGCAGGTGATAAGGTATCAATTAAGCTAATAATGTGAGTTTGCTAACAACTTTAGGGTAATCATTTGAGTCGAATTTAAGGTGCGAATAAAATGCATGTCACTTAGTGTATCTTCGGAAAAGCCATGTTAGCTGAATACGCGTTACCCGCATTGCAACAGTTGTCTTTGATCGATTTAATTGACCACATTGAAGCCACTCACCATCAATACATTCGTGATACCGCCCCATTGCTCGTCGAATACACCGAAAAAATGGTCCACGCCCATGGCAATGACCACAGTGAAATAAAACCCCTTGCACACGCCGTAAACCAATTAATTGCCGAACTCATGCCTCATTTGATGAAAGAAGAGCGGATTTTATTTCCTGCAATTAGATCGTTAAGTTTAGGCCAACCATCAACCTGCTGTTTTGGTCATGTTGGGAACCCAATAAAAATGATGCAGCATGAACATGATAATGCCGAGCATATTCTGCAAACTATTAGGCAAATCACCAATAATTACACTCCTCCAGAAGGCGCTTGCAGCACCTGGAAAACGTGCTATCGCACTCTGGCAGAATTTGACACCGATTTACAAGCACATATCGATGTTGAAGACACACTATTGTTTTCAAAAACGTTAGACTTACAATCATTGTAATCAATTAGCGCGATAATTTTTATCGCTGCCTAACGGTTTATTGATAGCCCTCAACAGCCAGGAATTTCTTCCATTTTTTAGCTATAGTTCTAAGGGTCTGCTGAATCTTTTCTGGTTAAATGTTGTTCGAGTTAAAAACAACCTTGAAAGATCAACAGGCCCAAAGTGACATTATCTGTTTGCAAATTACATGGAGTCACTATGTCGCCACATCATTACCCTACATTTGCGTTAGATGACATTGCTAACTTACAAGAATCTGCTCAAGTAGAATTTAAGTTAGCCGGCGGCCGTGATGGCAACGGCAAACTGCCTGAAGGTATGTGGGAAAGCTACAGTGCCTTTGCCAATACGTTAGGTGGCGAAATCATTTTAGGGGTGAAAGAGCATCAGGGGGAATTTACTATCGAGGGGATTGTTAATCCCATGCCAATGCTCAGTGAAATCTGGGCCATTTTAAATGATCCTAAAAAAATCAGTCACAATATTTTAGCGCCAACAGATGTACAAATTATCGAAATCATGGCGAAAAAACTGATCCGTATTCACGTTCCCAGTGTTGAGGTAAAACTCAGGCCTATCTATGTCGGCACCGACCCATACAGCGGGACATATTTTCGAGTTGGTGATGCGGACATGCACGCCAGTCGTGAACAAGTGGAGCAAATGAGCCTAAAAGCAGGCATTGAGCTAAACCGCCCTACGGCAAAAGGGCTTAAGCCCTAACCATACAATAGTTCAATCTACACGACCTATTGACCTTATGCCGTCGTTATTCAGCAATCGTTATAAAAACTCAAGCAGCAAATCTAACTGGTTTATTTCAACATGTGGTAATACAGTTTGGGCTTTTTTATGACGCTGTTGCATGCATGGATTTAACCACATACTTTGACACCCTGCCATTTTAGCCCCTGCAATATCCGATGAGGGATGATCGCCAATATGCAGTAATTGTGATGGTTCAATGGCAAGTTGTCGACATGCCAAGGTAAACATATCACTATGCGGTTTCATTTTTACGCCATGGCCTGGGTGCAATACAAATTGCATCACATCACTTAAGCCAATGCGTTTGGCGTCGACATTGCCATTGGTAATCCCAACGAGAGGATAGCGTTGACCAAGCTTGCACAACACCGCCAATACCTCAGGCGCGATGGTAAAGTCACTGCGATGGTGATGAAAACAGTCCATGCCCATTTGCGCACCCTGGCTAGCTTGTATTTCTGAATAACCAAACTGCAATAAGCCTTGATGAAGCATGGCATATCGCGCAGCTGTAGTATCGTTAGCCAGCTCAGGACGCAACGTAAACAAATGATGTTTAAGCTGTTGCCACTGGGCAGAGCTCCACGTTGAAGTGGCAGGGAAGTGAGTGTTCATTAACGCAAATAACTGCTCACTTGCGTGGGTCACGTAAGGTAAATTGTTGTACAGCGTGTCATCTAAATCGAAACTAATGGCTTTAAAAGGTTGCAAGCGTTGATACTGGGTAATTGAAGCGGCTGGTTGCTGATATGTCATTATTTTCCCCTGTCTTTTTTCGCTCTTGGATGCGCGCCGTCGTACACTTTTGCGAGGTGTTGAAAGTCTAAACTGGTATAAATTTGTGTCGTCGATAAATTAGCGTGTCCGAGTAATTCTTGCACTGCGCGTAAATCTTGGCTTGATTCAAGCATATGGGTTGCAAACGAATGGCGCAACTTATGCGGATGAACTTTTACTGACATAGCCTGCTCTTGACCCCATTTGTTCATCCGCGCCTGAATGCTCCGATGTGACAAACGTTTACCTTGAGTGCTAATAAACAGCGCGTCTCCAGCCTCAGCATGCGGCAATTGCTCACGACAACTGAGCCAGTGTTGAATTGCCGCTAGCGCCATTTTACCAATCGGCACAATGCGTTGTTTACTGCCTTTACCCATCACTTTCACTTCGGCTTGATCAAACTGAATGTCTGTACAATCTAAGTTTGCTAATTCAGCCAAACGTAAACCGCTGGAGTAAAACAATTCCATCATGGCTTTATCGCGCAGACAAAGAGGATCGTCGCCCTCAATAGACAATAAATGGCTGACAGAATCAACATCCATATTTTTGGGTAAAGGTTTGTTTTGTTTCGGGGCGCTAAGTGTTTGAGCAGGATTTACTTTCACTACACCTTCGCGCAGTAAAAAATCAAAAAATTGCTTAATTGATGACAAACATAAAGACAAAGACCGCGGGCTTAGCCCTTTGCGGTGCAGCCCAGCAATAACTGACTGCAGTTGCTCGCGAGTCACAACGACAAGTGCTACGTGGTCACCTAATTGGCTATCGACTCTGCGTAATTCGAACAAGTAATTACGCACAGTATAGGTTGATAACTGCCGCTCTGAAGTCAGATATTGGCGATAGGTCTCTAGCCAGTCTATTTGCTTCATTGGGCAGGCTCTCAATTATAATTGCGGCAGTATATGGTCTAATAAATCGCGTAATTGGCTAAACAATAATGAGTCCATATCGGGGTGAAAGTGAGCGGGATCTTTACTGGCAATAGCAAAAATAACTTGGCCATTGTCGTCTGACAATTTAGTTAATGCCACAGAGCCAATTTCACCACCAAATAATCGAGACGACTCTGATTGGGTTAAGCGACCAAAATAATAGCCACCTTGCAAACGATGCCGCCAAATATTGGCTAATTCGCTGTCAATGTCATGCACGGTTATTAATCTAACATGGCTGAAACCAAACTCACCTTTTAAACCTTCAGACAAAGCTTGCCGCAGTTCACCTAAGTCGTTACTGGCAAGTAACTTAAAAGATAACTCATTATTAAAATTGAATATTCTTTCATTATGAGTGGCAATTTTCATCAGTGAAGTTATTTCTTCTTCTAGTTCACTGACTCGTTGACGTAGCAACTCTTGCCGGCGTTCCACTAACGACACAGCGCCACGCTCTGCATGTGGGACACGCATAGCCACTAACAGCTCAGGGTAACGATTAAAAAAGTCTGGATTATCTAGCAAGTACTCGCGAATAAGGGCTTCATCAAAAGGACGTTGCCGCATATTCGTGAGCATTTCAGCCCCTAAATCATGGCCAATGGCATTGATATCTTTTGCCTGTGAACTGCTCACAGTATGCTGGTTGTCATCTGCCATGTCGGTAATATCAGAGGCAATGTCAGAAGTAATGTCACTCATAATTGTATTTGTCCATCGTATACATGTTCAGCTGGGCCGGTCATCCACAGTGGCTTGCCCTCGCCTTCCCAATTAATGACTAAGCTGCCACCAGGTAAGTCGACTCTAACCTGCTTTGCTAATTTGTCTTGTAACTGCCCCACAGCGGCGGCGGCACATGCCCCCGTACCACACGCTAAGGTTTCGGCTGCACCGCGCTCGTATACTCGCAATTTAATGTGCCCCGGAGTAACAATTTGCATAAAGCCAACATTCACACCTTTTGGAAAGCGTTCATGGCGGGTTAATTTGCTACCAATTTCGTCTACATTGACCTCTTGAACATCGTCAACCTGAAGCACGCAATGTGGATTACCCATTGAAATCGCCCCACACAAATAGGTTTGCATTGGCGTTTGTAATAAATAGGTTTTTTCGCTTTTTTTGGCTTTAAACGGAATTTGGCTCGGTTCGATAACTGGTACACCCATATTAACGGTCACATTGCCATCACGCTCAATACGCAAGGTAATTTTACCTGAGCTGGTACTCACATTAATTTTATTCTTTTGTGTCAGGCCTTTGTTTCTAACAAAACGCGCAAAACAGCGTGCACCATTGCCACACTGTTCAACTTCGCTACCGTCGGCATTAAAGATACGATAATGAAAATCTAAATCTGGATCATAAGGCGGCTCAACCAATAATAATTGATCAAACCCAATTCCAAAATTTCGATTGGCAAGGCGTCGAATTTGCTCAGGCGAAAAAAACACATTTTGTGTTACGCCATCGACAACCATAAAATCATTGCCTAGCCCATGCATCTTGGTGAAATGGATCACTAAAGTTTCCTTATAAAACGTTATACCGACGATTATTTGATTTACGGTAGCAGGTGCTCGCCCTGCCAAAGCTGCTCTATGGTTTCGCGTTGACGCACCACGACATCTTTATCGCCATCAACCATCACTTCAGCCACTCGCGGACGTGAATTATAGTTTGATGACATCACGAATCCATAAGCCCCGCTCGAGCGGACGGCTAACAAATCGCCAGCTTTTACCGCTAACTGCCTGTCTTTACCTAAAAAGTCACCCGTTTCGCATACTGGACCTACAATATCATAAGCATACGTAGCGGCATCAGTTTGTTGAACTGGAATAATATTTTGCCAAGCACTGTATAGCGATGGGCGAATAAGATCGTTCATTGCGCCGTCTACAATCGCAAAACGTTTGTCGCTGTTTTCTTTTAAAGACAGCACTTGGGTAACAAAAATACCTGCATTAGCTGCAATAGCGCGCCCAGGTTCAAAAATTAATTTAAGTGGCCGACCACCTAAACGTTCAAGCAATGCGGCTGCATAAGCATCTGGATGTGGCGGAGTTTCCCCATTATAAGTCACCCCTAAGCCGCCACCTACGTCAAAGTGCTCAATCACAATACCTTGGCTCGCTAAGCGGTCAATTAACGCCAGCATACGATCCATGGCGTCTAAAAATGGCTTAAGCTCAGTTAACTGTGATCCAATATGGCAATCTACCCCTTTAACATGCAAATGCGGAAGCGCTGCTGCGCGGGCAAAAACTGTATCGGCTTCATCCATCGCGATGCCAAATTTATTTTCTTTAAGCCCGGTAGAAATATAAGGATGGGTGCCCGCATCAACATCTGGGTTAATTCGCAATGACACCGGAGCCACTTTACCTAAGCGACCTGCAACGTCATTAAGCTGTTCAAGTTCTGCGCTGGACTCAACGTTAAAGCAATAAATGCCAACTTGCAGTGCTTGTTCCATTTCGGCGATGGTTTTTCCTACGCCAGAAAACACCACTTTTTGCGGGTCGCCACCCGCTTTAAGTACACGAGACAACTCACCACCAGAGACAATATCAAAGCCACTGCCTAAACGCGCAAGCACATTGAGTACCGCTAAATTTGAATTAGCCTTTACTGCGTAACAAATAAGATGAGGATGCTCGGCCACTGCATTATTAAATGCATGCCAATGACGCTCTAAGGTTGCCCGCGAATAAATATATAGAGGCGTGCCATGCACTTTTGCCAGCTGTGCTACATCGCAGTCTTCTGCGAACAAAGCATCGTCTTGATAAGAAAAGTAATCCAAAATGCGGTTCCTTAAAAAAGCTATTCTTGTTGTGAAATTGAGGTTTGTTCGTCGGTTGCTAGCGTTTTATCAGCCACATTGGCACTGACAGGTTGCGGGGCAACTTTATTGTCCACTGGCTCGGGAGATTTGTATAAATCCCCTTTTTGACCACATGCGGTTACGAATAGGCTAGCAAGCATAATAAATAAAAGCAGTCTCATTTTTCTCAACATCTGTGCATCTAATGAATAATGGTCTTATAATCGCATTCATAACGCAGAAAGCAAAGGATAGAAATGCATGGCTATGACAGATACTGAGTTTCACCGGTTAGCAGATGAAATGTTTGGCGAGATTGACAACGCGGTTGAACGAGCAATTGACGACCAAGATGCTGATGTTGATATTGATGCAAGCGGTAACGTGTTGCAATTGTCATTTGAAGATGGCTCGCAAATTGTGATTAACAAACAAGAACCGCTTCATGAAATTTGGATCGCGACTAAGTTTGGTGGTTTTCATTTTAACTATAACGACGGTAAATGGCTTGATACACGTAACAGCCTAGAATTTATGCCTTTTGTAATTGATTCAATCAAAAAGCAAAGCGGTATAGTGTTAGACATTAAGGCTTAACGCACGCATCTTACCTAAATGGGGCGGTTAAAAAGCCGACCCCATTTCATCATTTGACAACCCAAACGGGATAACAGTTAGCTCACCTTCAACGCGCAACAGCTGGAAAAATTGCGGCATATTAAACACCGACAAACGCTGTTTTTGGCCATCGAATACGTATGAATGACTTTCTTTTTCAACAAAACTTTTCATAGTGGTCTGCTGATACTCTAGTTGAGTTAAGCGGTTATGTTCATCAACGATAAATACATCTAAGGTATTCGTGCGCTCACGCAGAAAATATTGCTTGGCTCCCAGCGCAACAAACTGCTGAATAATCGATGGGACACTCGCATAAGGATCATCTACCAGTTCTGGTCTGGCTAACACCAGGTTTTCAACTAAATCTCTTTTCACCGCGGTATCAATTTTACGATACATCATCCCTAGGGAGTTAAAGTACATACCATATCGATGCTCGCCAATGGTAACTTGATGCATTAATGTATTGGTTTGACTTACCTTTTTCATTAAACCATAACAACGCAATAATAATGATTTAAGCTGGTTGAATATTGGCTGTTTTAATTTTGCAGAACAACTGATAATCGATAAGTCGACTTTATCATCTGAGCGTTTAAGCCCTAAAATCACAAACGAAATGGCTTCTAATAATGCCGTATCCCCATCAAAACGGTGGCTTTGCCACTCACCCCAGCTGTTTAAGCACACGACCGCGACTGACGACAACATATTGGTTTTATCGCGGCCAAACGACAAAATATTTAAGTCAATATAATCAAACATCAACTCCTGACCTTGCCACTGCCCGGTTGGGTCGTAATCAACATTCACCACTAACACGACTTTTTGGTAATACCAGGGTTCACACAAATGTCGCTTAGACACCATCGGCACATTGTGTAACACCGGCATTAATTTACGCGATAAATAAGCCAACTTACTTGCCCGGCGATGGCCTCTGCCAATTTGTGACCAAGTGGTATCAGCGGTAGCGATTCCATTCATTACCGACCAAGCAACTAAACTGCATACATTGTCTGCTTGATGGATAATAAGACCGTCATCAACCTCTTTTAATAGATCGCTTGGGGTAACAGATGCTGCAATTTCAGATTGGGGCTGACGATAAAGGTAAAATCGAGCCGTTGACTCACAATAACGCACTGTGAGCGCTTTCTCGGTGGTGCTAATGCTCCACAGTCGATTAAGAGGCTGTAATATATGGTCATCATCGCTAAAGTAGCTATGCAGTTTTCTTGCTAACAAGCCGAGTTCTTCAACTCGCATTCTATCACTTAACGCCTGTTTGGAAGCAAATTGGAGTAAGTTTTTATAACTGACAAGCAATAACTCACTCAGTTGTTGGTTAAACCATTTTAACTGTCCGGCATGCCAGTGAGGGCTGTTATCTAGTGTCGCAATTAACTCTGGGCTCCAACGCCACGCTTTAACGAGGCCGGCTATTTTGACTAAACGCCAATCGGTGCCACTTTTACCAGGCGCTTGCGACAACATCACGCCCGATTTCAAATAAAAGCAACGTCTAACAATTTCTAAACGACTTGTATCACCTTGCGCCAGTAAGTAAGCCTCAATCCTCTGGTATAACAATAAATATGCGTCATTATCGCTGTTAAAATTGTTTTGTTCACACAGTTGCCAAATTTGTTGGGTAATCAATGTTGTCTGCGGATATTCAGATGCATAAGTCTCAAGTAGCAACACTTTTAACAATGCTTTATGAGGCTTATTTAAGCCTTTATAGAGTTGCCATAATGATGCACCAAAATATTCTGCTGCGGGTAGTGACTCAATATCACCTAAATACAATAACTGTGGGTCACGTGTGTTGCCATCACAATGGGGATTGGGCCACCATGCAACCGTTTTGCCGGCTAAACAAATGTGTGAGCGGTAAAACTCTTCAAGTAATAACCAATGCTGACTAGTGCCACTATGTTCTAACCCGAGAGATTGATTACTATCAAATGCGTTGGATTGTATAAATTGTTGCGGGTGAACAAGATAAAAATTAACTTCAAAATCAAACCCAGCAAACCATTGGGTTAACAATGCATTTTTGTGGCTAATTAAATTGAGTTCGCTTTGAGTTAAGTGAGGTTTATACACGACCCATACATCAACATCGCTTTTGAAATGTTGGCCAAAACTGGCAGTGCTGCCCATGGCATAGACACCGTCAAAAGCAATATCAGTATCGATATGTTGTAACGCACCATCTTGAGGAATGGCCAGTGATAACTCAGCACAAGCATTTTTGATTTTATCTGAGAGAGAAAACCCTTCAATACCGCAAGGTGTTTTTGAGTTGATTACGCCAGGTAAATCCTGATGATGGCAACTGAGTAATAAAGGAATAATGTTAAATAAGTGCTGTTGGGTGCGGGGCAGCACAGTCAACACTCGAGCCAAGCGAATACTATTGAGTTGGTGCGCTAATCCTTGTTGATAACCTGTAGAGAGGGTCGTCAAAGCCTATTTCCTTATTTCTTCATGCGATATATACAAAAACCTAGATACACGTTTTATTTTTAGAATTTGAATTTATCACTATCAGAAGTCAATTGAACATCACAAACTTACCAATTATGTGATCATCGTAGCATTAATTATTCATTTCGCTAGTACTTTAAATCAAACATTTGAGCGAATTTGAGTTAAATAACCGCTACCGACTTCAAACAATTAGCATCCATATATTACATCAAGGCTTTGGCAATGATAGCATTAGCTAAATAAGGCTATCTGATTGGATCTATTAACATGTCTGAAAATGTAATTCGTATTGCAACACGCAAAAGTCCACTGGCTATGTGGCAAGCAGAATTTGTTCAAGCAGAACTTGAACGTATTCATCCTGGTTTACGCGTCGAGCTTTTGCCGATGAGCACTAAAGGCGATGTAATTTTAGATACGCCTTTAGCAAAAGTCGGTGGTAAAGGCTTGTTTGTTAAAGAACTTGAAGTCGCTATGCTTGAAAACCGTGCTGATATTGCTGTGCACTCAATGAAAGATGTGCCGGTCGATTTTCCTGAAGGTTTAGGCTTAGAAGTGATTTGTGAACGCGAAGACCCTCGTGACGCATTTGTTTCTAATACTTACAAAACCATTAGTGAGCTTCCTCAAGGTGCTGTTGTGGGTACTTCTAGCTTACGTCGTCAATGCCAAATTCGTGCTGCACGCCCTGATTTAGTCATTAAAGACTTACGTGGCAATGTGGGTACGCGTTTAGCCAAGCTAGACAGCGGTGACTATGATGCCATTATTCTTGCTGCTGCAGGTCTTATTCGTTTAAAACTTAATGAACGTATCGCAAGCTTTATCTCTGCTGAAGAATCTTTACCCGCTAACGGTCAAGGTGCTGTTGGTATTGAATGCCGTACAGATGATGAACGAGTAAAGGCATTACTTGCACCATTAGAGCACCTAGAAACACGTTACAGAGTGTTAGCTGAGCGTGCAATGAACACTCGCCTAGAAGGCGGTTGTCAGGTTCCTATTGGTGCTTTTGCTGAAATTAACGGTGACGAATTAACGCTACGTGGTTTAGTGGGTAACCCTGACGGCAGCGAAGTGATTAATGGCACTGTATCGGGTGCAAAAACTGATGCGGTGAGTTTAGGACAAGCATTGGCAGATGACCTATTAAGCCGCGGCGCTAAAACAATTTTAGATGCCGTATATGCTAGCTAATCTTTTATCATCAAGATAATAGACCATGAAAGTCTTGTTAACGCGCCCGCAAGGGCGTAATCAAGCAATGGAAGAGCAACTGTCACAACGTGACGTTGCTTATTTTGTTACCCCCCTTCTAGCCGTTGTAGAAACCACTGAACAACTCTCCGACTCTTGCCTCAGTTGTACTGACAATTTATTATTTATCAGTACCAATGCAGTTGATTTTGCGGCTAAAAAATTAGCACATCCGTTCCCGACTCACTGCCGTTACTTTGCTGTAGGGCAAGCGACAGCCGACAGTTTAGCGCTGCACAATATTAATGCACTAACCTCGCCAGACAACAGTCAAGACAGTGAAGGTCTGTTATCTTTGGCCGAATTACAACACGTGAAAAATCAAAGCTTTATTATTGTACGTGGTGTAGGCGGTCGTGAAACCTTAGCAGAGCAATTAACCCAGCGTGGCGCCAAAGTAAGCTACTGGCAGGTATATCAACGCACACTCCCTAAACTTGATGGACACGACATTTGTCGCCAATGGCAATCTTTCGGAATTGACACCATTGTGATCACTAGCGGCGAAATATTATCCAATTTAGTTGCCCTTGTGCCAAAAGAATTATTTGCATGGCTACGTTCATGTCATATCATAGTCCCAAGTAGCCGCGTCGAAATACAAGCTAACGCTTTGGGTTTGAACCATATTACCAATGCAAATGGGGCAAATACTCAAGCAACATTAACAAGTCTGGGTATTAATTTGTTATAATGTTGTTAATTAGCGTTGACGCGCATTAAATAACATAGCTTTTATTGGTTGTATTTTTGCTTTCAAGGACTGTTCATGGAAAACAATAAAAAAGATCCAAACTCGCCAGCAGACAAGGATGAGAAAGTCATTTCTCCAACAACAGCGCCAACAGAAAAACCAGCTGACACCCAAGAAGACAGCACGGTCAACAAATCAACCAATGACACTCCGCCTAAAAACACACAAACCAAAAGCACTCCGGTTAATAACAACCGTCGCCAGGCGAAGAAAAGCTCGTGGTGGATCCGCCTTGGGGTACTATTCAGCTTAATTATTGCAATCATTGCCATTGCTGCATGCTATTGGCTTTATTTGCAATTGGACAAACAAGATGGCAACCAGAGTCAATTCGATAAAAGCATCTCTGAACAAGCCAAAAAAAATCAGTCTTTAAAATACGATTTACAACAGATTTCGATGGACAGTAATAAACGTCTTACTGCCCTTGAAAAACAACAATTAAACGACACCAAAGCTTATTCAAAATTAGCTGAACTTCAGCAATCAAGTAAGTTATTACAAGAGCGTGTAGCGGTAATAGCCCAGCGTAGCCCTAACCATTGGATGGCATCTGAGGCTGAATATTTAGTCCGTATGGCGGGCCGTAAGTTGTGGCTAGAAAATGATCCACAAACTGCAATTGGTTTATTGCAATCAGCAGATGAGCGGATAAGCGCGATGAAAGACCCCGCATTAACTCATTTACGTAAAGCCTTAGCCGACGATATAACCAGAGTAAAGGCCTTAAAAACCACTGACATCACCAATACTATTTTCGAATTAGATACAGTGATTAGCCAGTTAACCGCCTTACCGCTTAATCGTGTTAATGAAGACTTTGCCGACAAAACAGATAATCAGCCTATCAGTGATTCGGTTGACGATTGGCAACAAAACTTAGCGCGTACTTGGCATGATCTTACAGATGGTTTTGTCACCATCCGCAAGCGTACAACTGATTTAGAACCTTTATTATCACCAGAGCAACAGTGGTATTTAGTTGAAAATATTCGTAATAAATTACTTCAAGCACAATTGGCCTTATATCGCTTCGATCAAGCCAACTACAAACAATCTATTGCGTTAGCTGATAAATGGCTGCAACAATATTTTGATGTGTCAGATGCAAAAACAAAGGACACAATCGAAGCGTTAGATAAATTAGCTCGTGTCAAAATTGAAAAAGTAACCTTGAATAAGTTCCAAGCATCTCCTTTGCTACAGCAATTGGTGACCTATGGTGAAATTATGCCTGTGGAGGAACTGACACAATGATCAAAGTCTTAGTGTTTGTATTACTCATATTAGTGGGTTTGTGTCTTAGCCCATTGATTATTGGCCAAAGTGGTTATGTTTATATTGCTATCGGTGAGTATCAAATAGAAACAAGCCTGGTTGCAGCCGTTGTCGGGTTAATTGTATTTTACTTTGTCCTGCAACTACTTGAGTGGGCAATCATGTTATTGCTCAACCTAGCACTTAACAGCCGCTATTTACCCACTAAATGGCGCCAAAAAGCCGCTAAAAAACATACCTTAGTTGGTGCTCTAGCTATTGCTGAAGAAAATTGGCCCGCTGCAGAAACCGCCATGGCCAAAGGTGCACAACAAGGTGAAATACCTTTGTTGAATTTATTTGCCGCAGCGCGTGCAGCGCATCATCAAGGTAAAACAACAGCCCGCGATCATTACTTAACCCAAGCCGAAAAGAGCCCTGTCGCTAAAACGGCAGTAAACACTTCTCGAGCGCGTTATTTCATTAAACAAGGTGAGTTAGCACAAGCAAGAGCTATTGTAGACAAGCTCGAACCGACGAGTAAAAGCAGTGAGCCCGTACTCAAACTGGCTATTGATTTGTATCAACAACAGCAAGACTGGCAGGCACTAAAATTATTATTGCCCATCATAGTTAAACGCAAACTTTTAAATGATGTTGAATTACAAACACTCAGCGTAAAAACAAACACCATTTTACTCGCAGATGCGGCTAAAACATCTGAAGCAGAATTAGAAAAATGTTGGCAATGGTTAAGCAAAAGCGACCGTAAACAAGATACATTACTCGTGACTTATGCCCATGGCTTAAACGGCTTCAATCGCCAAGCTCAAGCATTAAAGTTATTGAGTAAACAATTAAAAGCCGCACCATCAGCTATCCTATTTGAGGCCTTACCTGAACTTGTTAGTGCCGATGACACCGATATTCGTAATGTATTAGCTCGCTTAGAATCAACTCATGAAAATGACGCCGATTATCAAATGTGTTTAGCTAAGTTAGCTATGCAACAGCGCGATGCAAAACAGGCCAAAATTCATTGGCAAAATGTTTGCAGAATTGCTCCGACACATCAATCGTGGTTATCTCTTGCCCAAATTCAAGAGCAATTAGGAGAAAATAGCGCTGCAAACCAAAACTATCGCAAAGCAGCCAACGCTATGTAATACTTTAGTATTAATTGCACTCGTCTAATTAAATAACCCGCTTTTTGCGGGTTTTTTATTCAAATAATTTCCATTTCTGCCGATATAAATTTACAAACTACATATCTACACCCCTTATAGAATCGACATTTCTTACGTAATCCATTAATGTAAATTATCAATTTTTCAATCACTTAATTTAACAAAACTGTTACGTCAAAAAATTGACTGCCTAGCGGGTAAATGATAAAATTGTTAGATTGTAGTTAAATTATTTTTAATTTATCAATTTTGACCTAGATCACACATACTTACGTATTAATTACCTGATATATCTAAGCTGTTGGGAGCTTCCATGGAATCGATTAAAACATCACAAAATGGGATACTTTCTGCCTCAGAAGGCAAAGTAACCATGACCATCAATAATGACACCACAGAGCTTCAGTTGGGACAAATGGTGCCAGCTGGAGCGACTGTGACAAGTAGTGACGATATCAACTTCGTGATTACTTTTGATGATGGCACCATTTTTAACAGTGCTGAAACGCCTTTAGATGAATCGATTGCCAATGCCATCAATGATGCAGAAGCCACCCCAGAGCAAACTGTAGACCAGGCAACATTAGACGAAATTGAAGCCCTGCAAGATTTAATCGCAGCTGGCGAAGACCCTACTGAAGAATTACCTGAAACCGCTGCTGGCACCCCAACTGCCAATCCAGGTGATTTTGGATATATCGCAGTATCAAGAGATGCTAACGAAACATTAGCCTCTAATGGTTATGACACGACTGGCGCTTTAGCTACCCCAACAGCTGAAATCCAGGAAGAAGGCCTAGGTGAAAATGATTCCCCATCAGTTTTAGTTAACGATGCAATTACGATCGCAGAAGACCAAGTTGCTTCAGGTAATGTACTCAGTAATGACACAGATGCAGACACTGCATTAACAGTGATCAGCTTTGAAGTTGAAGGCGAAACCTACGCTGCGGGCACTGAAGTTACTCTAGAAAATGGCGTACTCGTACTGAATGCAGACGGTTCTTACACCTTCACGCCAAACGAAAACTGGAACGGCAGTGTTCCTGTCATCACTTACACCACCAACACCGGTATTACAGCGACCTTAACCATCGAAGTGACTCCGCTTGATGACGCCTCAGTTTTAGTCAATGACAGCAATATCATTGTTGAAGACACCGTGGCTACCGGTAACGTATTAGATAACGACAGTGATGTGGATTCTGATTTAAGCGTGGTCAGCTTTGAAGTTGAAGGTGAAACCTACGCTGCGGGCACTGAAGTCACCCTAGAAAATGGCGTACTCGTTCTGAATGCCGACGGTTATTACACCTTCACGCCAAACGAAAACTGGAACGGCAATGTTCCTGTCATCACTTACACCACCAACACTGGTATTACAGCGACCTTAACCATCGAAGTGACTCCGCTTGATGACGCCTCAGTTTTAGTCAATGACAGCAATATTATTGTTGAAGACACCGTGGCTACCGGTAACGTATTAGATAACGACAGTGATGTGGATTCTGATTTAAGCGTGGTCAGCTTTGAAGTTGAAGGTGAAACCTACGCGGCAGGCACTGAAGTCACTCTAGAAAATGGCGTACTCGTACTGAATGCTGACGGTTCTTACACCTTCACGCCAAACGAAAACTGGAACGGCAGTGTTCCTGTCATCACTTACACCACCAACACTGGTATTACAGCGACCTTAACCATCGAAGTGACTCCGCTTGATGACGCCTCAGTTTTGGTTAATGACAGCAATATTATTGTTGAAGACACCGTGGCTACCGGTAACGTATTAGATAACGACAGTGATGTGGACTCTGATTTAAGTGTAGTGAGCTTTGAAGTTGACGGCGAAACCTACGCTGCGGGCACTGAAGTCACTCTAGAAAATGGCGTACTCGTTCTGAATGCCGACGGTTATTACACCTTCACGCCAAACGAAAACTGGAACGGCAATGTTCCTGTCATCACTTACACCACCAACACTGGTATTACAGCGACCTTAACCATCGAAGTGACTCCGCTTGATGACGCCTCAGTTTTAGTCAATGACAGCAATATCATTGTTGAAGACACCGTGGCTACCGGTAACGTATTAGATAACGACAGCGATGTTGACTCTGATTTAAGTGTAGTGAGCTTTGAAGTTGAAGGCGAAACCTACGCTGCAGGCACCGAAGTCACTCTAGAAAATGGCGTTTTAGTGCTTAATGCCGACGGTTCTTATACCTTCACGCCAAATGAAAACTGGAACGGCAGTGTTCCTGTCATCACCTACACCACCAACACTGGTATTACAGCGACCTTAACCATCGAAGTTACTCCGCTTGATGATGCCTCAGTTTTGGTTAATGACAGCAATATTATTGTTGAAGACACCGTGGCTACCGGTAACGTATTAGATAACGACAGTGATGTGGATTCTGATTTAAGCCTGGTCAGCTTTGAAGTTGAGGGTGAAACCTACGCTGCGGGCACTGAAGTCACCCTAGAAAATGGCGTACTCGTTCTGAATGCCGACGGTTCTTACACCTTCACGCCAAACGAAAACTGGAACGGCAATGTTCCTGTCATCACTTACACCACCAACACTGGTATTACAGCGACCTTAACCATCGAAGTGACTCCTGTTGATGATCCGACTGTCACTGTTGATGACGTTGTTACCGTATCAGAAGACACCCCTGCTACAGGAAACGTGTTAGGTAACGATAGCGACCCAGATTCAGATTTAAGTGTGGTGAGCTTTGAAGTTGAAGGCGAAACGTACCAACCGGGTACAGAAGTCACTCTTGAAGGCGGCATATTAATCATCAATGACGATGGTTCTTACATCTTCACGCCAAATGACAACTGGAACGGTACAGTACCCGCCATCACCTACACGACAAATACCGGTGAAACGGCAACATTAACGATTGAAATCACCCCTGTTGATGATCCAACTGTCACTGTTGATGACGTAGTTACCGTATCAGAAGACACCCCTGCTACAGGAAACGTGTTAGGTAACGATAGCGACCCAGATTCAGATTTAAGTGTGGTGAGCTTTGAAGTTGAAGGCGAAACGTACCAACCGGGTACAGAAGTCACTCTTGAAGGCGGCATATTAATCATCAATGACGATGGATCTTACATCTTCACGCCAAATGACAACTGGAACGGTACAGTACCTGTCATCACTTACACCACCAACACCGGTGAAACAGCGACATTAACGATTGAAATCACCCCTGTTGATGATCCAACTGTCACTGTTGATGACGTAGTTACCGTATCAGAAGACACCCCTGCTACAGGAAACGTGTTAGGTAACGATAGCGACCCAGATTCAGATTTAAGTGTGGTGAGCTTTGAAGTTGAAGGCGAAACGTATCAACCGGGTACAGAAGTGACTCTTGAAGGCGGCATACTAATCATCAATGACGATGGTTCTTACATCTTCACGCCAAATGACAACTGGAACGGTACAGTACCAGTTATCACTTACACCACCAACACTGGTATTACAGCGACCTTAACCATCGAAGTGACTCCTGTTGATGATCCAACTGTCACCGTTGATGACGTTGTTTCCGTATCTGAAGATACCCCTGCAACAGGGAACGTTTTAGATAACGACAGCGATCCAGATTCTGATTTAAGCGTCGTGAGCTTTGAAGTTGAAGGCGAAATGTACCAACCGGGTACAGAAGTCACTCTTGAAGGCGGCATACTAATCATCAATGACGATGGATCTTACATCTTCACGCCAAATGACAACTGGAACGGTACAGTACCTGTCATCACCTACACCACCAATACCGGTGAAACAGCAACTCTGACTATTGAAGTAACGCCTGTACCTGATGGTGCCCCGACAGTCATCATAAATACCGATCTTAATGATGACGGCTTTATTAGTAATGAAGAGTTAGGTGGAGCTACTGAAGTCAATGTCACTATTGGTCTAGATGATACCGGCGCACAAGCTGGTGACACCCTTATAGTGAATGGAGTTGAAGTTGTACTAACACAAGATGATATTGATAATGGTAATGTTAATCTCGATTTACCTGCACCTGATGAAGGCGAAGAAATTGAAGTTGTTGCTGTAATTGTTGATTCTACTGGTAATACATCACCTGAAGGAAGTGACTCTGCAGTCCTAGATACTACTCCACCAACTATCACTGTAGATGTTCCTGAACTGACAAATGATACAACTCCTACTATTACAGGTAGCACTGACGCACCTGTCGACAGTCAAGTTACATTGACTGTAACTGATAGTCAGGGAAATCAACAAATTATCGTAACAACTGTACTTCCTGATGGAACTTATGAAGTTGATGTCCCTGAATCTTTAACTGAAGGTGGATTCACTGTAGTTGCTGAAGTAACAGACCCTGCAGGTAACACTGCGATAGATAACGATGATGGTATTGTAGATATAACATCACCGGCTCCCACCGTTGAATTCAGCGGCATGGGCAGCGATGGCGTGTTTAACAGCGATGAGATCGGCACTGACGGCACTGTGACCGCGACTGTCACGCTTGCCACCGGCACGCAAGTCGGCGACACCTTGATTGTCACTGACGGCAACGGTAATGAATTGTTTAACGGCCCTGTGACCTCGGACATGCTCACCAATGGCTTGGATGTCGAAGTCCCTGTCACCGCAGGCGCGACCGATGTTGATGTCACCGCCCAAGTGATTGATATCGCCGGTAACCCATCAGCCACTGCGATGGATAACCAGCCTGTTGATAATGTTGCCGCACCGGCTCCTAGCGTTGAATTCAGCGGCATGGGC